>NZ_LSJY01000024.1 GCF_001556865.1 Sphingobium sp. CCH11-B1 | reverse complement strand
GGCCAGAACTGTTCGTGCCGACGACCAGCGGGCAGGTGCAGGCCGGGACGGGCGGCGGGGCGCGGGACGTGCGGGTGAGCATCGCGGTCAACGGGCGCGGCGGCGAAGGCGAGGCGCGGTTGCTGGCGCGCAGCGCGCGGCAGGTGGCGCGGGCGGTCAAGGGCGCGATAGGATAGGAGAAGAAGCGATGGGCGGCCTGCAATATTGGCTGGCGGACACGCGGCGCGGGCAGGAAAGCCGCTTCATGAAGCGCTTTGCCGCGACGCACTGGACCGTCAATTTCCCCCGGCCGATGATGGCGAGCGTGGTGACGACAGGGCCATCGTCGTTGCGGATGGATGCGGTCTTCTACGGATCGGGCGATCTGGCGGGGCTGATCTGGGAAGCGGAGGACCGTTGGAGCCATCCCCTGATCGCCTATGAGACGGCGCGGGACTTTCGCGAGTGCCGGCTGTCCTTCCGCTGGCGGTCGGGCGGCGTGCGAAAGCTGGACGAGACGCACGGGCCGACGCTGACGATCGAGGGGCGGGACGCGGACGGGAACCCGCGCGCCTGGTATGTGCGGCTGTGGAATTATGCACAGGGCGGGCCGGAGGATGCGATCGTCACGCTCGATTTCGCGACCCTGGTGGGCGGATATCTGTTGCCGGAGGAGGCGGACCCGGTGTGGGCGGGCGACATCGACCGGATGTTCCTCTCTCTGGTGCCGCCGGGCTATGACGCGGGCGACACGCCCTTCCCCGCGGCGGTCGAGGGGTGGGCGGAACTGAGCGACATAGGTTGCGACGGGGCGGGATCGGTGATCGGCGTGGGCGACGCCATGCTGCCCGAACATGGGCTGTCGATGGCGACCGGCTATGACGACGGGTTCAACCTGACGCCGCAGCGGATCGTGGAAGCGGTCCATGCGCTGGGCTATCGCGGGGCGATCAACCATTATGTCGGCATGAGCCATTATTTCCGGCTCGAACGGGCCGGGGACGGGCTGTACGTGTCGCTGGCCGGCGGGGTGCTGAATGCGCCCTGCGCGGCCTGGCACCGGGACTTCGCGGCGCGGGCCAGGGCGATGGGGATGGGCGTCATCTGGTCGCTGTCCTACGAATTGTTCGACGCGCATTGCTGGAACGACTGGAAGCAGCGGGCGGAGAATGGCGACCCGGCGCTGACCGGATGGGCGCCGCCGTCCACCTTGCTGTCGCCGGCGCATGAAGGGGCGATGGCCTATCTGAAGGCGGTCGCGGGCGCATTCGTCGCCATCGCGCAGGAGGCGGGGTTGCCGATCCTGTTCCAGGTCGGCGAGCCATGGTGGTGGGTGATGCCGGGGGACGGGCGGATATGCCTGTATGACGATGCGGCACGGGCAGCGCTGGGCGGCGATCCGGTGGCGATCCCGAGCGTCTGGGGCAGCCTGAACGCCGGGCAGACGGCGCTGCTGGATGCGGCCGGCATAGTGCTGGCCGCATCGACGGCGGCGCTGTGCGCGCATGTGAAGGCGATTGCGCCGGACGCGGTGACGCACCTGCTGGCCTATCTGCCGACCATTCTCGATCCGCGCGCGCCCGAAGCCAAGCGCGCCAACATGCCGGTGGGCTGGGCCAGGCCCGCCTTCGACGTGTTGCAACTGGAAGATTATGACTGGGTGACGGAAGGGCGGCCGACGCTCACCGCGCGGGGCGTGGCGCTGGCGACGCAGCGGCTGGGCTACCTGCCGGAGGAGCAGCATTATCTGGCGGGCTTTGTGCTGGCGCCGGAGCAGGCCGCGCAATGGCGCGCCATTGCCGATGCCGCGCAGGCGTCGGTCGCGCGGGGGACGGCGGCGACCTTCATCTGGGCGCTGCCGCAGGTGTGCCGCGACGGCTTCACCTGCTTCAATTTTGCCGGGGAGGATGATGTGCAGCCCTTTGACGATATAGTCTTTCCGCTGGCGATCGGGCGCGAGGCGAGCGTCAGTCCCGCTTTTTCGACGCAGATCGTCGAGAGCGTGTCGGGCCATGAGCGGCGAAGCAGCGACTGGGCGGATGCGCGCCTGTCCTTCGACGCCGGGCCGGGGGTGCGGTCCGACGGCGACATGGCGGCGCTGATCGCCTTCTTCCGGGCGCGGCGGGGGGCGGCACGCGGGTTCCGCTTCACCGACCCCTATGACGACCGCAGCGGACCGCCCGGCGCGCCGCCGTCCCCCATCGACCAGCGGCTGGGCATAGGCGACGGGGTGCGGGCCGAGTTCCCGCTGATGCGTCATTATGGTCAGGGCGAAGAGGCGCAGGCCCGCCGCATCACCCGGCCGGTGCCGGGCAGCATCCGCGTGGCGGCCGGCGGGGTGGAGATGACGGGCGGGTGGAGCCACGCAGGGATGGGCGTGATCGCGTTCGATGCGGCACCGGCGGCGGGCGTGGTGCTGACCGCCGGATACCGGTTCGACGTGCCGGTGCGCTTTGCCGAAGACCGGCTGGAGATCAATCGCGCGACCTTCGCCGCCGGGGAGGCCCCGTCCGTGCCGCTGGTGGAGATACGCGAATGAGCGCGGCGGAGATGCTGGGCAAGCCGCTGTGCACGCTGGCCTTCTGCTGGCGGATCGAGCGGCGGGACGGCGTGGCGGTGGGGCTGACCAGCCATGACCGCGACCTTGTGGTGGGCGGCATGACCTATCAAGCCGCGCCGGGGATGACGCCTTCCGCCGTGCGGGCCGGCATCGGGCTCGACGGGGGAGACAGCGATGTGGCGGGCGCGCTGACCAGCGACGCGCTGACCGAGCGCGACCTGATGGCCGGGCGATGGGACGGGGCGGCGCTGGAGCTGCGGCTGACCGAATGGGAAGCGCCGGGCGCGCTGTGGCTGCTGCTGGCGCGCGGGACGATCGGCGCGGTGGCGCGGACGGGCGCGGCCTTCACGGCGGAGCTGATCGGCGCGGCGGCCGTGCTGGGCGCGCCGGTCGCGCCATCCACCTCGCCCGACTGCCGCGCGACGCTGGGCGACCGGGCGTGCCGGGTGGACATGGCGGCGCGACGCCGGATCGCGCGGGTGGGCGCGGTGGAGGAAGCGTCGGTCGCGATTGCAGGCGCGGCGTTGGCGCCGGGAGCCTACGCCTTTGGCACGCTGCGCTGGCTGACGGGCGACAATGCGGGGATGATGCAGGCGGTGACGGACAATGGCGCGGACGCGCTGACCCTGGCCGATCCGCCTGCCTTTGCCGTGGAGGAAGGGGCGCTGGCGCTGCTGACCGAGGGATGCGACCGGCAACTGGCGACCTGCGCCGCGCGGTTCGGCAATGCCATCAATTTTCGCGGCGAGCCCTATCTGCCGGGCATGGACCTTCTGACCCGATATCCCGGCGCATGAACGGGACGGCGGTGGTGGCCGCCGCCCGCGCCATGATCGGCGCGCCGTTCCGGCTGCACGGCCGGGGGCGCGAGGGAATCGATTGTGTCGGGCTGGCGGCGGTGGCGACCGGGCGGGAGGGGCCTTGCGCCTACGGATTGCGGAGCGGGGACGCGCGCCGGGCGGAAGGCTGGCTGCGCGCGGCGGGGCTGGCGCGGGTGGAGCGGGGCGCGCCGGGCGACATCGCGCTGGCGCGGCCGGGGCCGATGCAACTGCACCTCATGATCTGGACGGGGACGGGCTTCGTCCATGCCCATGCTGGATTGCGACGCGTGGTGGAGACGCCGGGCGCTTCGCCCTGGCCGCTGCTGGGCTGGTGGCGGTGCCCGTGAGGGATGGTGGACCTGAAACCCCGGCCCTGGTCGGGGGGCAGGAGAGGGAAAGGGACAAGGCATGGCGACGATGGTGCTGACGGCGGTGGGAACCGCGCTGGGCGGGCCGATCGGAGGCGCGATCGGCGGGTTGATCGGCAATGCGTTCGATCATGCGGTGCTGTTCCGGCCGAAGGGACGGCAGGGACCGCGCATGGCCGATTTGCAGGTCCAGACATCCAGTTATGGAACGCAGGTTCCGCGCCTGTTCGGCACGTTGCGCGTGGCGGGCACGGTGATCTGGGCCACCGACCTTAATGAAAGCGTGACGAAGACGAGCGGTGGCAAGGGGCGCGGCAGCGTCACCAGCTATAGCTATTCGGCCAGCTTCGCGGTGGCGCTGTCGGCGCGGCCCATCCGCGCGGTCCGGCGCATCTGGGCGGACGGCAAGCTGCTGCGCGGGGCGGCGGGCGACTTCAAGAGCGAGATGAGCGGGTTCCGCCTCTATCCGGGCGGCGAGGATCAGGCGGTTGATCCGCTGATCGCGTCGGCGCAGGGCGCGGACCTGACGCCGGCGCATCGCGGCGTCGCCTATGCCTTGTTCGAGGATCTGGCGCTGGCCGACTTTGGCAACCGCATCCCGTCGCTGACCTTCGAAGTGGAGGCGGACGGGGATGTGGTCGGGCTGGGGCGGATCGCGGCGGACC
>NZ_LSJY01000023.1 GCF_001556865.1 Sphingobium sp. CCH11-B1 | reverse complement strand
GACGAAGGCCCGCGCGGGGCGGGCCGGCTTTTGCGAATCGTCAGGCCAAGGCGGGAGGCGCGCGGGCGCGATGGGCGGCAGCCAGCGCGGGATGCGGGAGAGGATCGACAAGCGGCCCAGCGCCATGCCGTTCGGCTGTCTTCGATCCGCCCAGCAGGCACAGGACCGCAACGCACAGAAGCAGCATCGGAATGGAGTTGCCGCCATCCGGCCGGCGGGCTTGGCTTGTCTCGACCCGGATTGCGGTGTGCGCCTTCACCGCCACTTCGCTGGTGGCGGGATTGAAGGCGGAACCCCTGGCGCGGCTGAGGGGAGGACCGAGCGGTGCGAGGGCAGACAGAAGCGTCACGGCGATCAGGGTCCAGAGCGCGGCGAAAAGCATGGCACGGTTGCCCGCTCCCCTTTCCTTCCGTCGATCTATCCCCATGTGCCGCATCGGCCGCTTCGTTCCTTCCGTTCCAGTGGAAGATAGGAAGGCGACCCCCTAAAAGCCAGTGCGGAAAGCGCGCCGGATCGGTTGACAGCGCCGCATCATTCCACTAACGGGCCACATTCCCGCGCGGGTCGACAGGATTTCTCCTCGATGATCTGCGTAAAGCAGATTTGAACGAGAAGAGACAAGCCATGTTCGCTATCGTGCGCACGGGCGGCAAGCAGTATCGCGTCGCCGCCGGAGACAAGATCGTCGTTGAGAAGCTGGCCGGTGAAGCCGGCGACAAGGTCACGCTGGGCGATGTCCTGTTCGCCGGCGAAGGCAGCGACGTGAAAGATGCGTCGAAGCTGACGGTCGCCGCTGAAATCATCGCGCAGGCGAAGGGCGAGAAGGTCATCGTCTTCAAGAAGCGCCGCCGCCACAATTATCGCCGCAAGAACGGCCACCGCCAGAATCACACGATCCTGAAGATCGTGTCGATCGGCGCCTGAGCCAGCAGCAAAGAATTCGAGGAGTTTAGGTCATGGCACATAAGAAAGCTGGCGGTTCGTCGCGCAACGGTCGCGATTCTGAGTCGAAGCGCCTTGGCGTCAAGAAGTTCGGCGGTCAGGACGTGATCGGCGGCAACATCATCATTCGCCAGCGCGGCACCCGCGTCTATCCGGGCCGCAATGTGGGCATGGGCAAGGACCATACCCTCTTCGCGCTTGGCGAAGGCAAGGTGGTGTTCCACACCGGCAAGCTTGGCCGCAAATATGTGTCGGTCGACGCGGTAGCCGAAGCCGCCGAATAACGGACGACTGATGACGGGTCGTCCTTCGCAAGGGGCGATCCTCCCGGGGTCCAGGCACAGAGCCTGACGCCGGTATCCGAGGGAATTAAGGGGCGCTCCTCACCGTAGAGGGGCGCCCCTTTTCCGTTGGGCGAACCCCCCTCTCAAAATCCCTCAAGCCTCTGGAACATAACGCCTTCTCGCGCGTCGAGCGGGCGCGACCCATCCAGAGCGAACCGTCGTCAAGCCGTCATCAACGGCGGCTAACGGCGCGGAATAGAGGAGAGAATAGCATGTTCGCCCGTACCCCTCGCCTGCTGCTGCGTCCCGGCTGGATGGAAGACGCGCCGGCGCTGGCGCTGGCCATCAACGATGCTGCCATCCTGCGCAACCTGGCGCGCGCGCCCAGCCCCTATGGGCTGGAGGACGCGGAAGGCTTTCTGTCGCTGCCGCATGACGTCCGTCTGCCCCGGCTGCTCGCCTTCACCCGCACCAAGGGCGCGCCGCGTCTGGTCGGCGGGTGCGACATTCATCTGGACGAGAAAGGCGTGCCGGAACTGGGATATTGGATCGCCCGCTCCTATTGGGGGCTTGGCTTTGCCACCGAAGCCGCGCGCGCCGTGATGAACATGGCGCGGGCGAGCGGTGTTAGCGGCATCCGCGCCAGCCATTTCGTCGACAACCCGGCATCGGGCAATGTGCTGCGCAAGCTCGGCTTCCGCTTCGCCGGGCAGGTCGAGCGCCGCTACAGCCTGGGCCGGGACGCAATGGTCGACTGCCTTCTGTTCGAGGAAGGCGAAGGCGGACATGGGAATGACGATCCGGCCATGGACCTTTACGCGGACGCGCTTCCCGTCGCTGCCTGACACCTGCCGCAGGAGGCCGCCCTTCCCATCAGGAGGCGGCCTCCTGCTGGCGGGGGCGATCGAATACGCGCGTGGGGTGACCATTGAGCTGGGTATCGACCAGCGGGCGGAAGCCCAGCTTTTCGGCAACCTTAATGGACGCACCGTTGCCCGGATCGATGATGCAGCGGAGCGAGGGCGTATCGACATGGACATCGGCCCAAGTGACCACCGCCTGCATCGCTTCGGTGGCGATCCCTCTGCCCCACGCGTCGGGGCCAAGCACCCAACCGGCTTCCGGCACGCCTTCCAGTTGGGGCAGGCCGCGTTCGGCGCTGAGCAGGCCCGCTTCGCCCAGGAACGCGCCGCTCTCCCTTTCCTCTATCACCCACATGCCGTGGCCCAGCAGCGACCACATGCCGGCATATCGCAACAGGCGGAACCACACGGCCTGCGCCTCCTGCGGCGCGCCGCCGATGAAGCGGACGACATCGGCGTCGGCCCAGAGGCGGCGGCAGGCGGCATAGTCCGCAATGCCATGCGGACGCAGGATCAGACGGGGCGTGTGCAGGACAGGCGCTTGAGACATGCGTCGATAAGACCCTGCGCCGCCCGCCCGGTCAAGCCGCTGAGGGCATTCCCCCTTCCATGCGCGCATCGGCGTAGGGCGTGTCCGCAAGGGCGATGAGCGCCCGGTCGTCCACCTGCCACGGATGGAAGCCCGGCAGAAAGTAGCGCATCCAGGGCCAGGCGGTGCGGCGCAGGATGCCGGGCCGCACCAGAGCGTAATGCAGCAAGCCGCCCCAGGCCCGAACGCGTGTCATGCCATCCTGCCGCAGAAGCTCGACCATGCCGCGCGCGCGGTGATGCAGGAAATGGCGGGTGACGACCAGCATCATCAGCGACTTGACCCACCAGCGCTTGAGGGGCGGCCAGTCGCGGGTCGCGTGGCACCATATGTCGTGCGCCACGCCCTTATGTTCGATCTCCTCCATCGCATGCCAGCGCCAGAGAGCGGCCAGTTCCGGATCGGCACCATCCAAATAACGGGGGTCGCGCAGCAATTGATGGGCGAGAACGGCCGTGAAATGCTCCAGCGCCATGGTGGCGGCAAGGCGAATGATGGGCGGGCGGCTATAGGCAAGATCCAGCACCATCGTCACGTCCGCGTCGAGGCGCGTGACATCATAGCCATGGTCCGTCACCTGCCTGTTGAAGGCGAGATGTTCGCGGCTGTGCACCACTTCCTGCTTGATGAAGGCCGCGACCTCCCCCGCGAGCTTTTCGGACACACCGTCGCGAAAGGCGCGGACGGAATCGATGAAGAAGGCTTCGCCGCGCGGAAAGGTGATCGACAGCGCATTGAAGAAAGCCGTGGCGATCGGATCGCCGTTCAGCCAATGTCGCGCCGATGCGTGATCGCGGCCGAAGCGGCGATCGCGCGGGGTGATGGTGAGTTGGACAGGTGTCATGGACGCCTCCTATGCTTACTTACATTGATGTAAATAATGGTAACTGACACTGATGTCAATAAAGCGACTACGCCTTAGCCCGGATGAAAGCCGCCTTGCCGCCGTCGAAGCAGCGCGCGCTTTGCTGATCGAAACCGGGCCGCAGTCCGTGACGCTGAAGGCGGTGGCGGCGCGAATCGGGCGCACCCACGCCAATCTGCTGCACCATTTCGGATCAGCGGCGGGGCTTCAGAAAGCGCTCGCGGGGCATCTGGCAGAAGTCATCACCGCCAGCATCGGCGAGGCGGTCGATGCGGCGCGGCGCGGCGAGGTCAGCCCGCGCACCATCGTCGACATGACCTTCGACGCCTTCGACGCGCAGGGCGCTGGCGCGCTCGCGAGCTGGATGCTGTCTTCCGGCAACGAGGACGCACTCGATCCGGTGGTGGAGGCGATCCACCGGCTCGTCGACAAGCTCGCCGCGAGCGCGCTGACGTCCAACCTCGCCGACCTGATCCGGGAAAATACGCTGATGCTGGTGCTGCTGGCGCTGGGCGATTCGCAACTGGGCGGTCCGATGGCGGCAGCGATCGGCCTGTCGCGCGAAAAGGCGCGCGAGATCGCGACGCGCAGCCTGACTCACGCGCTGATGCAGGAAGCCGCATCCCTTGCGCAGCAGGCCAAGGTTTAACTTTCCCGCCGATGGCGCTATGGGCGCGCCATGCATTTCCTCGATCAAGCGAAAATCTTCATCAAGTCCGGCTGGGGCGGTCCCGGCGCGGTCAGTTTCCGGCGCGAAAAATATGTCGAATATGGCGGGCCGGACGGCGGCAATGGCGGCAAGGGCGGCGACATCATCTTCGAGGCGGTGGCCGGCCTCAACACGCTGATCGACTTTCGCTACACCCAGCATTTCAAGGCGCAGCGCGGCCAGCCCGGCATGGGCAAGAATCGCTATGGCGCGGGCGGCGAAGACCTGATCATCAAGGTGCCCGTCGGTACGCAAATCCTGTCCGATCCCGTTCCGGTGGACGGGTCCGAAGACCCGGAAGACGGCACCATGGAATATGAGCAGGACCTGCTCGCCGACTTCACCGAAGTGGGCCAGCGGATCGTTCTGCTGCGTGGCGGCGATGGCGGCCGCGGCAACCTGTCCTACAAGACCAGCACCAACCGCGCGCCGCGCCAGCATGGTACGGGCTGGCCAGGGCAGGAAATGTGGGTGTGGCTGCGCCTCAAGCTGCTGGCGGACGTCGGGCTGGTGGGAATGCCCAATGCCGGCAAGTCGACCTTCATCAACCAGGTGACGAACACCAAGGCGAAGGTCGGCGCCTATGCCTTCACCACCACCAAGCCGCAACTGGGCGTCGTGCTGCACCGCGACCGCGAATTCGTGCTGGCCGACATCCCCGGCCTGATCGAGGGCGCGGCGGAGGGCGCGGGCATCGGTGACCGGTTCCTGGGCCATATCGAACGGTGCCGGGTGCTGCTGCACCTCATCGACGCGACCGGCGACGACCCGGTCGAACAGTTCCGCATCGTCACCGACGAGCTGGCTGCCTATGGCGGCGGCCTCGAAGAAAAGCCGCAGCTCGTCGTGCTGAACAAGGGCGACCTGCTGGGGCAGGAGCTGATGGAGGATATCGCCGACCAGTTGCGCGACGAAGCGGGCGTGGAAGAGGTGTTCATCATTTCCGGCGCGACCGGCGAAGGCGTCGGCGTGTTGCTGGACGCGGTGCTGCCGCTGCTGGATCAGCCGCCCGAAAGCGAAGAGGAAGACGCGCCGGAGGCCGACAAGCCGTGGTCCCCTATTTGACCGACTAAGACTCCCCTCCGTTTGAAGGGAGGGGTCGGGGATGGGTTGCGAACGAAGCGAGCCCCATCTCCGGGTGACAGATCAGACGCGTCGCCCGCGCGGCGCACCCACCCCCTGCCCCTCCCTTCAAAGGGAGGGGGGAAATTGGACCATGACCCACCCCCTTTCCGGCTTTCCCCCTGCCCTGATCCGCCGCCTGGTCATCAAGATCGGGTCGGCACTGCTGGTCGACCCGGACGGACAGGTCCGGACCGACTGGCTGCGCACGCTGGTGGACGATGTCGCCGGGCGGGTCGCGGCGGGG
>NZ_LSJY01000022.1 GCF_001556865.1 Sphingobium sp. CCH11-B1 | reverse complement strand
TTTTTGCACGCCGATCACCCCACGAAGGGGGTGCCTATTGCACGCTGATCCTCAGGCAAGGAGCGCTAGATACAGTGCCCACATTCCGGGCGTGACCATTTCGCCGCGCTTGAAGGCCTCATAGGGCAAGGGCATGGACGAAGGCCCGACAAGCAAGTCAAATCGCTCGCCATCGATCTCGCTAATAGGCACCGCGCAAATGGCTCGTTTGATAGCGGAAACTGCCGAAAGCGTTGGCAGATCAAGCGCTGTTCCAGGATGCTCCTCTTGAAGGGCTGAATCCGGCTGTACATCCTCCAATCTGGTGGGAGCGTGCAAATCCGCACTGCGGTAATCCGCCGAAATTGAATGAGTTGCCAATCTTCGCGAGGGTCTGACCCATGAGGCCAATCTGCCAAGCGCTGTCAGTGCCCAGTGTCGCACGCGACTTCCCCCCAAAGCACATTTAATCGCAAGCATAGCTGTAAGCTGTGTGACGAACACCTGCATCGGGCAGCGATGGCGACCACTTGTCAATAGAGCGCCCGCAGGCGGCGCCCCGAAATCTGGTTTAGTTTGGCGGATTCCGATCGAAACCAGAACAACCTTTGCGCGATGTCCCTGATGACAGGGGGAGCGTAGCTGGTTTCACCGATTGAGAGGCTGGGCTATTCCAGTTCGTCGGTGGTGCCCCGCTCACCGACATAGTGGGCGAATGTCCGCTCTTGATGGGATCTGCCGCCAAACGACCAACGCCGGAATGGTCGCCAAGTCTCAACAGACGCCTACCGTTGTCGACCCTTGCAAGACGCTCAGCGCCCAAATCTCGCTCCCCACATGCAGACCGTCTGCTAATCCGGCAGGTGTCGACCAGAATGCGTCGTTCACGAATTGGGCTTTGGATGGCAGCTTCCACCGGAACCCGTCACTCGCGCCGCGCAAAGTCGACCAACCGGCCTGCGCCCCATTAGCGGTCATTCGGGTGGTATTCTTGAAAGCCAAGAGCCGCCGCTGGTCTGCTAGCTTCCGGCGGCCGTGTCGCGCGCAAGTGCAATGAAAGCCTTGAAAGCGGCCGAGGAATTGCGCCGATTGGCATAATAAAGGCACAGCGGTGCGAGCGGCGGCGTCCAGTCCTCGAGGATGCGCACGAGGCGGCCCGCCGCAATATCCTCGCGAACGTCGGCTTCCATGAAATAGCCGATCCCGACGCCATTCGTTGCTGCAATCCGCGACAGAGAGGCCTCGTCGAGCGTGATCGGCCCCTCGACATCTACCTGCAGTTCCTCGCCGTCCTTCTCGAAGCGCCATCGGAACAAGGCGCCATTTGGGAGCCGGATCCGCAGACAGGGGTGGCCGAGCAATTCCTGCGGCACCTGGGGGATCGGCCGGCTATCGAAGAAGGCGGGTGACGCCGCAACCGCCATGCGCCGTACTTGGCCGAGCGGGATGGCGATCGCATCGCTCGGCACAAAGTCCGCGCTGCGCACCCCAAGATCGAACCCTGCCGCTATGACGTCGACGAGCCGCCCCTCTGTGACGAGGTCAATGTGTACCTGCGGATAGCGCTGCAGATAGGCCAGCACGAGCGGCGCCATGATCTCGCGCGCCGCCGTCGCGAAGGCGTTGATGCGTAACGTGCCCGATGGCACCTCCTGCTGCGCGCGAGCCGTGTTCATCGCCTTTTGAATATCTTCGAGCGCTGGCTTGATCTGCGCGACAAAGATCCGCCCGGCGTGAGTGAGTGAGACGCTGCGGGTGGTGCGATTGAACAGCCGCACCGCCAGCTCGCGTTCGAGCTTGCCCACCGCGTTGCTGATGGCGGTTGTCGATAGACCAAGGTCGAGCGCCGCCGCGCGGAACGAACCGCACCGCACGATGGCAAGCACCGCCTCCAGCTCGATCAGCGAATGGCGACTCATTATCCCGTTTTCCGTGACACGCTATGGCGATTTGTCTCGATTATCAGGCGGAATGTCCATCGCTAAATCCTCCTCGTCACTGCTGAGGAGACGATCATGTCGTTGGAACTGCCCAAGCCAATTGCCGACTACGTCGAGGCGAATGCCCGTCTTGACCTTGATGGCATGTTGAAGCCCTTCCTGGATGACGCCGTCTTCATCGACAACGGCAAGTCATTCGAAGGACAGGCGGCGATCCGCCATCTGCTCGAAGCGGAAGTCATTCCGGTGAAGGCTATCTTCACGCCCGACAGCGTCCATAAAGACGCGGGCGATGTCGTCGTCGAAGGTCCGGCCTATGGCGACTTTCCGGGCAGCCCGCTGCGCTTCACCTATCGCTTCACGCTGGAAAGCGGCGGCATCAAGACGCTGAAGGTGACGCTATGAGCATCAAAGCGGATCCCACCGAGTTCGCCGGCAAGCGCGTGCTCGTGAGTGGTGGCACCAAGGGATTGGGCCGCGCGACCGTTGAGCGCTTCCTGGCGGGTGGCGCGCGGGTCATAACCGCGGCCCGAAAAATAAAGGACGCGATCGGAGGCGTCGAATATGTGCAGGCGGACCTGACCACGCCCGAAGGCGGCGAGGCGCTTGCCAAGGCGGCGATGAAGCAGTTGGGCGGGATCGATATCCTGGCTCACGTCGTAGGGGGGTCGGCATCGCCCGCTGGTGGCTTTGTCGCGCTGACGGACGAGCACTGGCTTGCCG
The DNA here is from genome assembly GCF_001556865.1 of Sphingobium sp. CCH11-B1. Classification (GTDB taxonomy): domain Bacteria; phylum Pseudomonadota; class Alphaproteobacteria; order Sphingomonadales; family Sphingomonadaceae; genus Sphingobium. Next base: position 94,296 of record NZ_LSJY01000022.1, on the reverse strand, counting down.
AGTTGAACCTCAACCTGCTGGCGACCGTCCGGCTCGACCGCCTGCTGATCCCGCAGATGCTCGAGCGAGGCAAGGGCGTCGTCGTGCACGTCACCTCGATCCAGTCCGTTCTGCCGCTGCCGGAATCCACGACCGGCTATGCCGCCGCCAAGGCTGCGCTTCGGACTTACAGCAAGTCGATCTCGAAGGAGCTCGGGCCCAAAGGAGTGCGGGTCAACGCTGTCTCGCCAGGGTGGATCATGACGGAAGCCACGGGAGATTTTCTCGCCATGCTTCAAGCCGCCAATGGCGGCACAATCGAGGACGCGCGTCAGTCCGTGCTCGATGCACTTGGCGGAATATCAATCGGCCGTGGCGCCGAACCCGAAGAGGTCGCCGACCTTATCGCTTACCTGTCCGCCGACCGGGCGGCCGCCATTCACGGCGCTGAGTTCGTCATCGACGGTGGGACGATCCGCACCGTCTGATGCCAGCAGTTCTTCACTGAAACAAGTGCGGCGAAGGACCGCTCTGCTGAACGCCTCGCTCGACTGGCATTCCTCGCGCCGGACATCGTCGCTGCCATTCTGGACGGCCACCAGCCATCGGCACTGACGTGCCGCAAGCTCATGAAGATGGCGGCCATCCCGATGGACTGGAAAGCGCAGCGCCAGGCGCTCGGCTTCGACTGATCCGGAATCCGGTGCCACCTGAAGCGGCCGCCTGAGACGGGCGGCCTCTTTTTCATTTCTGAGCCGGTAGAACCTGTTTCAGTGGCCACCGCTTTGTCAGCACTACCGACAGACGGCGCGGAACTGCGCCGGTTTTGCGGCTTGGCCAAAGCCAACCTCAGAATCATCGACATTGTGGGAATGGGTGGTGCGCCCAACAGGATTCGAACCTGTGGCCTTCGGATTAGGAATCCGACGCTCTATCCTGCTGAGCTATGGGCGCACGCAGGACAGCGCTCTATTGCGCCGGGGCCGGCCGGTCAATTCTTCGCGTGCGGGGGGACGACCGGAAACAGCAGCGGCGCGACCTCCACCCCCTCGCTGACCAAGGCCTGCGCTTCCGCCGGAGCGACCTCGCCATGGATGCTCGCGCGATCCTGTTCGCCATAGTGCATCGCGCGCGCCTGCGCCGCGAAATCGCGCCCGACCCAGGTCGAATCCTCCAGCGCCTTTTTCTGCGCCTGCGCAAGCGCCTCGATCATCGCGCGCATCTTCGCGGGATCCTGCGCCATCGCCACGGGTGCGCCGTCGGGGGCGGGCGAAGGCTCCGGCCGCATATTGCCCTTCGTCGCAACGGCGGGTGCCATGACAGCCTTTGTCACATCAGCATCGCCACAGACCGGGCAAACGATCAGCCCGCGCGCCTGCTGATCCTCATAGTCGGCGGACGATCCGAACCAGGCCTCGAACACATGGCCGTGGCCGGCGCATTTCAGGTCGAACACGATCACGAAACGGTCACATCCTCCGGTATCGGACGTCGGTTGGCGAGTGCGGGCACGCGCCCGCGCACGTCCCCTATGCGCGACAGGTCGATGTCCGCAAGCCCCAGGCCCGCCTCTTCGCCCATGTCGAGCAGAACCTCGCCCCACGGATCGATGACGATGCTGTGGCCGTAGGTGGTGCGTCCGTCTTCATGATGCCCGGTCTGCGCCGTCGCGATGACGAAGCAGCCCGCCTCGATCGCACGGGCGCGCAGCAGGATATGCCAGTGCGCCCGCCCCGTTGGCACGGTGAAGGCGGCGGGAGCCAGCAGGATCGTCGCGCCCGCATTGGTCATCGCGCGATACAGATCGGGAAAGCGCATGTCGTAGCAGATGGAAAAGCCCATCCGCCCCCATGGCGTATCGGCCACCACCACCTGTTCGCCCGGCCCGTAGACGGCGGACTCCCGCCAGCTTTCGCCGGTGGCGAGATCGACGTCGAACAGGTGGATCTTGTCATAGCGCGCCCGGATCGCGCCGCTATCGTCGATCAGGAAACTGCGGTTGGCCCAGCGCCCGTCCGCCCTCTCATCCTTGAGCGGCAGCGAGCCGATGTGCACCCAAAGGCCCTCCCGCGCCGCCGCCTCGCGCACGGTTGCCAGCACCACATCCTCCGCTTGCGATCGCAGCGTCTGCGCGGCGCGCGCCCTGTCCCGGTCCAGGCATCCCGCCATTTCCGGCGTGAACAGCATGTCCGCGCCCTCCCCCTTCGCGCGCTTCGCCATCTCGACGATGGCGGCGGCGTTGGCGGCGGGATCGACGCCGCTGGTCATCTGGAAAAGGGCGGCGCGCATCGGCTTCACAGTCCCAGCATGGCGTCCAGCCTGCCCTCGCGGTTCAGCGCAGCCAGCGCGTCACTGCCGCCGACATGCTGCCCGTCGATGAAGATTTGCGGCACGGTGCTTCCGCCATTGGACCGGCTCAACATTTCGTCCCGCTTGGGTCCGCCCATGGAGATGTCATATTCATCGAACGCCACGCCCTTGTCCTGCAACAGCGCCTTCGCCCGCGCGCAGTAACCGCACCAGCCTTTCGTGTAGATTTCGACATGCGCCATCAAAAATGCTCCTTTTCCGGCAAATTGGGTGAACGCACCGCTTTGTCAATCGGGCTCCACCCCGTCCGGCAAGACCCGCGCCCAGCAAAGCAGGCGAACCTCGGCCGCCCCGCCCTGCTTCAAAACGCGCGCGCAGGCCGCCGCGGTCGCCCCGCTGGTGTGGACATCGTCGATCAGGAGCAACCGCTGTCCGCCGAACGGATGGCCCGGCTCCAGCGCGAAGGCGCCGCGGACCGTGCGCGCCCGCTGCTTCGGGTTCATGCCTCGCAAAGGCGCGGTCCGCTTGACGCGCCGCAGCGCCATCTTCTCTACCGGCCAGCCGGTGAGCCGCCCCAGATGGTCCGCGATCAAAGCCGACTGGTTGAAACCACGCTGCCACAGCCGCCATCGGTGCAACGGCACCGGCACGATCAGCGCCGGCCCGCTTCCGGTGTGGCGCACCATCTGTCGCGCGATCAGCCGGGCGAGGCCGATCCGTCGCCCATATTTCAGGCGCAGCGCAACCGTGCGCGCGACATCGCCATAGGCCAGCACCGCGCGGGCGCTGTCCCAGGGCGGTGGATCGCCGATACAGGCGCCACATTCAGCGCCTTCGCCCATATCATGATCGAACGGCGCACCGCATCGCGCGCAACATGGCTCACCCAGAAAGGCCATCCCGCTCCAGCAACGCAGGCAAAAGGCGAAATCCTCCTGGACGATCGCGCCGCAGCCAGGGCAGCGCGGCGGCAGCGCATAATCGAGCGCGGGGCGAAGGGCAGCCTTGAGAAGCGGGGCCAGAGGCATCATCTGCCTTGTTCCCGCTTCCCCGCCCATGCACAAGGCCCCCATGGATTCCCGCCCCGATATTTTCGATCGCTCCCGCCGCGCGCGTCAACGCGATCGCATGCTGCCGGGCTTCGCCGCTCATGACTTCCTCTATCGCGCCATGCTGGACGAATTGATCGACCGGCTGCGGGACGTTCAGCGCGATCTGCCGGAGGCTCTGGTCATCGGCTGTCCCGACGGCAGCGCAAAGGCCGCGCTGGAGGCCATGGGCAAGCGTGTCGCCTGCGTCGATCCCGGCTTTCTGGCGGCGCGAGCCGCGCTGGGCGTCCAGGCGGAAGAGGACGCCCTGCCCTTTGCCGACGACAGTTTCGACCTGATCCTGGCCTGCGGCACGTTGGACAGCGTCAACGACCTGCCCGGCGCGCTGATCCTGATGCGGCGCATCCTGCGCCCGGACGGGCTGTTGCTGGCTGCTTTCACCGGCGCGGGCAGCCTGCCGCGGCTCAAGGGCGCCTTGCTGGCGGCCGAAGGCGACCGCCCGGCGCAGCATGTCCACCCGCAGGTCGACGTCCGCGCGGCGGGCGACCTGCTCAGCCGCGCGGGCTTCGCCATGCCGGTAGCGGACGGCGAGACGCTGACCATACGCTATGGCGACATCGTCCGCCTGATGCACGACCTGCGCGGCATGGGGGCGGGAAACGTGCTGGCGACGCGGCCGCCTACGCTCTCCCGCGGCATCCTCATGCGCGCGGCAGCGCATTTCGCGCAGGCGGCCGATGCGGACGGCCGCACCGGCGAGCAGATGGCGATCCTCTATCTTTCGGGCTGGAAGCCCGATCCCAGCCAGGCAAAACCCGCCCGACGCGGCAGCGCGACCGTCTCGCTGGCAGACGCGCTGAAGGGGAAGGGCTGACGCCCCTCCCCTTCATCCGCCGTCACGATGGAAGGCTGGCTGTCAGGCGACGGTCAGGCCGACATCCACATTGTTGCGGGTCGCGTTGGAATAAGGGCAGATCTGGTGCGCTGCTTCGACCAGCTTCTCTGCGTCGGCGCGATCCAGACCGGGCAGGCTGATCGTCAAGTCCGCCGTGATGCCGAAGCCGCCTTCCGAGCGGGGGCCGATGCCCACGGTGGCGGTGACGCTCGTTTCTGCGGGGACGCGAATCTTCAACTGGCCGCCGGCAACCTTCAGCGCGCCGATGAAGCAGGCGGAATAGCCGGCCGCGAACAGCTGCTCGGGATTGGTGCCTTCGCCGCCGGCGCCGCCCAGTTCCTTGGGCGTGGACAGCTTTACGGCGAAACGGCCGTCTTCGGTACGGGATTCGCCGTCGCGGCCTCCAGTGGAAGTGGCCCGGGTGGTATAGAGGGCGTTTACGGACATGCTCAATCTCCTTTCGTGGTAACTGTTATCGCGATATATAAATTCAATTGCCGGCTTGTCCAGATATTATTTATCCCGATATGCAATTTTGTGAGAAACACTGTCGAGGAGCCTCCCATGGCCGCCGCCTTGCCCCTGGAAGACCAGCTTTGCTATTCGCTCTATGCGGCCAGCATGGCCATAACCCGCGCCTATAAGCCTACGCTGGACATGCTCGGCATCACCTACCCGCAATATCTGGTGCTCCACACTTTATGGGAGGAGGACGGGCGCACCATCGGCGCCATCGCTGACCGGCTGGCGCTGGAATCGAGTACGGTGACGCCCCTCGTGAAGCGACTGGAAGCGGCGGGCCATGTCGAGCGCCGCCGCAACCCGGCGGACGAACGGCAGGTCAACGTGTTCCTGACCGATCAGGGCGCGGCCATGCGCGAACGGTGCGGCTGCCTGGGCGAGGCGCTGATGGAACGGATGGCGCTACGGATGGAACAGATCCTTCGGCTCAAGAAGGACGCGGACATGCTGCGCCGAAGCCTGGGCGGATGAAGCCTGTCCTACCACCATTCCGACCTGCCACATTGGATCGGTCGGGAAAGGAGGCCGGCTGCGCGCGCTGTTGTCAGGAAATTTCCTACCGGCGCCATTCTATGTCGCATTCTACGGGAAATATGCGAAGTTAAGCGGAAGAAATCCTACATTCTTCCACCGGTCATGCGGCCCGGTTCCACGGTGCCTACCGTCGGTTGCTCCACCACCTCCCGCGCGGTCCAGACCTCCTCCTGCCGGCAATATTCGACATGACTGGCCCTGCGGAACGCCGCGCCATCCCAGACGATGACCTGCAATTCCATCTCATTGTTGCGGCGAACATGCAGCCAGTTGAAACTCTGCGGCTCATCGTTGCGCAACCGGGTGGACGTCGCGGTGCCCGCCTGGATCACCAGTGCGCCGCCGCTATGCTCGGCCATCTTTTGCGCGGCCTCCGCATAGGTGCGGTGGAAATGGCCGGCCAGCGTCAGGTGGACCCCGGCCTCGCACACGGCCTTTACCGCGTCGTCGTGCCGCCCGACGGCTTCGCTCAACTCGCCGCCCTTGCCTATGGGCATGGCGAAGAGCGGATGATGGGTGACGAGGATACGGGTCTTGTCAGGCGGGACGGCGGCGAAGTGGTCGCGCAACAGGTCTATCTGGGCATGGTTGATGCGACCGTCCTTGATCGTCAACGAACGGGCGGTGTTGAGGCCGAGGATTGCCACCTCGCGATCCTCATACCAGGGGCACAGCACATTGCTGATATAGCGTTCATAGCGGTGCAGCGGCCGGACGAAACGGCGGAATAGGTCGTAGAAGGGGATGTCGTGATTGCCCGGCACGACCAGTGTCTTCAGGCCCGCGGCATGCAGCCGGTTGAGCCATGCCGACGCGGCCCGGAACTGCTCGACCCGCGCCCGTTGCGTGAAATCGCCGCTGATGATCGTCAGGTCCGGGCGGCGCTCCTGCAGCCAGGCGGTTGCGGCATCGACGATCTTCTGATCGTTCGCGCCGAAATGGATGTCGGAAAGATGGGCGATGCGGGCCATGGCAGGCTAACGAATATATGCCGCTCCTGTTTCCTGCGGACCCAAATGCCTCGCCGGGAATTGGTTGCAGCATGGAAACGAAACCGCTCCCCAAGGAAGCCGCCCTTCTCGTCAATGCGCATAGTCGCCGGGGCCAGGATCTGTTCATGCAGGCCCGGCAGAAGCTGGAAGCGGCCGGCATCCGCCTGATCGCGGCGCATGGCGTGGAAGACCCGGATCAACTCGCGCCCACCGTGCGGCAGGCGGTCGAGGGAGGAGCGCCGATGGTGATCGTCGGCGGAGGCGACGGCTCCATGTCGGGCACGGTCGACGAACTGGTGGGCCGGGACTGCGTGTTCGGCGTATTGCCGCTCGGCACGGCCAACAGCTTCGCGCGGACATTGGGGCTGCCGCTCGACCTTGACGGCGCGGTGCAGGCGATTGCCACCGGACGCCGGCGTCGCGTCGATCTCGGCATGATCGACCGGGATTATTTCGTGAATGCGGCGTCGATAGGCCTGTCGCCCATGATCGGGCAAACGGTGCCGCACAAGCTCAAGCGCTATCTGGGCCGCATCGGCTATCTGATCTGGGCGGTCAAATGTTCGGTCGGCTTCCGTCCTTTCCGCCTGATCATCGACGATGGCGTCAAGGAACATCGTCTCTGGTCGACGGAGGTGCGCATCCTCAACGGCCCTTATCATGGTGGCGTGGAACTGTCCGACACGGCCGCCGTCGATACCGGCGAGATCGTGATCCAGGCCGTTGTGGGCCGGTCGAAACCGCATCTGGCCTGGGACTGGTACGCCAAATTCGTCAAGCTGCGGGACCGCAACGCGTTGACGCAGGAATTTCATGGCGCGTCCTTCCGCATCGACACGCGGCCACGACAGCGCATCTCGATCGACGGGGAGGTGCTGGCAAAGACTCCGGCAATGGTGAAGATCGCCGCCGGGGCGATCGATGTGGCCGTGCCTCGCGACAATTGACGCCAGCCGGGCATGAAAAAAGGGGCCGGAAAACCGGCCCCTTTCCCTTGTCTCTGGAAACGATCAGCGCTTCGAGAACTGGAAGCTGCGGCGAGCCTTCGCCTTGCCGTACTTCTTACGTTCAACGACGCGGGGATCGCGGGTCAGGAAGCCTTCGGCCTTGACCGCGCTGCGCAGCGCGGGCTCATACTTGCTGAGTGCCTGAGCGATGCCATGCTTGACCGCGCCGGCCTGGCCCGAAAGGCCACCCCCCTTGACGGTGCACACGACGTCATACTGACCCACGCGATCGGTCACGCCGAAGGGCTGGTTGATGACGAGGCGCAGGGTCGGACGGGCGAAATAGATTTCCTGATCGCGGCCGTTGACCGTGATCTTGCCGGTGCCGGGCTTCACCCACACGCGGGCGACGGCGTCCTTGCGGCGGCCGGTGGCATAGGCGCGGCCGAGGCCGTCGATTTCCTGCGCGCGCAGCGGAGCGGAGGGCTGGACCGGAGCGGCAGGCGCTTCGCCGCCTTCGACAGCGGCCGGAACAGCAGGGGCATTGGCGGTCAGCGACGCGAGGTCGGACAGGGACTGGCGGTTATCGGACATTATGCACCCACCTTGTTCTTGCGGTTGCGCGACGCGAAGTCGAGCACTTCGGGGTTCTGGGCTTCATGAGCATGCTCGGCACCGGCGAAGATGCGCAGATTGCGCATCTGCTGACGACCCAGCGGGCCACGGGGAATCATGCGCTCCACGGCCTTTTCCAGGACGCGTTCGGGGAAACGGCCTTCCAGGATCTTGGCGGGCGTGGTTTCCTTGATGCCGCCGGCGTAGCCGGTGTGCTTGTAGTAAACCTTGTCGGTCAGCTTACGGCCGGTGAACTTCACCTTCGCCGCGTTGATGATGATGACATTGTCACCACAATCGACATGGGGGGTGAAGCTCGGCTTGTGCTTGCCGCGCAGGATATTCGCCACGGTCGAAGCGAGGCGGCCGACGACGAGACCTTCCGCGTCGATCAGGATCCACTTCTTTTCGACCGTTGCCGGGGTCGCCGGCTTGGTGGTCTTCATCAGCGCCTTCATGGTGCTTATGCTCCGAATGAAAAAAGGAACCGGGCGCCGTTGCCGACACCCGGAAGTGGGGCGCTAATGACGATTGCCCACGGTGAAGTCAAGAGATTCGGCGGCTTTGCTGACGGGTAAAATAATACCTTGCACTATTTGGCCGCCGTCAGGCTCCTGTTCTCCTTCATCGCCAGCGCGCCGGCGACCAGGGTACGCTCCTGTTCTTCAACGATGCCGGTCTGGCGGGAAAGGCCGTAGCGAACCGCCACCTGAACCCCCTCTCCCGCCAGCTTCTCCTCCAGGGCGAGCCTGGCCGGCGTCTGCGCGGTTATCTTCAGGGTTCCCTCCACCTCGACCGGCTTGCCCAGCGGAGAGCCTGCCATGGTGCGGAGCCCTCGGCCCGGACCGTCGGCGACATCGCTGCCGGAGAAGAGGAACAAGGGCTGTAATTCCCCGGCCAGCAATGCCAGCCTCCCCTCGGCCAAAAGCCCAGCGAACAACGCCTGCACGCGCGCGGCGGCCTTGTAACGGCTGCTGTCAGACGGAAAAGTGGTGAGCATCGCGGCAAGACCCGTCTGCACACTGGTCCAGACGGCGTCCATGTCTTCGAGCGCCACGATACGACCCTTGCCGTCCAACCGGAAGCGCATCTCGACGCCCACCAGCGGTCCAAGCGCCGCGCGATAGGGCTCGGCCCCGGATGCGGGTGCATCCGTGTCGATCGATTGCAAGGTGGCATAGAGCATATATCCGCTGCCTGCCCGTTCGAACCGCAACCGGCGCACTGCGCGAAAGAGGCTGTCCTGCCCGGCAACGGGACGATGCTGGTCGATCCGGTACGTCAGCGCCATCCCGGTCGGCGGCGCGAAGGGAATGGCGATGGCTTCGGCTGCCGCGGGCTGAGAGATCGCCGCCGCGAGCAGGAAGGACGCGGGCAGGAAGGACGCGGGCCTCACCGTCGATACGCTCCCACCGCATGCGCCCCCCATGCCGCCGCAGCCACCACCAGAGCGCCCACCGCCTGATGAAGCACGGCCAGCGGCAGGGCAATCCCGCTCATGACGGTTGCGATGCCCAGAACGATCTGCGCGCCGACCGCCGCATGGATGGCAATGGCTGCGGGGCGACAACCCGCTCGTTTCGCCCGAGCCGCCAGCACGAACAAGGCTGCGGCCGCGATCCATGCCCACCAGCGATGGAGAAAGTGGACGAGATAGGGGTCGCTCGACACCGTCGCCCAGGCCGATCCCATCCAGCTGATCCCTTCCGGCACCAGATGATCGTTCATCAGCGGCCATGTGCTGGAAACATAGCCCGCATCGAGCCCCGCCGTGAACGCGCCCAGCATCAGTTGCACGGCAAGAAGGAGCAGCACCACGAGCGCGAACGGACGCAGCGTCGCAGGACGCGACCGCGGGTCACGCGCCAACGCCCGCAGATCGAGCGCCGTCCAGATAAGCCCACCCATGATGAAGAGGGCAGTGAGCAGATGCACAGCCAGGCGATAATGGCTGACGTCGGTGCGAACGGACAGGCCCGACTTCACCATCCACCATCCGATCGCACCCTGAAGTCCGCCAAGCGCCAACAACGCCACCAGACGCAGTCCATAGCCGCGCGGGATCGCCCGCTTCACCGCGAACCAGGCAAACGGCAGTGCGAAGGCAAGGCCGATCAGCCGACCAAGCAACCGGTGCAGCCATTCCCAGAAGAAGATGAACTGGAAATCCGAAAGGCTCATCCCCCGGTTGATCTGACGATATTCCGGAATCTGCTGATAAAGGCGGAAGGCTTCCACCCACTGATCGTGCGACAGCGGCGGGATGGCTCCCGTAATCGGCTTCCATTGGGTGATGGACAGGCCGGATTCGGTGAGGCGGGTAATGCCCCCCACCACCACCATGCAGAAGACCAGGCAAGCGACCAAGAGGAGCCACCGGGCCAATGCGGCAGGCCGCATGGTGCCGTCAGAGCGATATACAGTCATGGCCGGTGCATGCGCCCAGGCGTTGGGCTTTTCAAGCGGCGTGATGTCTCAGCCGCAACGCACCGCGTCAACCGCGCGCCCTTCCCCAGGCCGCGACCAGCGCGCGGCCGCGTTCACCCACGACAGCGGCTCCATCGCCAGGTCGATAGAGTGCGCCGCCCACGCCCACGCCCTCGCACCCGGCCGCAAGCCATTCCCCGATCGTATCAGCGTCGGTGCCGCCAACGGCCCACACTCCCACATTGCGTGGCAGCACGTCCTTCACCGCCTTCACATAGGCCGGCCCCAGCCGTCCGGCGGGAAACAGCTTGATCCGGCTGGCACCGGCACCGATCGCCGCGAAGGCTTCGCTAGGCGTCATAAAGCCGGGCAGCATTTCCAGCCCCAGTTCCGCACCCCTGGCGATCACCTCCACGTTGGTGTTGGGGGTCACCATGATGCGCCCGCCCGCTCCGTGCAGATCCTCCACAGCCCCGACGCTCAGCACCGTACCCCCACCGATCAGCGCTTCTGACCCGAATGCATTGTGCATGGCGGCAATGCTGCGCAGCGGTTCCGGCGAATTGAACGGCACTTCCAAAATGCGGATGCCCGCCTCGATCAGCGCCGCACTGATATCGACCGCTTCATCGGGCCGCACGCCACGCAGGATCGCACATACGGGAGGCGCGCCATCAGCCAGCAGTTCGTCAACCGTCATACCACCCTTCCTTCCGCCATCGTGAGGCCTGCAACCACGCATGCCTCTCCGTCCATCGTCCGGCTTTGCAGCCCTTGCAGGCCAAGTCCCTGCGCATAGCGCGCGCAAAGCTGTGGGTCGCCGATCAGGACGATGTCCTGCCCGTCACCCAGGCTCGCCCGCACTTCGCCGATCTCGCAGCCGATCAGCAGGCCGGACAGATAACCCATGGTCCAACTGACCGAACGCCCCGAACGCAGACGCATCGTGCGCGTGGCGAAAAGAGATGTCAGCAACCGCCCTCCATCGGCCTGATCCAGCCCTTCGGCAAAGCCTGCAGCCTCCTCCGCCGGGTCTCCGATACGCCCTCCGCCTCCCAAGGTGGACCGGTCCTTGAGTAGCGCGAATAGTTCGCCGGTCGGAACAGTCCGGAACGTGATGACCCGGCCCTCCTCCAACAGCGCCCATTTATTATGCGTGCCGGGCAACGCGATCAGATGCCGCCCCTGAGCCAGAGCGGGGTCGAGCTGGCATGCGCCGAAAATCTGCGTCTCCTCTCCGCGCATCACGTCCGGCATGCCGTCGTCGTGCTGACACGCCAGTCCTGCAAGGATCGCGACCGACGTCTTTTCCCAGTCGAAGCAACGCGCGACGCTGCGCCAAGCCTGCCCGTCCGACGGGCATTCGGCATAAGGCGCTTCCATCCATCCGTCCCGCGCGCCCGCCATGCCGCACAGCGTAACCGACTGCGGCAAGCCATCCGCCAGCCAGGTCCCGACCGTGGCGACGAACGCTGCCTCCGCGCCATCGCCGATGCCGCCGATGCCCGGTCCGTGAGCGCGAGCGACGATCGCTTCGCCTTCCAATTTGAACAGTCGCAGGCGGGTGGTGCCCCAATCGCCGACTATGCGGTAGGTCAAAGGGCCACCCTCGCGACCGGTAACGCGATAGCGTTCACAACAATCCTCTTCGCCAGCTTGAAATAGAATATGTATGAGTATATCAGCATCACAAGCGCGTCAACGCGCGCCGCCTCCCTTTGCGTCAGGATGCCCTATGAGCGATTCGTCCAGTTCTACCTCGAAACTGCGCAGCCGCGCCTGGTTCGATAATCCCGAAAATATCGACATGACCGCGCTCTATCTGGAGCGTTATCTGAACTTCGGCCTCAGCCTCGACGAATTGCGCAGCGGCAAGCCCATCATCGGCATCGCCCAGACCGGCAGCGACCTGTCGCCTTGCAACCGCCATCATCTGGTGCTGGCCGAGCGGATGCGCGACGGTATCCGCGAAATGGGCGGCATCGCCCTGGAATTCCCGGTCCATCCGATCCAGGAAACCGGCAAGCGCCCAACCGCCGGCCTTGACCGCAACCTCGCCTATCTCGGCCTGGTGGAAGCGATATACGGCTATCCCCTCGACGGCGTGATCCTGACAACCGGCTGTGACAAGACCACGCCGGCGCTGCTGATGGCCGCCGCCACCGTCAATATTCCGGCCATCGCCCTGTCGGTCGGCCCGATGCTGAACGGCTGGTTCAAGGGCGAGCGCACTGGCTCGGGCACCATCGTCTGGCATGCCCGCCAGTTGCTGGCCGCCGGCAAGATCGACGATGAAGGCTTCATCAAGCTCGTCGCCTCCTCCGCGCCGTCGACAGGATATTGCAACACCATGGGCACGGCCAGCACCATGAACAGCCTGGCCGAAGCGCTGGGCATGATGCTGCCGGGCTCCGCCGCGATCCCCGCGCCCTATCGCGACCGGCAGGAAGCGGCCTACCTGACCGGCAAGCGGATCGTGGAGATGGTGCATGAGGATTTGAAGCCTTCCGACATCATGACCGTGGACGCGTTTCACAACGCCATCGCGGTCAACAGCGCCATCGGCGGATCGACCAACGCTCCCATCCACCTGACCGCGATCGCCCGCCATATGGGCGTCGATGTGCCGCTCAAGGACTGGGAGACTGTGGGTCACAAGATTCCGCTGCTCGTCAATCTGCAACCTGCGGGCGAGTATCTGGCGGAGGATTATTATCGCGCCGGCGGCGTGCCTGCGGTTGTCAGCCAACTGATCGAACAGGGCCTGATCCGCGAAGGCGCGATGACCGTCAACGGCAAGACCATGGGCGAGAATTGCCGCGGCGTCGCGATCGAGGACGAGAAGGTCATCCGTCCGTTCGTCCAGCCGCTGAAGGAGGAAGCCGGCTTCCTGGTACTGTCGGGCAACCTGTTCGACGCGGCGGTCATGAAGACCAGCGTCATCAGCGAGGAATTTCGCGACCGTTACCTGTCCAACCCGAACGACCCGGATGCGTTCGAAGGCCCCGCGATCGTGTTCGACGGGCCGGAGGATTATCATCACCGCATCGATGATCCGGCGACCGGCATCACGCCCGACACGTTGCTGTTCATGCGCGGCGCCGGCCCTGTCGGCTATCCCGGCGCGGCCGAGGTCGTGAACATGCGGCCGCCCGCCTATCTGATCACCGAAGGCGTGTCCGCCCTGCCCTGCATCGGCGACGGCCGCCAGTCGGGCACGAGCGGCAGCCCGTCCATCCTCAACGCGTCGCCCGAAGCTGCGGCGATGGGCGGCCTCGCCCTGCTGAAGGATGGCGACCGGGTACGCATGGACCTGAAGGCCGGAACAGTGAACGTCCTTATTTCGAACGAGGAACTGGAAGCACGCCGTGCAGCTCTGGTGGCTGAGGGCGGGTTCAAATATCCTGCTTCGCAGACCCCGTGGCAGGAAATCCAGCGCTCGGTCGTGGGCCAGCTCAACACCGGCGCGATTCTGGAGGGTGCGGAGAAATATCAGCGTATCGCGCAGACCAAGGGCCTGCCCCGCGACAATCATTGATAGCGCTCCCATTATAACGTTGAAAGCGACGGGGCGACGGACCATCTGACGGTAGCCCCCTCCTTCCACCCTCTTCAAGCCGGCCGGCCGCTCAGCGTTCTGCCGGCACATGACAAGCCCTCTGTCCCCCAAGGAGATAGCCATGTTCAACGGAGCCATGCTGATCGGCGCGAGCGAGCGCACCGGCGGCGAACCATTTTACGCCATCAACCCCGCGACGGGCGAGAAGGGCACGGTTGCCTTCTCCAGCGCCATGGAGTCCGAGGTCGATGAAGCTGCAGCGCTGGCCGAAGCCGCGTTCGAGAGCTTCTCCACCCTGTCGCCTGACGCGCGCGCGACGTTCCTGGAAACGGTCGCCGACAACATCATGGGTATCGGCGATCTGCTGATCGAAACAGCGATGGCGGAAACCGGTCTTCCCCGCGCCCGTCTGGAAGGCGAGCGTGGCCGTACCGTGGGGCAGCTACGCCTGTTCGCCTCCTATGTGCGGCTCGGTGACTGGCTCGACGCGACCATCGATCGTGCGATTCCCGATCGTGCACCCCTGCCACGGGCGGACCTGCGCCGCGTCAACCATTCGGTAGGGCCCGTGGCCGTGTTCGGCGCGTCCAACTTCCCGCTGGCCTTCTCGGTTGCGGGTGGCGACACCGCCGCTGCCTTTGCCGCCGGTTCGCCGGTGATCGTCAAGGGCCATGGCGCGCATCCCGGTACCGGCGAACTGGTCGCCCGCGCCATCCAGGCAGCGGTGAAGAGCAGCGGCCTGCATGAAGGCGTATTTTCGTACCTGCCGGGCGCGAACCGTGCGCTGGGCGGCGCGCTGGTCGCGGATCCGCGCGTCAAGGCGGTGGGTTTCACCGGGTCGCGCGGCGGCGGCACGGCGCTGATGCAGATCGCGGCGTCGCGCCCCGAACCGATCCCCGTCTATGCCGAAATGTCCTCGATCAACCCGGTGGTTCTGTTGCCGGGCGCGCTCGCAGATCGCGCCGAAGCCCTTGGCACCGCTTTCGTCGGATCGCTGACAATGGGTTCGGGCCAGTTCTGCACCAATCCCGGCCTGGTCATCGCGCTGGACGGCCCGGACCTCGACAGGTTCGTCGCGTCGGCGGCACAGGCGCTTTCCGGCGCGGCGCCGCAGGTCATGCTGACGCCGGGCATCCACGAAGCCTATGAAAAGGGTGTCGCCGCCCTGGTGGGCGCGGACGGCGTCACCACCGTCGCGCGCGGCACGGAGCCGGAAGGCGTGAACCGCGGACAGCCTGCCTTCTTCGCGACCGACAGCGCGACCTTCCAGTCGAACCCGGTGCTGGCAGAGGAAGTGTTCGGTTCGTCGTCCGTGCTTATCCGCTGCTCCAGCATCGAGGAAGTGATCGCGACCATTGCAGGTCTGGAAGGCCAGCTGACCGCCACGCTCCAGCTTGGCACCGGTGACGAGGAGAATGCCGCAAAGCTGCTGCCGACCCTGTCGCGCAAGGTTGGCCGCATCCTGACCAACGGCTGGCCGACCGGCGTGGAAGTCACCCACGCGATGGTGCATGGCGGCCCCTTCCCCTCCACCGCCGATGGCCGATCGACCTCGGTCGGCACACTGGCGATGATGCGCTTCCTGCGCCCCGTCTGCTATCAGGACGTGCCCGACGCGTTGCTGCCGCCGGCGCTGCAGGAAGCGAACCCGTGGGGCCTGACGCGCCGGATCGAAGGCAAGCTGAGCATCGCGGCATGACGATCCGGGCAGGTCTCGTCGGCCTCGGCAAGATCGCGCGCGACCAGCATCTGCCCGCGATCGAAAAGACCGCTGGCATCGAACTGGTCGCCGTCGCCAGCCGCAACGCGCAAGGAGAAGGGGTGAATAACTATCCCGACCTCGACGCGATGCTCGCTGGCGAAGGCGATCTCGATGCCATCATCCTCTGCCAGCCGCCGCAAGTCCGTTATGCGGCGGCACGGCAGGCATTGCTGGCGGGAAAGCACGTCTTTCTTGAAAAGCCGCCCGGCGCGACCGTATCGGAAGTGGATGCGCTGGTGACGCTGGCGGGGACGCAGGGCGTGACGCTCTACGCCAGCTGGCACAGCCGTTACGCCGCCGCCGTCGCCCAGGCAAAGGCCTGGATCGCCGAGCGCACCATCCGAAACATCGATATCCAGTGGCGGGAGGATGTGCGCCATTGGCACCCCGGCCAACCCTGGATCTGGGAACCGGGCGGTTTCGGCGTGTTCGACCCTGGCATCAACGCCCTGTCGATCCTGACCGAGATCGTGCCCGAACCCGTCACCCTGCTCTCCGCCGAGTTGGAGGTGCCGGAAAACAAGCAGGCACCAATCGGCGCGGCGCTCCGCATGGCGACGGCGTCGGGCGCGGCCATCGACGCTGTGTTCGACTGGCGGCAGACCGGTCCGCAGACATGGGATATCGCGGTGGAGACGGATCGGGGCAGCCTGCTCCTGTCGGAGGGCGGCAATACGCTGCGGCTGGATGGCGACATGCAGATGAAGGCGCCGGACGAGGAATATCCCGCCATGTATCGCCGTTTCGTCGATCTGGTGGCCAACGGGGCGACCGATGTCGATCTGGCGCCCTTGCGGTTAGTGGCGGATGCCTTTCTTTGCGGCCGTCATTGTCCTACCGCATTGTTTGAGGACTAATCAGAAGGGGAAAAGGCATGGGGAGCGCGCACAGGGACGGACCGTTCGGATCGGACGAAAGCGCGCTCCGCATCCACCAGGCGATCGCGCGCGATCTGGGCACCGCCATTTTGACCGGACGGCACAAACCCGGCGACCTGTTCGAAGGCGAGATCGAGGCATCGGAGCGGTTGCACGTATCTCGCACCGCATACCGCGAGGCGGTCCGCATCCTGATCGCCAAGGGGATGCTGGAAAGCCGGCCCAAGGCCGGGACAAGGGTGCTGCCGCGCAATCGATGGAATGTGCTGGACCCCGAAATGCTGGCCTGGATGTTCGCCGGTGAACCCGACGCAGCTTTCATCCGCGACCTGTTCGAACTGCGCGGCGTGATCGAACCGGCGGCTGCCGAATTCGCGGCCCGGCGGCGCAGCGACGATCAGGTGGCGATCATGGAGACAGCGCTGGCCGACATGGCGCGCCATGGCCTGTCCACGCCAGAAGGTCGCGCGGCGGATCAACGCTTTCACCACGCCATATTGGCGGCCACCCGCAACGACGCGCTCGCCGCGCTGGCGAGTTCGGTGGGGGCGGCGGTGAGCTGGACCACCACCTTCAAGCATCGCAAGCAGATGATGCCGCGCGATCCCCTGCCGGACCATCGCGCCGTGTTCCAGGCGATCGCGGCGCGGGACACGGCAGCGGCACGCAACGCCATGGTTGAGCTTCTGCGGCTGGCGCTTGGGGACATGGACCCCGCGATCACCGAGCCGGGGTGATCGCCGCCGGTGACGCACCGCCCCGGCAATGACGAGTCATCCTAACCCAGGATGAAATCGACGCCCGCCCTGGCATGGATATGGGTGCAATCGTAGATCGGCAGGACGTTGGCCTTCACGTCCACGATCAGTTCCAGCTCGGTGCAGGCCAGCACCGCCGCCTGCACATCCTGCTTGGCGATGTCGGTCAGTTCCGACTTCATGAAGCGTTCGGACTGCTTGGTGACCTTGCCCACGGTCAGTTCGTCATAGACGATCCGGTCGATCCGCTCCGCCAGTTCCATGTCGGCGGGCAATAGCGACACACCGTGGCTCACCAGGCGCTGGCGGTAGAATTTTTCCGTCATGACGTTGCGGGTGCCGATCAGCGCCGCTTTCTCGACGCCATCCGCCTTCAGCCTGCCGCCCACGACATCTGCGATATGGATGATGGGGATATCGACCTGCGCCTGCACCTGATCATAGACGCGGTGCATGCTGTTGGCGCAGATCAGCAGGCTTTGCGCGCCAGCCTGTTGCAGCCGCCCGGCAGATGCGATCAGCTGGCCGGCGGCACAATCCCAATCCTCCTGCGTGGCGCAGCGCGCAACCTCGGCGAAGTCCAGGCTCTCGATCAGAAGCGGCGCGCTGTGCTGGCCGCCCAGCGCCCGATGCACGGCCTGATTGATGATCTCATAATAGCGGGCGGTGGACGTCCAGCTGAGACCGCCGATGAGGCCAAGTTTGCGCATGATGTTCCCTGATGAATAATCCGTTCGGGTCGAGCGAAGTCGAGAACCGGCACGCGGCGCGGCGTATCTCGACTTCCCCCGACCCGAACGGCGTAGGGTATCAGCAGCCGATGAGGCAAGTGCTAGAGCATGATCCGTTCATACTGAATCGCATCATGCTCCAGTTATCTTTTGTTTTCCGCATTTTCCCAGGCAGCGGACGATGCCGTCCGCTTCGAAAATGCTCTAGTGGGCAAGCCCCTTGACGATTTCCTCGACCATCTTCTTGGCGTCGGCCAGCAACATCATGGTGTTGTCCATGTAGAAGACTTCGTTGTCGACGCCGGCATAGCCAGCGCCGCCCATGGAGCGCTTCACGAAGAGCACCGATTTCGCGTTGGCGACGTCCAGGATCGGCATGCCGTAGATGGGTGACGTCTTGTCGGTCTTGGCCGCCGGGTTGGTGACGTCGTTCGCGCCGATGACGAAGGCGACGTCCGCTTGGCCGAACTCGCCGTTGATGTCCTCCAGCTCGAACACCTCGTCATAGGGGACGTTGGCTTCGGCCAGCAGCACGTTCATATGGCCAGGCATACGCCCAGCGACCGGGTGGATCGCATATTTGACGCTGACGCCTTCCTTCTTGAGCAGGTCGCCCATTTCGCGCAGTGCATGCTGCGCCTGGCTCACCGCCATGCCATAGCCCGGCACGATGATGACGCTGTCGGCCTGTTTCATCAGGAACGCCGCGTCCTCCGCGCTGCCGCGCTTGTAGGGACGGTCGACCGCCGCTGCGCCGGACGCGCCGCCGCCGGTCTCCGCGCCGAAGCCGCCGGCGATGACGCTGATGAAGCTGCGGTTCATCGCCTTGCACATGATGTAGCTCAGGATCGCGCCGGACGAGCCCACGAGCGCGCCGGTGATGATCATCGCGCTGTTGCCCAGCGTGAAGCCCATGGCGGCGGCGGCCCAGCCCGAATAGCTGTTCAGCATCGATACGACGACCGGCATGTCCGCGCCGCCGATCGGGATGATGAGCAGGAAGCCGATCACGAAGCTGAGCGCCGTGACGGTCCAGAAGATCCACGGGCTCTGGTCGGTCACGAAATAGGCGATGAGGCCCAGGATCGCGGCGAGCGTACCCAGATTGATGAGGTGGCGACCGGGCAGCATGATGGGCTTGCCCGACATGTTGCCGTTCAACTTAAGGAAGGCGATGACCGATCCCGAAAAGGTGATCGCGCCGATGGCGACGCCCAGCCCCATCTCGATCCGGCTCGCATTGTGGATCTCGTCCGTCAGCGGATCGAGAATGCCGAACGCGCCGGGATTGAGATAGGCGGCGGCGCCCACCAGCACGGCGGCGAGACCGACGAGGCTGTGGAAGGCCGCCACCAGTTGCGGCATGGCCGTCATGGCGATGCGGCGGGCGATGATGAAGCCGATACCACCGCCAACGACGATCGCGCCGATGATTTCGGGCAGGCTGACCACGTCATGGGTGTAGAGCGTGGTGACGACGGCGATGGCCATGCCGACCATGCCCATGCGGTTGCCCCGTCGGCTGGTCGCCGGACTGGACAGGCCGCGCAGGGCGAGGATGAAGAGGACGCCCGCTACCAGATAGGCGAGCGCGATGAAGGGCGAGACGGGCGCGAGTTCGTGCATCACTTGCGCTCCTTCTTCTTGTACATGGCGAGCATGCGTTCGGTGACGGCGAAGCCGCCGAAAATGTTGACACTGGCGAACACCACGGCCAGCAGGCCGAGATATTTCGCCGCCGCGCTACCGGCTTCGGCCGACGCGACCAGCGCGCCGACGATGATGACGGACGAAATGGCGTTGGTGACCGCCATCAGCGGCGTGTGGAGCGCCGGGGTCACCGACCACACCACATAATAGCCGACGAAACATGCCAGCACGAAAATCGACAGGATGGAGATGAAGTCCATCGTTCCTACTCCCTGTTCGTCCCGGCGTGTCCGCACGGGACGGTTCCGCGCGCCCCCGCCCCCTTGGCAGGCGCGCGCCCCTTCATTAAGGCTGGCTCAACCCAGCAGCCGTTCGTTGACCCGGTGGCCCACGATCTTGACGCCGTGGCGCTCGACGACTTCGCCCGCCACCGCGCCCTCGACGTTGCCGCCCTGCTCGACCGCCAGGTCGACAATGACGCTGCCAGGCTTCATCGTCGCGATCTGCGCGTCGGTGATGAGGCGCGGCGCGGGCCGCCCCGGAATGAGCGCCGTGGTGATGACGATGTCCTGCTTGGCGATGTGGGCCGAGACGAGTTCGGCCTGCGCGGCCTTATATTCGTCCGACATCTCCGTGGCGTAGCCGCCCGACCCCTCACCTTCGATCCCTGCGACCTTCTCAACGAAGATCGCCTTGGCGCCAAGCGATTCGATCTGTTCCTTCGTGGCCGAGCGGACGTCGGTCGCGCTGACCTGCGCGCCAAGGCGACGCGCGGTGGCGATCGCCTGAAGCCCAGCAACGCCCACGCCCATGATGAACGCCTTTGCGGCCGAAACCGTGCCCGCCGCCGTCATCATCATCGGAAAGGCCCGACCATATTCGGCAGCCGCGTCCAGCACCGCCTTGTAGCCCGAGAGATTCGATTGCGAGGAAAGGATGTCCATCGACTGCGCGCGGGTGATACGCGGCATGAATTCCATCGCCAGCGCTTCATGGCCCGCAGCCGCGTAGGCATCGACGCGCGCGCGGTCCCCGAACGGATTGAGCCCTGCCACGATCCAAACGCCCGGTTTCGCACCGGCAAGGCTGTCTGGCGAAGGCCCCTGAACGCCCAATATGATGTCGGCTCCGGCAATCGTTGCCGCCCGGTCCGCCACCGTCGCGCCAGCATTGGCATAATCGGCATCAGCGATCGACGCCGTCAGCCCGGCCCCGGCCTCGACCGCCATTTCAGCGCCGAGTGCCTTGAATTTCTTTACCGTTTCCGGCGTGGCAGCGACTCGCTTTTCGCCTGACGCCTGCTCTTTCACCACCGCTATTTTCATGTTCGTTTATCCCCTCCCCATTTTTGCAAGCGGGTCAGCTTGAGATCAACAGCACCACAATGGCGGCCACGATAACGCTGGCGATCGTGCCCCATTTCACCAATCCGACGAAGCCAGTGTAAGTCTCGTTGGCGCTTTTCATGTCGTTAGAAGCCATATCCCTTCCCCTGACGTTGCTTTTGCCCACTCCCCTTATAGTCAACGGGCACGCCTCTCAACCCGCCGCGGCACAAGAAAATCTTTCGCGGTTAAGCCGGCTTTTACCTGCCAACGCTACGGTCGGCCGCCTGGTATTTTGAAGGGGTGGCAATGACGCGCGACGGCGTACCGATGCTGATGCTGATCGACGACGAGCCGGCGCAGCGCAGGCTAGTGTCGGCGCTGGCCTCACGCGCGGGGTGGCGCACCATTTTCGCAGGCGATGGCGAAAGCGCGATCGCAACGCTCGGCACCCAGGACGGGATGCAGCTCGATGCGGTCCTGCTGGACCAGTATAGCCCCGATTACGAACCTGCAGGATTGATCCGCGACATCCGCGCGCGGCGGCCTGCGCTGCCTATCCTGGTGCTGACCGCGCACAACAACGTCGCCGTCGCGGTCGAAGCCATGCGCGCGGGAGCGACGGACTATCTGTCGAAGCCGATCGCGCCGGAGCGGTTGCTGGCCGCGCTCAACGCCACGCGAGCCGAGGGCGCGCATGCCGGCGAGCTGCGCCCGCTGACGGAAAAGATCACTGCCCCCCTTTCCTTCGAGGACGTGGTCGGCTCAGCCCCGCAATTCCGCGCGGCACTCGCCATCGCTGCCAAGGCCGCGCGGGCGCGGGTGCCGGTGCTGATCGAGGGGGAGAGCGGCGTTGGCAAGGATGTCATCGCACGCGCCATCCATGCCGCCTCGCCCCGTCATCGCCATGCGATGGTGACGGTCAATTGCGGCGCGATCCCCGCCAACCTGGTGGAATCGGAGCTGTTCGGCCATGAACGCGGCGCCTTCACCGGCGCGTTCGACCGGCATGTGGGCAAGTTCGCCAGCGCGGACCTGGGCACCATATTCCTGGATGAAGTGAGCGAGATGCCGCTCGACGCGCAGGTCAAGCTGTTGCGGGTGCTGCAGGACGGAGAAGTGCAGCCCATCGGCGCTCGGCGGCCGATCCATGTCGATGTGCGCGTGATCGCCGCGACCAACAAGCGGCTGCTGGAAGAGATTGAAGCCGGACGGTTCCGCGAGGATCTTTATTACCGGCTGAACGTCGTGCAGCTGACCGTGCCGCCGCTGCGCGAGCGAATGGGCGACATACCCGCCCTCTGCCGACACCTGCTCACCCGCATCGCCGCCCAGCCGGGCATGCGCGGCCTGGGCCTGACCGACGACGCGCTCGCACTGCTGATGCAGCATGGCTGGCCCGGCAATGTGCGCCAGTTGCAGAATGCCCTCTTCCGCGCCGCCGTATTGTGCGAGGGCGACGCGCTCACGCCGCAGGATTTTCCGCAGATCGCCCAGCAAATCCGCACGCAATCGACGGGCGACGTCCATATGCTGCGTCCGCGCACCACGCCGCTGCCGCATCGCGACGGGGCTGGCATCACCCTGTTCGAAGGCGACGGGCATGTGCGGCAACTGGCCGACATCGAAGCCGACGTCATCCGCCTGGCCATAGGCCATTATCGCGGCCGCATGACGGAGGTTGCGCGGCGATTGGGGATCGGCCGCTCGACGCTCTACCGCAAGCTGGCCGAACTCGGCATCGACAGCGCCGCCTGAACCGGTAGCCGCACGATCCGGCTCTTCGCTCCGCAGGGGCGTTGAATTCATGCGCCGGCTATGCTTTGGAACGGTCATGAAGACTGCCGCCTCCGCCGCCGCCTGCCTTTCCATCCTGCTGCTTGCTGCCTGTGGCCGCACCGAACCGGTGGGCGACGCGCCCAGCCAGGAGCAACTGGCCGCCGCCGCCAACGCCGCGGCTGCCAACGCGCTGGAAAGCCAGCAAGCAATGAGCGAGGCCGAGAACCGCAACTATGTGAATGTCGAGCGCGGATTTTCCATCACCTTCCCGGAAGGCTGGACGATCGACAAGGGCGCGAGCACGCCGGACGGCGTGGTGTATGAAGATCCCGGGGCGGGCGCGGACGTGCGCGTCTTCTGGGACAGGAACGACAAGGATCAGACGCTGCGGCAGATCGTCGAAACGATCAGCAACGGGGCGGAAGGCGTGGACGGCGACTTTGTCGGCGAGAATGAATATCGCGGCACCGCCAATGACGGCGAAGGCAATAATGTCGCGGTTCGGCTGGTCCGCCGTGCGGACGGATCGGTCGTCAGCGCGACCTTCGTCTATCCCGAAATGCTGAGCGAGCAATATCAGGGCATGGCGGAAACGGTGTTGTCGAGCTTGCGCGTCCTGGCTCCGAAGGGCGAGGCGGAGGCAGGCGCGGCACCCGCCCCGGCCGCCAATGCGACATCATCGACGCCGGCGGCGAAATAGGATTTCGCCCGCTTAACTTCGCATATTTCCCGCAGAAATTGACATAAAGTTGCGTCGGCCTGTTCCTATCCGATGGGACACGGCCATTGTATCGATCGCCCCCAGGGTAGGACATGGTTTCGGCCCAACGCAAGAAGGGGCCGGCCTTTCGGCCCGCCCCTTCATTTTTGGTGACGCCAAGCGGCTTAGTAAACGCGCGCCTTGGGCTTGATATATTCCGCCTCGTCCGTGAGCGTGTAGTCGTGGACCGGGCGGTAATCGAGGCTCACCTTGCCGCCCGAACCGCCCCAGCCGTCGAACCAGCTGACGGTGTGCTTCATCCAGTTTTCGTCGTCGCGGTTCGGGAAGTCCTCGTGCGCATGGGCGCCGCGGCTTTCCTTGCGGTTTTCCGCGCTGACCATGGTGCAGACCGCCTGGGACATGAGGTTGTCCAGTTCCAGCGTTTCGATGAGATCGGTGTTCCAGATCAGCGAGCGGTCGGTAACGGCAACGTCCTCCAGCCGCTTGTTGACCTGCTCCATCTTGGTGACGCCCTCGGCCAGCAATGCGCTGTCGCGGAACACAGCGGCATGCTTCTGCATGGTGTGCTGCATTTCGAGGCGAATCGCCGCCGTGGGCGAACCGCCCTTAGCGTTGCGATATTTATCGAGGCGGCTGAGCGCCAGATCGGCCGAATCCTGAGGCAGCGGCTTGTGCGCGGCGTTGGGCTTCAACGTCTCCTTGAGGTGAAGGCCGGTCGCGCGGCCGAACACGACGAGGTCGATGAGGCTGTTGGAACCCAGGCGGTTCGCGCCATGGACCGACACGCACGCCGCTTCGCCCACGGCATAGAGACCGGGCACCACGACTTCCGGATCGTCGCCGACCTTCGTCACCACCTGCCCGTGATAGTTACAGGGGATGCCGCCCATATTATAGTGGACGGTGGGCGTCACCGGCAGCGGCTGGCGGGTCAAATCGACGCCCGCGAAAATCTTGCCGCTTTCGGTGATGCCGGGCAGGCGTTCGGCCAGCACCTTGGGATCGATATGGTCGAGGTGCAGGAAGATATGGTCCTTGTTGGGACCAACGCCGCGTCCTTCGCGCATTTCCATCGCCATCGACCGCGACACCACGTCGCGCGAGGCCAGATCCTTGGCGGACGGGGCATAGCGCTCCATGAAGCGTTCGCCTTCGGAATTGGTGAGGTAGCCGCCCTCGCCGCGCGCGCCTTCGGTAATGAGCACGCCCGCGCCGTAGATGCCGGTGGGGTGGAACTGCACGAATTCCAGATCCTGGAGCGGTAGCCCCGCGCGCAGCACCATGCCGCCGCCGTCGCCGGTGCAGCTATGGGCCGAGGTGGCGGAGAAATAGGCGCGGCCATAGCCGCCCGTCGCCAGCACGACCGCATGGCTGCGGAAGCGGTGGATCGAGCCATCCTCCATGCAGATGGCGATGACGCCGCGGCACTCGCCATTTTCCATGATGAGGTCGATGGCGAAATATTCGATGTAGAAGTCCGCGTCATATTTCAGCGACTGCTGATAGAGCGCGTGGAGCATCGCGTGGCCGGTGCGGTCGGCAGCGGCGCAGGTGCGCTGCACCGGCGGACCGGCGCCCATATTCTGCATATGGCCGCCGAAGGGACGCTGGTAGATCGTCCCATTCTCGTTACGGCTGAACGGCACGCCGGCATGTTCCAGCTCGATGACGGCGGCGGGCGCTTCGCGCACCATATATTCAATCGCGTCCTGATCGCCCAGCCAGTCCGACCCCTTGACGGTGTCGTACATGTGCCAGGTCCAGTGATCGGGCGAATTGTTGCCGAGCGAAGCGGCGATGCCGCCCTGCGCCGCGACGGTATGGCTGCGCGTCGGGAACAGCTTGGTAATGCAGGCGGTCTTGAGGCCCGCTTCGGCGCTACCCATGGTGGCGCGCAGGCCCGATCCGCCCGCGCCCACGACCACGGTGTCATATGTGTGGTCGATGATCTTGTAGGCGTCGCTCATTATTTGACGATCCCCGTGAAGGCGATCTTGGCGATCGCGAAGATGCCGGCGGCGGCGCCGCCAATGGCGTAGAAATTCAGCAGCAGGATGCAGAAGAAATTGAGGCCCTTGTCGTGGACATAGTCCTCCAGCATCACCTGCATCCCCAGGCGCAGGTGATAGAAGATGCTGACCAGCATCAGCATCAGCGGCACCGCGACCAGCGGGTTGGAAATCCAGCTGACGACGCTTTCATAGTCCAGGCCCGGCAGGGTCGCGAGGCTGATGAGCAGCCACAGGACAAGCAACAGGTTGCCGACGGCCGTATAGCGCTGCGCCAGCCAGTGATGCGCGCCATGCCTGGCGGAGCCGAGGCCGCGAACGCGGCCGATACCAGTACCCGTGCCCATCAGAGCGCCTTTCCGAAGATGAAGAGCCAGAAGAGGATCGTCAGCAGCGCCGATATGACGAAGGTCGCCAGCGCCCATGTCTTGTTGGTGCGCAGTTCATAGCCCGCGCCCATATCCAGGACGAAGTGACGCAGACCCGACACCATATGCTGGAAGAAGAACCAACTGAGGCCGATCATCACCAGATAGCCGATGGGCGAGGTCGCGCATTTGACGAAGGTCGCATAGGCTTCCGGCCCCATCGCCGCCGCCATCAGCCACCACACGAGGCCCAGCGCCCCGACCGTCGCCAGCCCGTTGCCGGTAACGCGGTGCATGATGGACACCGCCATGTGCGGGCCCCATTTCCAGATGGTCAAATGCGGCGAGAGCGGCCGGCTGGTGGAACGCGCCATATCTACCCTTGTCCCTGATGCTTTTTCCTCGAGTCCCGTCCCCTTAGGAGCGAAGCGGCTGGAGGGCAAGCTGTCGAAAAGCCGACTCGGCAGCACATCCGCCCAAGCGCGAAAAGGTTGCAGGCATAAGAAGTGATTAACCAAGGGGCGTTAAGAGTCGGGTGCAAACAGATCATCTCGTCAACGGGGACCGTTTTCCATGCCGTCCAATATCCTTTCTGCCGCCACTGCATCCAGCCTGCTGGCCGGTGTCGACCCGGATGGTGCGCTGGCACGCGCCGCGCGCGAGATCGGCGAGATGATCGGCGACGATCTGGACAGCGTCGGGACGACCTTCTTCGACATGTATATGCGCGAAACCGGTCTGAAGGATCGGATGGGCGCCGCTGTCCTGGCCCGCATCGAATCGGAAGCGCGCAATTATGCGCATGACAAGCTGTTGCGCTTCGAGACCGCACGTTGGGCCGCCTCGGCGGCGGATTGCGTGCGGCACGCGCGCAAGCATGGCGTGGCGGCCGGATCGGTGTTGACCGCTGTCGCCGCCGCGAACGAACATATCGCCGACCTGATCTGGGAACGGTGCGCCGACGAAACGCAACGCAGGACGCTTTCGCGCGCGATGCTGCAGATCGCGATGATCGATTCGGGCCTGATGAGCAATGTGATGGCCAACGACCAGGCCGAAGCCGACCGGCTGGAGCGCCAGCGTTATGGCACGCTGTTCGAACAGCGGATCGTGGGCGAGATCGACGGCGCGTCGAAGCTGGGCGAATCGCTGCGCGAACAGGCGAAGGACGCGTCGGCCGCGACGCGCGGCATGCTGGGCAAGGCGTCGGAAGTCGCTGCCGCCGCCGAGCAGTCCGCCATCGCCATGCGCGAGGCGGCGCGCACCTCCGCCGGCCTGATCCGCGCGATCGAGGACGCGCGGGGCGAAGTCGAAAGCGCCGCCGAAGTGGCGCAGCGCGCCTCCACCCAGTCGGGCGAGGCGGTGACCATGTCGGCCACCCTGTCGGAACATGCCAAGTCGATCGAATCGATCCTGGGCCTGATCCGCGACATTGCAGGGCAGACCAATTTGCTGGCGCTCAACGCCACGATCGAGGCGGCGCGCGCGGGCGATGCCGGCCGCGGCTTCGCCGTCGTCGCGCAGGAGGTGAAGAGCCTCGCCAACCAGACCGCGCGGGCAACCGACGAGATCGCGGGCAAGATCGCCGACATCCAGGCGTCGACGCGTCTGTCGGTGGAGAATAACGAACGCATCCGCGACACGGTGGGCGAAGTGAAGGCCAGCGCCGAGCGCATCCGCCACGCCATGGACGCGCAGGCGCAGACCGTGACCATGATCACCGCCGCGGTTGACGAAACCGCGCTGGCGGCCGATTCGATGTCGACCACCATCTCCGCCATCCGGCAGGATACCGAAGTCGTCGCGTCCGAGATCGACCAGCTCGAACGCGGCTTCGTCAGCGTCGAAGGCAAGCTCACCAGCCTGCGCAACGCATCGTCGGACTTCGGCCGGCAGGTCGCTTAAGCGAGCGGCATAGGGCTGTCGCCCGCTTCCCCTTGCCGTCGTCCTGCTCTAAAGGCGGCGGGATGACGGACGCCACCGCGCCAGCTGCACAGAGCTGGAAAGTCACCCTGCCCTGCACCCGCGCCGAAGCCGAGGCGATCGACGGGGACATCGCCGCCTTCGCGGTCATGGACAGCCCGCCCGTGCTGATGACCAGCGAGGCGGATGAGGATCAGGGGCTCTGGCGGCTGGACGCCTATTTCGAGGGGCGACCCAGCCCGGCCGCGATCAAGCTGCTCAAGACGCTGGTTCCAAGCGCCGCCGGGACCAAGCCGCTGGTCGAGGCGTTGCCCGACGAGGATTGGGTGACGATGAGCCAGCAAGGACTGGCACCGGTGACTGCCGGTCGCTTCCACGTCCGCAACATCGCCACCGATCCCGAACTGCCGGGCCATGTGAACCTGTTGATCGAAGCAGGGCGCGCGTTCGGCACAGGGCAGCATGAGACGACGGCGGGATGCCTGGCCATGCTGGACCGGATGCGGCGCGTGGGCATGCATTTCCGCAACATCGCGGACATCGGCACCGGCACCGGACTGCTCGCTTTCGCCGCGCTCAACCTGTGGCCGCGCGCGCGCGCCATCGCGTCGGACATCGATCCGGTGGCGGTGGAGATCAGCGCCGACAATGCGCGTGCCAACGGTATCATGCTGGGCGACGGGCTTGGGCGGCTGGCGCTCGTCGCGGCCGCAGGCGGCAACCACCCCGCGCTGGCGGGGCGCGCGCCTTACGACCTGCTGATCGCCAACATCCTAGCCGGGCCGCTGATCGAATTGGCGCCCTCGCTCTGTGCCTTGATCGAGGATGGCGGAACGATCGTGCTGGCGGGCCTGCTCGATACGCAGGCCGATGCGGTGATCGCCGCGTATCGCGCACAGGGCATGCGGCTGGCCGAGCGCGCCGACCGGGGCGACTGGCCGACGCTGCGCCTGCGCAAGCGGCCGAGCATCGGGTGGAAGCGCCCGCGCCGCGTCAATCCTGCCGCACGCGGCGAAGCGCCGGGATTTGGCAGCATATAGAGACAGCGAAGGAGACAGGTGATGGCCATCGTCAGGCAGGTGATCGTCCACACGCAGGATGGCGCGCCGTTCGAGAGCATGATCGTCGCGGAAGAGGCCGGCGGCGAAAGGCCCGGCATCCTGCTCTTCCCCAATGTGCTGGGGACGAAGGAAGCCGATTTCGCCTATGCCGAACGGGTGGCGGCGCTTGGCCATGCCGTGCTGGTCGCCGATGTCTTCGGGCAGGGCAAGCGCACCAGCCGGAGCGATCCCGACATGGGCCGATATATGGGCGAACTCAACGCCGATCGGGCAATGATGCGGGACAGGGTCCATGCGGCGCATGCGACGCTGAAAGCGCTGCCGCAGGTCGATGCCGGACAAACGGCGGCGATCGGCTTTTGCTTCGGCGGCAAGTGCGTACTGGACCTCGCACGCAGCGGCGCGGACATTGCGGGCGGCGTGAGCTTCCACGGCGTCTATGACGCGCCGCCCTTCCCCAATGCCCGGATCGCGGCGAAGCTGCTGATCTGCCACGGCTGGGACGATCCGATCGCGCCGCCCGACGCGACGGTCGCGCTGGCGAGGGAGTTGACGGACGCAGGATGCGACTGGCAGATTCACGCCTATGGCCATGCCGGCCATGCCTTCACCGATCACGCGATCAACATGCCGGACAAGGGCTTGGCCTACAATGAAGACGCAGACCGGCGCAGCTTCCGCGCGATGACGAATTTCCTCGAAGAACTGTTCGGCTGAGGCTCAGCGCGTCGGGATGCGGCGCGCGCTCGCCAGATGGTGGGCGTGCGTGATGGCGACCGCGAGCGCATCCGCCGCGTCAGGCCCGGCGATCTTCGCGCCCGGCAACAGGCGCTGCACCATGGCGTGAACCTGCTCCTTCGACGCGTTGCCGACGCCCACCACCGATTTCTTGACGAGCCGGGCGGCATATTCGCCCACCTCCATGCCCGAGCGTGACGCAGCGAGCAGCACCACGCCGCGCGCCTGCCCCAGCTTGAGCGTGGATTGCGGGTTCACGTTGACGAACACCTCTTCGACCGCCGCGCCATCGGGCCGATGTTCCAGGATCAGGTCGGTGAGCGCCAAATCAATGGCCAGCAGCCGCGTGGCCAGCGCCATGTCCGCATCGGTCTTGATCTGACCATTGCCGATATGCGTCAGCCGGTTGCCGTCCGCGGCAATGATGCCCCAGCCAGTGGTGCCAAGGCCAGGATCGAGACCGAGGAGGATCATGATCTTCCAATAATTTGTCCCTCCCCAGTAAGGGGGGATGTATTAGATCAACCCAGCTTCTCCATGACCGCGTCGGAGACTTCATAATTGCCCCAGACGGTCTGGACGTCGTCATCATCCTCCAGCACGTCGACCAGCTTCAGGAGCGTCGCTGCATTGCTTTCATCGACTTCGACCGTGGTGGTGGGCTTCCACGCCAGCTTTGCGCTGTCAGCTGCGCCGAGCTTGGCTTCCAGCGCCTTGGCGACTTCGTGGAGCGCGTCCATCGCGGTCCAGATCTCATGCTCATCCTCATTCGAGGACACATCGTCCGCGCCCGCTTCCAGCGCCGCTTCGAACACCGCATCGGCCTCGCCCGCGCTCGCCGGATAGGTGATGAGGCCCAGGCGCTCGAAACCATGGCTCACCGCGCCCGAGGCACCCAGATTGCCGCCATTCTTGGAGAAAGCGGTGCGGACGTTGGTCGCGGTGCGGTTGCGGTTGTCGGTGAGCGCTTCGACAATGATGGCGACGCCGCCGGGGCCATAGCCCTCATAGCGGACTTCCTCGTAATTCTCCATGTCGCCGCCCGACGCCTTGTCGATCGCGCGCTGGATGTTGTCCTTGGGCATGGACTGGGCCTTGGCGGCGTTGACCGCAAGGCGCAGGCGCGGGTTCATGTCCGGGTCGGGCATGCCCATCTTGGCCGCCACGGTGATTTCGCGGCTGAGCTTGGAGAACATCGAGGAGCGCTTTTTGTCCTGCGCGCCCTTGCGATGCATGATGTTCTTGAATTTGGAATGGCCTGCCATGGTCCTGAAATCTTGTCTGCCGGTTGAAAGGGATGGGCGCCCTTACACCAGCGGCCGCCCCAAGGGCAACCGCCAGAGCGAGGGCGCTCACAGCAGTCGTTGCCACCAGCCTACGTCGCGCCAGCCGTCCAGTTTCCAGCCCACTTCGCGATAGATGCCGACCGGCGTGAAACCCATGGCTTCGTGCAGCGCGATGCTGGCGGCATTAGGCAGGGCGATCCCTGCGAAGGCGGCATGGCAGCCGCGCGCCTTCAGCATCGGCAGCAAGGCGGCGTAGAGCGCCACCCCCACGCCGCGCCGGGCAAAGGCGGGATCGACATAGATGGCGACATCGGCCGAGGTCGCATAGGCAGCGCGGGCGCGATGCGGGCTGCCATAGGCATAGCCGACAATGGCGCCGTCCGGCTCCAGCGCCACCAGCCAGCCATGCGATGCGCCATGGTCGGCGATCCGCCGCGCCATTTCCGCCGGATCGGGCGGATCGGTTTCGAAACTGACCCAACTGTCGGT
Organism: Sphingobium sp. CCH11-B1; assembly: GCF_001556865.1. Lineage (GTDB taxonomy): Bacteria > Pseudomonadota > Alphaproteobacteria > Sphingomonadales > Sphingomonadaceae > Sphingobium. The sequence goes on along the minus strand of NZ_LSJY01000022.1, from coordinate 62,989 downwards.
GACGAAGGGCGCGTAGATCGCCGCGCAGGCCGCGGCATCCGCCGCGTCCGCCCGGCGGACGGTCAGCATCAATAAAGGATCGCGGTGCCCGATGCCGACACCATCAGCATCGAACCGTTGGACCCGATCACCTCATAATCGAGATCGACGCCGACGACGGCGTTCGCGCCCATGGTGGCGGCGCGCATGCGCATTTCGCCGATCGCCTGTTCGCGGGCGCGCTGAAGCACGTCCTCATAAGCGCCCGAACGGCCGCCCACAATGTCCCGCACGCTGGCGAACAGGTCACGGAACAGGTTTGCGCCCACGATCACCTCTCCGGTGACGATGCCGAGATATTCCTTCGCAGGCCGCCCTTCCAGGCGGCTGGTGGTGCTCACGATAATCTCGGACATGGGCGTTCTCCCTTCAAACGGTTGGTGTGCGGCCTTATTCCATGCCCAGTGCGGCAAGGTAGGTCTGGAGGATGGCCTCCATCTCCTGCCGGTCGTGGGGCTGCATCTTCCGCAAACGGACGATCTGGCGCATGATCTTACCATCATATCCGTTGGCTTTCGCCTCCAGATAGACATCCTTGATGTCGTCGCCGATGCCCTTCTTCTCTTCCTCCAGGCGCTCGATGCGCTCGATGAAAAGTCGTAGCTGGTCGGCGGCGACGTTGCCCTCGCTCATTCGTGAATCTCCGTGTCAGTGTGAATCGGGTTGGCGGACGCCTCTAATGATTGTCGGCGTTCTTCGCCACACTCTCCTTCATCCGGGCGATCTGTTCGGGCGTCGCTTCGCCCTGATGCCGCGCCTTCCAGTCGGCGAAGGGCATGCCGTGGACGATCTCGCGCGCTTCGTCCCGTGTCAGATGGCTGTCCGCCTCCGCGATCCAATCGGCCAGGCAATTGCGGCAAAAGCCGGCTGTTCCCATGAGATCGATATTCTGGACGTCGGTCCGGTGCTGCAAATGCGCCACCAGACGGCGGAAGGCGGTTGCAGCGACCGCATCTGTGAGTATGGTGTCGGCCATCGGCGATCCTTTTCGCTGATCTACATCATCCTGTCGTGCAGTACGGATAACCCATAACGACGCACTGGCAAGGCCGTGAGGCCAGCCAGGGACGATCAAGACGGTCAGGAGAAACCATGACGAAGTTACCGCCCCGCACGCGCAAGGTCCGCATCCTTGCGACCCTTGGCCCTGCGAGCGACAGCGCGGAGATGATCCGGGCGCTGTTCGTGGCCGGTGCCGATGCCTTCCGCATCAATATGAGCCACGGCGCGCATGAGGACCATGCCAAGCGCATCGCCACCATCCGCGCGCTGGAAAAGGAATTCGCGCGGCCGACCACCATATTGGGCGACCTGCAAGGCCCCAAGCTGCGCGTGGGCACATTCGAGAAAGGGCTGGCGATCCTGGAAACGGGCGCGGCCTTCGTGCTGGACCGGGACGAGACGCCCGGCGACGCGCGACGCGTGAACCTGCCCCACCCCGAAATCTACGCCGCCTTGGTGCCCGAGACTCGCCTGCTGCTGGACGATGGCAAGCTGGTGTTGCGGGTGAAGGCGGTCGCGGACGACCGGATCGACACCATCGTCGAGGTCGGCGGCGCGCTGTCCAACCGCAAGGGCGTCAACGTTCCGGACGTGGTGGTCCCCGTCCCGGCACTGACCGACAAGGACCGGCGCGACTTGAGCTTCGCCATGCAGCAGGGCTGCGATTGGATCGCCCTGAGCTTCGTGCAGCGACCGGAGGATTTGGCCGAGGCGCGCAAGCTGATGGGTGGATATGGGGCGCTGATGGCCAAGATCGAGAAGCCGTCAGCCGTGCAGCGGCTGGAAGAGATCGTGGAGCTGGCGGACGGCGTCATGGTGGCGCGCGGCGACCTGGGCGTGGAATTGCCGCCCCAGGCGGTGCCGCCGCTTCAGAAGCAGATCGTGGCGACCGCGCGCAAGCTGGGCCGCCCGGTCGTGGTCGCAACGCAGATGCTCGAATCGATGATCAAGTCGCCCTCCCCGACGCGGGCCGAGGTTTCGGACGTGGCGACGGCCGTTTATGATGGCGCGGACGCGATCATGCTGTCGGCCGAGACGGCGGCGGGCGACTGGCCGGTCGAGGCGGTCGCGATGATGGAGTGGAGCGCGATCCGGGCTATTTCGGCCGGCTTCATTATACCGAGACGCTGCCCGACCCGACCACGGCCGATGCCTTGGCCGAAGCAGCGGGCAGCATCGTGTCGGTCGTGGGCGCCAGCGCGATCACCTGCTTCACCTCTTCGGGCAGCACGGTGCGCCGCGTTGCGCGCGAGCGGCCATCCGCACCCATATTGGCGCTGACGCCGCGGGCCGACACGGCGCGCAAGCTGGGTCTGACCTGGGGCGTCCATGCGGTGCAGACCAAGGACATCGGCAATTTCGAGGAAATGATCGGCAAGGCGCGGCGCATGGCGCTTCGCCACCATATGGCGGACAAGGGCGGAAAGATCGTCGTGCTGGCGGGCGTGCCGTTCGGGACGCCGGGTTCGACCAACGTGCTTCACGTCGCGGCGATTCGCGGCGACGAACTGAAGGGCCGGGACGAGAAGCCGACCTTTTGACAATCGCTGGGAATTCCCGTCCGTTCGCCCTGCCTGGGGACTGAGCGAAGTCGAAGGGCGGTATCGAAGGGCTATCTCCGCAAAGCCCTTCGATACCGCCCTTCGACCGGCTCGGCGGCTAATCAGGACGAACGGGATGCCTCTTTGCACCGATGAACCGCAACGCGAAAAGCGCCCGATCATCGACCGGGCGCTTCTTGCTTGCAGACCGGGCCGCCGCCTGGCGGCGGCGGCGCTTATCAGCCCTGGCGGGCCTTGAAGCGGCGGTTGGTCTTGTTGATGACGTAGGTGCGGCCGCGGCGACGGATCACGCGGTTGTCCCGGTGGCGGCCCTTGAGCGACTTGAGCGAGTTGCGGATCTTCATGGCTATCGGCCTTCGATGATTCTGATGTGACTGAAAACTGGAAGCGCTGCCCCTATGGGCGCGACCGGCCAAAGTCAAGGGTGACCGCCGGTCTTTTCCCGCCGTTCATCGCGTGTGCAGCAAGTTCGTGGCTTCACGCGTTGGATGGAATATCCGTTGCCGCGCCGTGTATGCGGTACATGCCCGTTGGAGTTGTCGCCATGACCAAGCCTGTCCTGCTCTCCGCCCTGCTCGCCCTGCCGCTCGCCGCCTGCACGACGACCGCTCCGGTCGAGGTCACGCGCTTCCACGTCGCCGATCCGGCGCGGACCGGCACGGTCGCGATCGAGGAAATGCCGGGCAATCCGGATGTCAGCCTGGAGTTTCGCACCTATGCGGGGATCGTGTCGCAGGAGCTGCAACGGGTCGGCTTCACCCCCGCCCCGGCGGGCGCGTCGAGCGACTATGTGGCGCTGGTCAGCCTGGACCGCAGCTTCCGCCCAAGCGGCATCGACAATGGTAGCGACCGACCGGTCAGCGTGGGCGTGGGCGGCGGCTTCGGCAGCGGCGGAGGACGCCGCGGCGGCAGCTTCGGCGGGCTTGGCGTCGGTGTCGGCATCAACCTGTCGGGCAAGCCGAAGGACATCGTGACGACGCAGATGCATGTGCAGTTGCGCCGCCGGTCCGATTCGGCAGCGGTGTGGGAAGGACGCGCTTCGACGCAAGCGAAGCAGGGCAGTCCGGCTGCGCAGCCGGTCGCCGCCGCGCAGAAACTGGCCACCGCGCTGATCGGGGGCTATCCGGGCGAATCGGGGCGCACTATAACGGTCAAATGACCATCAGCATTTCCAGCGGCTTCGACAGCGGCAATATTCGCGTTCTTTCCGTCACCGACAGCGCACACGGCGTCCGCGCCGACCTGGAGATCGTGACCGATCACCAGAGCGACTTCTATCAGTGGTTCCATTTCCGGCTGGCCAATGCGGCAGGCCGCGAGGTCGAATTGCGCATCGTCAATTGCGGGAGTTCCGCCTATCCGGACGGGTGGAAGGGATATTCGGCGCGCGTCAGCGAGGATCGGGAAAACTGGTTCCTGGCCGACACCGACTATGCCGATGGCGTGCTCACCATCCGCCTGATGCCGGACAGCAATGCGGTGTGGATCGCCTATTTCGCGCCCTATTCGATGGAGCGGCATCATGACCTGATCGCCTGGGCGGCGAGCCAACCCGGCGTCGAGCACCGCGAACTGGGCCTGACGCTGGACGGGCAGCCGCTGGACCTCCTGACCATTGGCGATGGTCCGAAGAAGATTTGGCTCTATGCCCGCCAGCATCCGGGCGAGACGATGGCGGAATGGTGGATGGAAGGCGCGCTGGAACGGCTGTGCGACGAAGAGGACGCCGTCGCCCGGTTGCTGCGCCGGGAAGCGACCATTTACGTGGTGCCCAACATGAATCCGGATGGCAGCCGGCGCGGCCACCTGCGCACCAACGCGGCGGGCGTGAACCTCAACCGCGAATGGCACGAGCCGACGATGGAGCGCAGCCCGGAAGTAAAGCTGGTGCGCGACGCCATGGACGCGAGCGGCGTCGATTTCGCCATGGACGTGCATGGCGACGAAGCGATCCCCGCCGTATTCCTGGCGGGGTTCGAGGGCATTCCGTCCCTGACCGAGAAGCAGAGCCGACTATACACCCATTATCGCGACACGCTGGCAAAGCGCACGCCCGACTTCCAGACGCGGCTGGGCTATGCCGTGGCGGGTGCGGGCAAGGCCAACTTGTCCATGTCGACCAATCAGGTGGCGGAACGGTTCGGCGCGGTCGCAATGACGCTGGAAATGCCATTCAAGGACAATGACGACCTGCCCGACGCGGATTATGGCTGGTCCCCCGCCCGCTCCATCCAGCTCGCCAAGGATTGCCTGGCGGTGCTGGCGGAGATGATCGCGGAGGTCTGAACCTGACCCGTGTGGCGCCTGCGAAGATTTACTTCCAATCGAAGGGCAGAGGCGCTTCCTTGAAGGCGAAGCGGTCGAGATGGTCCGCCACAACCTGCTTGAAACGGTCCACATCCACGTCGGCATTCGGCTCCAGCGTCACGACCAGCGCGTCCGCCTGCGCCTCCATGCGGAGCGCGCCCATCGGGAAGGCGATCGCGCTCTTGTGCGCGTCGAAATTGACGTCGAACTTGTGGCTCCAATGCTTGGACAGTTGCTGCAGATAGCGGCTGGCATGTTCGGTGGGTACGGTAGCTGTAACGGTCATCGGATCAGAGCCTTTCGATCTTGTGGGCGGCTTCATCGATCAGGGCGGCGACATCGAGCAGGGTCTGCTCGTCCGCGCCTTCCTTTTCCAGCCGGTTTTGCAGAGCGAAGCGCAGATTGTGCATCGCGCGGCGGATTGGACCACCGTCCATGCGCTGCGCCTTTTGCGCGAGGTGGGACAGGCGGGCCAGCGCGATGTCGAGCGCAGCCTTGCGCTCCTCAAGCTGGACGCGCCCAGCATCGGTGATGGCAAAGCGCTTTCGGCTGCCTGAGCCGGACTCGGTTGGACTCTGCTCGACGATCAGGTCCATCTCCGCCAGCAAGGTGAGCGTTGGATAGACGACGCCTGGGCTTGGGGCATAGGCCTCGCCCGACAGCGCCTCGATGGCGCGGATCAGTTCATAGCCGTGACGCGGCTCGTCCGCGATCAGCTTGAGCAGGATCAGGCGTAGCATGTCGTTGTCGAACAGACGGCGGCGACCGCCCCGGCCGCCCCGGCCGCCGCCGCGAAAGCCGTCATCCTGTAGAGGGTCGTCGCCGAACGGACGTCCGCCAAAGCCGCCGGCATGGGCGTGGCGGTGGCCATGAAAGCCGTGGCGTGCCCCGCCGAACCGGCCGTGGGAAAAATGGGGGAATCTCATATCATTTCTTTCATATCGATCTTGATGCTTTGCGATATATCTTAAAAATGTTCGGCGTCAAGAGATAAGATGTATCTTAATTAGATCTTGAAAGAATCTAGAGTGCCCCGAAATCGATCGGGGCGTGGCGGTCCAACGTTCGGCTCTGGTCCTCCAGCGGATATTTGAGGCCGCTCGCACAGTTGAACAATAGCGCGCGCTCGTCGCGCCCGATCAGTCCTTCTTCCAGCGCGCGCTGGTAGGCGGCGAGCGTCGCCCCACCCTCCGGGCACAGCAGCAGCCCATCGTCGCGCGCCACATCCCGCACGGCCGCCGCGATCGCGTCGTCGGACACGGCCAGCGCCGCGCCGCCGCTTTCCCGCACGGCGCGCAGGATCAGGAAATCGCCAACCGCGCGGGGCACGCGAATGCCCATGGCGATGGTATGCGCATCCTCCCAGCGCTCCGCGAATTCGACGCCCTGTTCGAACGCGCGGACCATCGGCGCGCAGCCTTCGGCCTGGACGGCAAACATCTTCGGGCGCCGGGAGCCGATGAAGCCGATCTTTTCCAGCTCGTCGAACGCCTTCCACATGCCGATAAGGCCAGTGCCGCCGCCGGTCGGGTAGAAGATCGCGTCGGGCAAGTCCCAGCCGAGCTGTTCGGCCAGTTCGAGGCCCATCGTCTTCTTGCCCTCGATCCGATAGGGTTCCTTGAGGGTCGAAAAGTCGAACCAGCCGCGTTCCTTCGCGCCCTGCCCCACAATGGCGCCGCAGTCGTCGATGAGGCCATCGACGCGATAGACGCGCGCACCCTGCGCCGCAATTTCCCGCACATTCACTTCGGGCGTATCGGCGGGGCAGAAGATGACGGCTTCCATCCCGGCGACAGCGGCATAGGCGGCGAGCGCCGCGCCGGCATTGCCGTTGGTCGGCATGGCAACCTGGGTTACGCCGAGTTCCTTCGCCATCGACACAGCCATGACGAGCCCGCGCGCCTTGAAGGAGGCGGTCGGCAGGCGACCTTCATCCTTGGCGAGCAAATGCCTGGCTCCCAGCCGCGCGGCAGTGCGCGGCAACGGGATCAGCGGCGTCGCATTTTCGCCCAGACTGACGATGCTGGCGGTTTGGCGGACGGGGAGCAGTTCGCGCCAGCGCCACAGGTCCATCGGCCGGGCGGCGAGCGCGCCTTTCGTCAGCGCGGCACGCACGCCCTCCAGATCGTAGCGCACCAGCAACGGCTTGCCCGCCGCCGACAGGCCATGCAGCCGGTCCGCCTCGTAGCGCTCGCCCGTCAGCGAACATTCGAGATGGGTGACGAAGGTCGGCCGGTCCGTAATGAGGTTGAGGTCGTGGCGCACAAAATATCCCCGTTCGCCCCGAGCCTGTCGAAGGGCTTCACTTCTCGAAGAAGAAATGGGCTTCGACAGGCTCCGCCCGAACGGGTTGAAAAGGCTATTCCGGCTTCTTCGCCACGCTGACCATGGCGGGGCGGAGCAAACGGTCCTTGATCATATAGCCGGCCTGCATTTCCAGCAGGATCGTGCCGGGCTCCGCCTCGTCCGAGGGGACTTCCATCATTGCCTGATGCTTGTTGGGGTCCAGCGGCTGGCCGACCGATTCCAGCTTCGTGATGCCGTTGCGGCCGAACACATTCTCCAGTTCGCGGCCGGTGGCTTCCAGACCGACGACCAGGCCCTTGAACTTTTCGTCCTCGCGCAGGTCGGCCGGGATGGCTGCGAGCGCCCGCCCAAGATTATCGGCGACCGACAGCATGTCGCGCGCGAAGGCGGTCGCGGCATAGGCGCGGGCGTCGGCCAGTTCCTTTTCCAGCCGGCGGCGCACATTCTGCGTGTCGGCATGGGCGTAGAGGATGTCCTGCTTCGCAGCGGCGAGTTCGGCCTCCAGCGCGGCAACCCGATCCGTGCCCGCCTCTCCGGCAGGCGCAGCATCTTCGGGCAGGACGTCCACGGTTTCGGTATTTTCCAGATTCTTGTCTTCGCTCATCTCATCAATCTCGACAGCGTCTGTGCAGTGAAATCCACCATGGGGATCACCCGCGCATAGTTCAAGCGCGTGGGGCCGATCACGCCGACCACGCCGACGACCCGGCCGTCCGCGCCACGGTAGGGCGCGGCTATGACCGAAGAACCGGACAGGGAAAAGAGCTTGTTTTCCGATCCGATGAAGATTTTGGTCGCGCTGCCCGCCAATGCGCCGCGCAGCAGGTCCAGTATTTCCTGCTTGCCCTCCAGCTGTTCCAGCAATTGCCGGGCGCGTTCAAGGTCGGCGGCGGCCGAGTCGTCCAGCAGATGGGACTGGCCCCGCACGATGAGGACGGGCCGGTCATCCGCATCGTGCGACCAGACGGCAAGGCCGCGCTCCACCAGATCCCGGGCGGTGTGATCGAGCGCGCTACGCTCCGCCTCCATCTCGCGCGCGAGCAGTTCCCCCGCCTGGCGCAGGGTCAGGCCGCCGAAGCGGACGGACATGAAATTGGCGGCTTCGTTGAGCGCGACCGCGCTGACGCCTTCGGGCAGGTCGAGCACGCGATTTTCGACCGACCCGTCCTGTCCCACCAGGACCGCGAGCGCCTGCCGCGCGTTCAACGGCACGAAGCCGAACTGGCGCAGAACCGGCTCGCGCTTGGGCACCATGACGATGCCGGCGCAGGCGGAGAGGCCCGAAAGCGTTGCGGTGGCGGCGGAAAGCGCCTCCTCGATCGGGCCGCTTTCCGCGATCCCCGCTTCGATCGCGCGCCGTTCCTCCGCGGAAGGTTCGGCCGCCTGCATCATACCGTCGACGAACAGACGCAGCCCCGTTTCGGTCGGCATCCGCCCGGCCGATGTATGGGGCGCGGCGAGGAGGCCGAGTTCCTCCAGATCCTGCATCACGTTGCGGATGGAGGCGGGCGACAGGCTGAGCGACGCCATCTTGCTGATCGTGCGCGAGCCCACGGGGAGACCCGTGCCGAGATAGCTTTCCACCACCAGGCGGAAGACATCGCGCGCGCGATCGTTGAGTTCAGAGATCGGGGTGACCGACATGCCTTTCTATCTAGGGGAAGGTTGCGCGGCCCTCAAGATGGCCTCACGGCGTCACGGCTTTGGGATTGAGCATCGTTTCGATGTCCAGGATCTTGGGCACTGAGGCGATGGCAACGCGCAGCCTGCCGTGGCGGGCATCCATGCAGCCCGACTGATATTCCAGTTTCGTCGCGGGCCGGTCCGGCCGGGTCCATTCCACAACATAGCTGGGCATGTCAGTGGCGAAGCGGTCGCAATCCTGCCCATGGGCGATGCGCTTTGTCGTGCCGGATGCCGGACGATAGGGCGCGAGCGTCGCGATCAGCCGGCGATATTGCGCAGGGGTGACGGTGAAGCGGGTGGGGCCTGGAACCGAGGTGAAGCGCTGCGGTTCCAGCAGGCCAGCCCCGTCGGGCGACACCTGGAGCGTATAGGCCGGACAAGCGCCGAAACAGCGCCCCGCCGTGAACCGGATCATGTCGCCCGGTGCCCTCGGCGGTTCGAGCCTCTCCGTTTCCGCCGCGCAGCCCGCAAGCGCGAGCATGGCGGCCGCAACCATGATTTTTATCCTCATACGCTCTCATATCGATCGCAGGCGCGTCTGCCCACTGGCAACTGACGCCATCGGGCGCTAAGCGCCGTCCCTTGATCGTTTCGGAGTAACAGATATGCGTCCTTCCGGCCGCGCGCCCGACCAGATGCGCGACATCACCATGGAGCCCGGCTTCACCATCCATGCCGAAGGCAGCTGCCTCGTCAGCTTCGGCGACACGCGCGTGCTGTGCACCGCGTCGGTGGAGGAGAAGGTCCCACCCTTCCTGCGCGGCAAGGGATCGGGCTGGGTCACGGCGGAATATGGGATGCTGCCCCGCGCCACCCACACACGCGGCAGCCGCGAGGCGGCCAAGGGCAAGCAGTCGGGCCGGACGCAGGAAATCCAGCGGCTGATCGGCCGCTCGTTGCGCACCATCGTCGACTTGAAAGCACTGGGCGAACGGCAGATCGTGGTCGATTGCGACGTGATCCAGGCCGATGGCGGCACGCGCACGGCGGCCATTTCGGGAAGCTGGGTCGCGCTGCGCATCGCGGTGGACAAGTTGCTGGCCTCGGGCGCACTCACGCAAGACCCGATCATCCAGAAGGTCGCGGCGATCAGCTGCGGCATCTATCAAGGCACGCCCGTACTCGACCTCGACTATGCCGAGGACAGCAATGCCGAGACGGACGCCAACCTGATCCTGACCGGCGACGGCAAGTTCGCCGAAGTGCAGGCGACGGCGGAAGGCGCGGCCTATGACGAGGAGGAACTGCTCCGACTGCTGCGCCTCGCCCGAATCGGCTGCGCGAAGATTTTCGCGGCGCAGGACGCGGCGACGGGGCGGTAAGCCTCCAATCTCCGTTCGTTTCGAGCGAGGTCGAGAAACGCTATGGATGCGCTATCCGCTTCTCGACTAGGCTCGAAGCGAACGGAATGAGTGAGATAAAATGACCGACCAATTCGGACAGGAACAGGCGATCCGCAAATTGCAGCCGGGCAAGCTGGTGATCGCCAGCCACAATGCAGGCAAAGTGCGGGAGATCGCGGCGCTGCTTGGCCCCTATGGTATCGAGCCGATCTCGGCCGGCAGCCTGGACCTGCCCGAACCGGAGGAGACCGGCACGACCTTCATCGCCAATGCGGAATTGAAGGCGATGCAGGCAGCGGATTTGAGCGGCCTCCCCGCTCTCGCCGACGACAGCGGCCTTTGCGTCGAGGCGCTGGGCGGTGATCCAGGGCTGTTTTCGGCGCGCTGGGCGGGACCGGACAAGGATTTCGGCCTCGCCATGCAGAAGGTCTGGGACGGCGTGGAGGCCAAAGGCCCGGATGCCGGCCATGACGCGCATTTCATCTGCGCCCTCGCCCTCGCCTGGCCCGACGGCCATGTCGAGGCGTTCGAGGGGCGGGTCGACGGCACGCTCGTCTGGCCGCCGCGCGGGGACAAGGGGTTCGGGTACGACCCCATGTTCCAGCCGCTGGGGTTCGACATCAGCTTTGGTGAGATGGACCCCGACGCCAAGCATGCGATGAGCCACCGCGCCGACGCCTTCGCCAAGCTGGTGGCCGCGGTTTTCTAGCGCGGCCCCTCGCCCGGCGCGGCCATGGCAAGGGTGGCTTCGTCCACGTCGAACGGCCCCTTGCCGAAGGCATTGCCCGCCGGGAAATAGCGGCAGACGAGATATTCATAATCGCGCCCGTCACCGACAGCGCAGCCGACTTTCTGCGTGCCGCGCCAGATCATCTGGGTATAGTGCGCAACTTCCTGCCAATGGCCGGTGGCGCTGATATCCGGCAGCTTCGCCGTGGGGATGAAGTTGCGTTTTTCGTCAAGGAAGGCCTGCGCCATCAGCTGGTAGCTGTAAAGGCGACGCGGTCCCATCCAGAGATTTTCGCCGCTGGGTATCGCTCGGCTGGCCCTGCTGCTGTGCCGGTAGGCACCTGTTCGCGCCATTTCCGTCGCGTAGCGGGCTGCGTCCGCCGCCAGAGCATCGTCCCAGGCAAGCGGCGCATGACCCAATGCCAAGCGTTCGTCATTATGGGCGTCGAGCATCACCTGCCGTAGCAGCGCCTCGCCCCGTGCCGCTTCCTGCATGCCATAGAAGCTGGCGGCCATGACCGCCGCGGTCGGCGCCGTGGGATAGGCATAGGCTTTGCGCGCGGCCAGTGCCGGGACAGTCTGCGCCGCCCCTGGCAATGGGGCGGGCGACGAAGCGACGGGCGGCAATGCCGGGGGCGGTAGAATCGCGGCGACCTGAAACGGCCCGGTTGGCAGCGGGATCGCGGGCATCACGGCTTCCGACGCCATGGCGGCAGACCCGCAGGTCGATGAAACTGCACACAGCGCCCATGGCAAGCCGCGCCAAAGGCGGCTAGGGAAGCCCCCGATCATGTCCTCAAATCCCCGACTCCTGCCGACCAGCGGCGAGCCTTTGGCTTTATATATCCACTGGCCCTTTTGCGTTTCCAAATGTCCTTACTGCGATTTTAACAGTCATGTCCGTGACGCCATCGACATCGACGCATGGCGTCCCGCATTGTTGGCGGACATGGCGCACGAAGCCGGGTTGAGCGGCGGCCGGCCGCTCGCCTCCATCTTCTTCGGGGGCGGCACGCCGTCGCTGATGCCGCCCGCGCTGGTGGAGAGCCTGATCGCGGCGGCGGAACGATATTGGAGCTTTGCGCCAGGCATAGAGATCACGCTGGAGGCGAACCCCAATTCGGTGGAGGCAGCGCGCTTCGCCGACCTCGCCGCGGCGGGCGTGAACCGCGTGTCGCTGGGGTTGCAGGCGCTCGACAATGAGGCGCTGCATTTCCTGGGCCGCGCGCATGATGTGGCGGAGGGCCTGGCAGCGCTTGAGACGGCGCAGGCCGCATTCAGCCGGGTGAGCTTCGACCTGATCTACGCACGGCCCGAACAAAGCGAGGCGGACTGGCAGGCGGAACTGGAACGCGCCCTTTCGTTCGGCACCGGCCACCTGTCCCTCTATCAACTCACCATCGAGCCGGGCACGCGCTTCGCGACGCTGGTGGCGCAGGGCAAGCTGACCCCGGTCGACCCGGATCATGGCGCGACCCTCTATGAACTGACGCGAACGATGACGGGCGCAGCCGGCATCCCGGCTTATGAGATCAGCAACCATGCCCGTCCGGGCGAGGAAAGCCGGCACAACCTTACCTACTGGCGCTATGGCGACTATATCGGGATCGGGCCGGGCGCGCATGGCCGGCGCGGCGGCATGGCGACACTGCGCCACAAGAAGCCCGAAAACTGGATGAGCGCGGTCGCGCGCAACGGCCATGGCATCCAGAGCGAGGAAGGCCTGTTGCCGCAGGACAGGGCGCGCGAAGCGCTGCTGATGGGATTGCGCCTGGGCGAAGGGGTGGATCTGGCGCGGATCGGAGCGCTTTCAGCCGTCCCGGCGGGCAATCTGATCGATGCACAGGCCGTGCATCAGCTTGAGCGCCACGGCCTTGTCCATCTGAACGGCACCCGGCTGCAGGTCACGCCGAGCGGCATGTTGCTGCTCGACGCGATCCTGCCTGAAATCGTAGCGGTCTGAAAAATCAGTCGTCGTCGCGGTCGAGCGCGGCGATTTCGCGATCGATGTCGCGCAACGCCTCGTCCCGATCGGACGGCGACAGGGACGCGTTCAATATTTGCGTGCGCGCGTTCATCAGGCCGCGACGCGCCGCGATCTTGCCCATCCGCTCGGCGCGCGCGGCTTCGCGTTCGGCAATCATCTCCATCCGCCGGGCCTGCGCCTCGGCCTGACGGCGCTGCGCTTCGGCTTGGCGGCTCTGCGCTTCGGCCTGCCTTTCGGCGCGGTGCGCCTGCGCCTCGATCGCCCGGTTGCAGATGCGCACGCGGACATGGCGCTTGCCGTCGCCATCGACCCATTCGCGATGGCTGGTCATTTGCTCGTTGCCGCCATCGCAGCCTTCGCGCACGTCGATCACCGGCATCATTCGCGCGATCTCCCGCTCTGTCGGGATGGCATGGGTTTCGACGCGACCATCGGCATGCGTGACCACGATCCGATTCTTTTCCGACCGGACGCTGGGCGGCGCCGGCGGCGTTGGCGGAACCGGGGCGATCATGTCAGCGGCCGGGGCCACCGGGGGGACAGGTGCGACAGGCCAGGCATCGGCATGGGCCGAAGACAATGCAGGGGTGGCAGCGGCGGCAGGCGCTGCCGGTGTTGCCGACCCGGCGGGAGCCGCAGTCGCGACGCTGGCGGCGGCGGGCTGCGCCACCAAATTCTTGAGGCGCGTGAAGTCGGCGGCCTCGACCTTATCAGTGATGGCCGCCATCTGCTGCGCGGCGCGGGTGCCGGACGCGGTGAGCGCGAGACCGGTCGCCGTAACGAGCGCGACGGCGGCCATGCCCCAGCTGATCCGGCGCAGCGACATGTCGTGGTTCGAAAGCATTTTCAGCCTCCCTTTAAGAGCTGTGACGCGGGTCAAATGGCAGGCGGCGGCGAATTGTCGTCCGCCCGCCGCCTTCAGGATAGCCCGGCCATAGGCATGGGCGGATTCGCGGCCGTAAAGCGAAAGGACGCGAGCGTCGCAGGCGGTTTCCTGATCCGTGCGATAGGCGCGGTAGGCAAGCCAGGCGACCGGGTTGCACCAATGCACCGCCAGCAGCAGGAGCGCGACCATATTGGCGATCAGGTCGCCACGCTCATGGTGGGCGCGTTCATGCGCGATCGCCATATCCTGTTCCTGCGCGTCGTAGCGCAGGCCGAAATCGGTGGGCAGGACGATATAGGGGCGGAACAGGCCGAAGGCGAGCGGCCCTGACGCATTGGGGCTGTTGATGAGGCGGATGCGGCCTTCCTGGCCAAGATCGGTCGCGCCATCCAGCATGTGGCGGCGGAAGCGCGCATAGCCCATCGCCTGCACCAGCAGAAAGAGCAGCATGCCGATGAACCAGAGGGTGATGCCGGTCTCCAGCCAGGGAAAGGCGGCTTCGGCGGGAACGGGCGTTGCGGCGGCGACGGTCGCGGCGGGCGCGGCGTCGAGCATCGCCGCCAGCCCCGCCTGGTCCACCGCCAGATGCAGCGGCGAAGGATCGACCGCGCTGGGCAATGCGGGCATCAGCATGCGCGCGAGCGGCAGCGCCCAGAGCATGTAGGCGGCGCCCGCACCCAGCCACCGGGCCACCGGCCGCCGCAGCATCATGACCAGCGCCATCAGCAAGGTGGTGGCGATCAGCGTTTCGGCGACCCAGACGCTCATGATCTCAACCCTTTCAGGATTTCCTCAAGCTCGGCGATATCTTCCGCCGTCAACTGATCCTGGCTGGCGAGCTGCGCTACCAGCGGCGATACCCGCCCGCCGAACAGCCGGTTCACCAGCCGACCGGATTCGCCCGCGACATAATCGTCGCGCGCAACCAGGGGATGGTACAGGAAGCGGCGACCGTCCTGGTCGGCCCCGATCACATCCTTGGCCATCAGGCGCGACAACAGAGTCTTTACCGTCTGGACGCTCCAGTCCCGATCCTGGGTGACGCGGTCCGCGACCTCGGCAGCGGTCAAGGGCGACTGTTCCCACAGCGCCTCCATCACCACCAGTTCCGCTTCGCTGATCTTCTCGCTCACCTGATTCGACTCGGATCGTTGTAACTACATATGTAGTCGCATCGATTACAGTTGTGGTCAATAGCCTGCCGCTTGTCCGTTGCAGGTGGGGCAATGTTAAAGATGACTCTTATCCTGCCGCTTGCATGTCGAAGGCCGGAGCGGCGAGCGCGCGCCCATGATCGCGAATGCCGGAGGGCCAGTCGGCGCAAAGCGAGTCGAACTGCGCCCCGTCCCCGGCATAGAGCGCCCGGATCGCCGCTTCATAATGCGGCCGGTCGCCCGCCATGGCAGTGAGGAAATGATAGGCGGCATCCTTCGCGGCGCGTGGCGACGGCGCGGTCGCTTCCGCCTTGCGCGCGGCGTCGACCAGGCGGCGCAACGTGGCGGACGCGCCGCCCGGCTGCTGGGCCAGCCAGTCCCACTGACGCGGCAACAGCGTAACCTCCCGCGGCTGGACGCCCAGTTTCGGGCGCCCGCGCCCGCGCGGCGCGGTTTCGGAAGGGCCGCGCAAGTCTATGTCGACCTGTCGCCCGGTCCTGTCGTCGAAGAGCAGCACGGCCTGCGCGTCCTCGCCCATCGCGCGCACCGCTTCCCGCACTTCCGCTTCATCGCCCGTGGCGATCCACATATCCCCTGCAAAAGCCGTCAATGTCCGTTCCATGTCGAATCTCCTTCGGCATGGCATTATTATCCGGATAAAACTTAGTCAATATTACCCGGATAATTATTGCGGCCGGAGTTCGACCCAGGTCGGCGCGTGGTCGCTCGCCTTTTCCCGGCCGCGAAATTCGCGATCAACCTGCGCGTCGATCAGCCGGTCGGCGGCAGCGGGGCTGAGCAACAGATGGTCAATGCGGAAACCCGCGTCGCGCGGCCAGGCGTTCATCTGATAGTCCCAGAAGGTCCAGACCCCGCCGGCGGGGTGCCGCGACAGGATGGCGTCGGTCCAGCCATCGCCCAGCAGGCGGCGATAGGCTGCGCGGCTTTCCGGCTGCATCAGCGCGTCGTCCGCCATCGCCTTGACCGAATAGGTGTCGACGTCGCGCGGGATGACATTGTAATCGCCCGCAAGGATCGCCGGCACTTCTTCCGCCCAGATTTCCGCGGCGCGTGTACGCAATCGCTTCATCCAGCGCAGCTTATAGTCGAATTTGGGGCCGGGCTGCGGATTGCCGTTCGGCAGGTAGATGGAGGCAACGCGCACGCCCTTCACGTCAGCCTCAAGGTAACGGCTATGCTCGTCCTCCGGCTCGCCCTCCAGACCCCGGCGCACCTCCACCGGCGTTTCGCCGCGCGCCAGGATGGCGACACCGTTGAAACCCTTTTGCCCGTGCCAGATCGCGCCATAGCCTGCGGCCTCGATATCCTTGGCCGGGAAAGTATCGTCGCTGGTCTTGATTTCCTGAAGGCAGGCAATGTCTGGCCGCGTTTCGTCCAGCCATTCCAGCAGGCGCGGCAGGCGCGCCTTGATGCCGTTGATGTTGAAGGTCGCGATGCGCATTCCCGTATTTCCTTCCGTCATGCCAGCACAGGCTGGCCTCTCACTGCCTTCAGCATTGCGAGAGGTAAAGTGAGACCCAGCCTTCACTGAGGTGACGAAGAAAATTCCAGGCGATTATACCGAAAAGCTCGTCCCGCATCCGCATCCGGCGGTGGCGTTGGGGTTCGTGACCTTGAACGCCGCACCGGCAAGATCCGACACGAAATCGACGGCGGACCCGCGCACCAGATCGATGCTGACATCGTCCACCACCAGCGTCACGCCGTCACGTTGCACCGACAGGTCGTCGGGTTCCACGCTGTCGGCGAGGCCGAACCGGTATTGAAAGCCCGAACAGCCGCCCCCTTCCACCGACAGGCGCAGGATGGCGGGCTTGCCCTGCTTGGCGGCAATGGTCGCCACACGGGCGGCGGCGGAAGAGGTGAGATCGATATCGGCCATGATGGTGCCTAGATAGGATCATGCAAAAGGCCCGGCAAGCGGTGCTGCCGGGCCTTTGCGAAAGTTGAGGCGAAAAGATGCGTCAATCGACGGCCTTTTCCTCCGCCTTGGTCGGGCCGCCCATGGCGACCGGGGGCTTCGTGTTCATCGCCACCAGATAGTCGGGGCCGGTCACGAAAGGCATCGGGTTGATCGCCGCGCCGTCCACGCGGACTTCATAATGAAGGTGGCTGCCGGTCGAACGGCCGGTGGACCCCATGAGGCCGATGATCTGGCCGCGCTTCACAAAGCTGTTTTCGGCGACCAGCAGCTTCGACATGTGGCCGTAACGCGTTTCCATGCCGCTGCCGTGCGAGATCTGGACGAGATTACCGTAGCCGCTGGCCCAGCCCGAACGGCTGACGATGCCGTCGGCGGTGGCATGGATCGGCGTGCCCACCGGGCCGGGAATGTCGATGCCCTTGTGCATGCGCGCGCCGCCGTTGAACGGATCGGAACGGACGCCGAAGTTGGAGGTGAGCGAGAGCTTTTCGACCGGGCGGCCCGACGGGATGTAGGCGGCGGTCTTTGCGTGTCCATCCATGCGCTGGAGGCTGGCGAAGAGGGTGGAGAAGCCGACATCGGACGGCCCGAGAGGGCTCATATTCACTTCCGACGCGTCGCCATAGGGGTCATCGGTTTCCGAGGCATGGGCCGGAACAGCCGCGCACAGCGCTCCGGCAATTCCGATACCACCCAGAATGTGAGAAATCCGACGCGCGACCTGGAACCAATGCAACCCGCGAGCATTCACCGACTGAAGAACCGACATGCAGACCCCGACTTATGTCACCGGAGGCTGTTGCCCCTCGGCGCTTCCCGTGTTCAAATTCTGGCGACTTTCATCGCCCCCGCTGGGCGCAGAAGTGCAAATCCCGCCTTATGTTGCAAGCGCGGCGTAATATTCTTCCGTCAAACCGGCCTGCCGACGCGCCGAAGCGTTGAACGGCGCCTTCAGCCCACCCCGAAAATGGCGTTTCACAAGGATTTGGTAATGATTTGGGGAGTCTATCCCCAGTCGGTTCGTCGCCCAGTTGAACCATGTCGTCCCCGCCGACACATGCCGAATCTCGTCCGCCATGATCCGTCTCAGCATCCGCGCAGAGACATGGTCACCGACGCTTTCGAACCGGTCGACCGTCGCCGGCGTGATATCGAGCGCGCGCGCCTCCAGCACCATCGGCACGATAGCGAGACGGGCGAGCGCATCCGTCGCGGTTTCCTCCGCCGCCTGCCACAAGCCGTCATGCGCGGGGAGCGCGCCATAATGGCTGCCCATCTGCCGCAAGCGCCGGTCAAGCAGCGCGAAATGCATCGCCTCCTCCGCGCCGACCTGCATCCATTGGTCGATGAAGGCATCGGGAAATTGGCGGCCGAACCGTCCGACCAAGTCGAACGCCAGGTCGATCGCGACGAATTCGATATGAGCAAGCGCGTGGAGCATCGCAGTCCGGGCGCGCTCCGACCCGATCTTCCCGCGCTTCGGCATCCGATTGGGCGGCAGCAGTTCGGGCAGGGCAGGCCGCGCCGGACGATCCGGCATCGCCGCATCGAACCGGGCGTCGAGCCGCCCCTGCCGCCAAGCGCGTGCGACGGCGCGGGCAGCCTTCAGCTTGGCCGAGGGGTCGGGCGTCAGCAGCACATGGGCGCAGGCCGCGCCTACGCTGTCGACGGAAGCGGGTAGCATCAAAGCGCCTGCGCCGCCTCCAGCACCTCCTGCGCATGGCCCTTCACCTTCACCTTGGGCCAGACGCGCGCGACATGGCCGCCCGCGTCGAAGAGGAAGGTTGCCCGTTCAATGCCCATATATTTGCGGCCATAGAGCGATTTTTCGACCCATGTGCCGAAAGCCTCGCACGCCGCGCCCTGCTCCTCATCCGACGCGAGGATGACGGAAAGCCCGTATTTGTCGGCGAATTTCTTGAGCTTGGCGGGCTTGTCCTTGGAAACGCCGATCACCGGCACACCGGCCGCCGCATATTCATCCGCCAGCGCCGTGAAATCCTTCGCCTCGTTGGTGCAGCCGGGCGTGTCGGCCTTGGGGTAGAAATAGACGACCAGCGGCTTGCCGCGATAGGCGTCCAGCGTGAAATCCACGCCGTCCGCGTCCTTGAGCGTCACCGCAGGGATGGGATCACCCTGTTCCAGCATCTTGGGCCTCCTGATAGGGGGCGGCCAGCGCGCCCCAGCTTTCCCCGACGCATTGCCGCGCCTTGGCGTAGCTTTCAAGCAGGCCGTCCCAACATTGCGCGCCGCAGGCACGCGCGACCAGCGGCCGGGTGGCTTCGGGCGGCTCGGTCGATTTGGGCGAAACGAGGCGCGAGACAACGAGGAAGCGAGTGATGAGGTCGTGCGCCGCTACCAGTTCCGGGGGCAGATGGCCGGCCGCGACCAGTTCCGCCAGCGCCACCGACAGGTCCGGATCAAACGCCATCCGGTGACGGAACTGCATGACGTGGATCAGGAATTCGAGGTCAATCAGGCCGCCGGGCACCAGCTTCACGTCGAGATTGCTGGCGGGCGGCTTGTGACGCGCAATGTCGCCGCGCATCTTCACTGCCTGGCGCGCCAGCATGTCGACGTCGCGCGGGCGCTGCAGCGTTTCCGCCAGCACGGCGTGGAGCGCCGCGCGCGCCGGTGCCGATCCGAACACCGGACGCGCGCGGGTCAGCGCCAGATGCTCCCAGGTCCAGGCTTCTTCCCGCTGATAGCGGGCGAAGCTGTCGAGACTGACCGCCAGCAATCCCTGCGCGCCCGATGGCCGCAGCCGCGTGTCCACTTCATAGAGCGGGCCGGACGCCGTCGGGACCGACAGGGCGTTGGTGATGCGCTGCGCCAGACGGTTGAAATATTGGGTGGCGCCGAGCGGTTTGGGCCCGTCGTTTTCGGTCGAGAAGTCGCCGGTGAAGAGATAGACAAGATCAAGATCCGAGGCATGGGTGAGTACCCCGCCCCCCATGCGCCCCAGCGCCAAGATCAGCAGTTCCCCGCCCGGCACCTTGCCATGAGCCTTCTCGAACTCCGTGACGGTCGCAGCGCCGAGCGCCTCGATCGCCGCTTCGGCAACCCGGCCATAGCCCCTGCCCGCCTCGATCGGATCGCCGCCCCGGATGATCTGCGCGCCCAGCGCGAAGCGGCGGTCGTTGACCCGCTGACGCACCCGGTCCAGCAGCGCCTGATAATCCTCGCCCGGTTCCAGCGCGGCGAATTGCGCGGCGAGCCGGGGCACCGGCGGCGGCGGATCGAAAGCGGAAGCGTCGATCAGCCCGTCGAGCAGTTCCGCCCGTCGCCCGAGCGCGTCTGCGAGCGTGGGGGCATGGCTCAATATTTCCGCCAGCAGCGCCACCAGCGCAGGTCGGGCGGCGAGCAGCTTGAAGAAGTTGATCGCGCTCGGCAGGCGGCCGATCATGTCGTCCAGACGGTTAAGCGCGCGGGACGGATCGGGCGCACGGGCCAGGGCGCGCATCAGGTCGGGCAGCAGCGCCTCCAACGCGTCGCGCGACGCCGCGCTGCGCAGGGCGCGAATCGTGCCGCCCCGCCAACGCCCGATCCGCGCCAGCGGCGTGTCCGGATCGGCAAAGCCCATATCGACAAGTTGCGCCTTCAGCCGCTCTTCATCGTTCGAGAGGGATCCGTCCTCCTTTTCCGGCGTCAGGCGGTCATAGTTGCGTCCCACCCACTCGACATGCGGGCGCAGCAGATCGATGAGCGCCGTCCCATCGTCCAGACCATGCAGCCGCGCCACATTGTCGAGCGCGTCCGGCGATTTGGGCAGTTCGTGCGTCTGCCGGTCCTCCACCATCTGGAGGCGGTGTTCGACCGTGCGGAAGAGGGCATAGGCCTCGTCCAGCCGCGTCGCTATTTCGCGCTCCATGACGCCGGCTTCGGCAAGCGCCCGCAGCGCCTGCCGGGTGTTGCCCGATCGTAGCGAGGGGTCGCGTCCGCCGTGGATGAGCTGATGCACCTGGGCGAAGAATTCGACCTCCCTTATGCCGCCACGGCCGCGTTTCAGGTCATATCCAGGCCCCAGCGCCTGCCCCTGCGCATAATGGTCGCGGATGCGGCGGCTGATGTCGACGATCGCGTCGATCGCGCCGAAATCCAGGCTCCTTCGCCACACGAAGGGGCGAATCTGGCGCAGGAAATAGTCGCCCAGTTGCTTGTCCCCGGCCGCCGGCCGGGCGCGAATGAAGGCCGCCTGCTCCCAGCCGAGCGCCGTCGATTCATAATAGCCGATCGCCGCGTCCACCGGCAGCGCGATGGGCGTCGCTTCAGGCGAGGGACGCAGGCGCAGGTCGACGCGAAAGACGTAACCGTCACCGTCCCGCGCGCTCAGCAGTTCGCTGACCCGCCGTCCGATGCGAACGGCGGCGTCGGCGACATCCTCCCGCCCGCCATGCGGCAGGGTATGGGGATCGTAGAGCAGGATCGGATCGATATCGGACGAATAATTGAGTTCGCGGCTGCCATGCTTGCCCAGCGCCAGCACCACGAACCCCCTGTGCTCCGCATCGGGATAGCGTTCGCGCATGGCCGTGGCGAGCGCCTCCTCCAGCGCGTCGTCCGCAAAATCCGACAGGGCGCGGGTGACGCGATCAAGATCCCATGCGCCTGCAAGATCAGCCGCCGCAACCGCAAGCGCGATAGCGCCGCGCCGTTTTCGCAGCGATCGCGCCACGCCGTCCTCCGGCATGGCGGCGTCATGCGCGGCATCGAACGCGCCATCGAAATCCGCTTCCTCCAGCCGCGACCTGACGGTGGGAAATCGATCGAGCGCGCGCGCCAGGAAAGGCGAATGCGCCCTGATCCTTGCCTCGGTTTTTAACCAGTCCGTCACGCCAGCCTCTCCGTTATATGACGGGGCTATTGCGCGGGCAGTAGCGCAATGCCAGAAACTTTTGCGGCACTTGGCCGTTCAGGGACTATGGAAATGCAACGCAAACCCCTCGGCCGATCGGCCATGGCGCGCGACGGAAACGGTCGTCTGGTGACCGTGCGCGTGCCTGCGCCCTATGAGGGCGTGGGCAATGCATTGCGGTCCACCTATGCGCCGGGTCGGGAGTCGTTACCGGACGACATGATGGCGTTGCTCGCCAAACTGGATCGGCACTAAGGCTCGGCGGGCGTTTAATCGCCCTGGATCGGCCAAAAGGTCGCTGTCGCGGTACCCTAATCTGAAAGCCCGTCCTGCTGCATGACCGGTTCGCCGCCGCCGTGCATGTCATCGCCGATCGTCGCCATGCGCGTTGGTGCGGGCACGCCGGTGATGCCGGGAATGCAGGCGGCAAGCCCCTTCCAAAATTCCGACACTAACCGCGTTCAGATCGCGCCCCTGAACGTGTCGCACTGCGCGGGGTCTCCGGTCGACAGGCCCTTGCGCAGCCATTCCATACGCTGCGCGCTGGTGCCATGGGTAAAGCTTTCCGGCACCGGCCGCCGCCCGGCCGCTTTTTGCAACGTATCGTCGCCGATCGCCTCGGCCGCGCGCATCCCTTCCTCAAGGTCGCCCGCTTCCATAAGATTGGTGTCGCGCGCGGCCCACACGCCGGCATAGCAGTCGGCCTGTAATTCCATCTTCACCTGAAGCGCATTGCCCTCGGCCTCCGAAGCGCGCTGCTGCGCCTTGCGGATTCGGTCGGCTTCGCCGGTGATGGTCTGGATATGATGGCCGACCTCATGCGCGATGATATAGCCGATCGGGAAGTCGCCCGGCGCGTTGAAGCGAGTCTTCATCTCGTCGAAGAAATCCGTGTCGAGATAGATGCGCTGGTCGGCGGGACAATAGAAGGGGCCCATGGCGGACATCGCAGCGCCACAGCCCGACTGGCCGTTCTGGCGGTAGAAAACGAGCGTGGGCGGCGGATATTCCTGCCCTTCCGCCCGAAAGATGTCGCTCCAGCGCCGCTCCGTCGATCCCAGCACCTTCAGGGACACGCGCTGCACATCCGACAGATCTTGCACCTTGGGCCGCTCGCTCTGGACCTGCTGCCCGCCGCCGCCCCCGCCGATCAGGCTGAGGGGGTTCATCCCCATGACCGCCATGATGATGAGCACGACCACAATCCCGCCGCAGCCGAACCGGCTGCCAACCAGCGGCAGCAACATGCCCAGGCCACCGCCCAGCCCGCCGCCTAGGCCGCCACCGCCGCGTCCGTCCTGCACCTCATAATGAGTGCTTTCCTGTTCGTCGTCGAGCCGCATGCCGCCTTCCCCTTTCGCGATCGTTTCCTAAGCGATCCAGGCGTGGAGGGGAACCGCCGGGTTGACGGAAGGTTGCGGTCGGCAGCGATTTGTTACCAGAGTTTAAGTTGGAATGAGGCACCGAGAGTCTATATTGCACTGCATCATGGCTGACATCGAACCGCATCCCGCAGACCCCGCGCCACCGCGCCGCGCGCGAACGCCGTTGCCCCTCCCCCGGGAGGTCGCCCTGCTGCTGCAGGGCGGCGGCGCGCTGGGCTCCTTCCAATCGGGCGTCTATGAACGGCTCGATGAACTGGGGATCGACGTCAGCTGGGTCGCGGGCATTTCCATCGGCGCGGCCAACGCGGCCATCATCGCCGGCAATCCGCCGCATCGCCGGATCAGCCGCCTGAAAAAATTCTGGTACACCCTGTCGGGCGGGATGCCCAACGTCATCCTGCCCGATTTCGACCCGATCCGCGAAGCTGCGCATCTGGGTGCCGCCGCCACCGTCGCAACCTTCGGCGTGCCGGGCATGTTCCGACCGCGCTTGTGGCCCGCGGCGCTGATGCCCGAAGGGACGCCGGGCGCGATCAGCTTCTACGACAGCGCCCCGCTCAAGGACACGCTGGACGCCTGCATCGACTGGGATCTGCTGAACGACGGGCCGGTACGGCTTTCAGTCGGCGCGGTGGACGTGGAGACCGGCAATTTCGCCTATTGGGACACGCGCGGGCCCGGCGGCAACACGCGGATCGACGCGCGGCATATCATGGCGTCCGGCGCTCTGCCGCCCGGCCTGCCGCCCATAGAGATTGACGGGCGCTGGTACTGGGACGGCGGCATCGTATCGAACACGCCGCTTTCCCATGTCCTCAACCACCAGACCGACGACATGCTGGTGTTCCAGGTCGATCTGTTCCCCGCCGAAGGGCCGATGCCGCGGCAGATGACCGACGTCTATTCCCGGATGAAGGATATTCAATATAGCAGCCGCACCCGGCAGGTGACGGACCAGTATCTGCGGCTGCGGCGGGAACATGGCGCGATCAAGGCTCTGCTCGACAAGCTGCCGCCGAACCTGCGCAACGATCCCGACGCGCTGCGCCTCAGCGGAATGCTGGATTGCGCGTCGGTCAACATCGTCCATCTCATCTACCGCTCGCGGAACTGGGAAAGCGGCGCGAAGGATTTCGAATTTTCCCGGTCGACCATGCTCGACCACTGGAGTCAGGGCCGCGAGGCGGTGGAGGAAGTGATGCACAAGGGTGATCTCATCGCCCGCAACATCCTCGACGGCAAAAGCGCGACCTTCGACCTCGACGCACCGGATCATCTCAAGGAGAAGAGCGCATGAGCAAGTCCCTCGCCGGCAAGACGGCCCTCATCACCGGTTCCACCTCCGGCATCGGGCTTGCCTATGCCAAGGCGCTGGCCGGGGAAGGCGCGAACATCGTCATCAACGGCTTCGGCGATGCGGCGGCGATCGAAAGGGAACGCGTCGGGCTGGAGGACCTGTCCGGGGCCAAGGCGCTCTATTCGGGCCACGATCTGACCAAGGTCGACCAGATCGAGGCGATGATGAAGGAAGCCGCGGACACCTTCGGCGGCGTCGACATCCTCATCAACAATGCGGGCATGCAGCATGTCGCCCCGGTGGAGGAATTCCCGCTCGACAAATGGGACCTCATCATCGCGCTGAACCTCAACGCCGCCTTCCATACGACGCGGCTCGCCATTCCCCATATGAAGGAGAAGAAGTGGGGGAGGATCATCCAGACCGCATCGGCCCACTCGCTCGTCGCCTCGCCCTTCAAGTCGGCCTATGTGACCGCGAAGCATGGCCTTGCCGGCTTCACCAAGACGGTGGCGCTGGAAGTCGCGACATTCGGCATCACTGCCAACTGCATTTCACCCGGCTATGTCTGGACCCCGCTGGTGGAGAACCAGATTCCCGACACGATGAAGGCGCGGAACATGACGCGCGAGCAGGTGATGAACGATGTGCTGCTCGCAGGTCAGCCGACCAAGCAGTTCGTGACGGCCGAACAGGTCGCGGCCACCGCCCTCTACCTTTGCAGCGACGCGGCGGCGCAGGTAACGGGCGCCAATCTCAGCATCGATGGGGGGTGGACGGCTCAGTAAGCCGTTCATCTTCCAGAAAGTTTCCGTGGCTTTTTTGCAACGCAGCGAGATTTTAGCGAGACAGAGGAAACCCGCGAAGATTGCTACGGGTTAAGCTCCCTGCAAACGCAAACTAAACTTCGCAGGATTTCATCATGAAAAAATTCCTCTTCGCCGCCGCGGCGATTGCCGCGCTGCCCTCGGCTGCCTTCGCGCAGGAAACCGCGCCCGACGGCACCGACGCCTTCGGCATTGAGCCCTATGTCGGCGTGCTCGGTGGTTATCACACATTCGATCGCGGCAGCGAGTTCGGCCGCATTCCTGGCGAAACCATCATGAACGGCGCGCTGATCAGCGGCATCGCGGGCGTGAACGTGCCGCTCGGCCCGGTCTTCGTCGGCGTGGAAGGTAACGCCACCAAGGGCTTTAGCGACATCGACTGGGAATATGGCGTCAAGGGCCGTTTCGGCGCGCGCGCCGGTGAAAGCGGCCTGATTTACGCGTCGGCCGGCTATCAGTGGGTCAACGGCAAGGGCGGCTGGCCCGACCGCAAGGACTGGATGTACGGTGCAGGCGTTGAGGTTGGCCCGAAGGACATCGGCCTTGGCGGCATCACCGGCAACAGCGGCGTGCGCGTCCGCTTCCAGGTCGACACCTATGACTGGGACAGCTTCCGCCCGATGGCCGGTCTGGTGTTCCACCTCTGATCGGCACACCGGTACATTCCGGTACATAGCAGGAGGCCCGTTTCCGCAAGGAAGCGGGCCTTTTCTTTTGCCCCTTTTCGCGCGCGCTTTTCCTTTTATCATGGCGGCCAGCAAGGGAGACAATCGAACATGCGCCATGCGCTCACGGCCGTTCTGGCCGCCGCCAGCCTATCGTCCGCCGCCGCCCAGACGCCGGCAGCCCAGAACCAGACGCCCATGCCGGCCGGGCAGGCGCCGCAGCCCGCAGCCGCGCCGCAAAGCGAAATCGGCGCTGCCATAGCCAAGGATATGGACGGCCTGATGACGCTCTATCGCGATCTCCATGCCAATCCGGAACTGTCCCTGCAGGAGGTGAACACCGCTGCCAAGCTGGCGAAGCGGCTGCGTGCACTGAAGTTCGACGTAACGGAAAAGGTGGGCGGCACGGGGGTCGTTGCGGTGCTCAAAAACGGGTCCGGCCCCGTTCTGCTGATCCGCGCCGACATGGATGGGCTGCCTGTGGTGGAGCAGACCGGGCTCGATTTCGCGTCGAAGGTACGCACCAAGACGCCTGAGGGCGTGGAGACCGGCGTCATGCATGCCTGCGGCCATGACACCCACATGACCGCCTTCATCGAAACGGCCAAGCTGCTCGCGGCACGGAAAAAGGAGTGGGAGGGCACGCTCGTCATGATCCTTCAGCCCGCAGAAGAAGTGGGCAAAGGCGCGCGCGACATGCTGGAGGACGGACTTTATACCCGCTTCCCGCGCCCGACCCACGCCCTTGCTTTCCACGATGCCGCGAACCTGGTCGCAGGCCAGATCGGATACACGCCGGGCTATGCGCTCGCCAATGTTGACAGCGTCGACATCGACGTGAAGGGCGTGGGCGGCCATGGCGCCTATCCGCAAACGACGCGCGATCCCATCGTGCTGGGCGCGCGGATCGTGACCAGCCTTCAGACGCTGGTCAGCCGCGAACAGGAGCCGCAAGACCCTGCGGTGGTGACGGTCGGCAGCTTCCAGGGCGGGGCCAAGCACAATATCATCCCCGACGACGCGAAGCTGCTGCTGACCGTGCGCAGCTATTCGGACGAAACCCGCGCCAAGCTGATCGAGGGGATCAAGCGCATCTCACGCGGAGAAGCCATTGCCGCGGGCATGCCGGACGATCGGATGCCGGTGGTGACGGTGAAGGATGAATTCACCCCGTCGACATACAACCCGCCTGAATTCGCCGAGCAGATGGCAGGATTGCTGAAAGCCCATTTCCCCGAAGGCCGCGTGGTGAAGACGCCAGCGGTGATGGGTGGCGAAGATTTTGGCCGCTTCTATCGGGCGGACAAGAGCATCAACAGCTTCATCTTCTGGGTCGGCGGCGTTCCGGCCGACAAGATGGCGGCGGCAAAGGCGGGCCAGGCCACCCTGCCCTCGCTCCACAGTCCTTTCTGGGCGCCGCAGGCCGATCAGGTCATCGCCACGGCGAGCGAGGCGATGACCGTGCTGGCGCTCGATATATTGAAGAAGGACTGAGATACGAGGCCAGCCCGGCATCCTGGACCCCGGCGCAGGCCGGGGTCCAGGGACTGAGGGCGACGCCCATGAAGCTCCGCGCCTCAGGCTGGACCGGCGAGCGACGGGCTCACGCCCCGAAACCGCCGTCGATCGTGTGCATCGCGCCAGTGACGTAGGACGCTTCGGGACCGGCAAGATAGGCGGTCAGTCCGGCAACCTCTTCGGCGTGGCCATAGCGCTTGATCGCCAGGAAGGGCTTGACGATTTCGGCGATTTCGCCGTCGGCCGGGTTCATGTCGGTGTCGATCGGGCCGGGCTGTACAATGTTCACCGTGATGCCCCGGTCCCCGAAGTCACGGGCCAGACCCCGCGCCATGCCCTGCAAGGCTGACTTGGTGAGCGAGTAGGCCGCCGCCCCGGCAAAGCCCGTGCGATCGCCGTTGATCGATCCGATCACGATGATGCGGCCGCCATCGGGCATCTGCCGCGCGGCTTCGACAGACGCGTGATAAGGCGCGCGGACGTTGATGTCGATCATCCTGTCCACCGCATCGGAATCGAAGCTGAGCGGATCGCCAATGATCGCGACGCCGGCATTCACCACCAAGATGTCGAGCGGCCCCTGCGCCGCCACCACGTCGATTACCTGTTGGCGGTCGGCGGCGTCGGAGCGGACGGCAGTGGCGCCGGTCTCCGCCGCCAGCGCCTGCGCCGCATCATGCGATCCCGAATAGGTGAAAGTCACGTGCGCGCCATCCGCCGCGAACCGGCGCACGATCGCCGCGCCGATGCCGCGGCTGCCGCCGATGACGAGTGCCTTTTTGGATGAGAAGTCAGTCATGGGAGCCTTCCTTGAGAATTTTGTAGCAGTCGCTATGTATAACGCCGAAATGCCCGTTCAAGGATTTTTATAGTGGTCGATAAAGAAAAATCGAGAGGCCGAGGCCGGCCTCGCGCTTTCGATCGGGACGAAGCGCTGCAGAAGGCGCAGGCACTGTTCCACGCGCATGGCTATGAAGGGGTGGGCGTGGCGGCTCTGGCGGATGCGATGGGCATCAATCCGCCCAGCCTCTATGCCGCTTTCGGGAGCAAGGCCGCTCTCTATGAGGAAGTACTCGCGCGCTATGATTGCGCCGCGGCGCCGATGCGCGATCTTCTGGCTCCGGGCGGCGATCCGGGCGAGGCATTGTCCACGCTCTTGCGCGAAGCGGCGGCGATTTACGCCGCCGATCCCCAGGCGCCCGGCTGCCTGGTGCTGGAGGGAGCGAGAGGCGTCGATCAGGACGCGAGTTGCCGTGCCCGCGCCGTTCTGGACCTCAGTTGCACCCGGATGCGCGACTTCGTCGCCATGACCCATCCCGACAAGGCGCAGGTCGTATCGGACTATATGGCGGCCATCATGTCCGGCATGTCCGCCGATGCGCGGGCGGGCAAACCGGCGGCGCAGATACTGGCCGTAGCGGACATGGCAGGGCTGGCGATCCGGGCGATGCTGGGCGAGCGCTGACCGCCCTGCCGGATCATCGGGGGCGATGCCCCTTGCGCCATTTGGTGAACAGGTGCCGCGCCAGCATGAGCGGCGGCATGCGCAGCAGGTGCGATCGGACATAGAAAGCGAAGACCAAGGGCTTGCGCGTTTCGCGTCCCCATCCCTCGCGGGCAAGCAGTCGGGCGCGGAGGATGCGATCCCACAGGGTCAGCCGTGCGCCTGGACCATAGAGAGCGGCGGCCAGACGCTGCGCCTGCGATACCTGACGCGCAAGTCCATGGCGGCGGGCGCGATGGTCCAGCACCGCCGGATCGGCATCCGGCAGCAGGCAATGGATGTCCCACAGGTTGCGCAACCCGCCCTGCAAGTCGCCGTCCGCCAGCATATGCGCTGCCGCATGGACAATGCGGTCTTCGGCAGACAGTATATATAATCCATCGGTTATCTGAATGGCCTCTGCCAGCATGGCGGGGGCATCCGGCTTCGGCCCGGCGGTGAGCGGGAGGATGGTGTGGTGGACATCGATCATCCGGTCCCGCTCGACATGGATGAGCGGCGGCAGTTCGTGCATCCATTGCCGGTAATAGGCATCGTCATAGGCGTCTTCCTTCACCCATTCCCAGCCCGCCGCGATCAGTGCCCGCTCGACGTCAGCCATTGCCGCGCGGGGCACGAGAATGTCGAGATCGCCGATGAAGCGCCCCTCCCCGGCTTTCAGGCCAGCGGCGGCATAGGCGGTCCCCTTGAGCAGCACGACCGGAATGCCGAGGGGCGCCAGCGCATGACGGGCCCGATCCGCTTCCCACAGCGCCTGCTGCGCCTCCCGCGCCGCATCCGCCACCGCGTCGGCAAGGATCGCGCGCGCTTCTGCCGGCACCGCCTGCCCGTCCAGGCGCAAGGCCAGCGTGGCGATCAGCCGCTCCGCCTTCGCCGCCGCGAGCAGCGCGTTCCACCCGTCCGCGTTCAGTCCCGCGACCGAGGCCGGATCGCGCAACGCCCGCACCAGCAGGGCCGCGCTCATGCCAATGCCTCCCACAGGCGATCGACCATGTCGAATGCCGCCTCGCCCGAGGGGAAGTCGATGGCGCGCGCCGGAACCTGCGTCACGAAACGGGTCAGGGCGGTGAAGCTCCGTTCGCCTAGCGTGACATAATTGGTCGACGCCTGCGTCAGCCGCATGAATATCTCACCTTGTCCGAGCGGACGGACATCCGCCGCATGGCCGAAGCGGGGGAAAAGCAGCAGCGCGGGCTTCGCCCCCTCCCCCATCCGGCGCACGGCGTCGGCGCGCGGCACCATGTGGCGAATGTCACCCTTTGCCGTGGCGCGAAGCAGCGGCCCCATCCGCTCTGGCCCGACCGCCGCCGTCACTACGTCGATCGCCTGGTTCTTCAAACTGACGAGCCGGGGAAAGGGCAGGATCATGCCGCTATCGAGATCGAGCAGCGCGAATTCGTCGCCCATCAGCCGCCAGCCTCTTTCTCCCAGCAATGCAGCCAGGGTGGACTTGCCGGAACCCGACTCGCCCGTCATCACAAGCGCCCGGCCGTCCTTTTCGACGCTGGACGCATGGAGCAACAGGTGTCGCCGCCATCCAAGCGCCATTTGCAGGTTCATGCCCATCTCCGCCGCGAGCAGGCCATGCGCCAAACTCATGGGCGCAGCGTCGGCCAGTCCGTGGTCGCCGGTGATGAAGATCGACGGGCGCAGCCAGCGCCGGGCGAAGCCGGTCGGCTGGAGCCGGACGGTGAAATCCGCGACCGCGTCCGAAACATCGGGATAGGCGGCATAGAGCTGCGCCAGTTGCGCGATGGGCTGCGGCCATGTGGAACCGATACGGAATGTCGCGGGTCCGATCTTCAGCCTGATCGCGTGCTTCATGCCCGGCGCACCAGCCCGAGCGCGACCAGGGATTCAAGATGCGCGCTGATCTCCGCCACCGCCTCAGCGCGTTCGCCAAGGTCATAGTCGCGGGCGAGTGCATCATGCACCATATCGGCGGTCATCGCCATGCCGTCGGCAAGCTGCGCCAATATCTCCGGCACGGGGCTGATGACCATGTGGGTCTGGCCCGACCGCCGGTGATAGAGCAGGACGAGATCGTCGAGCGCGCAGGCTGCCACAGCGTCTGCCGCATCCCGGCGGTAGGCAATGATCGCGTCCACGTTCGGCACTTTTGAAGCTCCCGTCCCGCCGCTTTAGCGCGCAAGACGTAGCCAAGAGCCTAACGCATGGATACCGGTTTCAGACCGTCGACCGCCGTTCAGCGCGGCATCTGCAGCGACGCGTAACAAGTGAAGCCGCTCGTGCCGCGCTGCAAGCGACGGATATAGTTGAGATAGGCCTGGTTCTGCTCATAGCCTACGCCCGGCAGGCGGCCGCCGCGCATCGCCTGCTTGACCTGCTCGCCGGTGAAGGGCCGCCCCGATCCGGGGAAGGCGCCCGGCGTGCCCGCAGGGACCAGTTGGCCGTCAGGGGCGACATAATTGGCGGCGCGCCCCTGATCGGGGACGGGGATAGTGCAGTTGAGCACGGATGCGGCGGTATTGGCCAGCGCCGGGCGGATCGAGACGATGGCGGATGCGGCGACCGCACCCCCCATCAGCAACTGGCGACGCGAGGGCGTAACGATCGACAGCGCATCGTCCTGATCCGCAGGGCCATTGCCATGCGGGTCATGCTGCTGTTCGGGCGTCGGCTCGCTCATTCGATAATCCTGTTGCTCGTCGCGCTTGCCAAAGCGTAAAAATTGCACGCTATTGCCGTGAGCCATCGCAGCAAATGCGCGAAAAATCCAGCGCGGTAACCATGAATCGACTGACCATCTCCCAGATCACGGCTTCACTGGCCATGCTATTGCTCGGCACGGGCGGGGCGCTGATGCTGGGCGCTTCGCCCATGGCCATCGGCCTGCCGATCCTGGCGGGCCTCATCGTCCTGCTGATTTGCGCGGAGGGCGGCACGGCACGGGTCCACGAAGCGCGCGAGGCGACGGACCTGCCAGACCTGACGGCCCATGCCGACTTCGCCAGCCTGCTGGAGGGGATTTCCGACCCGCTGATGCTGGTGGAGCGCGGACGCATCGTGCGCGCCAACCGGGCGGCGCAGCGGCTGCTGGGCAATCATATCGAAGGGGAAGATGCGCGCATCGCCATCCGCCACCCCGCAGCCGCCGAACGGCTGGCCAGCATCGCGCCGCTGGCCGAACCGATCATGGTCGAGCTGGTGGGGCTGGGCGCGCGTGACCAGCGGTGGCAGATGCGCGTGGCGCCGGTGGGCGCGGTGGCCGACGCCAGGCGGCTGGTGCATCTGGTCGATCATAGCGGCACGCACGCGGCCGAGCGGATGCGCGTCGATTTCGTGGCCAACGCCAGCCATGAACTGCGCACCCCGCTCGCGGGCATATTGGGTTTCATCGAAACGCTGGCCGACCCTGAACTGGGCAAGGACGGGGATACGCGCCAGCGCTTCCTGAAGATCATGGACGGCGAAGCGCGCCGGATGCAGCGGCTGATAGACGACCTTATATCCCTGAGCCGGATCGAATCGGAGAAATATCGCCCGCCTGATGCCCGCGTGGACCTGTCCGAACTGGCGGCGGAGGTGGTCGGCGTATTCCGGTCCAGCCATGGCGATCGGGGCCGGGATGTGGAGATGGAGATCAGCCCCGGCCTGCCGGCGGTCCAGGGCGATCGCGCGCAATTGTCCCAACTGCTGCACAATCTGATCGGCAATTCGATCAAATATGGCCGCCCCGGCACCCCGATCCACGTCACCCTGGCGGAAGGACCAAGCGGGATGGCCCGGCTGGTCGTGGCGGACGAAGGCGAAGGGATCGGCCCCGATCATCTGCCCCGCCTGACCGAGCGCTTCTACCGCGTCGATTCGGGCCGCAGCCGCGCCATGGGGGGCACGGGCCTTGGCCTTGCCATCGTCAAGCATATCGTCGAACGCCACCGGGGGCGGTTCGACATCGCCAGCACGTTGGGCAAGGGGACGACCATCACGGTGCTGCTGCCGCCGCCGATCGAAGAAATCGCGCCACGGAATGACGAGAAAAAGCGGCCTTCCGCGCTTTCGGGCACCATGTCATGAAAATGAAACCTGCCTGTCACAAATGCGCGATGGTCCGCGACTAGGGCCGCATCCTGAGGGGGGCGGCGACAAGCGAATCGCGGCCTTGCAATGGAGGTTCCCGTGACGAAGTTTGCCCTGTTCGCCGCCTGCGCCGCGAGCGTCATCAGCCTTGCCGCCTGCGGTGACCAGAGCGGCGGTGCCGGAGCGACCCGCGACCAGATTCGCGCGGTCGGATCCTCCACTGTCTATCCTTTCGCAACGGCCGTCGCCGAACTGTTCGTGCAGGGCAATGCCGGCATGAAGTCGCCGATCATCGAATCCACCGGTACGGGCGGCGGGATGAAGCTGTTCTGCGCCGGCGTCGGCGCGCAGCATCCCGACATCGAGAACGCTTCCCGCCGGATGAAGAAGTCGGAGTTCGACCAGTGCCAGGCCAACGGCGTGAAGGACATCATCGAAATCCAGGTGGGCGTTGACGGTCTGGCTTTCGCCCAGGCGAAGAATGGCCCCGCCATCGCCCTCACTCCCAAGATCGTCTATGAGGCGCTGGCCGCCAACCCCTACGGCAAGGGCCCGAACAAGGCGCAGACCTGGAAGGATGTCGATCCCAGCCTGCCGCCCATCACCATTTCCGTCTTTGGCCCGCCTTCGACCAGCGGCACCCGCGATTCGCTGGCGGAACTGATCCTGGAGAAAGGCTGTCAGAGCGACCCGGCGATGAAGGCGCTCAAGGACAAGAATGAGGACGAGTATAAGGCGACCTGCACTCGCGTTCGCGAAGACGGAAAATATGTCGATTCGGGCGAGAACGACAATCTGATCGTGCAGAAGCTGGGAGCCAATCCCAATGCGGTGGGCGTGTTCGGCTACAGCTTCCTGGAAGAAAATAAGGACAGCCTGAAGGATGTGCCGATCAACGGCATCCAGGCGACCTACGAAACCGTCTCGACCGGCCAGTATCCCGGTGCGCGCCCGCTCTACATCTACGTCAAGAAAGCGCATATGCAGGCCATACCGGGCCTCCAGAATTTCCTGAACGTCTTTGCTGCGAACTGGAACCCGGATGGCGCCCTGACGAAGCGCGGCATGGTCGCTTCCCCCGAAGAGATCCGCAAGAAGAGCGCCGAAACGGTGAAGGCGCTGACCGTCCTCAACGGCGCCGACCTGAAGTAAGAGGGATATGACCGGACCAGCCATCTTCCTGCTGCTCGCGGGCCTGGGCGCGATCGCCTGGGTCAGCGCCCGAGCCCGCGCGCTGCGCCTCCAAACCGTTGCGCGGGCGAGCGGGCGGCGCGACGCCGTCCATTCGCTGCCCGGCTATCATGGCTGGTACGTGGCGCTGTGGACACTCGTTCCAGCGGCGATCTTCCTCGCCGTCTGGGCCAACGTTGCGCCCGGTCTCGTCACCCAGAGCGTGCTGGCCGATCCCGCGGCGCAGGCGCTGCCCACCGACGCCTTCTCGCGCTCCGCGGTGCTGGGCGAGGCGCGGGCCATCGCCACCGGCAGGCAGGCTGGCGCGTTCAACCCGGCTAGCCAGGCACTGGTCCAGCCCTATCGCGACGCCGACACCAAATATGGCGTCGCCGGTGCCATCCTTGCGCTGCTGCTCGCCTTTGCCGGTGGCGCCTTCGCCTTCACCCGCGTCCGCCCGGACTTCCGCGCGCGCACCCGGGTCGAACGGCTGGTGATGGCGCTGCTGCTGATCGCATCGCTGCTGGCGATCGTCACCACGCTCGGCATCGTCGCCTCGCTGCTGTGGGAAAGTTTCCGCTTCTTTTCGATGGTAAATCCCATCGACTTCCTCTTCGGCCTGAAATGGAGCCCGCAGTCGGCGGCCATGGGCTATGGCAACGAGGACGCATTCGGCGCGGTGCCGCTCTTCTGGGGCACCATCTTCATCGGTGCAATCATCGCCATGATCGTCGCCATCCCGCTGGGGCTGATGAGCGCAGTCTATCTGACGCAATATGCCAGTCCCACCGTCCGCAAGTGGATGAAGCCGATCCTTGAGGTGCTGGCGGGCGTGCCGACGGTCGTCTACGGCTATTTCGCCGCGCTGACGGTCGCGCCGGCGTTGCGCGACCTTGCGGTATCGATCGGCATCAGCGGCGCATCGTCGGAAAGCGCGCTCGCCGCCGGCCTCGTCATGGGCGTGATGATCATCCCCTTCGTATCCTCCATGGCCGACGACAGTATCGCCGCCGTGCCGCAGTCGATGCGCGACGGCAGCCTGGCGATGGGCGCGACAACAAATCTGACCGCCAATCCCTTCGCCAGCGTGACCACGGTGACGACCCAGATCGTCCAGCTGCTGACGGGCGACCAGGAATTCGACAGCGCCAAGACACTGGCCGCCTTCGCGCTCGGGCTCGTCCTCTTCATCGTCACCCTGCTGCTCAACATCGTGGCCCTGCGGGTCGTGAAGAAATATCGCGAGGCTTACGAATAATGACCGTCGAAAGCTCTCCCGGTCGCCTCCCCACCGACTGGAAATCGGACGCGATGCGCCGGCGGATCGCCCGCCGCTACGCCGCGGAACGACGCTTCCGCCTGCTGGGCCTGGGCGCCGTGCTGCTGTCGGCCGCGTTCCTCGCCTTCCTGCTCGTCACCATGATGGGCAACGGCCTGCGCGGCTTCACCCGCACGGAAATCGCGCTGAAGGTCGACTTTCCCGCCTCGCCGCTGCTGCTCGATCCCGATGCCGTCACCGACGAGGCGCTGGCCAATGCCAACCTGCCGATGGTGACGAGCACGGTCGCCAAGGCGGAGCTGGGCGACAAGGCCGACGACCTGCTGTCGCCCTCCGCCTGGGTCAGTATCCGTGATGCGATCAAGGCCGATCCCAAGATTCTGGGCCGGACGGAAACGATCAGCGTCCCCGCGTCCACCGCGATCGACCTTGCCGTCAAGAGCGACGGATCGCCGGAGGCGGAGGCCGCCGTCGACCGGCTGAGCCGGGCGGGCCTGCTGTCTACCGGCTTCAACTGGAACTTCCTGACCGCCAGCGACGGGACCGATCCGACGCAGGTGGGCATCTGGGGGGCGTTCAAGGGATCGCTGCTGACGATGCTCGTCACCCTGATCCTGAGCTTTCCGATCGGCGTGGCCACTGCCCTCTATCTTGAGGAATATGCGCCCAAGACCTGGTGGACCGACATCATCGAAGTGTCGATCAACAATCTGGCGGCGGTGCCATCGATCATCTTCGGCCTGCTGGGTCTCTCCATCTTCCTCAACCTGGTGCATCTGCCGCGATCGGCCGCCCTGGTGGGCGGCATGACGCTGGCGCTGATGACCATGCCGGTCATCGTCATCGCCGGCCGCAACGCGATCAAATCGGTGCCGCCCAGCATCCGCGACGCGGCGCTCGGCATCGGCGCGTCGCCCGTGCAGGTGGTGTTCCAGCATGTCCTGCCGCTCGCCCTGCCCGGCATCCTGACCGGCACCATCATCGGCATGGCGCGCGCGCTGGGCGAAACCGCGCCGCTGCTGATGATCGGCATGCGCGCCTTCATCGCCACGCCTCCGGGCGGCGTCACCGATCCGGCGACCGTGCTGCCGGTGCAGATCTTCCTCTGGTCCGACGAAGTCTCGAAGGGCTTTGTCGAAAAAACCTCCGCCGCGATCATCGTCCTGCTGGTCTTCCTGCTCGCGATGAACGGCCTCGCCATCTACCTGCGCAACAAATTCGAAAAACGGTGGTAACCGCCATGACCGAAGAACAGAAAAACCTCGCCCCCGCCGACCCGAAGATGACCGCGCGCGACGTGAAAGTCTTCTACGGCGCCAAACAGGCGATCAAGGGTGTGTCCATCGATGTGGACATGGACAATGTCACCGCCTTCATCGGTCCGTCGGGCTGCGGCAAGTCGACCTTCCTGCGCACGCTCAACCGCATGAACGACACCGTGGCCTCGGCCCGGGTCGAGGGGGAAATCACGCTCGACGGCGAGAATATCTACGCCCCCTCGATGGACGTGGTGCAGCTGCGCGCCCGTGTCGGCATGGTGTTCCAGAAGCCCAATCCCTTTCCCAAGTCGATCTACGAGAATATCGCCTACGGCCCGCGCATCCACGGACTGGCCGCGAGCAAGGCGGACATGGACGTGATCGTGGAAAAGTCGCTGCGCCGCGCGGGGCTGTGGGAAGAAGTGAAGGATCGGCTGTCCGACAGCGGCACCGCCCTGTCCGGCGGACAGCAGCAGCGCCTGTGCATCGGGCGCGCCATCGCGGTCGAACCCGAAGTCATCCTGA
The DNA here is from genome assembly GCF_001556865.1 of Sphingobium sp. CCH11-B1. GTDB lineage: Bacteria > Pseudomonadota > Alphaproteobacteria > Sphingomonadales > Sphingomonadaceae > Sphingobium. The sequence goes on along the minus strand of NZ_LSJY01000022.1, from coordinate 25,717 downwards.
TGGATGAGCCCTGTTCGGCGCTGGACCCCATCGCCACGGCCAAGATCGAGGAGCTGATCCACGAACTGCGCGGCCGCTACGCCATCGTCATCGTCACGCACAATATGCAGCAGGCAGCGCGCGTGTCCCAGCGGACGGCCTTCTTTCACCTGGGCGAGCTGGTCGAATATGGCGTGACGTCCGACATCTTCACCAATCCGAAGGCGGAACGGACCAAGGATTACATCACCGGTCGCTACGGCTGATCCGGGGGAGAAAGATTATGGCTGAACATACGATCAAGGCATTCGACGAAGAGATAGACCGGCTGCGCGGGCTGATCGCCGAAATGGGCGGGCGCGCCGAAGCGGCGATCGAGAATGCCATGCTGGCGTTGCAGCGGCAGGACCGCGCACTGGCCGCCGAAGTCGTCGCCGACGACAAGCGCATCGACGCGATCGAGGCCGAGGTCGAGAAGCTGGTGATCCAGGTCATTGCCCTTCGCGCGCCGATGGCCAACGACCTGCGCGACGTGATCGCCGCGCTGAAGATCGTCAGCGTGGTCGAGCGCATCGGCGATTATGCCAAGAACATCGCCAAGCGCGTTCCGCTGGTCGCCACCAACACCCGCACGCTGGAGCCGATCTCGCTGCTGCCGTCCATGGGCCAGGTGGCGGGCGAAATGGTGCATGACGCGCTGAACGCCTTTGCCGCGCGCGACCCCGATCTGGCGCTGGCGGTGGTCGAACGCGACACGGTGGTCGACGATTTCTACAACAGCGTGTTCCGCACGCTTGTGACCTTCATGGTCGAAAACCCCAAGACGATCAGCGAATGCGCGCACCTGCTGTTCATCGCCAAGAATATCGAACGGATCGGCGACCATGCCACCAACGTGGCCGAGATGGTCTATTACGCCGCGACCGGCCAGACGCTGCCCGAACGCGAGCGCGGCGGCGACCTGACCCAAGAGGATTGAACCGATGGCACGAGCAAAGATGCTGCTGGTGGAGGATGACGCGGCGTTGGCCGAATTGCTCATCTGGCATTTCAAGCGCGAGGATTTCGACGTTTCCCATACCGTCGATGGCGAGGAAGCGCTGCTGATGGCGCAGGAAAGCACGCCCGACATCGTTCTGCTCGACTGGATGGTGGAAAGCCTGTCGGGCATCGAGGTGTGCCGCCGCCTGCGCCGGATGAACGGCACCGCAAACGTCCCCATCATCATGCTCACCGCGCGCGGCGAGGAAGAGGATCGGGTGCGCGGCCTGGAAACCGGCGCGGACGATTATGTGACCAAGCCCTTTTCGCCCCGCGAACTGGTGGCGCGCGTGGGCGCGGTGCTGCGCCGCGTACGTCCGGCGCTCGCCGGCGAGACGCTGACCTTCGCCGATGTCGAGATGGACACGGTGGGGCACAAGGTCCGCCGCAGTGGTCAGGTGATCCCGCTGGGCCCCACCGAGTTCCGGCTGCTCAAGCATTTCCTGGAGCATCCCGGCTGGGTTTTCTCGCGCGAGCGGCTGCTCGACAGCGTATGGGGACAGGACAGCGACATCGAATTGCGCACCGTCGACGTCCATATCCGTCGCCTGCGCAAGGCTATCAATGCGGACGGCCAGTATCAGGACATCATCCGCACCGTGCGGTCGGCGGGCTACGCCCTCGATACCGAAGGCATGGGCTGACGCAGCGCCTGCCCGTCAGGCTGCATCGACAACGGCCGGATAGGCGTGAAGCTGCGGGAACACCTCCTCGATCGGCTTTGCGTCGGGCAGGATATAGACATAGCCGCCCTTCTTCCGAAACAGCGGCCCGACCTTCGCATAGAAGGCCTTGGGCACGTTGATGCAGCCGAAGGTGATGCGGTTGTCGGCGATGTCGGGGGACAGCATCCGGTCCACCCGCTTTTCCTTCGGATTGCCCGGCGGAATGGTGTGGAGCGCGACGGATGTCGCATAATCGACCCACAGGACGCGGGTCTTGCCCGCCGCGACGCCGAACTTGGCGAGGAAGCGGCCCGCAGGCGTGGTCTTTTCGGCCGGGCCGATCTCCGCCAGCGACTTGGCGCCCACGCCCGGCGTCGCATCGTCGCCCAGCGCGATGCCGACCAGCACGGGCGCGTCCGCGATCCGCTTGCCCTTCCCGTCATACAGCCAGATCCGGGCGGCCGCCTTGTCGAGCACGACATAGGGAAGCGCCTTGTTATCGGCCGCGCCGGTAACCCAGTTCAGAATTCGCGCCGCCTGCGGCGTCGGGTCCACCACCATCTCCGTTGCATCGGGGATCGCCGGAAGAGCGGACGCCTTGGCGACGGACGTCTTCGCGGCCCGCGCCTTCGACGCGGGGGTCTTTGCGTTCGTGGATTTCGCGGCGGTGGTCTTGGGCCTGGCCTTCTCAGCGGCCTGAACGGACGGAATGGCGATCAGGCTTAGACATAGCAGGAGCCGGGACAGGCTTTTCATGCGGGCTGGATACTCGGAAATTATGGCCGGCGACAAGGGGCGCCGGCCATGATCGCATCAGTTGCGCGGACGCTTGCGCTGCGCTTCGACCATGCGCTGTTCGACGCTGTCGACGCGGGCGCCGAGCTGGTCGAGACGCTGGCCGTTCTGCTGCGCCAGACCCGAAGCGGAACGGGCTTCGCCCAGCGCCTGCTGCGCCGTGGCATCCGTCTGCTGCAGCTTTGCGTCGAGCGCATCGACGCGCTGGTTCACGGTCGCGACCTGTTCGCGCACGAAGCCTTTGGTGGCGCAGCCGCCAAGGCTGACCGAGCCGGCCAGCACCAGGGCGAGGGCCCCCATTTTCGTCAGAGACGGCGACATATATTATTCCTCCTTGGTCAATAACCCCACGCACCTCAAACGCAGCAACGCGCCAGCGACAATGGGGTTTCCGTCCGGACGTGCCGCTGGAAAGACGGAATGAGGAAAATGAACAGATTGAAAGAAAAGGATTTTTCGGAAAAATGCCAAGAAAAACGCCCCGACTTTGGGAGTCGGAGCGTCACTCAGAGAGCCTGTAAAAACTGATTCAAATCAAGCCGCCTTGCGCGCCTTTATCAGCTTTTTCATCAACATATCCCGCTTCAGCCGGGACAGATGATCGATGAAAAGTACGCCTTCCAGATGGTCCATTTCATGCTGGAGACAGGTGGCAAGCAGCCCTTCCAGCTGCTCTTCATGGATTCGGCCGTCCCGGTCCATCCAACTGGCGCGGATGACGGCGGGCCGCTCGACCTCCGCAAACTGGTCAGGCACCGAAAGGCAGCCTTCATTATAGACCGAAAGTTCCTCAGAACCCTTCAGAGTCTGAGGGTTGATGAAGACCATCGGCTTCTTGACTGGCGGCGCGCCCTCTTCGTCCGATTCGGGTTCCTGCAGATCGATCACCAGAATGCGCTTGGGCACCCCCACCTGGATCGCGGCGAGGCCAATGCCCGGCGCGTCGTACATGGTGTCGAACATATCGTCGATCAGCGTTTGCAGATCGTCGTCGATCGCTTCGACCGGGGTCGAGATGGTACGCAGGCGCGGATCGGGCGCTTCGAGAATGGGACGTATGGCCATGGCCCGAACATAGGCGGAACGCGCCGCAGGATCAAGCCGGGCGACGGCGGATCGTGTCGATCAGACTGATCGATCTTACCCCCTTAACTTCGCATATTTCCCGTAAAAGCCGACATTGAATTTCCTATGTGGGACATATTCGGTCGCACGGCCATCGCCGGACGGATACCGGCCTAGGACGTCCCGGCGGGATAGGACAGGTCAGCCCAGTGGCCGTCGCGCGCGCAGCGCCTGCGCCAGCGTGCCCTCATCCAGATAGTCGAGTTCCCCGCCCACCGGCACGCCATGCGCCAGCTGCGTCAATCGGATGGGGAAATGCTCCAGCCGTTCCGCGAGATAATGGGCGGTGGTCTGCCCTTCCAATGTCGCGTTCATCGCCAGCACGACTTCGTCCACCCCACCCTGTTCCAGCCGGGCGACCAGCGCGTCGATCGCCAGATCCTCCGGCCGCACCCCCTCCAGCGCCGACAGGCGACCGCCCAGTACATGGAAGCGGCCGGGGAAAAGCCGCGACCGGTCGAGCGCCCAAAGGTCCGACACATCCTCGACCACGCACAGCGCGCGCGGATCACGCCGGGGATCGGCGCAGATGCCGCAGGGGTCGATCGTGTCGACATTGCCGCAGACATGGCATGTCACCAGCCGCTCGTTCACTGCCTCCAGCGCGCGCAGCAGCGGTTCCATCGCCCCCTCGCGCTTCTTGAGGAGATGCAGCACCGCGCGCCGGGCCGAGCGGGGGCCAAGACCGGGAAGCCGCGAAAGCGCCTGCGTCAATGCGTCGATTTCAGGTGAGGCCATATCGTGAGATAAAGGGTTGCATGTCCCGACGACAAGGGGTTTGAGGAGCGGATCATGCGTATCGTCTATATGGGCACTCCCGATTTCGCCGTCCCCGCGCTCGACGCGCTGGCGAAGGCCGGGCACGAGATCGTCGCGGCCTACAGCCAGCCGCCGCGGCCCGCCGGCCGGGGCAAGGGCCTGCGCCCATCCCCGGTGCAGCTGCGCGCGGAAGCGATGGGGATAGAGGTACGCACGCCCCTGTCGTTGAAGGACGCGGAAACGCAGGCCGCCTTTGCCGCGCTGGATGCCGATGTCGCGGTGGTCGCGGCCTATGGCCTCATCCTGCCGCGCCCGATCCTGGCCGCGCCGCGCCATGGCTGCATGAACATCCATGCCTCGCTGCTGCCGCGCTGGCGCGGGGCCGCGCCGATCCAGCGGGCGATCCTGGCCGGGGACAATCTGAGCGGTGTGACGATCATGGACATGGAGGCGGGCCTCGACACCGGACCGATGCGCGCCAAGCATGTGACGCCGATCGAGGACAAGACGGCGGGCGCGCTGACGCAGGAACTGGCCGAAGCGGGCGCGGCGCTGATGGTGGAAGTGCTAGAGGATATTGCGCTGTACCCACCCATGGCGCAGCCCGACGAAGGCGTGACCTATGCCGCCAAGATCGACAAGGCGGAGGCGCGGATCGACTTTGCCAAGGACGCGCATGCCGTCGAGCGGCAGGTGCGCGCCTTCAATCCGGCGCCGGGCGCCTTTTTCCAATATCGCGGCGAGCGGTTCCGCATCCTTGCCGCTCATGTCGAACATCATGCCGGCCCGGCAGGCGAATTGCTGGACGACAGCCTTCTGATCGGCTGCGGCCATGACGCGATCCGTCCGACGCTGGTGCAGCGCGCCGGCAAGGGCGCGATGAGCGCGGGCGAATTGCTGCGCGGCTACGACATGCCGGCGGGCAGCCACGTAGACGCCTGAACGCATGACCCGTTTCGCCTTCATCGTCGAATTTGACGGCCGTCCCTTCATGGGGTGGCAGCGGCAGGCGCATGGGCCAAGCGTGCAGCAGGCGATCGAAACGGCGATCCATGCCGTCACCGGCGAGAGCGCGGCCGTCCACGCCGCCGGCCGCACCGATGCGGGCGTCCATGGCATCGCCATGCGCGCCCATGCCGATGTGGCAAAGCCAATCGCACCCTTCCGCCTGATGGAGGCGCTGAACGCGCGGCTGCGGCCCCATCCCGTCGCGATCCTCGACTGCGTGGTGGTGCCTGACGACTGGCATGCGCGCTTTTCCTGCGTCGGCCGGTCCTATGTGTATCGCATCGTCAACCGTCGCGCGCCGCTGACGGTCGAACAGGGGCTTGCCTGGCGGGTGATCCAGCCGCTCGATGCGCATGCGATGCACGATGCGGCGCAACTGCTGGTGGGGCTGCATGATTTCACCACCTTCCGTTCCGCCCACTGCCAGTCGGCCAGCCCGGTCAAGACGCTGGACCGGCTGGAGGTCAGCCAAGACGCCGACCGCATCGCCATCCATGCGGCGGCGCGATCTTTCCTGCATCATCAGGTGCGGTCGATGGTGGGATGCCTGGCGATGGTCGGGATGGGGCGGTGGACCACTGGCGACCTGCGTGCCGCGCTGGAGGCCCGCGACCGTGCGGCGCTCGGCCTCAACGCGCCGCCCGATGGCCTCTATTTCCTGCGCGCCACCTATCGCGACGCGGACGCCGCGACCTGAACCTGATTCTTGCCCATGCGCTTGGCGGCCAGCATCGCCGTGTCGGCCCGCGCGATAAGGCCATCGAGTTCCCGATCGTCCGCCTCCGCAACGGCGAGGCCGATGCTCCCTGTGATGTCCCAGTTGCACCGGGCGAGAGCGTCGCAAAGCCGTTCCGCGCGGGAGCGCGCGCTGCCCGCATCCGCGTCGAGCATCAACAGGACGAATTCGTCGCCGCCCAGCCGGGCGATGAGGTCGCCTTCGCCCGCTCCCTCGCGCAGCAGTCCGGCGACGTCGATCAGGCAGGCGTCCCCCGCGCCATGCCCTTCCCGATCATTGAGCTGCTTGAACCCGTCCAGGTCAAGAAAGAGGAGGCAGGGCGGCAGCGACGCGCCCGCCGCGCCCAGCCGGTTGCGCGCACGGGACGCGAAGCCGCGCCGGTTGAGCAGCCCCGTCAGCGGATCGTGGATCGCCTCGAAACTCGCCTGCCGCAATTCCGAAAGATCCTCGATGACAGCGACGTAGAGCTCCGGTTCGCCGGCCTCATCCCGCGCCATGGCCACGGTCAACCTGACCCAGATGATCGTGCCGTCCGGCCGGATGTACCGCTTTTCCATAGAATATCGCGGCAGCTCGCCCGCGTTCAGCTGGGCGAGCAGCGCTTCGTCGGCATTGAGATCGTCAGGATGCGTGATCTGCTGGAATCCGGTACGGAGCAGCGTGTCGGCATCATAGCCGCTGATGGCGCAGAAGCGTGGGTTGACCAGCAGGAAGCTGCCGTCCAGCGCGACATGCGCCATCCCCACCGGCGCGTGATGGAATGTCGCGTCGAAACGGCGGCGGGCGCGGGCGAGTTCGGCTTCGACCACGCCATAGCTTTGGGCCGCGATATCCCGCGCCAGCTGTTCGACATCCTGCCCCTGCGCGACCGCGCCAAATTGATCGTGCCAATGCCTGCTCATCCAAGGCGCTTTGCCGGGAAAGTGGTAAATATGGCCTTATCGGTGCGGCAAGCCGCGAAAATTTCAGGATAGCCGGGCGCGGAAGGGGGTGAAGTCGGTGCCGGCGTCATAAACGTCCAGCCCCTCGCGCTTCTTGAGAGCGTTCACCACGGCGTAGGTGACCGGCGTCAGCAGCGCTTCCCAAGCGACCTTCATCGCCCAATTGGTGACCATCACGACCAGCACCTGCGCGGTCGTCCAGTTGCCGAGGAAGGCAAGCGGGTAGAAGAGCAGGCTGTCCACCCCCTGCCCAACGACCGTCGAGCCGATGGTGCGCATCCAGAGATGCCGGCCCTGCGTCAGCAGCTTCATCCGGGCGAGGACGAAACTGTTGGCGAACTCGCCCGCCCAGAAGGCGATGAGCGAGGCGAAGACGATGCGCCATGTGCTGCCGAAAACCGCCTCATAGGCCCGCTGGTCGGGCCAGCCGTCCGCTGGCGGCAGGGCGACGACCACCCAGCTCATCAACGCCATGAACAGCATCGCGCCAAAGCCCGCCCAGACGCAGCGCCGGGCGCGGGCATAGCCATAGACTTCCGTCAGCACGTCGCCGATGACATAGCCCAGCGGAAAAAAGAGAATGCCAGCGCCGAAGGTGAAGCCGCCGACCGTCGAGAGCTTCGCCGCCCCGATCAGGTTCGACAGCAGCAGGATGGCGACGAAGGCCGCCATGAAGAAATCATAATAGCGCAGCGGCCGCGCGCCTAGCGCGCCAGCATCGACCCTTTGAACCGCCCCTTCGCTCATGCCGCCATGCTTATCGGCTGGCCGGGCGATTGCAAGCACCGGCATCGCCCGCTATCGGGACCGGTGCACGGCCCCGTAGCTCAGTTGGATAGAGCATTCGCCTTCTAAGCGAATGGTCGCAGGTTCGAATCCTGCCGGGGTCGCCATCCGTCACGCAGGCGGGCCGAAACGGCCCGCCCGGCGCCCGATCAAAGGATTGTCTGCCCCGTCTTCGCCCAGTCGGCGGCGAACGCGTCGAGGCCCTTGTCGGTCAGCACATGCTTGGACAGCATCTTGATGACGGCGGGCGGCGCGGTGATGACGTCCGCGCCGATCTTCGCGCAGTCGAGCACATGGATGGGGTGGCGCAGCGAGGCAGCCAGAATTTCCGTCTTGAAGCTGTAATTGTCGTAGATGAGGCGAATATCCTCGATCAGTTGGAGGCCGTCGAAGCCATTGTCGTCATGCCGGCCGACGAAGGGCGAGATGAAGGTCGCGCCCGCCTTGGCCGCCAGCAGCGCCTGGTTGGCGGAGAAGCAAAGGGTGACATTGACCTTGGTCCCCTCACCGGTCAGCGCCTTGCAGGTCTTGAGGCCATCGATGGTCAGCGGCACCTTGATGCAGACATTGTCCGCGATCTTCCGCAGGATTTCGGCTTCCTTCATCATCGTCTCATGGTCGAGCGCGACGACTTCGGCCGAAACGGGACCGTCCACCGCCCCGCAGATTTCCTCGATCACTTCCAGGAACTTGCGGCCCGATTTGTGGATCAGGGTCGGATTGGTGGTGACGCCGTCGAGCAGGCCGGTAGCCTCCAGCTCACGGATTTCGGCGATGTCTGCGGTATCGACGAAGAATTTCATGGGATGCTCCCCTCGCGCGGAAAAGTGATTCGTTGGCTGCGCCTATAGCGTCCCCCGCCCCTGCTGTCCTACATGGGGTCGCAAATGTCCCGCGCCCGTGTCCTCCTGCTCAACGCCGCCCTTGGCCCCCTGGACTATCGCGTGCCCCACGGGATGCGGGTGGAACCGGGCAGCATCGTCGTCGCGCCGCTGGGACCGCGCCAGCTGATCGGCGTGGTATGGGAAGAGGATAGCTTCCCCGATGTGGACGCTGTGGGGGACAATCGCCTGCGCAACCTGCTGGAAGTGGTGGACGCGCCGCCCCTCCCCGAGCCGCTGCGCCGGCTGATCGAATGGACGGCGGATTATTATCTGTCGCCGCCCGCCGCCGTGCTGCGCATGGCGTTGTCCTCCATGTCGGCGCTGGAAGGCGCGCGCACGGTGATCGAATATCGGGCGACCGGTGCGGTGCCCGACCGCATGACAGAGCAGCGCGCGCAGGCGCTTGAACGAATCGGCGAGCGGCAGGGATTGATCCGCGAACTCGCGATGATCGGTGGGGTAAGCGACGCGGTGATCCGCGGCCTCATCAAACAGGACATCTTCGAGCCGGTGGAAGTCAGCGTCGATACGCCCTTCCCCATGCCCGATCCCGACCATGCGCCGCCCACCTTGTCCGATGCGCAGGCCGCCGCCGCCACCCGGATGGCCGATGCGGTGCGGGCGCATGACTTCGCGCCCTTCCTGCTCGACGGTGTAACCGGATCGGGCAAGACGGAAGTCTATTTCGAGGCGATCGCCGCTGCGATCCGATCGGACCGGCAGGTCCTGGTGCTGCTGCCGGAAATCGCACTGACCGAACCTTTTCTGGAACGGTTCGAGAAGCGCTTCGGCACAATTCCCGTCAACTGGCACAGCGGCCTGCGCCAGAGCGAGCGGCGCAGGGCATGGCGCGCCATCGCCAGCGGCCAGGCGCAGGTGCTCGTAGGCGCGCGCTCCGCCCTGTTCCTTCCCTATCCGAACCTTGGCCTCATCGTCGTGGACGAAGCGCATGAGGCAAGCTTCAAGCAGGAGGACGGCGTCCACTACCACGCCCGCGACGTGGCGGTGATGCGCGGCCTCATCGAAAAATTCCCGGTGATCCTGGCGTCCGCAACCCCCGCGATCGAGACTCGGCATCAGGTGGAGCTGGGCCGCTATGCCGAGATCAAGCTGCCATCGCGCTATGGCGGGGCGGAGATGCCCGACATCCATGGCATCAACCTGCTGACCGATCCGCCCGAGCGGGGCCGCTGGATCGCGCCCGAACTGGTGAAGGCGATCGACGAGACGCGCTCGAAAGGCGAGCAGAGCCTGCTTTTCCTCAATCGGCGCGGCTATGCGCCGCTGACGCTCTGCCGTCATTGCGGCTATCGCTTCCAATGCCCCAACTGCACGGCATGGATGGTCGAACATCGCCTCACCCATCGGCTCGCCTGCCACCATTGCGGCCATGTGACGCCTGCTCCCCGCCATTGCCCGGAATGCAAGGAGGAGGATTCGCTGGTCGCCTGCGGTCCGGGCGTCGAGCGAATCGCGGACGAGGTGAAGGCGCTCTGGCCCGACGCGCGCACCGCCATCGTCACGTCCGACACGCTTTGGTCGCCGGCCAGGGTCGCCGATTTCGTGAAGTCGGTGGAGGCGGGCGATGTGGACATCATCATCGGCACGCAGCTGGTTACGAAGGGCTATCATTTCCCCAACCTGACGCTGGTAGGCGTGATCGACGCCGACCTGGGCCTTGAAGGCGGGGACCTGCGCGCGGCGGAGCGGACTTTCCAGCAGATCGTTCAGGTGGCGGGGCGCGCGGGCCGGGGCGAGAAGCCGGGCCGGGTCTATATCCAGACGCGGATGCCAGAAAGCGAGGTCATCAAGGCGCTGATCGATGGCGACAGCGCGCGCTTCTACGATGTCGAGACGGAGAATCGGCGGCGCGCGAACGCCCCGCCGTTCGGCCGATTCGCCGCGATCATCGTGTCGAGCGAGGATGCGGACGAGGCGGCGCAGACCGCGCGGCTGATCGGCAAGTCCGCGCCTGTGATCGACGGGATGCGCGTCTATGGCCCGGCGCCCGCGCCGCTATCCGTGCTGCGGGGGCGGCACCGGCACAGGCTGCTGATCCATGCCAGCCGGCAGGTGGACGTGCAGGGCGCGATCCGCGAATGGCTGGGCAATCTCGCCTGGAAATCGGGCACGCGCGTCGCGGTGGACGTCGATCCCTACAGTTTCATGTGATGACGACGCCGCTCCCCACCCCTTGCCGCAACCTCTGCGCGCTCGACGCCGGACGCCGGACATGCACGGGATGCGGGCGGACGATGGAAGAGATCGTCCACTGGCGCAGCATGACGGACGCGCAGCGCGCCGTCGTCATGACGCGGGTGCGGGACTTCCGGCCTTCGCCCCGGCCGTGACCGCCTTCTGCGCCGCCTGCTCGTCCAGTTCCGCCTTCAGCTTGAGCGCCACGTTCCGCATGTCGGAGCCGTGCGGCGAATAGGCGATGGGATCGAGCAGCGCGGACGCCTCCGCATAATCGCCGCGGACCGACAACGCGTGGGCGAGCGTCATTCGATAGGACGGGTTTTGCGGCAACAGGCTGAACGCCTTTCGCAAACCGTCATAACCGACCTGCGGCATCTTGCCGCCGCGCATCGCATGGTAGCGGTAGAAGAGGTCGAGCGGCACCGGATCCTCCGTGTCCGCCCAGTTGGCGCGCACGATGGCGCCGAGCGCCGCCTTCCAATCCTCCGCCTTGTCGCTTACCTGCGCCCGGTCGAGCAGGACGCGCGCCCGCACCGCATGGGCGCGCGTGGACTGCGCATCGATGGCGATCGCCCGGTCGGCATCGGCAAGCGCCGCGTCCTGCTGTTCGGCCGCCCATTCCGCCTCGGCGAGCAGCGCGAGGGCATAGGCGCTGCCGGGATAGCGAGCGGCGGTCGCGCGGATGGCGGTGACAATGCCCGGCAGATCCTCTGTCGACGGCCGATTGATCAGGCGCAGTTCGTCCTCGATCAGCGCGGCACGCGACGCCTCGACCGGCTGCACGTCGATCGCGCCGATCGTCATTTCGCTGCTGGCGAATTTCGACGCGGACAGGCGATGCCGCATATAGGCCTTGAGGTCTTTTTCCAGCCCGTTGAGGCCGCCGGCAAAGTAGCTGTCCGGCTGCAGGTTGGGGACGCCCTTGGCCACATCGTCCAGATAATGCTGGATTTCCGCCCGGCGCCCGGTCTTGTTATATTGATAATAATGGGTGAGCAGCCAGGCGGTGCCGTAATAACGGTCCCCGTCGCGCAGGCTGAGACCGTCCGCGTCGCGCGCGAACAGGTTCTTCACAGGATAGGGCGACCCAAGCACCAGGCCGGGAACGCGCCCCATCGGGACATTGCCGAATTCGATCGACCCGTCCTGCGGGAATTTCACCACGGAAAAGAATTCGGCGAAACCCTCGACATACCAGGCGGGATAGGCGGCCGGAAAATGGTGCAGCATGAAATGGTGCGCATATTCGTGGAACAGCACCTCCTCCGCGCCGAAATCGAACCTGCCGTCCTTTGCCTCGCGCGACAGCACGGCGAAGGCGTTGCGAGTCGAGGTGGTGTAGAAACCCGCGATATTGGGATTGCGGGCCAGCTTCTTCACCTTGTCCTCATTGGACAAAAGGTAGACCTTCACCGCCGCGCCCGCCTGCGGATCGGTGACACCGGTCAGCCGTCGCAGCAGGAAATCGAACTTCTCCAGCCGCTCGGCAAAGGCGCGCAGCTTCTGGTCGTTGCCTTCGCTATAGACCGTGAAATGCTGTGTCTGCGCCTGCCACCATGCCGCCTGCGCGCTCCCCATGCCGCAGAGCATCAACCCCGCCGCCGCCAGAGCCCTTAACCATTTCCCCATCGTCTTCCCCTGCCCCCAGTCATGCAGGTTGGCGCACAGCGGACAAAATGGAAAGCGCTATATTTCCATCACTTGCCCCGTTCCCGATCCAACAAGGCGCGCTTGCGATCCGTGCCCCAGGCATAGCCGCCAAGCGAACCGTCGCCGCGCAGGATGCGGTGGCAGGGGATGAGAACGGCCAGGCTGTTTCCGCCGCATGCGCTGCCCGCCGCACGGGTGGCGGTTGGACGACCCGCCGCCGCCGCCAGTTGCGCGTAGCTGCGCGTCTCGCCGGGCGGGATCGCGCGTAGCGCGGACCAGACCGCCTGCTGAAACGCGGTTCCGCCCACGTCCATCGGCAGGTCCGGCGACGCGGCCGGATTTTCGACCAGCGCGGCGACCGCCTCCGCCATCGCGTCCAGCGCGGAGTCGGCGGGAAATATGTCGGCCTTCGGAAAATGCGCGCGCAGTTCCTCCTCGCCCTCGCCAAAGCTGATGCGGCACAGGCCCTTTTCTGTCGCGGCGACCAGAACCGGCCCCAGGCTGGTTTCGATCGCCCGCCAGCGAATCGCGGCGCCGCGCCCGCCATCCTTCCAGGCGCTGGGTGTCATCCCCAAATGCCGCTGCGCATCGGCATAGGCGCGACTGGGCGCGCTATAGCCCGCTTCATAAATGGCGTTGGTGATGCTTCCCCCCTGCCCCAGCGCCGCCTTCAACCGCTCGGCGCGCAGCGAGCGGGCATAGGCGGCAGGCGTCAGCCCCGTTTCTCGCTTGAACAGGCGATGGAAATGATGGGGGGCATAGCCGACATGCGCGGCCAGGGCGCCGAGAGCCGGGACTTCCTCTGCCGCCCGGATGAAGGCGACGGCCGCATCCACCGCCAGCCTGTCGCGTCCCACTTCGTCCGGCCGGCAGCGCAGGCAGGCGCGAAAGCCGGCCGCCCGCGCTGCCGCGGGATCGGGCTGGAAGCGCATATTTTCGCGCCGGGGGTGGCGCGCGGCGCAGCTTGGCTTGCAATAGATTCCGGTCGTCGTGACGCAGCCGACAAAGCGGCCGTCCATCATCCGGTCGCGGGCCAGGAAGGCCTGCCAGCAGGCATCATTGTCGGGCATGGGCGGCGCAAGGCGAGTCATATGGGTCATGGCTTTATGCGATAAACCTTGCCCGGCCGCCACGCTTCCCGCCGATTGCGGTCAAAAGCCCGCCTGCCTTGTGGGGCGTCCCGCCATTTCCCGATTGCACGGCGGACGGGTTTGAATATGGATGCGCAAACCTATGCACGCCCTTCGCCGCCGCTTCGCCATCCTTATGGGCTTCGCCATCGCCCTGGCCGCGCCGTCCGTTTCGCGTGCGGAACAGCAGGACATCGCCGCCGCCGCGCGCGGCGTGGTGCGGGTCGCGCTGGTCGCGACGGACGGATCGGACGCCTATTTCGTGGGCCATGGCAGCGGCTTCGCGGTCGCGCCGGACAAGGTGCTGACCAACGCCCATGTCGTCGAACTGGCGCGCGAGGAGAAAAACCTCGTCATCGGCGTGATCCCATCCGAGGGCACGAAGACCTATGGCGGGCGCATCATCGCCTATTCGCCGGGCAACGACCTTGCCCTCATCCAACTGGAGGAAGGGCGGCTTCCGGTCAGCACCTTCTACGCCGGGGCGGTGGCCGACGGGAGCCATGTGACCGCGATCGGCTATCCCGGCACGGTCGACCGCGCGCAGGGCCTTGGCCTCAAACAGTTGGTCGAGCCGCTTGCGACCGTGAAGACCAGCGGCAACATCTCGTCGGGCCGCGCCAGCCAGAGCTTCGACACGATCCTGCACACCGCCCCGCTGGCGGCGGGCAATAGCGGCGGTCCGCTGGTGGATGATTGCGGCCGGGTGCTGGGCGTCAACAGCTTCGGATCGGTGTCGGACGGCAATGACGCCGAATTCGGCTTCGCTGTGTCATGGCGGGAAGTCGCGTCCTTCCTGCGGCAGGCGGGCGTATCGTCGCTCCACACCGTCGTGCCCTGCCGCTCCATGGCGGAAGCCGACGCCGCCGAAGCCTCGCTGACCCAGCGGGAGGCGCAGGCGAGCGAACAGAAGGACCGGGCCGCCAGTCAAGCGCGCGACCAAGCCTTGGCGAAGGCCCGCGACGATGCCGAGCGCGACGTCATCACCGCGCGCGAGAACGCGATGGCGGGCGCGGCCGTGCTGCTGGCTCTCGCGGTGCTGGGCCTAGGCGCGGGCGGGCTGTTCTACTCCCAGGGCAAGGAGAAGCAGTCGACCTGGTTCCTGGCGGGCGGTGGCGTGATGCTGCTCGCGGCGCTTGGCCTGTTTTTCCTCAAGCCCAGCTTTTCCAGCATCGACGATCGGGTGAAGCTGCCCCAGGATGGAAGCGTGACCAGCAATGGAGCCTTCGCCTGGGCAGGCGACAATGTGTGCAAGGTCGACCTCACCCGCAGCCGCCTGACGGTGTCGCAGCCCAGCGACATCGGCTTCAACTGGGCCGAAGGCGGATGCGTGGACGGCGGCACCCAATATGTGTCCACCGGATCGCTGTGGCAGCGGACCGGCGTTCCGGACGAAGGCAATTATGTGACCGACAGCCAGTTCGATCCCGCCACCGGGACGCTGCGCGTGCGGCGCTGGCTGCCCGACCTCGACACGATGGACAAGGTCCGCGCGCTTACCAAGGACAAGCCGGTGAAGGGTTGCAGCGCGGACGCCGGCCTGCTCGCGCGTATCGCGACGTTGCGGAACGATGTCGCGGCCCTGCTGCCGGAGCAGCCGAACGAGCGCATCGTCTATCATTGCCAGAAGGGAAGCCTCGCCCCGCCCGATCCGACGCCCTGAGCGATTCGGGCCGGCAGCGATGGCCGGGCGATTTTGGCACGCATTTCGGGCTTTCACGCGAATCGCGTCACATGACTTGCATAGTCATAATGGCACTGCTAACCGGCCCGTCGACAGGGGCTCGGGACGGGATCAGACCGCGCCCTCTTTTTGCATGACCGGCGTATCAAGCGCCGTATAGTCAACGGAGGACGATAAGCGCGTGGAGACTAGCGGCGGTATTCAGGCCAGCCTCAGTGGCCGCTATGCGGTGGCGCTGTTCGATCTGGCCCGCGACGCGCAATCGCTCGACACCGTGGCGGACAGCCTGCGCGGGCTCAAGGCCGCACTGGCCGAATCGCCCGACTTCAAGGGCCTGATCAACAGCCCGGTGCTGAGCCGGGATGCAGCAGGCAAGACGATCGCGGCGGTCGCATCCGCCATGGGAATCGACGCGCTGACGACAAAATTCCTGGGCGTGCTGGCGCAGAACCGCCGCCTTGCCCAGTTGCCGGCCGTGATCCGCGCCTATGAAACGCTGCTGTCGAATCACAAGGGCGAGGCCCGGGCCGAAGTGACGAGCGCCCACCCGCTCGACAACGATCAGGTCGTCGCGCTCCAGCGCAGCCTGCGCGCCCGCGTTGGCCGCGAGGTCGCCATCGACGCAAAGGTCGATCCCGCGATCCTGGGCGGGCTGGTCGTCAAGATCGGCAGCCAGATGATCGACAGCTCCATCCGTACCCGACTGAACACCCTCGCCATGGCGATGAAAGGCTGAAGGCTCAAATCATGGACATCAACGCCGCAGAAATTTCGAAGGTCATCAAGGACCAGATCGCCAATTTCGGCACCGAAGCGCAGGTGAGCGAAGTCGGTTCCGTGCTGACCGTGGGTGACGGCATCGCCCGCGTCCATGGCCTCGACAATGTCCAGGCGGGCGAAATGGTCGAGTTCGCCAACGGCGTGCAGGGCATGGCGCTGAACCTGGAAGCCGACAATGTCGGCGTCGTGATCTTCGGTTCGGACGCCGAGATCAAGGAAGGCGACACCGTCAAGCGCACCGGCACCATCGTCGACGTTCCCGTGGGCAAGGGCCTGCTGGGTCGCGTCGTGGACGGCCTTGGCAACCCGATCGACGGCAAGGGCCCGATCCAGTACACCGAGCGCAAGCGCGTGGAAGTGAAGGCCCCGGGCATCATTCCCCGCAAGTCGGTGCACGAGCCCGTGCAGACCGGCCTCAAGGCCATCGACGCCCTCGTCCCCGTCGGCCGTGGCCAGCGCGAGCTGATCATCGGCGACCGCCAGACCGGCAAGACCGCCGTCGCGATCGACACCTTCATCAACCAGAAGGGCATCAACGCGGGCGATGACGAGAGCAAGAAGCTCTACTGCATCTACGTCGCCATCGGCCAGAAGCGCTCGACCGTCGCCCAGATCGTCAAGCAGCTCGAAGAAAATGGCGCGATGGAATATTCCATCGTCGTCGCCGCGACCGCTTCGGAACCCGCTCCGCTCCAGTATCTGGCGCCCTATACCGGCGTCACCATGGGCGAATATTTCCGCGACAACGGCATGCACGCCGTGATCGTCTATGACGACCTTTCCAAGCAGGCCGTCGCCTACCGTCAGATGTCGCTGCTGCTGCGTCGCCCTCCGGGCCGCGAAGCCTATCCCGGCGACGTTTTCTACCTGCACAGCCGCCTGCTGGAGCGCGCGGCGAAGATGAACGACGCCAATGGCGCGGGTTCGCTGACCGCCCTGCCGATCATCGAAACGCAGGCTGGCGACGTGTCGGCCTATATTCCGACCAACGTGATTTCGATCACCGACGGCCAGATCTTCCTTGAAACCAACCTCTTCTACCAGGGCGTCCGCCCGGCGATCAACGTGGGCCTTTCGGTGTCGCGCGTCGGCTCCGCCGCGCAGACCAAGGCGATGAAGAAGGTGTCGGGCTCGATCAAGCTGGAGCTGGCCCAGTATCGCGAAATGGCGGCCTTCGCCCAGTTCGGTTCGGACCTGGACGCATCGACGCAGAAGCTGCTCAATCGCGGCGCGCGCCTGACCGAACTGCTGAAGCAGGCGCAGTTCTCGCCCCTCCCCTTCGAGGAGCAGACCGCGTCGATCTTCGCGGGCACCAACGGCTATCTTGACGCCATCCCGGTCAAGGACGTGACCCGTTACGAGGAACTGATGCTGGCTTACCTCCGCCACGATCATCCCGAAGTGCTGGCCGCCATCCGCGACAGCAAGGATCTGGGCGACGACGCGAAGGCGAAGCTCAAGGCGGCCCTCGACGCGTTCGGGAAGACGTTTGCGTAACAGTTAAATCCGTCATCCCGGCGAAGGCCGGGATCTCAGGCCGCACAGGTCCAACCTGGAGGCACGAGATCCTGACCTTCGTCGGGATGACGAACCAGAAGGTTCGTCATGCCCAGCCTCAAGGAACTGAAAATTCGGATCGGGTCGGTCAAATCGACCCAGAAGATCACCAAGGCGAAGCAGATGGTCGCCGCCGCGAAGCTGCGCAAGGCGCAGGCCGCCGCCGAGGCCGCGCGCCCGTACAGCCAGCGATTGGAAGCGGTGGTGGCGAGCCTTGCCAGCAAGATCGCCGGCGGCTCGGGCGAAGGCGCCTCGCCGCTGCTCGCGGGTACCGGCAAGGATGAGGTCCACCTGCTGGTCGTCGCCAACTCCGACCGCGGCCTTGCCGGCGCGTTCAATGCCAACATCGTCAAGGCCGCGCTCGCCAAGGCGCGCGCGCTGGAGCTGGACGGCAAGAAGGTGCTGTTCTACCTGATCGGACGCAAGGGCCGCCCGGTCATCAACCGCGCCTATCCGGGCAAGATCGTCGCCAATTACGACACGACCGGGGCCAAGGAACCGGGCTTCGCGCAGGCGCAGGCGGTGGCGCAGGAACTCAGCAAGATGTTCCTCGACGGCAAGTTCGACGTCGCCCACCTCTTCTATTCGCGTTTCAAGTCGGCCCTCGCCCAGATCCCGACCGAGCAGCAGATCATCCCGGTCAAGATTCCCGCCGATGCCGACCGCAACGCCATCGGCGCGACGGTGGAATATGAACCGAGCGAGGAAGCGATCCTCGATGACCTGCTGCCGCGCAATGTGACGGTGCAGATCTTCAAGGCGCTGCTGGAAAACAATGCATCGGAACAGGGCGCGTCGATGACCGCCATGGACAATGCGACCCGCAACGCCGGCGACCTCATCAACAAGCTGACGATCCAGTATAACCGCAGCCGCCAGGCCGCGATCACCACCGAACTCGTCGAAATCATCTCGGGCGCCGAAGCCCTTTAAGTGCAGGCAAGGACAGCAGTCATGGCAACCACCAACAATGTAGGCCGCATTTCGCAGGTCATCGGCGCCGTCGTCGACGTGACCTTCCCCGATGCGCTCCCGGCGATCCTTTCGGCGCTGGAAACCAGCAACAACGGCCAGCGGCTGGTGCTGGAAGTCGCCCAGCATCTGGGTGAAAACACCGTCCGCACCATCGCGATGGATTCGACCGATGGCCTGACCCGCGGTCAGGAAGTGACCGACACCGGCGCGCAGATCAGCGTGCCCGTCGGCCCCGCCACGCTCGGCCGCATCCTGAACGTCGTGGGCGAACCGATCGACGAGCGCGGCCCGGTCGCGACGGAGCTCAAGTCGCCGATCCACGCCAAGGCCCCCGAGTTCATCGACCAGTCGACCGACGCATCGATCCTCGTCACCGGCATCAAGGTCATCGACCTGCTCGCCCCTTATGCCAAGGGCGGCAAGATCGGCCTGTTCGGCGGCGCGGGCGTGGGCAAGACCGTGCTCATCCAGGAACTCATCAACAACATCGCGAAGGGCCATGGCGGCACCTCGGTCTTCGCGGGCGTGGGTGAGCGGACCCGCGAGGGCAACGACCTCTATCACGAATTCCTCGACGCCGGCGTCATCGCCAAGGACGCCGAGGGCAACGCGATCAGCGAAGGCTCGAAGGTCGCCCTCGTTTACGGCCAGATGAACGAACCGCCGGGCGCGCGTGCCCGCGTCGCGCTGTCGGGCCTGACGATCGCCGAATATTTCCGCGACGTCGAGAATCAGGACGTGCTCTTCTTCGTCGACAACATCTTCCGTTTCACGCAGGCGGGCGCGGAAGTGTCGGCGCTGCTTGGCCGTATTCCTTCGGCGGTGGGCTATCAGCCGACCCTGTCGACCGACATGGGCGCGCTGCAGGAGCGCATCACCTCGACCAACAAGGGCTCGATCACCTCGGTGCAGGCCGTGTACGTCCCCGCGGACGACTTGACCGACCCGGCGCCGGCCACCAGCTTCGCGCACCTTGACGCCACCACCGTTCTCAACCGCGCCATTTCGGAACTGGGCATCTATCCGGCGGTCGATCCGCTCGATTCGACCAGCCGCGTTCTGGAACCGCGCGTCGTCGGCCAGGAACATTATGAAACCGCCCGCGCGGTCCAGGCGATCCTGCAGAAGTACAAGTCGCTTCAGGACATCATCGCCATTCTGGGCATGGACGAGCTGTCCGAAGAGGACAAGCTGACCGTCGCCCGCGCGCGCAAGATCCAGAAGTTCCTGTCGCAGCCCTTCCACGTTGCCGAAGTCTTCACCGGCATCAGCGGCAAGTTTGTCCAGATCGAGGACACGGTCCGCTCGTTCAAGGCGGTGGTCGAAGGCGAATATGACCATCTGCCCGAAAACGCCTTCTACATGGTCGGCGGCATCGACGAGGCGGTCGAGAAGGCCAAGAAGCTGGCTGCGGAAGCCGCCTGATCGCGACCTCAAGGATAACCCCTCCTGCTCGACGCGGGAGGGGGGAGTTTAGTTGATGGCACTGCATTTCGAACTCGTGACCCCTGAAAAGCTCATCCGCTCGCAGGAGGTCTATCAGGTGGTCGTCCCCGGCACCGAGGGCGACTTCGGCGTGCTGGAAGGTCATGCGCCCTTCATGTCCACGGTCCGCGACGGCGCGATCCAGATCTATGCCAGCGCGGGCGCCGCGCCGGAGATCATCCCGGTCGAAGGCGGCTTTGCCGAGGTCAACGAAAAGGGCCTGACGGTGCTCGCCGAAAAGGCGGGCTGATCTGACCCATCGATGATCGAAGCAGAAGCCGCGTTCCGCAAGGAGCGCGGCTTCTGCTTAGGCGCTCCCTCGCCGCCGGGGCCATGGCCGAGCATCATGCCAGCCGGATTGCCAACCGATGCGGCCTGCCGCCCAGCGCGCCGACATTAGCCTTTTATCAAAGTTTCCGTCTTATTCACCTTTCCGAACCCTATCGGATCGGTGGCCATCGGCGTGGCTCGATCCGGCAAAGCGGCGGAGAATCATGAGCGCCTTTGGACGGAAGAATGGACCTGCCGGGATCAAGCCCGGCTTCGGCGTAGCCCGGCCAATGCAGGGCGGCTCCCCCCAGCGTGAGGAATTGCCGCGCGGCGGGGACCAGTTCCCGCCCCTCGACATCGCGTCCTTGCCGGGAGAAGCGCCGTTCGATCCGCTGTCCGTGCCGACCAGCCAGATGCAGCGCAACGCCGACGCCATGTCGCGCCTGTCCGAACGCGCCAACGCCGAACATGTGCAGGATGCCGGCCCCACCGGGTTCGAGGCAAGCGTCCACAAGATCAAGGAACAGGTGCTCCCTCGCCTGCTGGAACGTGTCGATCCCGAGGCAGCGGCGACGCTCACCAAGGATGAGTTGGCGGAGGAATTCCGCCCGATCATCATGGAAGTGCTGGCGGAACTGAAGCTGACGCTCAACCGGCGCGAGCAGTTCGCGCTGGAGAAGGTGCTGGTCGACGAGCTGCTGGGCCTGGGTCCGCTCGAAGAATTGCTGGCCGACCCGGACGTCAGCGACATCATGGTCAACGGGCCGGAACAGACCTACATCGAAAAGAAGGGCAAGCTCCAGATCGCGCCGATCAAGTTCCGCGACGAGGAGCATCTGTTCCAGATCGCGCAGCGCATCGTGAACAAGGTCGGCCGCCGCGTCGACCAGACGACGCCCTTGGCCGACGCCCGCCTGCCCGACGGCAGCCGCGTCAACGTGATCGTGCCGCCGCTCTCGCTGCGCGGCACCGCCATCTCGATCCGTAAATTTTCCGCCAAGCCGATCACCATCGACATGCTGGCCCAGTGGGGCGCGATGAGTCCCAAGATGGCGACCGCGCTGAAGATCGCCGGAGCCTGCCGCTTCAACATCGTCATTTCGGGCGGCACCGGTTCGGGCAAGACCACGATGCTCAATGCCCTGTCCAAGATGATCGATCCGGGCGAGCGCGTGCTGACGATAGAGGACGCGGCGGAACTGCGGTTGCAGCAGCCACACTGGCTGCCGCTGGAAACCCGGCCGCCGAACCTGGAAGGACAAGGCGCGATCACCATCGGCGATCTCGTCAAGAACGCCCTGCGTATGCGTCCTGACCGTATCATCCTGGGCGAAATTCGTGGCGCGGAATGTTTCGACCTGCTCGCCGCGATGAACACCGGCCATGATGGCTCGATGTGTACGCTCCACTCCAACAGCCCGCGCGAGTGCCTGGGCCGTATGGAGAATATGATCCTGATGGGCGACATCAAGATCCCGAAGGAAGCCATTTCCAAGCAGATCGCCGACTCGGTCGATCTGATCGTTCAGGTCAAGCGCCTGCGCGACGGTTCACGCCGTGTCACCAACATCACCGAAGTCATCGGCATGGAAGGCGACGTTATCGTCACCCAGGAACTGTTCAAGTTCGAATATCATGACGAGGATGACAGCGGGAAGATCGTTGGCGAATATCGCTCCATGGGCCTGCGTCCCTACACGCTCGACAAGGCGCGCATGTTCGGCTTCGACCAGCCGTTCCTCGAAGCCTGCCTGTAGGAACCCATCGTCGTTCCCGCGACCCGAAGGGCGACCGACGGTCAAAGCGGGGATGACGATATTCTTCCCTTGCAAGGCGGCATCCTGACCGGCACATCCTCCTCTCCCCCAAAGAGAGAGGATTCCCCGCATGAACCGTCTCGTCCCGATCGCCCTCGCCGCCATGCTGCTGCCGCTGGGCGGCGCCGTTGCCCAACATGCCGGCCATGGCAAGGCCGCCGACCCGATCGCCGCGGCGATCGCCGCCCCCGGTCGCACGCCCGCCAACGTCGCACGCGACAAATATCGGCATCCGGCGCAAACGCTGGCCTTTTTCGGTGTGAAGCCCGACCAGACGGTGGTCGAATACGCGCCCGGCGGGGGCTGGTACTCCGAAATCCTGGCGCCGCTCCTGGCGCAATCGGGCACTTTCTATGCGCTACAGCCCGCCGGCCGGGGGCTGGACGGCTATAAGAGCTTCCTTGCCGCCAAGCCGGACGTTTACGGCAAGGTGAAGGTGGTGGCCTATCCCGACGAAGTGGCGACGATTCCCGCCGGCACCGTCGACACCGTGCTGACTTTCCGCAACGTTCATAACATGGTGATGGGCGGAACGGAGGCGGCGACGTTCAAGGCCTTCTATACGATGCTGAAGCCCGGCGGCACGCTGGGCGTGGTCGACCACCGCCTGCCCGAAAGCCGCGACGCCGCCCTGGAAAAGACCAGCGGCTATCTCAAGGTCTCCACCATCCGCCGCATCGCGCAGCAGGCCGGCTTCGAATTTGTCGGCGCGTCGGAGATCAACGCCAACCCCAAGGATACGGCCGACTGGAAAGAGGGCGTGTGGACCCTGCCCCCCGTTCTGCAAAATGGGGAAGTGGACAAGGCCAAATATCTCGCCATCGGCGAAAGCGACCGCATGACCCTCAAATTCCGCAAGCCGCTCAAGCCCACCAAATGACAAGTGGCCCGGTTGCGCTGCGGCGCTACCGGGCTAAGGGGGTGGCGTGACCGCCGCCCCCGCCCCCCGTCCCCATCGCCCGCTGCTGGCGATGGCGTTGCGCCTGGTCGCTGTCCTGTGTCTTTCGATCATGTTCGTCACCGGCCGGATCGCCGCCGATCATGGCGTGAACCTCATCGAAACGGCCTTCTACCGCCAGTTGATCGCGCTGCCGGTCGTGTTCGCGACGGTCGCGATGACGAGCGGCATCGGCACGATCCGCACCCGCCGCATCGGCGTCCACGCGGCGCGGATGACGATCGGGCTGGTCGGCATGATACTGAATTTCCTGTCCTATATTCTGCTGCCCCCGGCCGAGGCGGCGACGATCGGCTTCACCATGCCGATTTTCGGCACGATCCTGTCCGCAGTGATCCTGCGCGAGGCGACCGGCATGCACCGCTGGAGCGCGGTGCTGCTGGGCTTTGCCGGGGTGCTGGTGATGGTCCGCCCGGACGCGGGTCATTTCCCGGCGGAAGGCGTCGCGGTGGCGCTCGCCGCAGCCATGTTGACCGCCGTGGTGAGCCTGGTGTTGCGCGAACTGGGCCGCACCGAACAAGCGGGCACGGTGGTGTTCTGGTTCACCTTGCTGTCGATGGCGCCGCTCGGCCTTGCCATACCCTTCTTCGCGCAGCAGCATGACGCGGCGACCTGGGGCCTGCTCCTCATCATCGGCGTGGTCGGTGGGGCGGCGCAGATGTTGATGACGGCAGCGCTGCGCTTTGGGCCCGTCGCGGTCGTGCTGCCGATGGATTACAGCGCGATCATCTGGACGACGTTGCTCGGCGCGTTCATCGGCGAAGGCTGGCCGATGGCGACGACGTGGATCGGGGCGGTCCTCATCATCGCCAGCGGCCTCTATATCGCCTGGCGCGAGCATGTGCGCGCCAGGCTGCCGGTCGTCAGTTCAGCAGTTCCGCCTCAAGGCTGATCTCGGCCTTCAGCAACTTCGAGATCGGGCAGTTGGCCTTCGCCTTGCCGGCCAGTTCCTGAAAGGTGGCGTCGTCCGTGCCGGGGATGGTGGCCTTCAGCGTCAGGTGGCTGGCGGTGACGGCATAGCCGCCATCCTGTTGTTCCAGCGTCACGACGGCGTTCGTTTCCATTTTCTCCGCCGTGAGCCCCGCTTCGCCCAGAATGAGCGACAGCGCCATGGTGAAGCAGGACGCATGCGCCGCCGCGATCAGTTCCTCCGGATTGCTGCCCGGCTGTCCTTCGAACCGGGCGGCAAAGCCGTAGGGATAGGCGCTCAAGGCCCCGCTCTGGGTGGAAATCGCGCCCTTCCCGTCCTTGAGGCCGCCCGTCCAGACCGCCGATCCGCTGCGATTGATCTTCATTGCCTCTGCTCCCTTGATGATGAACCGAAGGAACCCGCTCGGCTCCCTATGGTTGCCATAGAATAGAGCAATTGATGCAGGAGAGTGACGATGATCGACATTCCGGCCCATCAGGGCGAATTGATCGCATCCGACCGGGTGGAAGGAACCGCGGTCTTCAACCGGCAGGGCGACCATCTCGGCCGGATCGCCCGCTTCATGGTGGACAAGGTAAGCGGCCAGGTCCGCTATGCCGTCCTGTCCTTCGGCGGCTTCCTGGGGATAGGGCAGGATCATTATCCCCTGCCCTGGTCGATGCTGCGCTATGACATGCAGCAGGGCGGATATGTGGTCGACCTGGACAAGCGGCTGCTGGAAAATGCGCCGCGCTACGGGGCTGGCGACGAGCCGGGCTATGACGAGGATTATGGCCGCAACGTCTATCAATATTATGGGTTGATCTATCCCTGGTGAGGGCGGCTGAGCACGAAAATCGGCGCTTGCCGACGCACCCATGCAGCCGCTTTTCCGACCGCCCAAATTTCACCACAATTCGCCGCTGAACCATTGTCTATCAAAACAATAGAATTATTTTGAAAGGCTCCGACAAGGATGAGGATCAGACGATGGAGCGATTCGGTTTCTCGGGCGATGCGCGCCAGCCGGTGGTGCTGACGATCCCGGGCCTTAACAATAGCGGACCGGGCCATTGGCAGACTTTGTGGGACGAACGGCGGGGCGATTGCCAGCGGGTTGACCTTGGCAGCTGGGCCAGCCCGAACCGCAACGCGTGGGTGACGCGGCTCGACACGGCGATTCGCGAAGCCAATGCGCCCGTCATCCTGGCCGCGCACAGCCTGGGCTGCATGGCCGTCGCCTGGTGGGGCGCGCTGCAAAGTCAGGCCTATGGCTGGCCCGTCACAGGCGCGCTGCTGGTCGCGCCGCCCGATTGCGACCGGATGGAAACGCCCGAGACGATCGGCGGCTTCGGCCCCACGCCGCGCGCCCAGCTTCCCTTCCCCTCGATCATGGTGGCCAGCCGTGACGACCCCTATATCTTCTTCGAACGGGCACACAGCATCGGCAAGAATTGGGGCAGCCAGTTCGTCGATGCGGGCTATGCAGGCCATATCAACGCGGACTCAGGCCTGGGTGACTGGCAGTTCGGCCAATCCCTGCTGGAACAGTTGATAGACAATGCGTGCGAACAGGCATCCGC
>NZ_LSJY01000216.1 GCF_001556865.1 Sphingobium sp. CCH11-B1 | reverse complement strand
AAAGGGGGTCCCTCTTCGACGCCGATCGGGGGTCCCTTTTGAACGCCGTTTGACACATTCAGTCCTCGTCGATATCGGGAGCGCCCTCGTTGCCGCCCGAACGGCCCTTGGTGAGGAAGTCGACCTTGTCGGCGATAATCTCGCAGCCGTAGCGCTTGGTGCCGCTCTGATCTTCCCACTGGGTGTAGTGAATGCGCCCCTCGACCGTCACGAGCTGACCCTTGGTGCAGTACTTGGCGACGTTCTGGCCCAGGCCGTTGAAGCAGGTGATCCGGTGAAATTCGCTGTCCTTGGCAGTGTAGCCGTTTTCGTCCTTGTAGGTCTTGCCATCCTTGCGGGCGGGACGGTCGGTCACAACCGAGATCGAGGTGATGCTGGTTCCACCCTGGGTGGTGCGGGTTTCGGGGTCGCGAGCGATGCGGCCAACGAGGATAACGAGATTGGTCATGGGTTTTCTCCTGATCGAGCATTCCGGGTTCATCCCGGCTGCAAACCCGAGCAGAAGCGCCCCGCGGCGAAGCGCACCGAAGGGGAACCCGGAACTGGTTCGGGTGGTGCGGGCAGCCGGGCAAAGCCCGGCAACACGGTCGGACCCGGTCCGGGTTGCGCGTCTCGACGGGGGGTGATTCAGGGACAGGTTTGTGTCGAAGCCGGGTGGAGCTGGATGCCTTGAGCAGGTTTGCCCTGCCTCGATCCCTCAGGTCTTGGCCGGATGAACGATCCCCGAGAGCCTTCTACCGGCGACCCACTGCTTAGATCGTGGTCCGGACCGTTGCCCCAGCAGGTGGCGAAGGGCTCGACGCAACCGGTTCGCCAAGGGGAGACATGTTGATCGTCACCCCTTCAGTGCCGTCCAGAGGATGCCCGCGCAGCATCCAGGCCTGCGGCGTGATGAGGCGCGCCCAATCGGCAAAGGAGGGGATCGCGCCCAAGTCTTCGCGCACGTGCTGTTCGCCGATCAGACGCACCGGAACCGTCCGGCCATCGGCATTGACGAGGGTCTCGCCGAAGATCGTTTCGAGCATGAAAATTCCCTCGGCATGGTGCCGCAGCGCTCGGTGCCGTGGGTCTGCCAGGATTGCCTTGGATTGGTCGAACCACTGGTGCAGCGGGAGATAGTCATCGACGATACCGCCCCATTTCCGGACCGACGACAGGGCGTGATAGTAACAATGGGCCATCCCAAGTCTCCTAGAGCTCGGTCGAGTGGTCATCGGTCGCAGTGAAGCGCAGACTGCAGTCGAGCACGAAGGTCGCTTCGGCCACATCGATCACGAGTTCGCCGCAGGCGCCGTCGTTGATCTCCCAGCCCGGGTGATGGCGTTCGAGCGCCAGATAGGCCAGTTGCTCGAGGGCCTCGCCGAGGGTCTGGGGCTCCTTCGAGACGGCACTATCCGCCGTGTCTGCTTCGCCTTCCTGCAGAGTACCATCAGGGCATGCGATCGCCGCACCCGCTGCATCCAGACACACACATTCCTCGACAGCGCCGCTGTCGCCGCAACCGTCGAATCGGATCTCGATGCGGGCAATGCCGGCTTCCTGCAGGCGCGGAAGTATGGCCACCTTGAGCAGCTGGATCTCTTCGGCCACTTCGATCTTCCGCTCGGCCTGCCGAATGGCAAAGTCGGCCATCACGGCTTCGATATCGATCATGGGATGTCTCCTGTAGCAAGGAGCCAACGGCCATTCGCTGGCTCCAAACCATACGCGCACGCCTTTCCTCTGACGAATGATGTCAAACGGCGTTCAAAAGGGACCCCCGATCGGCGTCGAAGAGGGACCCCCTT
>NZ_LSJY01000215.1 GCF_001556865.1 Sphingobium sp. CCH11-B1 | reverse complement strand
ATTATGTCGCCATTGAGACGCTTCATTCTGTTTTGACCGTCGCGGCATCTTGGCCCATCATCGATGAAGTCAGCCCAATTGAACGAGCGATGTCGGGGGATCAGTGCACCTTTTTACGTTCGATCCCTGGCTCGGAGCCGCACCGATTTTTCTCGATGGGAAGATGATCCGGCCTGCACTCGATGAGTTCACCAAGCGAAATGCAGCCCCATACTTACCTGAAACTGGCACCCCTTCTCTCCTCTATTCTGACGGGCATCTTGTTGCCGAGATCAGGTCGTTCATCACGTTCCTGCGATCCGATGGCGTGTCGCTCGCCAGCGCGGGCCACTACGCAAGGGATCTTCAGGTTTTCGCCCGCTACCTGCGAGACGCGCATTCCAAGTCGTTGCTCGATGCATCGAGCGCCGATGTCGGGAAATATCGAGCGCTCCGGCTTGAGGGGCCGAGCGACCTCCGGCTCTCTGGCACCTCCTGGAGGCGCAGCTCGGCTGCGCTGACGCGCTTCTACCAGTGGGCGGCTAGCGAAGAAGCTGCCCTGATGGCGGTGGCGCCGAAAACAAGGTTCCGCCGCGACGGCGCAGTCGCCGAAGATACGATCCGCATGATTCCGCTCGAGGACTACGTCTTGTTCCGTGACCAGGGCCTTTTGGGCCAGCATCAAGGAACCAGCACGACTTATCGGCGGAATCCCATGCGTGATGCTGCGTTTGCCGAACTGCTCGTGACGACGGGTGTCAGGCTTGAGGAAGGCGCCAGCCTTCTGATCGGTGAGCTTCCCACGACGAGCGCACGCGCCTTCGAAGGTTCTCGCAGCGCGATGATCGATCTCCCCGCAACGATCACCAAGGGCCGCAAGCCTCGATCAGTTCCGTTCCCGAAGCGTGTCGCTGGTAACTTCATCGACCCCTATGTTCGTGAAGAACGGAGTCAGTTGGTCGATCGGTGGCGCCGCGCCGGCGGCATCCGCACCATGCGGCAGCCGCTGATCGGCAGCATCGTCGGCGGACGGCGCATTCTGATGCAGGGCGAGCAGCGCCTTCGACCGTTGGCAAGCCTGCGTATCGATGAACGACGCAATCTTCTGTTGCTGCCGGGACCGGATGCACCGCCGGAGAATGCGCAGCCAGCGGCATTGTGGCTTGCTCAGGACGGGAGCGCTCTCACCCCTGCGGCGTGGCAGTCGATCTTCCGGCGCACAAGCAAGAAGCTGTCGGAGACGATGGGCTGGGAACTCGCCATATCTCCTCACACCTTGCGACACACCTTCGCGGTCTACTGGCTCACGCACCTGATCAAGGCCGAGGTGGCAAGACTCGACCGTCGTTCTCTCCCGGATCGAACCGAGGAAATATACATGAAGGTCGTCAGCGATCCGTTGCGCCGGGTCCAGCGATGGCTTGGTCATGCCAGCATCCTGACGACCGAGAAATACCTCACCTACCTCGATGAAGCCTTCGAAATCGTAGATCAGGCGGCCGAGGCGCTGGACGTTCGCCTGATGGGCTTCTTCTAACGATGGGCCGGCCTCGCCTCTCGTTCAGCGATTTGCCGCCACCGAGCGAGGAGCCGCATCCGGACGCACTCGTGGCCTATCATCATCGTGACGGTGTCGGGCGGGAAATGACCTGGCTGCTGCATGAGGTGGGGAACGAAGGCCTTGGCCGCGATCTCGCCCTGCATCTTGGACCGATGATGAACGAGCTGTTCGCGGGCCTGGCCGTTCCGAGTGTCGAGCAGTATCGGCAGAGCTGGATCCCGCTCGGGAAGCATCTGACGTCCACCGGGCGGCTTGATGATGGGCTGCGCGCTGTCACGGCCGCCGACATCGATGCCTGCGATGTTCTGGGCCAATACTCGCGGTTCCGGTGTCTTGTTTACGGTCTTCGTGCCATCGACGAGCGCAACCCCGATCTGCTGCGTCCGGAGTTGAAGGCGCGGATCAACTTCACAAGCCGTCACAATGGGAAGGCATTGCGGCCTCGCGAGCCCCTGACGCCGTTCGTTGCTCGCGTTCTGAAAGAGGCGGTTGATCGCCAGGTCATAGCCGCGCGCGACAGGATCGTAGCGGGCCGGGAGCAGATCGAGGCTTTGCGAAAAAGACCTGACCGAAATCGCTTCGAGGATGTGTTCTTGCGTGTCGCTGACGGCGCGCGTGCGGCTCGAGGCGAGTTCGATCTGTTCAAATATCGGAAGGTTGCGATCTCCGCTGCCAGCGATCTGCTTGTTCTGACGCTGCCCGACGCGATCTACCTCATCATCGCGATAGCGCTTCGCGTCGAAATGCCGATAGAGGGCTTGAGAACGCTTCGTCGCGACTGCCTGAAGAATCCCGCGCGTGGCTATGTCTCCATCGAATACACGAAAGGTCGAGGTGGCGTTCGTGGCAAGAAGATAAAGCGGGAACGCGTGCGAGATGGTGGAATCAATACGCCTGGCGGACTGATCCGTCTCGCTTTGGAGCTATCCCGACCTGCTGCCGAGCGGATGGTGCAGCGAGACGACCCGGATGCGGACTACCTGTGGATCGGATTTGTAGCCGCGGGTCTGCCGAGTTGGCGCCGGTTTAGACTTTGCACGCAAAACTTCTATGCCGCCGTCCGAAGCCTCGACCTCGTTGATGAAGCCGGGAGAGAGATAACCAAGGTCGTTCCGGCCCGGCTGAGGAAGACGGTCAAGCGCGATAACTATCTTCGACACGCCGGGCATCTTCGCCGCTTTGCAAGCGATCACTCGCGGGGCGTTGCCGCTCGGCACTATGCAGCGGTGGACGGACTTCGGGAGGAGCACGCCCGTTCCGTCGAGGTTGCCGAAACGCAGTTGTTCGACATGGCAATGGCGCCGTTGGTGCTCCCGCCAGCAAAGGAAGCAGACGCGCTCTCGTCCGGCCTCACGATCCGAGACCAGAAGCTGGCTTCGGACGCGGTGGCTTCGTTGGTGTCAGGCGAGGCCGACACGTTCCTGGGCATATGTACCGACTTCTGGTCGAGTCCGATGGGACGTAGCGATGACGGCTCGTGCGCGACTGCGTTCGCCGGCTGTCTTCATTGCTCAAATGCGGTGTTCACGGCGCGAAAGCTGCCAGCGCTGCTGGACTATGTGGCATGGCTGGCGGAACGCCGCGCTGTCATGGCCGAAGTGGAGTGGCGCGACCAGCATGGCGCCGATCATGACCGTATTACAGCGCAGATACTGCCGATGTTCGAGGCCAATGATATCGAGCAGGCGAAATCTGTCGACGTGAGCAACGCAGGCGCGCCACCCTTGCCCCCGCATCTTCGGCGGGGTTGAGCATGCGACCGCTTGTGGAACGCGCCGACACATCCTGGCGGATCGATCGTTCGGCACTGGTGATCCCGTCCCGGATGGTGGTGAGCGGCCGCGCGGAGCAAAACGTCTCCCGCGTCGGGGACGACGAGTGGTTGTTGCAATGCGCCATTGCGAGGCCCGCGAAAGGGCATGAAGCACGAATCCGCTTCAACCGCATTGCTGACATCGATGAGCGGGAACTCATACGGGAATATCTGTTCCTGTCGTTGCACTACGAGTCCCGCGAAGATGCGCGCAGTGGCCTCGGCACTCTCAAACCCGGCACATTGTCGCACATCGGCGTAATCGCGCGTCAATTTTTGCACGAGGTGCGCCAAGCTGGGCGCCAGCTTCATGAGGTCGATCAGCTATGGCTGGACCATTGGCTGTCGAAGAAGCGCCACCTCGCTCCAGCGACGCTCGTTTACAGGATCCTCGGCATACGACGGCTCGCGCTTTACGCGCCGCTGATGTCGTTCAGGGGAATAGAAATAGCGCCGTGGGGCACCCGCTCGGCGACACGGGTGGCAGGATACCGCGGCGGCCGAGAGAATGTCACGCCGAGGGTACCAGAGGCGATCAGTGCGCCTGCGCTGCGGTGGGCCATGTTCTACGTCGATCATGGTATCGACGATATCATCGCCCGACGTGATATCGCGGCGGTCGACATGGCTGCACGCCGGCAAAGAGTGTCGCCGACGGTAAGCGACCAGCGGCTTCACGCCTATCTCGATGCGCTCGAAACCTCAGGTGCTGGAGTACCGGTCACACCCCAAGGGCAGCCTGCCTGGCCGGAAATCTGCAAGGCGAGCGGCCTCGGTGTCCAGGTCCTGAAAGCGCGCTCCATAGTCATTGAGGAAGCAATGTTAAGGTTCGGGACCGAACGTCCCGGTGCGAGCAACCGCTGGACCACTATGCCCGGGACAACTATCCCTTGGAGGTCCCATCTTCCCAGCTTCAGCAGTCGTTACGCCTTCATATCCGGCATCGCCGCCTGCTATCTGGTGCTCGGCCTCTTGTCGGGAATGCGTGGCGAAGAAGTGGCAGCGCTCAAGCGCGGCTGTCTGAGGATCGTCCGCGACGAACATGGTGGGATCGTTCGTCACGAGTTGGTCGGAAGGATCTTCAAGGGCCGCGACAATGTCGACGGCACCGAACACCATTGGACGGTCATCGAACCGGTGGCCCGCGCCGTCTCAGCAGCAATACGGCTACAGGACCACCTTCGCAGGGTTACCGATGGCGGATCAACTCCGAACGATGATGACCTGCTGTTCAAGACGGTGCAGATCAAGGGCGTTGGCAACGAGCGAATGACCGCCAATCAAGCGACGAAGTACCTCAATTACTTCGCCAGGGAATGCCGCGAGCTGGCCGAAGAGATGGCGACGATGGCACCGGAAGACGCGGAGTTGATAAGAGCGCTCTACCATATCCCCGAGCAAAACGGTGGGCCGTGGCGGTGGCAAACTCGTCAGCTACGCCGCACGCTAGCATGGTATATCGCCAGTCAGCCGTTCGGCGTGATCGCCGGCATGCTTCAATATGGCCACGCCAGCGCCATCATGTTCGAAGGGTATGCGGGTACGTCGGACTCGGGGTTCCGCGCAGAGATCGAAGAGGAACGCCGCCTCGCGCAGCTCAGCGATATCGTCGAGATGTATGAGGACTGGAAGGCAGGGAGCAGCCCGGGCGGCCCCATGCGCTCAAAGCTCGTCGCCGAATTTGCAAGGATCAGAGACAAGATCGGTGATCTGCCCGGCTCTGTCGTCGATGATCGGCGACGGGCGAAAATGCTCTCGAACACCGCCGTGACGCTTCACCCGGGCTTCATCAACGACTGCTTCTTCTATGCCGATCACGCCCTCTGCCTGAAGGTCAAAGGAGCCGACGCCCAGCCCGCATTTATGAGATGCCAGCCCTCCCGATGCCCGAACAGCGTGGTGGCCAAGCGACATGTGGCAGCCTTGCGCTCATGCATTGCCGACGCGGAAGCCATGAAGAATGGCAAGAATGTGAGCCCACTCCAGAAGCACGCCATCAATGCGCAGCTCGATATCTACAGGCAGTTGCTGGAACAGGTCGGGCCATGACGATGGAAGCGAACCACGTGCAGAGATCGAGAAGCAGCGCTGCGCTGCTCGATGCCTATGACCGTCTGCGAAAAGGGAAAGGCGGCGTCACCGATGGAAGGCTGAATGTAACCAACGTCGCGCGCGAGGCCGGGGTCAGCCGGGCGACGGCATATCGCTGCGCCGAACTCCTTGCCCTCTTCGATGAGCATCCAAAGCCTACGAAGGCCAAGCCAAAGGCCATGAGCGGCAATGCTGAGCTGCGCGACGTGGTCAATCGCTTGCTCAATCGGATCATCATGTTGGAAGCGGCGTTGGAAGCAAAGGACGCCGAAATCCGGCAGCTTCGCTCCATGTTGCCAAAGCCACAGGAGGCCGGCTCGTGATGTTGGCGAGTCGTTCCGCCTTCGGCGGTTGCACTCGGGGCAGTTGCAAAGTGCAGTAGCGCTTTGCAACTGCCCCGAGCGCTCGAACGGTCTCCAATCGTCTCATACGTCGAGTAATTTTATACCCATTGAAACAAGAGCTTGCGGTGAGACGAGACACCATCTGCAAACATAA
>NZ_LSJY01000214.1 GCF_001556865.1 Sphingobium sp. CCH11-B1 | reverse complement strand
GATGTTCACCATCTCCTGAGACCCCAGCCTTCGCTGGGGTGACGGAATTGGGTGGGTAGCGGAAGGTCGGCTTTGTATTCTGGATCAGGGAAAGCCGACGAACCTAAACTCGACCATGCCTGTTGAGTGCCACTAAATTAGGATCATACGGGCCGACCTTTTTCCGTTTATTGCACAGAGATACGACCGCAATGCCAAGCGCGGCTGGAATTAGGAGAAGTTGAGGGTTTTGAAACAGGCCTGCGCCGGGAATGTAATTGTTCCACCAGAGGGCAGCACCAACGAGCAGCCCACAAACAACTCCGGTTGCCATGCGCCAAGGCCTTGGCTTTACAATGTCAGCGTCAGTCAATAGCTCTGCTTCGTCACGCAGTGCCATCAAGGCGGCCTCGCCATCCGCATCGAGCGGCAAATGTAAGGCAGCAGCCCGCAAGCGAATGCTGTTCAGTTCCGCACTGCGCAGCGAGTTTGATGTAAAGTCATCCCAGTCCCACTTACCACTGGATCCGTTTAGGAATGACCCAATCGTATCAACTACATATTTCCGCTCATCTCTCATGGCTATTGAACTGCCTCAATGGCAGCTTGTAGGCAATCGCGCTTTTCGATGGAACGGTAAAAACTGGTCGATACCGGCTAGGCTGCTTTCGGAAGCGGACTTGGGCCTGCCATGGGTGGGGAGCGGACATCAACGCTTTCTCGGCCAGAAGATGGTCGCGCTGAGTCCAATGTAGGTAGCGCCAATGATCGCCATCGTGCGCCATAGCGCCTCATTCTTGCTGGCTGAGCATTCGGCAACAGTTGTTGGCGGCCCGCAATCCCCCATTATGGAGCCAACGATGCCCCACAGCCGATTGGCAAAAATGCGAGGGTCAGTGCGAGAAACTGTAACCAGCGCGGCACCGTTATTACTCCGAAATTGGATGGAGAATAGCGTAATGCGCTATGTCTGCAAATGGTCGAAAACCGACGGCCAAGCCTGCGCCGTCCCCGCCTCATTCAACCCCGGCTACTGACCTGTCCTCGCGCAAGCGTACCGTCAGCGTTGCCCGCGTTGGCGGCTCCGTCAGCATAGCCCTCGTGATCCGTTCATAATGCTGGATGAAGCGGGACAGTTGCGCCTCGTCCATCACGCCTGCCTCGTCGCCGCTCTGCCGCCGCAGCGCCGCTTCCTGCTCGCCGCGCCAGCGTTCCACCACCGCGAAGTCCGGCGCGGCCAGGAAGGCGAGCGCATCGATCCGCGCGAACAGCGTCTGATAGTCGCCCGCTAGCGCTGCGTTGACATGGCGGCGCCAGCGCCCGTCCGCATCCTCCTGCGCCTCCAGCGCGTTGATCGGGACGTCCAGACACGCCTCCGCCTGCGGCCGCGCGCCGACGCACCAGCCCTCGAGGATCAGCAGCCGCGTGGCTTCAGGCGCGCGCGGCCATTGTGCCTCCGGCACCCTGTCGTCCCTTGCCTTGTCGAAGCGCGGCAGGGGCACAGGCTGGCCCTGCGCCAGTGCGTCTATCACCGCCAGCCCCAGCGGCACATCGTGCGTGCCCGGCACCCCCCGTGTACGCAGCAGCGGATGAACCTCCGCCGCCAGCCGCTCCCGCGCAGCCAGGGGAAGGTAAAGATCGTCGATCGACAGCACGGCGCACCGCACCCCGTGCGTGGCCATCCGCGCCTCGATTCCCAACGCTACCGTCGATTTGCCGCTGCCCTGCGTCCCCGCAATGCCCAGCACCGCCAGCCCCCTGTGCCGCTCCAGCAGCCGCTCCGCCAGCTTCGCCACGGCCTCAAGCGCGGCCGACGCCGCCACGGTCAGCGCGCCGCCACCAGCAGCTTGTCGATCTTGCGCCCGTCCATATCGACGATCTCGAACCGCCAGCCCTGATCCTCGGCAAAGTCGCCCACTTCGGGCAGGCGCTTGAGCAACCACAGCACATGGCCCGCGACCGTCGCATAATCGCGGTCTTCCGACAGGTCGATGTCGATCCGTGCGGCCAGCTGGTCGATCGGCATCTGGCCCGACACCAGCAGGCTGCCGTCCTCGCGCTCCACCACGTCCGGCTCGTCATAGGCGTCGCGGTCGGAGGCAAAATGGCCCGCGATGGCGGACAGCAGGTCGGCGGGCGTCACGATCCCTTCGAAATGACCATATTCGTCATGGACCATCACTATCGGCACATCGGATTTGCGCAGCACTTCCAGCGCGTCCATGGCATCGACCTGATCGGGCACGATCTCCGCGCGCCGCATCAGCGTTTCCATCACCAGCGGCTCGCCCCGGAACAGCGCGGTCATGATATCGCGCGCCTGCACGATGCCGATAATGTCCTCCACCGAACCCCGGCCCACCGGCAGGCGGGTGTGCGGCGTCGCCAGCAGCTTGGCGCGGATCGTTTCCTCGTCCGCGCCGATGTCGATCCAGTCGACGTCCATGCGCTGCGTCATCACCTCGCGCACGGGCCGGTCGGCCAGCCGCACGACGCCCGATATGATCGCGCGCTCGCTTTCCTCGATCACGCCCGACCGGCTGGCTTCCGCCACGATCAGGTGCAATTCCTCGGCCGTCACATGGCTTTCCGATTCCCGCGCCAGCCCCAGCGCCTTGAAGATGAGGCTGCTCGACGCGTCCAGCACCCAGACGATGGGGGCGGTTGCCCGCGCGATCCATTGCATGGGGCCGGCCACGAACATGGCGATGGGTTCGGGCGCGCGCAGCGCGAATTGCTTGGGCACCAGTTCGCCGACGATCAGCGAGGCGTAGGTGGTAAGGCCAATCACCAGCGCGAAACCCAGATTTTCGGCCAGGTTGGGGGAAAGGCCCAGGCCCGCGAGCCGCTGACCCACTGGCCCGCCCAGGCTCGCGCCTGAATAAGCGCCCGTGCCGATGCCGATCAGGGTAATGCCGATCTGGACGGTGGACAGGAACTTGCCGGGATCGGCGGCCAGCGCGAGCGCCGATCGCGCGCCCTTGCGCCCCGCCTTCTCCATCGCCTGCAGCCGGGGCTTGCGCGCGGACACGACGGCCAGCTCGGACATGGCGAACACGCCGTTCATCGCCACCAGCACAAGGATGATGACGAGGTCTGCCCAGGGAAAGGGCGTTGGATTGGGTGGGGGGATCGTGGCCATGGCGGTCAGCGAATCGCTATAACCGCTATTCTTTCAATTTCACAACATCGCCATCAGCAAGAGTTCAGTTCGGGAGTGGAACAAAGCCGTTCGCTCGGCCTTTTTGACGGCAGCGCGATAACAAGGGACACGCATCATGAAGATTTCTCACCGCATCATCGGCGTGGCTGGCCTCGCTGCCATGCTCGCCACCACAGCCGCCTGCACGACCGATCCCAACACGGGCGAGCGACGCGTGTCGAAGGCGGCGATCGGCGGCATCGGCGGCGCGCTGGGCGGCTATCTGCTGGGCGATCTGGTCGGCGGCCGCCGCGACCGGACCGAAAAGATCCTGGGCGCTGGCATCGGCGCCGTCGCGGGCGCGGGCATCGGCGCCTATATGGACGCGCAGGAACGCAAGTTGCGGGAGGATACCGCCGGCACTGGCGTCGACGTGATCCGGGACGGCGACAACCTCCTGCTGCGCATGCCCTCGGGCATCACCTTCGCCTATGACAAGGCGGACGTGCAGCCGCAGTTCCAACCGACGCTGAACGATGTCGCGTCGGTCCTGTCCCAATATCCCAAAACCTATATCGACGTTTATGGCCACACCGACAGCGACGGGTCGGATGCCTATAACCAGACGCTGTCGGAACGGCGCGCGCAGTCGGTCGCCAATTATCTGGTGGGCAAGGGTGTCCAGTCGGCCCGCATTGCGACTCGCGGCTTTGGCGAGACGCAGCCGATCGCCTCCAACGCGACGGAGGAAGGGAAGGCCGCCAACCGCCGCGTCGAAATCAAGATCGCGCCCGTCACCGAAAGCGATGTGCGCAGCTGATCCATCTCAGGCGCGGGCCGCGAGCGCCCGCGCCATCAGGTCCAGCGCCGCCCGTTCCCCCGCCGGATCGGGCGGCAACCTGCCGTCTAGCGCCAGCGTGGCGAGGCCGTGGACCAACCCCCAGCAGGCGAGCGCGCCCGCCTCCGCCCGATCCGGCGCGAGCTGCTCCACTCGCCGCGCCATCAGCGCATAGCCGCCCTTGCAATTGTCGTGGGGCAACGTCATGCCCGCATCATCAGCGAACATCAGCCGGAACAGCGCCGGATGCGCGCGGGCAAAGGCGATATAGGACAGACCCTGCGCCGTCAGCGCCGCCGCCGCATCGTCGCCGCGATCCGCGTTTGCCGCCTCCGCCTCCATCATCGCAAAGCCGCGCAGCGCGACCGCGGCCATCAGCGCGCTCTTGTCGGAAAAATGCCGATAGGGGGCCATGGCGGAAACGCCCGCCGCTCGCGCCACCGCGCGCAGGCTGACGTCTGCTTCGCCCCGTTCCAGAAGCGCGAGCGCGCAATCCACCAGCCTGTCGTGCAGCGGAGCCGCCGCCTGAGACCTGTCACCTTCGGGCATGTTTACACTGTACTCATCGACTGCTATGTTTACACCATAAACAGCAAGGAGCGAGTCGATGCAATCCCGACAGTCCGTGGACCTCACCGCTTATCCCGACCTTATCGTCATCATGCTGGGTTTTCGCGTGTCGAACTGGCGCGGCTTCCTGTCGCTCATGGGTATCGGCCAGGGGCTGCGCGCGATCCAGGACGCGCCGCCCGATGGGTTGCTGGCGCACGAACAATGCCTGTTCGCGCTCAACCATGTCGGCATCCGCCAATATTGGCGCGACCTTGACAGCCTGGAGCGCTTCACCCGCTCCGCGCCGCATTCGCACTGGTGGCGGGATTTTGCCAAGCTCAGCAACGGTGCGGGCTTCTGGCACGAAACCTACGCGCGCAGCGGCGCGATGGAGGCGCTCTACGCCAACCTGCCTGCCCCAATGGGCTTTGGCCGCTTCGCTCCGCCGCTTGATCCCACCGGACCCTTCCTCACCGCCCGCGCCCGGATGGAGCGGCGCGCGAGGGCCTAAAAACTGGCCTTGATCCCGTCGATCACAAACTGTGCCGCCAGCGCCGCGAGCAGGACGCCCAGCAGGCGGGTGATGACCGCTTCGATCTTCGCGCCCAGAAGGGCCATGATCGGCCCCGCCGCCAGCAGCGATCCCAGCATCAGCACCAGCGTCAGCATCACCGCGCCCAGCACCACGCCGCGTTCGGCAAAGCCATCGGCCCGCGACATCAGCAGCATGACCGTCGCAATGGAGCCCGGACCCGCGATCATCGGCATGGCCATTGGGAAGACGGAGACATCCTCCACCTCCGGCGTCTCGGCGATCTTCTGCGCGCGGTCCTCACGGCGCTGCGTCCGCTTCTCGAACACCATGTCCATCGCGATGATGAACAGCATCACGCCGCCCGCGATGCGGAAACTGTCAAGCTGAATGCCCAGTACGCCCAGCAACTGCTTGCCCCACAGTGCGAAGACCAGCAGGATCGCTGTCGCGATGCCGACCGCGCGGATCGCCATCGCACGTCGCTGTGCTTGGGTCGCCCCGGTTGTCAGGCTGGCGTAGATGGGGGCGCAGCCGGGCGGATCGATCACCACGAACAGGGTGACGAAGGCGGAGAGGAATAGCGCCATCATGATGCGCCAACCTTGTCGTCGATCACCGTTTCATACGTCTCGCCGGTCCACATCTTCACCATCACGCGCCGGCTATTGTCCGGGGCGACGTCGGCCGACCAGATCAGGCTCTCGTCGGCCGGCGGCGGCATGTCGCCGGGCTTGGTTCCGGGCGGGGGAGGCGGGGGTGGCGCGCTCCGCTTGCACGTCGCGACCTTGCCGGTCAGGAAATCCGGCGCTGGCCGTGCGGTGCTCAGCGTATCGCCATGGTCCAGCACCCATTTCCACGCACCCTTCTTGTCGCGCCGCCAGATGGTGGTGAAATAGCCGACCGACCCGTCCGGCCGCTTCCAGTTGCCGGTGCTCGCCGCCAGGCTGCCGCCGCACGACACATAGACGATGGACGGCGACCAGGTGACGGAGGCCGGGGGATCGGCCTTCTTCTTCAGCCAGTCGCGCGCGACCACCTTGTGCGGAACGAACATCACCGCGTCGTCCGCCGCCGTCTCGCGGAAAGCGGTCCATTGCCCCTTCTGCTGCGCCAGACGGTTGAAGGCGATCTCCGCCGCGATCACGCTGCTGGGATCGGGGGAGAAGCGCAGCGGCGGCCGCGCGGCGACCAGCGCCACGATCCCGACCGCCAGCAGAGCCAGCCGGGCGGGGGTCACAGCCCCTCCGGCTTGGCAAGGCCTGCCCGCGCATGCGCCGCGACCAGCGTGTTGCGCAGCAGCACCGCGATGGTCATCGGTCCGACGCCGCCGGGGACCGGGGTGATCGCGCGGACGTGGGACAGCGCCTCCGCCGTCGCGACGTCCCCGACGATCCGGCTCTTGCCGTCCTCCGTATCGGCCACGCGGTTGATGCCGACGTCGATCACCGTCGCGCCCGGCTTGATCCATTCGCCCCGTACCATTTCGGCCCGGCCCACCGCCGCCACGACGATGTCGGCGCGATGGACCACGCTGGCGAGGTCATGGGTGCGGCTGTGCGCGATGGTGACGGTGGCATTCTCCGCCAGCAACAGTTGCGCCATCGGCTTGCCTACGATGTTGGACCGGCCCACAACCACGGCCTCCTTGCCGCTCAGGTCGCCCAGTTCGTCCTTCAACAGCAGGATGCAGCCCATCGGCGTGCAAGGGACCAGCGCTTCCTGGCCAGTCGCCAGCCGGCCGGCGTTCACCACGTGGAATCCATCGACATCCTTGGCGGGATCGATCGCGCCGATCACGGCCGCCTCGTCGATATGGCGGGGCAGCGGCAGCTGGACCAGGATGCCGTCCACCCGCTCGTCCTGGTTGAGTTCCTCGATCAGGTCGAGCAGATCGTCTTCCCCGATGCTGTCGGGCCGCTTGAACTCGAAACTCTCCATGCCAACCGCGACGGTCATCTTGCCCTTGGAGCGGACATAGACGCTGCTCGCCGGATCTTCGCCCACCAGGACGACGGCAAGGCCCGGCTTGCGTCCCGTCCGCTCGACAAAGGCGGAGACGCCCTCGGCCACCTTGTCGCGCAGCCCGGCCGCGAACGCCTTGCCGTCGATGATCTTGCCGATGGTCATGTCATATCTACCCAGGTCTGGAGGAGCGGCGATAGGCGCGCCGCATCGCGGGCCGCGCCGGCGATCCGCAATCGCTTTAGCCGGTTGGTGTCGCCCGATTCCAGCGAAATCGCCCCCTTGGGCCAGTCCAGCGCATCGGCGAGAAGGGCGATGAGCGCGGCGTTCGCCTTGCCTTTTTCCGGCACCGCGCGGACGCGGGCGGCCAGCCAGCACGCACCCGCCTCGTCAGTCCAGCGGCCACCCAGTCCCTCGCGCGCCGCACCGGGCGTCAGGCGAATGCCGACCAGCATGTCGCCGCCGGTTATGCGCCAGGCGGTCACATCAGGAACAGCGGCGGCAGGATCGCGCGGCGGATGATGAGGATGCCGATCAGAACGACCATCGGCGACAGGTCGAGCGCGCCCAGATCCGGCATGATGCGGCGGATCGGGGCGTAGATGGGCGCGGTGATGCGGTCGAGCGCGGTCCAGACCGCGCGGACGAAATCGTTGGACAGGTTGACGACGTTGAAGCCCACCAGCCAGCTCATGATCCCGTGCGCGATGATGATCCACAGCAGGACGGTCAGCAGGATGTCGATAATCTGGTACAGCGCGTAGGCCACGGCGATCTCCGATAAGCACGTCCTGCCGCTCTAGCCGACGCTGCCCCTGCGCGACAAGCGGCCCATGCGGCTTATTTCTGCGAACGACGCGTGGGCGTCGGCAGGAGAGGGGAGGAGCCATGTCCGGCCTGCGGAATGGCGCCGGGCCTCGGCCTTCTTCCACCGTCAAGCCGATCGTGTTTCAGCATCGATGGCGCCATCCATCCCCGGCCGAAGGCGCAACGCGACCGCCGATTCCATGGCGCCGCCGCTCGCCGGCCGCCGCCCCGCGCCTTATTTCCGAACCAGCGTACCCGCGCCGCGGTCGGTGAAGATTTCCAGCAGCATTGCGTGGGGCACCCGCCCGTCCAGGATCACGGCCGCGTCCACGCCGCCCTCCACCGCGCGCACGCAGGTTTCCAGCTTCGGGATCATGCCGCCGCTGATCGTGCCGTCCGTCTCCAGTTCATGGATGCCGGCGGGGTCGAGATCGGTCATCAACTGACCCTGCTTGTCCAGCACGCCGGCCACGTCGGTCAGCAGGAAGAAGCGCGACGCCTTCAGTTCCGCCGCGATCGCGCCAGCCATCGTGTCGGCGTTCACATTATAGGTATGGCCGTCCGCGCCGATGCCCACGGGGGCCACCACCGGAATGATGCCGCTCTGCGTCAGCGTGTCGAGGATGGAGCGGTCGACCGACACGGGATCGCCCACGAAGCCCAGGTCGACATTGCGCTCGATACCGCTGTTGGGGTCCGCCTCACGCTTGCCCAGCACCTTTTCGCAGATGACGAGGCCGCCATCCTTGCCCGAAATGCCGACCGCGCGGCCACCTGCGCCTGCGATCCAGCCGACGATTTCCTTGTTGATCGATCCTGCCAGCACCATTTCGGCGATCTTCGCGGTTTCGGCGTCGGTCACGCGCAGCCCGCCCACGAACTGCGATTCGACGCCCAGCTTCTTGAGCATCGCGCCGATCTGCGGCCCGCCGCCATGGACGACGACCACGTTGATGCCGAC
Source organism: Sphingobium sp. CCH11-B1 (assembly GCF_001556865.1). GTDB lineage: Bacteria > Pseudomonadota > Alphaproteobacteria > Sphingomonadales > Sphingomonadaceae > Sphingobium. The sequence goes on along the minus strand of NZ_LSJY01000214.1, from coordinate 92,680 downwards.
GGCCTTCATCAGCACGACATCCTCGGCGAAGTCGCGCGCGGCTTCCGGGTCGCCCATCGCATGACCGCCATATTTGACGACGAAGGTCTTGCCCGCATAACGCTGCATATAGGGCAGGGCCTCGACCAGGACTTCGGCCTTGGCGAGGAGCGCGGGATCTGGGGCGTGCTTGCTGTTCATGCGCGCGCGCATACGGCCATATGGACAAGGCTGCAAGTTCGCCACTGCCGCGATTCGGTACGCAAAGAGCGCACGCAACGATGACCTTTTGCCCAATTTATCCGCGAATTGCCGGGCAAAGCCATCATGCGCCGGCGTGATTCGGAAAATAAGCCATTGAAATATCGATAGTAAATATCATTAGTTAGCTAACTACCGATATATCCAGCCATTTGGCTGTCTACTTCGCTGTCGCGTTAATCGTCAGCGGCGGGCATCCAGCCGCTTGCCCAGTCCCACCAGCAGGTAGATGACCGGCGGCACCAGCAACGCTGACAGGACGACCTTCGCCAGCATCTGGCCCAGCAGCAATTCGCCGATCGGGAACACCCCGTAAAAGGCGATGCTGACGAACAGGAGGGTATCGACGATCTGGGACAGGATGCTGGCCAGTGCCGCCCGGAACCACAGCAGCCGTCCGCCTTCGCGCCCCTTGAGCGCTGCGAACAACGTCACGTTCAGCGTCTGGGAAATGCCGTAGGCGACGATCCCGCCCGCCCAGATGCGCGGCGTGCCCCCCATCATCATGGCAAAGGCTTCCGCGCGCTTCGGGTCCATGTCGCCCGCGGCCGGTGCGGCCAGCACGACGATCGACAGCAGGATGGACGCGATCAGCGGCAGGAAGCCGATCTGCACCAGCCGATTGGCGACCGCTCGCCCATGCAGTTCCGCCACGGCGCTGGAAATCGTCACCAGCAGCAGGAAGGCGAAGATGCCGGCCTCCACCGCCAGCGGTCCCAGTCCGACCATCGGCCCGATGCCGGACAGCGGACCCAGGGCGACCTGCTTGTTCCCCAGCACGCCCGCGATGCAGACCATGCCGCCATAGAAGATCGAGAAAAAGAAGAGCGAGCGGCTGATGGGCGCGGGCGTCGAAGTCATCGCCGCGCCTTATCGGGATTCACGCGATGGGGGAAGGGGAGGACCGCTGCTCACGACTCCTGCGTCGCGGTGGGGCGGAGGAAGGGCAGCATATGGGCCACATAATCACCCTTGCCGAGCGCCACGCCCTGCGCGCGCAGGATCGCATAGGCGATCATCACATGGAAATAGAACTGGGCCAGCACCCAGTCGCGGACATATTGATCGGCTGTCAGATCGAACGTCATGCCGATGGGCAGCGCATGGGCAATCGGCCGCTGCGGATCGCCGCCCGCTGGCGCGAACGCGTCCAGCAAGGCCAGCGTCTGCGCGATTCGCGCCTGCGCGTCCGCCAGGGTGCCGGGCCGGTCGCCGGCATTGCGGGCCTCGTTCAGCAGGTCGATCAACGGCGCTGGGAAATCCTCGCCCTTCAGCCGGTGCATCCCCTCCTGGGCCTGGACGCAGGCGAAGCGCACTTGCGTCGCTAGCGGGAACATGTCCGGTGCCAGCCGGGCAGCGAGCAGCGCTTTTGCATCCACGCCCTCCTGCGCCCGCGCCTTGTCGAGCCAGGCGGACAGGGTGCGCAACATCGGTGCGCAGGTGGAAACGAGCAGATCTTCCGGCGTCATGGGCGTCCTGCCACTATCGAATCGGCTGCGCGATTGCGGGTGTGTCGCCGTTCGTGATCAAAGGAAGGCCGCCGGATGTCCGCTCATTCGCTCTTGGGCGCGGCCGGACCGCCGGCGGGCGCGGCGTTGGCCGGCGCTGTGCCGTTGACGCTTTCGGCCGCGTTGGTCGAGTTGCCAGCGGCTTCCTCCGCCGTGGCGCTCGCGTCGGCCGGGGCGGCGTCGGCGGCGGGCAGCGGCAGGTTGGAACCCTGCGTGTTGAGCCAGGCGATCAGGTTGGCGCGGTCTGCCGGGTTGCCCAGGCCCGCAAAGGTCATCTTGGTGCCAGGCGCGAATTCGCGCGGGCTGGTCAGCCAATGGTCCAGATTCTCGAAGGTCCAGGCGCCGCCCTTGCTCTTGAGCGCGTCGGAGAAAGCGAAGCCGCCCTTGCCCTGGCCGATCGGTTCGCCGACCGTGGCATAAAGGTTCGGGCCGATGCCGTTCGCGCCGCCCTGGTTGACGGTGTGGCACGCGGCGCACTTGGCAAAGACCTTCTCGCCCGCCGCGACATCGGCGCTGGCCAGCAGCGTGTTGAGGCCCGGGCCGCTTGCAGCGCCTTCGCCTTCTGCTTCCACGCCTTCGATCGCATAGCCCATCTTTTCGGGCCGGTGGCCCTCGAAATATTTGGAACTGACGATCCCACCGCCCAATGCGATGATCCCCGCAAACAAAGCCCAGCCCGCCACGGTATTGAAACGATCGCCCATCTCGATTGACTTCCCTTACCTTTTCGTCGGCGGCTGTCAGTCGCGCCCCCTCTTGCCGGTTGCCATAATGGCGGACACGCGAGCGCGCAAGCCGCGTTGCGCCCTTTGCGTTCAGCCTTGCTTGCGCTGACCCGGCGGAAACCCTAAGCGCACCGGCGCCCATGGAAAATTATCCCGCTCCTGCCCGCGCCATCGTCGCGGATCTCGCTGCAAAGGCCGCCGCCGATCCTTCGCGCGCCGTGGCCTATCAGGGCGCGCCCGGCGCCAATTCGCATCTGGCCGCGCTCGGCTATGCGCCCGATTGCGTGCCGTTGCCCTGCTTCGCGTTCGAAGATGCGATAGACGCGGTGCGCACGGGCCAGGCGGCGCGCGCCATCATTCCGATCGAAAACAGCCTCCACGGCCGGGTCGCGGACATGCATTTCCTGCTGCCCGAATCGGGCCTGGCGATCGTCGACGAATATTTCCTGCGCATCCGCCATTGCCTGATGGCGCCTGACACCACGCCCGTTAAGAGCGCCATCAGCCATCCGCAGGCGCTGGGCCAGTGCCGCCATTATCTTCGCCAGCGCGGCATCCAGCCGGTCGCCTATGCCGACACGGCGGGCGCGGCTGCGCTGGTCGCCGAAACCCGCACCGCGGGCGAGGGGGCGATCGCACCCTATCTCGCCGCCGAACTGTACGGGCTGCGTCTCGTCGCGGAGAATATAGAGGACAGCGACGACAATATGACGCGCTTCCTGGTGTTGGCGCGCGAGCCCAAGGTGCCGCAGCCGAATGTCGGCCCGGTCATGACTACGTTCCTGTTCGAGGTGAAGAATATTCCGGCCGCTCTCTACAAGGCGATGGGCGGCTTCGCGACCAATGGCGTCAATATGACCAAGCTGGAAAGCTATCAGCGTGGTGCAAGCTTCGCCGCAACGGAATTCTTTTGCGATATCGAGGGGATGCCGGGTGATCCGGCCGTCGATCGTGCGCTAGCCGAACTGGAATTTCACACCAAATGGGTTCGTCAACTCGGCAGCTATCGGCAGGCCCGGCCGCGCACTTGAGGGTGACGCGCCGTGTAGGCCGGGTTATAGAATGACTATGGTTGCCGCCATCCTCCTGTCTGCCCTGGCGATGAGCGTCATCGTCGGCGCGCGCTACCTGCTCGCCAGCGGGGGCTTTGCGCTGGCAACCCATCTGCGCCAGCCGGGCCTCTATCGCGGTCTTGAGCGGCAGATGGGGCGAGAGGTCGCCTGGTCGCTGCTGTCGGCGCTCATCTACGGCATTCCCGCGGGCGTGGTGGCCTGGGGCTGGCAGGCGCGGGGATGGACCCGCATCTACACGCATATCGGTGACTGTCCGCTCTGGTGGCTGCCCGTCTCCGTGCTGCTCTATCTCTTTGTGCATGACACATGGTTCTACTGGACGCATCGCTGGATGCACGGGCCCCGCCTGTTTCGCATCGCCCACGCCGTTCACCATGCCAGCCGCCCGCCGACCGCCTGGGCAGCGATGAGCTTCCATCCGTGGGAGGCGCTGACCGGCGCGCTCGTCATCCCGGCGCTCGTCTTCCTCATCCCCATCCATGTCGGCGCGCTCGGGCTGGTATTGACGATCATGACGGTCATGGGCGTCAGCAATCATATGGGCTGGGAAATGTTCCCGCGCTGGCTGGTGCGCGGGCCGATCGGCGGCTGGCTCATCACGGCCAGCCACCATCAACGGCATCATGACCAGTATCGCTGCAATTACGGTCTATATTTCCGGCTGTGGGACCGTTTGTGCGGCACTGACCGGGGACTGGGCGACTTTGACGGGGTGAAGGCATGAAGGCGGGCAGGGCGGCGCTGGTCGCGGCGATGATGGCGTTGACCGGGGCTGCCCCCATCGATCTGCCGCAACCGCTCAGCATGGACCTACTCGGCCTTCGGTCGGAACGCGGCAAGGTGCTGGTCTGCGTCACCCGCCGGCCCGATCATTTTCCCGACTGTCGCGGCGATCCTGACCGGCGCTATTTTTCCGTGCCGGCCAAGGCAGGAGACATTGGGTTGGGGTCTCTCACTCCCGGAAAATATGCCATTGCCATCATCCATGATGAAAATGGCAACGGCCGGCTCGACACCTTCGCCGGCATCCCGCGCGAAGGCGTGGGCTTTTCGCGAAACCCGGTCCTGCGGTTCGGCGCGCCCAGCTTCAAGGCGGCGAGCTTCTCCGTTGCGGGCTCGGCCGTGGAACAGGATGTGCGGCTCAAATATTTCCTCTGATGGCGAAGGCGATGCGCCGGACCCTTCCCTTGCGCCCATGGGGTGACGCGCCCCATATTGCGGTCTATGGGCGGGCGAACCCGCATGAACGGCAGGAGATTGAAGCGTGGCGACCCTTGGACTGAGCGACACCGAAAAGGCGGCGGTGGAGGCGTTTCGCCGCGACGTGGTGGACCCGTCGCGTACCAGTCTGGTGATCGTCGACTTCTGGGCTGAATGGTGCGGTCCCTGCAAGCAGCTTGCGCCCGTGATCGAGAAGGTCTGCGCGGAATATGCGTCCAAGGGCGTCAAGCTGGTCAAGGTAAATGTGGACGAAAACGGCTTCATCGCCAGCCAGTTTCGGGTCCAGTCCATCCCGACCGTCTATGCCGTCTTCCAGGGCCAGCCCGTCGCGGACCTCAGCCAGGCGCGCACCGAAGCGCAACTGAAGCAATATCTCGACCAGATCCTGTCCCAGCTTCCCATCCAATCGGATGAAAAGGCGCTGGCGGAGGAGGTCGCCCCGCTGATCGCCATGGGCGAGGAATTGCTGAACGGGGGCGAAGCGGAGCGGGCGCTGTCCATATTCTCGCAGATTGCCGAGATGGACCCCGACAATCCCGAAGTGTTTGCCGGGCAGGCGCGCGCTCTGGTTGTGCTTGGCCAGCTGGACGAAGCGGAAGCGGTCCTCGCCGCGCTGCCGGAGGACGCGGCGAAACATGCTTCGATCGATCAGGCGCGCGCCGCCATCGCGCTTGCCCGCGATGCAAAGCCCGTGGCGGACCTGTCGGGCATCGAGGCAAAGCTTGCCGCCGATCCCGAGAATCATGACGCGCGCTTTGAACTGGCGGGCGGCCTGATGGCCAATGGCGATCGCGACGGGGCGGCCGATGCGCTGCTGGAGATCGTCCGGCGTGACCGCGCCTGGAATGACGGCGCGGCCAAGGCGCAGCTCCTGAAGATTTTCGAGGCTGTCGGGCTGGAAGACCCGTGGGTCGCCGGGCAGCGTCGCAAGCTGTCGCAAATCCTCTTTTCGTAACTGCGATGCCGCTGGCGCGCGTCTCGATCTTTCCTTTGTCCGGCGCGCTGCTGCTGCCGGGCATGGAATTGCCGTTGCACATCTTCGAGCCGCGATACCGGGCGCTCATCCATGACGCGATGGCGCGCGACCGCCGGATCGGCATGATCCAGCCGCGCGGGGCCGGGGCCGTGCCGCGCCTGTTCGACATGGGGTGCCTTGGCCATGTCAGCCATATCGAAGCGCTGGAGGACGGACGGTTCAACATCATCCTGACCGGGCTCGCCCGCTTCCGGGTCGTGCGGGAGCTGCCGGTTTCGACCCAGTTCCGCCAGATCGAGGCGGACGTCGAGCAGGCGCCGCAGGACGATGATATCCTCGCCGCCGTTGAGCGCGCCGCGCTTGAACAGGAATCGCGCCGCTTCGCCGAATCGCTCGGCTATGTGGTCGACTGGACGGCTGTGTCGCGCCTTGACGACCTGGCGCTGGTCAACGGCATCGCGCAGATCGCGCCCTTCGATCCTGCCGCCAAGCAGACGCTGCTGGAAGCCGACACGCTGTCGGAGCGGGCGGACCGCATCATCCAGCTGATGCAGATCGTCGGCCGGATAGAGCGCGACGGCGGTGCGACCATGCAATGAGCGCCGCGCCGCCCATTGATTCCTGGCTGCTCGAAAAGCTGGTCTGTCCGCTCACCCGCACGCCGCTGCGCTGGGACGGAGAGCGGATGGCACTGGTCTCCGACGCGGCGGGCCTCGCCTTTCCGGTACGGGACGGCGTGCCGGTGCTGATCACGCGCGAGGCGAGCGCGCTATGAGCCTTATTTGAACGCGGCGATGCATTCCACCTCCAGCGGTGCGCCGAGCGCCAGCCCGGTCGTGCCGAAGGCGCTGCGGGCGGGCAGGCGCTTGCCCTCGAAATAAGGAACGTAGGCGACATTGAAACGCGGCCAATCCGCCATGTCGTTCAGCATCACCGTGCATTTGACGACATGCTCGAAGCCCAGGCCATTGTCCTTCAATATCCGGCCGATCGAATCCATCGCGTTGCGCACCGCTGCGTCGAACCCCTCCTTATGCCTGTCCATGCCGGCGGGCACCTGCCCGATCTGGCCAGACATATAAAGGATGTCGCCCACTCTGACCGCCGGGGAGAAGGGCGGCTTCGCCGGCATCGCCTGCGGGGCGGGAGCGGGCTGCGCCGCAAGCGGCCCGGCGGCCAGCAACAGGGCGAGGGCGATCAGGCGTTTCATAGGTGTCTCCCACAGAAATCAGGCGCGCGACAGGGCGGCGATCAGCCGATCGGGCATGCCACCGGGTCGTCGGGTAGGTCAATCATGCGCCCGCGCTGCACCCTTGCCCGAACCGACCCAGCCGCGCTGGTAATGACGGGAGCGCGCTACATCAGCGTTCATCTGCTCGGGCTCCGGGCTGATGTCATGGCGTCGCTCTCCAAGGAAAAGGGCCGAACCCGTCAGGGCCGGCCCCTTCCTGTGCCGATTGTCAGAACTTTATCGTGGCGCGGGCGTAATAATAGCCGCCGTTGGTGCCATAGGCGCCATGGCCATATGGCGCGTTGATCGTGCCCGAATTGTTGATGTAGGGCGATGATCCGTTGGTCGGCCAGGTTGCCGCATTGTAATTGGCGACCAGCGGCGGAATTTCCGGCTTCTTGTCGAACAGGTTGTTCGCGCCGATCGCGATATTGGCGAAATCGGTGATGTCATAATCGAGTTCGAGATCGACGATCGCCGCTGGCTTCACTTCGGCATTGTAATAATATTGGCCGTTCGACAGCAGGATCGGTGCGGTCAGCCCGGTTCCGGGGCCTTGACAGCCGGCAGAGCAGGCGGCGTTGGGCTGCGAATATTGGAACACGCTGCTGTAATAGTTGACGCGGGCATTGGCACCGAACCGGCCGCTGGTGAAGGTCGCGTTGAAGTTGCCCTTGAACTTGGGGCTGGCCGCCTCGATCGTCTGTTCGGACGTCGGGCTGAACAGGGTGCCCAGCTTGTTCTTCGTGACCTTGGTGACGTTGTAGTTGGCGCCGATGGACAGATCCAGCTTGCCGAAGTCGAGCTGAATCGGATAGCGCGCTGCCAGTTCCAGACCCTTCGTCACCGTATCGATGCCGTTGGTGAAGGTCTGGATGCCAAGCGCGCCATTGCTGAGCACCGTCGGGTCGAGCGCCTTGCCGCTCGCCGCGATCGCCGCGCGGACCAGATCATAAGGCGTAAGGCCATTGATGAGCGGCGTCAGGACACGCGTGGGCGGCGTCGTCAGCGAGTTGAAGCGCTGGCCGGTGATGGTGCCCGACGACACGATGCGGTCCTTGATCTTGATATAATAGCCATCCAGCGTGATCGCCAGTTTGGGCACAGGGCGGAACACGATGCCGGCGGAGAGGTTGACCGACTTTTCCGGGCCGAGCGCGCCGAAGCCGGCGCTCGCTGAACCGGGCGAGCTGGGAGCGAGTTGCAGCGTGGCGGATGTCGGCCCGACATTGGTCGACGAATAGCCCGATTCCTGGAGCGACGGCGCGCGGAAGCCGGTGCTGGCGGTGGCGCGCAGGGCGAAGGCGTCGGAGAAATCGTAACGCGTGGTGATCTTGCCGATCTGCGTGTCGCCGAAGTCGCTATAGTCCTCATATCGGCCCGCAAGATCGACCGTCCAGGCCGGGACGGGATTGAAGGCGACATCGACATAGATGGCCTTGGCATTGCGCCGCGTCGTGCCAGCGTCGCTCGCGGCGTAGCCGGGGAAGGACTGGCCACCTTCAATGTAGAGCGAAAGCGGGTCGCCCTGGCCGATTTCATAGCTTTCCCGGCGATATTCAGCGCCAAAGGCAAGGGTCAGCGGGTCGTCGAAGCCGACATCGAATTCCTTTCGAATGTCCAGCGTGCCGACATATTGGTTGAACTGGAACTTGCCGTCATAGAAGTCGCTGGGCGACTGGCCGGTATCGACGAACAGCGACGCATTGACCGAATGGGTCGTATAGACCTTGGCCACATCCTCCGAATAGCTGGCGGCCATGTCGAAATTCCACCCGTCGCCAAGCTCGCCTTTTAGGCCGCCGGTGAAGGAAAATTCATTCTGCTTCACCTCGATATGGGGAATCAGGCCGGTCTCACGCGACGTGCCGAAACAGTTGGTTGGGTCAGTCGTGGTCGCGACCCATTTGTTTTGCGCTGCGCTGAACGTGCGGCAAAGGCGGGTAGGATGGCGGTAGCCCTGCAAGGCGTCGCCATGGCGATAGGAGATGTCGCCGAAGGAGTAGAATTCGACGCCGCCGAAATCATAGCCCATATTGTAGAAGCCGAGCGTCAATTTGGACGCGGGCTGGCCGCCATTGACGTTGGCGGTACAATTGACGGAATTACATGCGTCCAGAAACGGCTTGAACGCTGCGGAAACGTTGGTGACGGTCGTGCCGTTATAGTTCTTCACCGACATCTGGCCGTCGCCGATGGTGGTGACTTCGTTTCTGCGGTGGAACAGCGAGATGTCGAGGAAACCATCTTCGCCAAGAGGCATGCCGAAATTGCCGCTGGCGCTGTAGGTCGTGCCTTCGCCGTCATAATATTGCCCGGCGTTGAGGCGCACGGCCCCGCCTTCGCGCTCGTCCTTCAGGATGATGTTGATGACCCCGGCGATCGCGTCGGACCCATATTGGGCCGCTGCGCCGTCCTGAAGGATTTCGATCCGCTTGACCATGTCTGGCGGGATGAGGTCGATGCTGGGAGCGGCGGAGCCACCGAACGCGCCGTTGATGACCTGAAGAATGGAGTTGCCGTGACGGCGCTTGCCGTTGACCATCACGAGGGTGTGGTTTGGCGAAAGGCCGCGCAGACGCGCGCTGAGAGAAAAGCTCGCCATGTCGGTGCCCTGGGTCTGCGCCTGGAAAGACGGCGTCAGCTGGGTCAGCGCCTGGTTGAGGTTGGGTTGACCCACCCGGCTCAGCGCTTCCTCGCCAATGACCTGGATGGGCGCTGCGGACTCGGCGGCTTCGACCCCTACGGCGCGCGTTCCGGTTACGATGATGGCCGCGCCTTCGTCAGCCTGCGGTTCTTGCGGCGTTTCCTGCGCCATGGCGCAGGCGGACCAGGACGAAGCCAGGATCAGTGATAGTTTGAGTGTAGATAAGCGTGTCATTCATGCCCCCTGTTCTGCGATCGTTTGATGACAGAAGAGGGAACGAACACATGGCGCAGAACCGCTACTGCGGTGCACAAAATTTGCGATGTCGCCTAATGTTTCTGAAGCATTTCCAAGCTTGCGCGGCGGCAAGCACCCGGTTTTCGCAGCAAGTCAGATATTTTGCAAGTTGTGCGTCTGCGAAGGGTCAGGATTGCAGCGCCGCTTCTATCAGGGCGTTGGCCTCTTTGCCTTCCCAGTCCATCGCCCCGATCACGCGAACCATTTCCTTGCCTTGGGCGTCGTACAGGACGCTGGTAGGCAGCGATCCTGTTGCATAGGCGAAGCCGAACTGATTCTCGGGATCGGCATAGGCCTTGAGATGCGGCAGCTTCTGCTTCGCGAAGAAGGTTTTTGCAGCATTCAGACCCTGCGTGTCCTGCGAGATGGTGAGAACGGCCAGTCCTTTCGCGCCATGCGCCGCCGCGACCCGGTCGAGCGTCGGCATTTCAGCGACGCAGGGCGTGCACCATGTTGCCCAGAGGTTGACGAGCACGGGCCGGCCGGCGAAATCGGCCAGCGTCTTCTCGCCACCATCGGGGTCGAGGAAGGCGAAAGCAGGTGCCGGTGTCCCGGCCTTGCTTCTGTCGAGCTTGTAGCTGAACGCTTCCGGCGTTTTGGCCCCGCTTGCAGCCTCGCCCGGCGTTGCTGCCACCTCGCCGCTGGCGCTCGCATTGGCTTGCTCCTTGGGCTGCGATTGCCTATCGCAAGCCGCCAGAACGGCAGGCAGGAGCAATATCATTAGCGCGCGGGAAGACGATAGCATGGAAGCAGGCTCCAACAGCATGTGGGGCGGCCGGTTCGCGGCCGGCCCGGCATCGATCATGCGCGAGATAAATGCCTCCATCCCGTTCGACAAGCGATTGTGGAAGCAGGACATCGCCGGTTCCCTCGCCCATGTCGCAATGCTGGCCAAGCAGGGTATCGTCAGCCAGGCCGACGCCGATGCGATCGGCACGGGGCTGGAGCAGATCGCCGGGGAGTATGAGGCGCATGGCGTGCCTGTGAACCTGGACCTGGAAGATATCCATATGGTCACCGAATCGCGCCTGGCCGAATTGATCGGTCCGGCGGCCGGTCGCCTGCACACAGCGCGCAGCCGGAACGATCAGGTTGCGACCGACTTCCGCCTGTGGGTGCGCGACGCCATCGACGAGGTGGAGGCAGGACTTCTCGGCCTCCAGCGCGCGCTGGTGATGCGGGCGGAGAAGCATGCCGATGCCGTGATGCCGGGCTTCACCCATCTGCAATCAGCACAGCCGGTAACGCTCGGCCATCACCTGATGGCCTATTATGAGATGATCCGTCGCGACCGCAGCCGCTTCGCCGATGCCCGCGCCCGTCTCAATGAATGCCCGCTTGGCGCGGCGGCGCTTGCGGGCACCGGATTTGCGACCGACCGGCATATGACAGCGGCAGCGCTGGGCTTCGCCAAGCCCACCGACAATAGCCTCGACAGCGTGAGCGACCGCGACTTCGCGCTCGATTATCTGATGTCGGCGACGCAGGCTTCGCTGCACCTGTCCCGGCTGGCCGAGGAATTCATCATCTGGGCGAGCCAGCCCTTCGGTTTCGTCAAGCTGCCCGACGCCTATTCGACCGGCAGCTCGATCATGCCGCAGAAGCGCAATCCCGACGCCGCCGAGTTGGTGCGCGGCCATGCCGGGCGGATCATGGGATGCATGAACGCGCTTTGCGTCACGATGAAGGGCCTGCCGCTCGCCTATTCCAAGGACATGCAGGACGACAAGCCGCCGGTGTTCGAGGCACATGACCTGCTCGGCCTGTCGATCGCTGCGATGACCGGCATGGTTGAAACGGTGACGTTCCGCACCGACCGGATGCGCGGTCTCGCCGAAAGCGGCTTTGCCACCGCCACGGACCTTGCCGACTGGCTGGTGCGGGAAGGCGGCATTCCCTTCCGCGAGGCGCACCACATCACCGGCCGCGCCGTTGCGGCGGCCGAGGCGGCCGGCGTTCCGCTCGACCGGTTGCCGCTGGAGACGTTGACGGCCATTGACGCGCGGATCGACGATCGGGTCTATGCCGTCCTGACGGTCGACGCGTCCGTCGCCAGCCGCAAGAGCCATGGCGGCACCGCGCCCGAGCAGGTACGCGCCCGGATCGCGCAGGCGAAGGAGGAACTGGGATGAGAGGCGTAGCAACCCTGGGTGGCCTGGCCCTGACCGCGCTCGCCCTGAGCGGCTGTGGCGGGCGGGAGGCGCTGAAGCCGGTTGCCGGACAGAAGCTGCCTGCCATTCCGATCGGCGCGACGACGGCTCCCACTGCCGCGGACCTGATGCAGCCGTCGATCCAGGCGCGGCCGGGCCGGAATGTCGAGCTGCTGACCCAATCGCGAAAACGCGGGAACGATGAATTCGACCTCCCGCCCAACGCGCAGCCCAAGTAACGCACAGGAATCCGCCTTGGACCATTTTACCTATGTCGACGGCGCCATGCAGGTAGAGCAGGTGCCGATGGAGACGATCGCGCAGGCGGTCGGCACGCCCGTCTATGTCTATTCCACCGCCACGCTGGAACGCCATGTCGGCGTGTTCCGCGATGGCCTTGCGCAACTTGTCGACCCGCTGATCGCCTTTGCGGTCAAATCGAACCCGAACGCTGCCGTGCTCGCCACCCTGGCCAAGCTGGGTTTGGGGGCGGATGTCGTGTCTGGCGGCGAATTGTTGCGGGCGATCGCTGCGGGAATACCGGCTGACCGCATCGTGTTTTCCGGCGTCGGCAAGACGGCGGAGGAAATGCGCATCGGCCTGGAGCAAGGCATCTACCAGTTTAATCTGGAGAGCGAGCCGGAAGCGGAGATGCTGTCCGATGTCGCCCTGTCCATGGGGAAAAAGGCGCCGGTCGCCTATCGCATCAATCCCGATGTGGATGCGGGCACCCATGCCAAGATTTCGACCGGCAAATCGGAAAACAAGTTCGGCATCCCCTATGATCGCGCGCTGCAAAGCTACGCCGCCGCAAGGGCGCTGCCCGGCCTCGACGTGCAGGGTGTCGCGGTGCATATCGGCAGCCAGCTGACCGATCTCGCCCCGCTGGAAGCAGCTTTCGTCAAGGTCGGCGCGCTGGTGGAGGCGCTGCGAGCGGATGGCCACGCCATCCGTACCGCTGACCTAGGCGGGGGGCTTGGGGTTCCCTATGATCCGTCGCAACCTGCTCCGCCCAGCCCTGCCGATTATGGCGCGATGGTCACGCGCGTCACGAAGGACTGGAATGTCCGCCTGCTGTTCGAGCCTGGCCGGGTGATCGTGGGCAACGCCGGAGCCTTGCTGTCGCGCGTGGTCCGGGTGAAGCAGGGTGCGCAGGCCCCCTTCGTCATCGTGGACGCGGCGATGAACGACCTGCTGCGGCCCAGCCTGTACGATGCATGGCATGACATCCGCGCGGTGAAGCCGGCGGGCAACCGCGCTGTCGCCAATGTCGTCGGGCCGGTGTGCGAAACCGGCGACACCTTCGCCATGCACCGGGACATGGACGTGGTCGAGGCGGGCGATCTCGTTGCCTTCATGACTGCCGGCGCCTATGGCGCGACGATGGCGGGCACGTACAACAGCCGTCCGCTGACGCCCGAAGTGCTGGTATCGGGCGACAAATGGGCGGTGGTGCGGGAAAGACCGCCGATCCAGGCACTGATCGACGGCGATATCATTCCCCACTGGCTTGCCGCCTGATGCACAGCCTGCCCGTCTTTCTCCGTCTGGAGGGACGGGCGGTCATCCTGACGGGGATGGGCGATGCGGCCGACGCCAAGCGTCGCCTGCTGGTGCGGGCGGGCGCGCGGATCGTATGCGAGGACGATCCCGAAGCCCGCATCGCCATCGTGTCGGACGGCGATGAGGCAACCGCCGCACGGTTGCGGGCTCGCGGCGTGCTGGTCAACGCGACCGATAATCCCGCGCTGTGCGACTTCACCCTTCCGGCCATCGTCGATCGCGATCCCGTGCTGATTGCCATCGGCACCGGCGGCGCATCGGCGGGGCTTGCCAAGGCTTTGCGGCAGCGGCTGGAATCGATCCTGCCCCCCGGCCTGGGGGCGCTCGCGCGGGTCCTGTCCGCCGGCCGGGCAGCGATCCGCGCCCGTTGGCCGGATGCGAACGATCGTCGACGCGCCATCGACGCGGGGCTTAGGCCGGGCGGGATCATCGATCCGATGAAGGCAGATGCCGCTGACGCGGTGTCCGCCTGGCTGGAAGGAGGCGCCGATCGTGAAATCGGGCTGGTGCAAATCCGCCTTTTGTCGACCGACCCGGATGATTTGACGCTGCGGTGGGCGCGGCTGCTAGGAGAGGCGGACCATATTTATCACGCGGCCGACGTCCCCGCCGCCATCCTCGATCGGGCGCGGGCGGACGCGACCCGCACCGCGACCGACGCGCCGCCCGATCTGCCGGCGAAGGGCCTTTCCCTCTGGCTAAGCCTTGGCTGATTGGAGCCGTTCGATCTTGTCGTGCAGTGCCTGAATGGACGATACCAGCCGAGCGCGATCCGCCTGCATCTCGCGCAGTTCCTCGCGGGTCTCGCCAAGTTCCACGGCGCGGCGAGCGATGCGCGCATCGAGTTCGGCATTATAGCGGGAGAGGGCGCCGATCTGCTCGGCACGCTGGCACAGGTGCCGCAAGCGCGCATCGAGAACGTCGAAGTCGAACGGCTTGACGATATGGTCGTCCGCGCCGGCATCCAGCGCATCGACCGTTGACTGGCTGTCATGCTGGCCGGCGATCGTCACGAAGCAGGCGGTGCCCACGACATTGGCGGCGCGGATTTTCTGCATCGTGGCAATGGCCGAAAGAATGGCGATATCCATGTCGATCAGCACGATGTCCACCGGCCGGGTGACAAGCATGGAGAGCGCAGCAAAGCCGCTGTCCGCAAGCGCGACGTCATAGTTGCGATGGGACAGGCGCCGGGCGATCACCGTCCGCGCCGTCTTGTTCTCGTCCACCAGGAGCACGCGCAATCGTCGTTGCGGGAGTTCGCTCGTTCTGGAACCGGCGTTCGGGTCGCGGCTCAGTACCCGCTTCAAGAACTGCATGATGGCGCACCTTCCTGCCAAGGAAGGTAGGGTTGTCCTGCAAATAAATGGTTAATCCCGGTCTGTCCGATTAATTTCATTTAATTGGCCCGGCATGGCGGGCCGCCATAGGCTGCGTCCTCCACCGACGTGAGGGCAAGCAGATGATGGAACAGGTCACACAGTTGAACATCGACGACATTGCCGATCTGGATGCCACGGCGCCTGCGGTTTCGATGGCAGGGGATGATGCGCTGGAAATCAGCCTGATGGATGTGGTCATCGCCATCATCGCCTATCCGTGATTCCGCCCGCGCTGGGGCTGGCCGTCGCGGCCGCGCAGGAGGCATCCCTGCAAGGTGCGGTGGACGCGGTCCGTCCCTTCCTTTCGGATGTCGGCTGGCTTCATGCGATGATCGCCGGACAACTGCCCTTGATGGCCGCCGACCCGCTTCATCTTCCGCCCCTGCGGGCAAGCCGTAGCGGGGATGTCCGGCATTTGGTGATTATCCGTACGGAGCGCGTGTGGATCACGGCGACCATCCTCGATCCTTTCGTTAATCCCCCTGCCCATATTCATTTTTCCGGCCGTTACACGATCACGCGGTCGCTGCGGGGGTCGGTCGACGGCCGCCTGTACCGGCTGGCGGCCGGGCGCGCCTTGGACGAGGGGCAACACAGTTGGCCGGAAGGAGCGCTGATCGAACTGGACGAGACCCGCACCAGTCTTTCCCTGTCCCCTTCGTGCGGACGCCGCATCCTGCTGCGCGCGCAGATCGGGCCGGCCGGGCCTGTCCATGCGTGCCTTCACGATCGCGCCAGCGGCGATAAGATCGGTGAAGCTCAAGCCGATGAAAGCCACGCGCGCGTGCTCATGATGCTGTCCCTGCTGCGCCTTCAGGGGCGACGGGATGCGGCTCGCCATTTCGAACGGGCGCTGGATGCGCCCTTGGGCCGTCAGCGCTGGGCGGTGATGCGGGAATATCTTGCGCTCGATACCCGAACCGCCCTCAAGGCCTTGATAGCGATGGCCGCAACAGAGCCGGACCTTGAAGTGCGCGCATTGGCCTGCAGGACGCTCAAGCAGGTTGAGGCTGGCTTGTGCCCCGCCTGATCACGCCGGTAGAGGACGACACCATCGTCGACCTTGATGCCTTGGTCGACTGGTGTGAAAGCAGCGCTTTCGATCCCGGCAGTGAGGAGGGGCTCGCGACAGCGGCTCCCATGCTGGACGCCCTGTCCCGCAACCGGCATTTCCTCGCCGATTTCGCTCTCGCAGAACTCAAGACGCGCTGCGCCGGGCAAAGGCGGGTCAATCCCTATTCGGCCCAGGTGATCCTGCTTAGCCCGCCAACGAACAAATATGTGTTGCGCGCCGCCTTCTGGCCCGCGGAACGGGATCATGTGGTTCGGATGCAGGGGGCGTCTGCTTTTCTTTATCATGTTCCGCACGATCATGGTTTCGACTTCCTCACCGTAGGTCACATCGGGCCGGGCTATGTCTCCGATTATTACGACTATGATGTGGCCAGCATCGGCGGCGCGGATGGCGAGGCCGTGGCGCTCCGCTTCATCGAACGCAGCGCGCTCTCGGAAGGAAAGATCCTGCTGTATCGCGCCAATCGCGACATCCATGCGCAGCGCCCGCCAAATTCCCTGTCCGTGTCGCTGAACATCTTGGCGAGCGCGCCGGACCAGGGATGGCGTCGGCAGTATCGGTTCGACACCGAAAGAGGCTTGATTGCGCAAGGAATGACGGTTGCCAGCGCCCAGATGCTGCTCGAACTGGGGGTTGGATGCGGAATGGACAACGCCTTGGACCTCGCCCACGAATTCGCGGCGGCGCATCCGCAGGATGCCATGCGCCTGACAGCCTGGCGGGCCATCGGGACTGGCCTGCAAACCACGGAGGGTCGGATCGCGCATCTTGAGCGCGGCGCCCGCCACGCCAGTCGCCTGATCCGCACCGAAAGCGAAATAATCCTCAGAAAGGTCCATTGTGGAGGCGATGTGGCTTGTTTTTAGGCTTGGCTAACGGTCCGATAGCCGGGGCAATCCTGTGGGCGGGGGCGTGGGAAGACGGGTCGAATGTCACGGATTGGGGGGCAGCTTCGCCCCCGTGGCACGCGCCTTGAACGCGCGTGGCGTGGAACTTGCCATGCGGTCCGGGCCGAGCGAACTGCCCCGGGTACTTGTCGGTGGGGCGACCGTCCTGTGGCAGGATGTTGACGACCCGCCGGCGCGCGCCCGCGCCCTTGAGCAAGGCGTGCATGAAGTGGTCGGGCCCTGGATGCACGAAGCGGAAACCGTCGCCCGGATAATCCGGCTTGCGGATGTGGACCAGCCGATCTTGCGGCTGGGCGATCTCAGCATCGCTTTGGTCGACAGGCGGGTGGAGCGGGCAGGGCAGGTCATTCCCCTTCTGAGCCGCGAATATGCTTTGCTCCTGCACCTCGCACGGCATCCCAACCGCGCGGTCGGCCGTCGGGAATTGTTGCGCGCCGTCTGGCGGCTGGATTTCGACCCCGGCACCAACAGCGTGGAAGTGCATATGTCGCGGTTGCGCGCCAAGATCGACCGCGGTTTCCCGGTTCCCTTGCTGCACACCGTCAAAGGACGTGGCTATGCACTGTGTCCTGGGGGAGAGGCTGGTGTGGCTTCGGGCGCGTAGGCGCGCAATATGATATCGACGATCAACTCCGCTTCCCTTGCCACCTGACTGGGATCCAGCGTGTCTATCCGTCCAAACAATAATTGGTGATGCAGACCCGAACGAATCAGGGCGATCAGGACACCCGCTGCGTCCATCGGGTTGGCCTGCCTTAATTGCCCGCTCTCCATCGCGCCCTGCAGAAAGCTCGCCAGAAGCTTCTGGGTGCTGTTGGGCGCGAGTTCGAAAAAGATGCGCGACAACTCGGGGAAGCGACGGCCTTCCGCGATGATGAGCCGTTGCAACGCTATCGCTTCTGCCGAATTGATCTTGCCCGTCAAGCTGATGCAGGCGCGCAGCAGCGTGTCGCGAATATTTCCGCCTGGGTGCAGGATTTCGGACAGGCGCGCCTCATAGGCTTTCATCGCCTTTTCCAGGACAGCGGTGAACAACGCTTCCTTGGAAGGGAAATAGCTCCAAAGCGTTCCCTTGGATCCGCCCAGCGTTGCAGCGATTTCCGACATGCTCGTGCCGGCATAGCCATGTGCCAGGAAATAATCCTGCGCAACCGCCAGCATGGCGTCGCGCCGGTGCTGACGGCGGGCCTCGCGTCGGCTGAGAGGGCAGTTGGCGTCGGTCATAAAAACGTACCATACAGTACGCTAAATTTGTTGACAAGCTTTTGCGCAGGCGGCAATGCCGCTTTTCATACTAGGTGGTACGATTAGATATGTCGCTGAGTCGCGTTGCCCTAGCTGCCCGGACAGGGGGCATGATCTCTTCCATCCTTATCCTTGCTGCCTGTGCGGCCGTGCCGAAGCTCGGCCCAGAGCCTGTCGTTCGGTCGCCGGACAGCATCGATGCGACCCGCAGCTTCGCCGCGCAACCGGCGGCATGGCCTGGCGATGGTTGGTGGCGGGCCTATGGCGATCCGCAACTGGATCAGTTGATCGAGGAAGGCTTGCGCGCCTCGCCGGACGTTGCAGCCGCCAGTGCGCGGTTCCGCCGTGCGGCGGGCATGGCGCAGCAGGCGGGCGCGGCGCTTCTTCCCTCGGCCGACCTGGACGCCAGCGCCGCCGCCACCAAGCAAAGCTATAATATGGGTCTGCCCAAGGAATTCGTTCCCCAAGGGTGGCTTGGTACGGGGCGTGTAGCGCTGGACCTTGGTTTCGACCTCGACCTGTGGGGCCGCAACCGCGCGGCTCTGGCGGCCGCGACGTCTGAGGCGCGCGCGGCGGAGATCGACATGCAGCAGGCGCGACTGGCGCTGACGACCGGCATCGCCAGCGCCTATGCGGACCTTGCGCGCCTGTATGAAGAGGCGGAGATCGCGCAGCGCACCCTGGACATACGTTTCGCCAGTCAGAAGCTGGTCGCCGACCGGCGGCAGAACGGCCTTGAAACCCGGGGTAGCGTGCGGCAGGCGGACGCGACCGTCGCGTCGGCTCGCGCCCAACTGGCCGGAGCGCGCATGGCGATAGAACTGCGGCAGCATCAGCTTGCCGCGCTGGTCGGCGCCGGGCCGGACCGCGGGCTTTCGATCGCCCGCCCGCATATCGGACAATTGGCGCCGCTTGGGCTTCCGGCAGACGTCACCACCAATCTGGTCGCCCGCCGACCGGACATTGCCGCGGCCCTGGCACGCACGGAGGCGGCCGCCAAACGCATCAAGGTCGCGCGCGCCGATTTCTTCCCGGCCATCCGCCTCAGCGCCCTCGTCGGTGTGCAGTCGTTGGGCTATAACACGGTCTTCAATTCCGGCAGCGCGACTGGATCATCCCAGTCATTCCTCAGCAATCTGTTCGAGAAGGACGCGATTTTCGGGACAGTAGGGCCCGCTATCAGCCTGCCCATCTTCCACGGCGGGGCACTGCAGGGCCAGTATCGCGGTGCGCGAGCGACCTATGACGAAGCGGTTGCCAGTTATGACAGGACGGTGCTCGACGCATATCAGGAGGTCGCTGACGCCGTGACCACACGTCGCACGCTGGATCAACGGCTCGCCGATGCGCGGGCCGCGGTCGCGGCGTCGGAAGACGCTTATCAGGTCGCGCAGAAACGCTATAAGGGCGGCCTTTCCACCTTTCTCGACGTGCTGACTGTCGAAGATCAGTTGCTGGCCGCTCGTCAGTCGCTTGCGGGGCTGGAGGCGAGTGCCTTTTCCACCGATGTCGCTCTCATCCGCGCGCTGGGCGGCGGTTTCGCCGTCAGCGACACCCTCTCCAAGGATCAACCGCATGGCTGACGCCGCTCTTGACACCAACGATGCCGCACGGGATGCGACGCAGGAAGACCGCAACGGCGCGCGCAGGATGTGGCTGATCCGGCTTGGGATCGCTATCCTGGTCGTCGGCCTGATCTGGGGCCTGTGGTATCTGCTTGTCGGGCGCAATCATGTCAGCACCGACAATGCCTATGTGAATGCGGACATGGCGCAGGTCACGCCGCTCATTTCCGCACAGGTCATTGACGTGCGCGTATCGGATACCCAGCCCGTGCGGAAGGGCGATCTGCTCGTGCGGCTGGATCCCACCAATGCACAGATCGCGGTCGCCCAGGCTGAGGCTGACCTGGCCGAAGCGCGGCGTCGTTTTCGCCAGACCGCGGCGACCAGCGAGTCGCTGTCCGCTCAGGTCGAGGCGCGAGGAGCGGATATCGTACAGGCGCAAGCCCAGCAGGCGAGCGCCCGGGCGGACGTGGAAAAGGCGCGCGTCGACCTTCAACGGCGTGAGGCGCTGGTGAATGACGGTGCCGTCTCCGGCGACGAGCTTACGGCTGCGCGCAGGGCCTATGCCAACGCACGCGCCGCGCTGGAACTGGCGAATGCAAGCGTCCGCACCGCAGAAGCGACCCGCAGCGCCGCGACTGGCCAGTTGCAGGCCAACGACGCCCTGGTCCGCGGATCGACGATCGACACCGATCCGGCAGTCATGGCCGCCAAGGCAAGGCTGGAATCGGCGCAACTCGATCTGAAGCGCACCGTCATTCGGGCGCCGATCGACGGCGTGGTGACGAGGCGGCAGGTCCAGATCGGTCAGCGGGTGGCGCAGGGCAGTGCCATCATGACCATCGTGCCGGTTCAGCAGGTTTATGTGGACGCCAACTTCAAGGAACTCCAGCTGCGTGGCGTCCGGATCGGCATGCCAGCGACGGCCACGTCGGACCTCTATGGCGGCGATGTCGTCTATCATGGCAAGGTGGTGGGTTTCGCTGGCGGAACCGGTGCATCCATGGCGCTGATCCCTGCGCAGAACGCGACCGGCAACTGGATCAAGGTGGTTCAGCGCCTGCCGCTGCGGATCGCGCTGGATCCCAAGGAGCTGGCTGCCCATCCGTTGCGTGTCGGTCTTTCGATGGAAGTCGAACTGGACCTTTCCGAATAAGGACGCCTCAGCATGAGCGGCGACGACGACATTTTTTCCCGGCTTTCGCCGCGCTCTCGCACCCTGGCGGGGTTGGTCCTGGCGCTCAGCAACCTGATGGTGGTGCTAGACCTGACGATTGCCAACGTGTCGGTCCCGCATATCGCCGGAAATCTCGGCATCTCGCCTGACCAAGGTACATGGGTGATCACCTCCTACGCCGTGGCGGAGGCGATCTGCGTGCCACTTACCGGCTGGCTGGCGCAACGGTTCGGCGTCGTGCGGGTCTTCACCCTGGCGATGACGGGTTTCGGCATCTTTTCGCTGCTGTGCGGACTGTCGCCCACTCTTGGCATGCTGGTCGTCTGCCGCATCGGTCAGGGCATCTGCGGCGGGCCGATCATGCCGATGTCACAGACGCTGCTGATGCGCATCTTCCCGCCGGAAATGCGGGGCAGGGCGATGGGCACATGGGCTATGACGACGTTGATGGGGCCTGCGCTTGGACCGATTGTCGGGGGGTATATCAGCGACAATTGGAGCTGGCACTGGATCTTCTTCATCAACCTGCCGATCGCGGTGCTGTGCGTCCTCTCCGCGCAGGCGCTGCTGAAGCCGGTGGAAACCGAAACGGCCAAGCTGCCCATCGACCGGGTCGGTCTTTTCCTGCTGATTTTCTGGATCGCCTGTCTCCAGATCGTACTCGACATCGGACGGGATCATGACTGGTTCTCCGATCCGCTGATCTTGGCGCTCGCGGTCATGTCTTTCGTCGGCTTCCTGGTGTTCGTCATCTGGGAATTGACAGAGGAGCATCCAGTCGTCGATCTGCGCGTTTTCCGCCATGTCGGCTTCAGTTCCGGCCTCTTCACCCTATCGCTTTGCTTCGGTTCCTATTTCGCCAGCATCGTGGTCATCCCGCAATGGTTGCAGACTTCGATGGGATATACCGCCGCGCAGGCGGGCGTCGTCACCGCCCTGACCGCGATGGCGGCGCTTGTCACCGCTCCTGTGGCGTCCCGCATGATGACCAAGTTCGATCCGCGCCTGCTCATTTCCTGCGCCGTCGCCTGGATCGGCTGCATGTCTCTGGTGCGCGCGCACTGGACCAGCGGCGTGGATTTCGGGACGATGGCGATCCCTCAGTTCATCCAGGGTTTCGCGCTGCCGTTCTTCTTCATTCCGTTGACGACCCTGACGCTGGGATCGGTATTGCCGAGCGAGACCGCATCGGCGGCGGGGCTCCAGAATTTCGTCCGGACGATGGCGACGGCTATCGCGACATCCCTCGTCTTGACCGAATGGGGCGATTCCCAGCGCGTGTCCCGCAACGAAATGGCGAACGTGCTGCAGCCCGATCAGACGCAATCGGTTTTGACGGGCATGGGGCTGTCGGTCGACCAGGCGCGGCAGACCATATCCAATCTGGTCGAGCAGGAAGCGGTCGTCATCGCCGTCGACCATGTATTCTTCCTGTCGGCGATTATCCTGTTTGCGGCCGCCGTTATCGTCTGGATCGCCCCCAAGCCGCGCATGGATGTGGACACATCCGCAGCCCATTAAGGCGGATGTGGCCGCACCGGCAGGACATTTCACATGTTCTTCAGGTCTTCCGGCCGGTTGATGTTGGGCAGGAACAGGCCCGGCACGTGGATTGACCGGCCGCCGGCCCGGTCCAGCCAACCCCTGATCGACCGGTTGTTCTCCTCGGCCAGATGCTGGTCCAGTAGAGGCGCCAGCGAGGCGGGCCACCAACCGATCATGGGTTGTCCGTCCAATATGGCCGCGCGATCCCCAACAAGCGTATCGGGCATCTGTGCAGGATAGACCGGCATATCGCAGCCGGTCGTCAGCACACCGTCGAAACCATTATTCGATGCGTGATGGAGAGCCGCGTTGAGGCCGCCCAGCGGCCCCATGTCGGGCATGGGACGATCCGGCAGGCCATCCATGCGACCGCAGATCACGACCGCTTGCACATGGGGTCGCAAAGCGGCGGCGGCATGCGCCATCAAGGTGCGGCCATCAGGCATCAGGGCTACCGCCTTGTCGCTGCCAAAGCGGCTGGATCGCCCGCCAGCGAGTATCGCGCCCAATATTCGCATCCGTTCGGTCCGACCCCTGTCCCTGTTCCTCGTCCCTGCCTATAGCGGGGGAGATGCACAAGCCCGATGATGCCTTTGCGCTGTTGCGACTGGATCGCCTGACGCCGGACGGCGGGGTCGAACCGGTCGATCGCCAAGTGGCCGAGGAAAGGCCGATCGCGATCGAGTTCAACGGCGTCGGCTATGCCGTGCTGATGGCGACGCCCACGGATCTTGCCGACCTCGTCAACGGTTTCGCGCTGTCGGAACGGCTGACGGGACCGACGAATCCGTTTCTGGACGTGGACTTGCATTCTGTGGCGGGCGGTGTGGTGGCGCGCGCCACCTTGCCGCCTGATCGCGCCGCAGCCCTGTTGGAGCGTGTGCGGCATCGCGCCACGGATTCGTCCTGCGGCCTGTGCGGCATCGAAAATCTGGAGCAGGCGATGCGGCCGCTGCCTCGCGTGAACAATCGCAGCCGGGCGGATCGTGCCGCCATCTTCCGCGCGCTGAGCAGGCTGCACGATCATCAACCGCTCGGGCGCGCGACGGGTGCCGCCCACGCCGCCGCGCTGGTCGATGCACGGGGCGCGATCCGGCTGGTGCGGGAGGATGTCGGGCGGCATAACGCCTTCGACAAGCTGATCGGCGCGATGCGCGCAGCGGACATGGAATGGGACGGGGGATTTGCCCTGCTGTCGTCGCGATGCTCCTATGAATTGGTCGAAAAGGCGGCATTGGCCGACTGCCCGATGCTCGTCACCATCTCCGCGCCCACCCGGCTTGCCGTCGAGCGTGCGGAACAGGCGGCGCTGCCGCTGGTGGCGCTGGCGCGGCCGGACGCCATGCTGGGGCGGGGCGCTGCCCCGCATCGAGGCGCTTGGCTTTAAGCATCCATTCGCCTAAAGGCGCAGGCGCGGCGGCTTTGAGCTGCTGCGCTGACTCGCGCCGGTGCCCTTTCCAGGGCTGAAAACGGGAATGTGGTGAGGGGGATAGTACCCGATTCCACGGCTGTCCCTGCAACTGTGAGCGGTGAGCATGATGCGTCGTGGCCCTATCGGCCCGCCACTGGATCCTTGTGTCCGGGAAGGCGGCCGCATCATCGCGAAGACCCGCAAGCCAGGAGACCTGCCGGCGCATAGTCGCTCTTGCTTTGGTCCAGGGGATGGCCGGGGCACGGTGGTTTTCCGTCGAGCGACGCCATGCGGCCGGAGCCGCATCGTGACGCGCGCGGGGACATTGGCGTCGCCCTTCGCTTGGCATGACCGCTTGCGCGGACGCTCCGGCCTTGACCAGTCGCTTTGACGCTCAGGGCAATGAACATGATAAAATGGGGAATTTCACTCGCAGCGCTGCTCGTGGCGGTGCCTGCACTGGCGCAGGATGACGAGATCGTCGTAACCGCGTCCGGCATAGAACAGCCGCGCGACGAAGTGGGGCAGGCGATCACCGTCATCGATGCGGAGACGATAAAGACCCGGCAGGCGATCGACGTCGTCGACCTGCTCGCCACGACGCCGGGCGTCCGCTTCAACCGGACCGGCTCCATCGGAAGCGCGACCGGCGTGTCGCTGCGGGGCGCGGAAACCACGCAGACACTGGTGCTGATCGACGGGGTGAAGGTCAACGATCCCAGCGGCATCGGCGATGGCTATGATTTCGGTCCGCTGCTGACCGGCAATATCCGCCGGATCGAGGTGCTGCGCGGATCCAACTCGGTCGTCTATGGCAGCCAGGCAATCGGCGGCGTGGTCAACATCATGACCGGCACGCCCTCGGAAGGCTATGGGGCCAATGCGTCCGCCGAATATGGCTATAGCGACACGGTCAACGCCAAGGCGGACGTGTCGGGTACGAGCGGGATAGCGTCGGGCGGCCTCGGTGCTGCCTATTTCCGCACGGACGGCATATCGTCGGCTGCGGGAGGCACGGAGCGCGACGGTTATGAGAATATCGCGACCAACGCCCGGCTCAAGCTCAACTTCAGCGACGCGCTGAGCCTGGATTTGCGCGGCTACTATATCCACGCCGACCTTGATTATGACAGCTTCTTCGGCGTGCCGGCCGACAGCAGCGACGTATCGAAGCTGGACCAATATGTGGGCTATGCGGGGCTGAACCTTGCCTTGCTGGACGGCAAGCTGACCAACCGCGCCGCCGTCACCTATCTGCGCAACGACCGGGACTATTATTTCGTGCGCGGGACCGATCCGGACTATGGGTACAAGGGCACGAACCTTCGCTTCGAATATGAGGGCGTCTATGCCCCGGTCGACGCCGCGCGGTTCATCGTCGGGTACGAGCATGAACGGCCGGATTATGACTTTTTCGGCTTCGGGTCGGCCGACAGCGCCAGGATCAACATCGACAGCGTCTATGGCCTTGCCATCCTGAAGCCGTTTGCGGGCCTTGCCATCACCGGCGGCGTACGTCACGACGACCACAGCCAGTTTGGTGGCGCGACTACGTTCGGCGCGAATGCCAACTATTCGCCCAATGCGGGGGCGACGAATGTCCGCTTGAGCTATGGCGAAGGGTTCAAGGCCCCATCGCTCTATCAACTTTACGATACGTTCAGCGGCAACGCGGCGCTGCGCCCCGAACGGTCCAAAAGCTATGACATCGGGTTCGACCAGAGCCTGGACGATGGGCGCGCCACCCTGTCGCTCACCGCTTTCCGCCGGGATACGCGCGATCAGATAAATTACGACAATGCCACATTCACTTACGGCAATATCGACCGCACCCGCGCCAAGGGCGTGGAGGGGTCGATCGCATTGCGACCGGTGGATGTGCTGACGGTGACGGCCAGCTACAGCTATATCGACGCGCGCGACCGTTCGGCGGGATCGGCGACCTTTGGCAATCGGCTGGCCCGGCGCGCCGTCAATCAGGCGAGCGTGTCGGCCGATTATGTCTGGTCGTTCGGCCTGTCGACGGGAGCGACGATCACCATGGTCGGCGACAGTTTCGACAATGCCGCCAATACGCGCCGGCTGGACGGCTACGCGCTTGCGGGGATACGTGCCTCGTTGCCGATCGGCGAGCATCTGGAAGTCTATGGCCGGATCGATAACCTGTTCGATGAGGATTATACGACCGCCTACGGATACGGCACCTATGGCCGATCCGCCTATGGCGGGGTGCGCGTCCGCTTCTGACCGAAGGGACCGGGCGGGCGTTCAGCCTGCCCGGCTATCCCTCATTCGCCAAAGCCGCGCGGTGCCGGATCGACGACGCTGAAGGCGCCGGCGCCCACCTCATTCACTTCCAGCGCGCGTTCCGCAACGCCGCTGCGGCCGAAGCGGAACGCCCCGTCGATGCCGGAAAAGCCGCCGGCGTCGCGCAGCCGGGCGACGGGGAAGGGAGTTCCGGGGCGCCAGTCCTGCGCGATCCGCACCGTCAGCAACACTGAATCATAGCCGAGGGACGAGAGCCGGAACGGCGCGGTGCCGTAACGGGCGCGGTATTTGTTGGCGAGTTGCCGGTAGAGCCCATCCGATACGCTGGCGAACCACGCGCCTCGCAGCACCGGGCTGGCAGCAAGCGAAGTGTCCGCATTCCATAATTCGGTGCCCAGCAGCCGCGCGCTCGCCCCGCCATTCTTCCGCACGATCGGCGCGATCTGGATTGCCACGCGACCGCTGTCGGCAATCAGCAGCGCGTCATAGCTGGAGGATGCCTGCAGCTTCTTGACCGCGGCGGTGATGGACGCGGGGCTGCGGTCGAAGGTCTGCATCGACACGACCGTTCCGCCCGCCTGCTCCACGGCACGCAGCAGCGCATTGCCCGAGCGTTCGCCATAGACGCCGCGCGGCACAAGCGCGCCGAAGCGGCTCAATCCCTTTTCGCGAGCGAAGCTGACCACCCGTTCAATCGACTGGCTGGGATTATAGCCCATCGCATAGACGCCTTCGCCCGCGATGCTGGCGTCGTTGGAAAAGCTGATGACCGGCACGTTGGCGCGCGCGGCGATCGGCCCGACGATCCGCGCGTCCTCCGCCAGAAGGGGGCCAAGGATCAGGCGGTTGCCATCGGCCAACGCTCGGGACGCGGCAGCCGCTGCGCCGGGCGCTGTGTCATAGGTGGTGATGCGCACCTTGTCGGTCTTGGTGTCCATCAACGCCAGCGTGGTGGCGTTGGCGATGGATTGGCCCACGCCGGCATTGGGGCCTGTGGTCGGCACCAGCAGCGCGACGCGATGCCGCGCCGTGTCGGTCGGCAGGCCCTGTACGACATCCGGCCCGGTGGGGCGAGCGGGCGCAGTGGGCGCGGTAGGCGCTTGCCCCTTCGGCACGATGGACTGACAGGCGGCCAGGGTCAGCGCGCTGGCGGCAAAGGCGATACGGACGCCCCGTTTGAGTGCGGCGAACATATGGGCCTGCCGGGGGGCTTGCCGGGCGGCGTCCGTCTCTGTCATCTGGCGTCCTTATGGAAACTGAACCTTCGGGGCTTGAGCCCGGGCTTTACATCGTCGCAGGGCCGATCGGCAACCTTGGAGACTTGACCCCGCGCGCGGCAGACATACTTCGCCGCGCAGCCGTGATCGCGGTGGAGGACACGCGTGTGAGCGCGCGGCTGCTGCGTCATGCAGGGTCGGATCGGCCGATGATCCCCTATCACGACCATAGCGCCGAAGGCGTCCGCCAGCGGCTGGTCGAACGGATGGCCGGCGAATCGGTCGCGCTGCTGTCGGACGCCGGCACGCCGCTGATCTCCGATCCCGGCTACAAGCTGGTGCGCGATGCGCGGGCGGCCGGGCGCAAGATTACCACTCTGCCCGGACCGAGCGCGGCGATTGCGGCGCTGACGCTGTCGGGGCTTCCGACCGACCGCTTCCTGTTCATGGGATTCCTGCCGGCCAAGGCGAAAGCGCGGGGCGACGCGCTGGACGAAATCGCCGCCTTGCGCGCGACACTGGTCTTCTACGAAAGCGGCCCGCGCCTGTCGGAAAGCCTGTCGGCCATGGCGGCGCATCTGGGCGATCGGGACGCGGCGGTCAGCCGGGAAATCAGCAAGGCGTTCGAGGAGACGGCGACGGGCACGCTGTCGCAGCTGTCGGCGCGCTATGCCGATGCTCCGCCAAAGGGCGAGATCGTGGTCACAGTCGGCCCCCCGGGAGAGGCGCCCCCGGCCAGCGCCGAGGATGCCGACGCGGCGCTGCGAGAGGCGCTGACCCGGCTGCCCGTGTCCAAGGCGGCTGGTGAGGTGGCGAAGAAGCTGGGCCTCGACCGCCGCGCCCTTTATGACCGGGCAATGGAATTGAAGGGATGAAGAAGCAGGCGGCGGAAAAGCGGGGGCGTCAGGCCGAACGCATCGCTGCCTGGTGGTTGCGCCTCAAGGGATGGCAGATTGTCGGGCGGCGACTGCGCACGCCTGCCGGCGAAGTCGATCTGGTCGCGCGAAAGGGCGCGATGCTGGCCTTCGTCGAGGTGAAGGCGCGGGCGACCGCGGCGGAACTGGATATCGCTATCGACGAGCGGAGACTGTCGCGGGTTGCCGCAGCGGCGGAAATCCTGTGGCATGAGCTTGCCAAGGCAGGCGACGACATGCGGATAGACGTAATCCTCCTTGCGCCGGGCCGCCCGCCACGCCATCTGGCGAACGTCTGGCATGGAGGGTGATCCCAACACCTCCGTTCGCCCCGAGGAGCCCCCTGAGCATCGTCGACGGGCGTATCGAAGGGTGGTGCGGGACGGTGCTTCGATACGGGTCTTGGCCTTCGCCCAGCCCCTAAGCAGCACGAACGGATAAGGAAGGACGTCGAGCGCATGACCACACTCAACCCGCTGACCGTCGCCGTGCAGATGGACCCGATGGAGGGGATCAAGATCGCGGGCGATTCCACCTTTCACATCATGCTGGCGGGGCAGGCGCGGGGGCACAGGATCTATCACTATCTTGCGCCTGATCTCACTTTCCGCAGCGGCCGCGTGCTGGCGAAGGCGCGCCCGGTGAAGGTGCAGAAGGTGGTGGGGGATCATTTCGCGTTCGGGCCGGAAGAGGTGCTGGACCTGGGTCGCGATGTGGACGTGGTGCTGATGCGGCAAGATCCGCCGTTCGACCTCAGCTACATCACCGCCACGCATCTGCTGGAGCGGGTGCAGGCAGAGACGCTGGTGGTGAACGACCCGGAAAGCGTCCGCAACGCACCCGAAAAGCTGTTCGTGCTGGACTATGCCCGTTTCATGCCCCCGACGATGATTACCCGCGACCTGGCCGAAGTGCGCAGCTTCCTCGAGCAGCATGGCGAGATCGTGGTGAAGCCGCTTTATGGCAATGGCGGCGTGGCGGTGTTCCATGTCGGCCGCAATGGCGCCAACCTGTCGTCGCTGGTCGAACTGTTCAACGCAAGCTGGGTCGAGCCCTTCATGGTTCAGGCGTTCATCCCCGGCGTCGCGGAAGGCGATAAGCGCATCGTGCTGGTGGACGGGGAAGTCGCGGGCGCGGTCAATCGCATTCCGGGCAAGGGCGAGATCCGGTCCAACCTGGCGGTGGGCGGATCGGCGGCGAAGACCGAACTCACCGACAAGGAGCGCGAGATTTGCGCCGCGCTTGGACCGGAACTCAAGGCGCGCGGTTTGCTGTTCGTCGGCATCGACGTGATCGGGGGCGAATGGCTGACGGAAATCAACGTCACATCGCCCACCGGGATCGTGTCGATCGACGCGTTCGACGGGACGGATACGGGCAGCATGATCTGGGACGCAATCGATGCGCGACTGGCGGAGCGGGCCGCCAACTGAACGGAGCGGGCGTTTGCGCGTTGTCGTCGCGTGACCGCCCCCATTCCCTCCTGCCTGTGAGCCATACAGCATGACCGACTGGGTGCTGCGCCTGATCGACGCCGGCGGTTATTGGGGCATCGGCCTCCTGATGGTGCTGGAGAATGTCTTTCCCCCCATTCCGTCCGAACTCATCATGGGGATCGGCGGCATCCGCGTGGGCCAGGGCCGGATGGCGATGGAGTGGCTGTTGCTGGCGGGCACGGTGGGGACGACCCTCGGCAATTATTTCTGGTATCTGGTGGGGCACCTGCTGGGCTTCGCGCGGTTGAAGCCGCTGGTGGATCGCTATGGCCGCTGGGCGACGCTGGAATGGCAGGACGTGGAGGCGCTTGACCGGCTGTTCGGCAAATATGGCCAGATCGTGGTTTTCGTCTTCCGCTTCATGCCCGCCTTTCGGACGATGATCTCGCTGCCCGCCGGGCTTTTTCGGATGGGGCATATCCGCTTCCTGCTGTGGACGGCGGGCGGGTCGCTGATCTGGAACATCATTCTTGCCTATGCCGGCTATCTGCTGGGCCGCAATTTCAGCGAGATCGACAAATATGTGGGACCGGCGGCGACGGTTTGCGTCGTCGCCGCTGTGATTCTGTATCTGTGGCGGCTGGCGACATGGAAGCCGCGCGGTCAGGCCCCTAGAAAGGGAGCTTGATCCCCACCATGACGCGTTGCGACACGGTGCCGTTGCCGAAGCCCTCGCTTTCTACATGCACATTGCCCTTCACATTGCCGAACAGCCTGATTTCGGCCCGGCCCAGAGGCGGCTCGTTGCTGACCGGCTCTCGCTCGATCCGCTGGCCCGGCCGGCGCGCGGTGACAATGATGGCATTGGAATCCGGAGACGGCTTCACCTTCGCCAGGTCGAAATCTGCCGGAATATCGCCGCTGCCAACGGCTTGCAGGAGCAGAAGGAAACGCAGCATCGATGCATGTCCCGACCATGACTGGGGGATGCAGCCTGCTGGCTAATTGCGGCGCTTTGATGGCTGCCTCAGGCGCGGGGATGGGCGTTGCGGTAGATGTCGAGCAGATGCGCGGCGTCGACCTGCGTATAGACCTGCGTTGAGGACAGGCTGGCATGGCCAAGCAGTTCCTGGAGCGAGCGCAGGTCCGCGCCGCGCGCCAGCAGGTGCGTCGCGAAGCTGTGGCGGAGCGCGTGGGGCGTCGTGCGTTCCGAAAGGCCAAGGCGGCCGCGCGCGCCCTGCACCGCGCGGCGGATGAGGGCGGCGGACAAGGGACCGCCGCGCGCGCCACGGAACAGCGGCTCTTCACGTGCTGTGGGCCAGGGGCATTGATCCACATAGGCCTCGATCGCGGCGCGCACTTGCGGCAGCAGCGGGACGACGCGCGTCTTGTTGCGCTTGCCCGTGACGCGCAGCGTGTCGCCAAGCGGCAGGACATCGCCGTTGAGGCCCATCGCCTCGCCAATGCGCAGGCCTGCGCCGTAGAGCAGCAGCAGCACTGCCCAGTCGCGCGCGCCGATCCATCCCTCGCGCGCCGTTTCGGCAATGTCCCCGGCCAGCGCGACGGCTTCGTCGGGGGAAACGGGACGGGGCAGGCCGCGCTTGACGCGTGGGCCCTTCAACTGGGGGACGCGGGCGTTTTCGCCGCCTGTGAATGTCAGGAAACCGCGCACGGCCGAAAGCTCGCGAGCGGCCGACAGATTGCCGATCCCGTCCAGCCGCCGGCGGGTGAGGAAGGCCCGAAGGTCGGCCTGGTCGAGCGCCGCGAGCAGCGTGCCGGTGACAGGTTCGCCGCGATGCTCTTCAAGGAAGGCGATCAGCCGTTCAGCCGTCGCGACATAGGCACGCACGGTATGGGTGGAGCGCCGCCGATCCAGCGCCAGATGGGCGCGCCAGTGTTCGATGATGGCAGGGCCGTTGTAGGACATTGCGCGCTTAACTTCGCATATTTCCCGCAGAAATCGACATTTTCATGCGCCGATAGGAAATAATGGTGCGACCGGCACAGCGGCGGAACGGGAGGGGAGGCGGACGGCGAGCATGTGCGGGAGCCTAGCAACCCATGCGCCGCTAGGACAGGGCAAAGGGCTCAGCCCTCTTCGGACACCGCCAGGTTCCGCGCCTGCGTTTCCGCGTCACGGCGGGCGCGTGCCGCGTCCGTCGCGTCCTGCCGCCGCGCCATGGTCAGCCAGGCGGATTCCGCCCGCAGGAAACGGTCGCGCACATTGTCGAGCGTCGCGGATTCCGCGTCGCTATGGGCCTGGGCGGCGAGCGCCCGATAGTCGGGATTGGACAGCTTGGCCTCCTGTGGCGATGGGTTGGGCGAGGGTGGCCGGCCGCAAGACCGGCCACCGGTCGGATTATTCGGCGTGGGCGATGTTGACGGCCGCCATCTTGCCGCGCTTGTCCTGCTCAAGGTCGTAGGACACGCGGTCCTTCTCCCGCAGGGTGGCGAGGCCGGCGCGTTCCACCGCGCTGATGTGCACGAAGGCGTCGGAGCCGCCATTGTCGGGGGCGATGAAACCATAGCCCTTGTCCGCGTTGAAGAATTTGACGGTGCCGGTAATGCTGCTCATGATGAGCGTCCTTTCTTTCTGCGCGACGCATCCCGTGTGGACGCGCCGGTTCGCTAAAGGGGCAGGGAAAGAAGGAAGAGGGAGCAGCAAAGCGCCGAAGACCGTCGATTTGCGACTATAGCCCGAAGTGTGTAGCACAGACGGCGCGCAATAGCAAAAGCGGCGCGCCAGGGCCGCTCGCCGCTGTCTTCCATCTTGAATTTCCTGGCCAGATGCGCACATGGGACGCATGGCAACACCCTTCGATCCGGCCGATCTGCCGACCGGCATCATGATGTCGCTCTCTCCCCTGGTGCATCGCGTGCTGGCGCCGAACCCGTCGCCCTTCACCTATACGGGCACGCAGACCTATCTGGTGGGGACGGATGAACTGGCGGTCATCGATCCAGGCCCGAACGATGCGGATCATCTGGCGGCCCTGGGCGCGGCCATCGCCGGACGGCGCGTCGTCGCCATCCTGTGCACCCACACGCACCGCGACCATAGTCCCGCCGCCCGCCCCCTGAGCCAGGCGACGGGCGCGCCGGTCGTTGGCTGCGCGCCGCTGACGCTGGAGGATGACGGCCCGCGCGCCGACGCAGCGTTCGACGCGGATTATCGGCCGGACCGCGTGCTGCGGGACGGGGAGATGGTGGTCGGGTCGGACTGGACGCTGGAGGCGGTGGCGACGCCCGGCCATACGTCCAACCATCTTTGCTTCGCGCTGCCGCAGGAACGGGCGCTGTTCACCGGCGATCATGTGATGGGCTGGTCGACCAGCGTCATATCCCCGCCCGATGGCGACATGACCCACTATATGAGCTCGATGCAGCGGCTGCTGGAGCGGGAGGATGCGATCTACTATCCCGCCCATGGCGACCCGGTCGACAATCCACAACGGCTGGTGCGCGGCATGATGGGCCATCGCAAGCAGCGCGAGGGGCAGATATTGCGCTTTTTGGAGCGGAACGGGGAAAGCGCGATCCCCGCCATGGTCGCGGAGATGTACAAGGGCGTCGATCCCCGTCTGTATGGCGCGGCGGGACGGTCAGTTTTGGCGCACCTGATCGACCTGGACGGGCGGGGCGTGGTGGCAACCGCCGGGGACGGGCAGTGGCGGATGCGCTGAAACGCTATGCCGGGCCGATCCTGGCGGCTCTGCTGATCCTTGGCATTGGCGGCGCGATGTTGGTCGGGTGGCAGCGTTACAATCGCGACTATGTCGTGTCGGTCGGGGATGACGGGTCGGCGGTGACGAAGATCGTCGCCGAGAAGATCGGCGGCGCGAGCAGCCTGCGCGTGTCGCAGCTCAACGGCACGATCCAGAGCACGGCGCAGGATGTGCGGGGATTTGGCCTGCTGAAATCGGATCAGGTGGTGAAAATGCCCTATTCGGTCTACTATTTCGTCGACCTGTCGGGCCTGACGGCGCGCGATCTGGAATGGAATGCGCAGACCCGGACGCTGATCGTCAACGCCCCCGACGTGAAGCCGGGCAGGCCCAATGTCGATGAAAGCCGCCGGACGCTGGTGCGCACCAACGGCATGTTCGTGACCCGCCAGGCGGGCGAGGAACTGAGCCGGCGTGCCTCCGCCCACGCGCAGGCGCGGGCGGAGGCTTCAGCGACGTCGCCCGAACGCATGGCGCAGGCGCGCGAATATGGTCGCGCCGCCGTGGCGAAGATCATGGCCGCGCCGCTGGGCGCGATCGGCTATGGCGACGCGCGGGTGCTGGTGACGTTTCCGCCCGAGCGACGGGATGCCAATCGCGACCGGTGGGACGTGACCACACCGATCAACGAAGTTCTTCAAAAGCATAAATAACAAGCGGTTGGCACAAAATTGACGCTGCACCGCCAGTAATGATATCACTCCGTTCAGCGAGAAGGCGTGCGGGGGACATCATGGCGACGCAGGTATCGGCGGCGAGGGTCGTCTTCGACCGTGAACATCGTTTCTTCTTCATCAGTGCCTGTATCATGGCGCTGGTGCTGGTGGCGGGTTTTTCGACCAATATCCTGTTTCATCGGTCGACCTTCGCGGTGCCGGTACTTTATCATGTCCACGCCGTGACCTTCTTCGGCTGGGTCATGCTCTATCTGCTCCAGACCGGGCTGGTCGCAACGGGATCGAGGGCGCTGCACAAGCGGCTGGGCTGGCTGGCGCTGGCATGGGTGCCGGCGATGGTGGGGCTGGGCACGGCGATCACGCTTACCGTCATCCGGGGCAATGGCGGCCCTTTTTTCTTCGCCCGCGACGAGTTCCTGATCGGCAATCCGGTGGGCATCCTTACCTTCGCTGGCATCGTCTTCTGGGCGATCAGCCTGCGCCGGCGCACGGACTGGCACAGCCGGCTGATGCTCTGCGCCATGGCGTCGATCACCGGGCCGGGGTTCGGCCGGCTGCTGCCGATGCCGCTGCTGATGCCGGTCGCCTGGTGGACGGCGGCGGTGGTCTTTCCCGTCCTGTTCATTCTGGCGGGAATGCGCCGGGACAAGCGGGGGTTCATCCCGCCTATATATGGGGCCTGTGCCTTCTCATAGGCACGCAGGCCCTTGCGGAGATCGTCGCCTTCAGCCCCGCCGGCAAGGCCCTGGGCGACGCCGTGACGGCCGGCACGCCGGGGGCGGCGCGGCCCCTCCATGGCTATTGGCCCCAACATCCTTGATCCCTCCGGCGCTCCCGCCTATCTGCGCGAGCATCGAGGCGATACGGAGTTGACAGGGTGGACGCACGTGGCGGCATAGGCGGATCGTTGCAGGGGTTGGACCTGCGCGCGGAGATCGACCGGCTGCGCAAGGAACGCAACGCCGTGATCCTGGGCCATTATTACCAGACTCCCGAGATCCAGGACCTGTCCGATTTCGTCGGTGACTCCCTGGAACTGTCGCGCAAGGCGGCGGAGACGGATGCGGACGTGATCGCCTTTTGCGGCGTGCGCTTCATGGCGGAGACGGCGAAAATCCTGTCGCCCGAAAAGATCGTCGTGCTGCCGGACATGGACGCTGGCTGCAGCCTTGAGGACAGTTGCCCGCCCGCGCAGTTCAAGGCATTCCGCGAGGCGCATCCCGATCATATCGCGCTCAGCTACATCAACTGCTCGGCAGAGGTGAAGGCGCTCAGCGATATCATCGTCACTTCGTCTTCGGCGGAGAAAATCCTCTCGCAAATCCCCAAGGACCAGAAGATCATCTTCGGCCCGGACAAGCATCTCGGCGGATATCTCAAGCGCAAGTTCGACCGCGACATGCTGTTGTGGCCGGGCGTGTGCATCGTGCACGAGGCGTTCAGCGAAACCGAATTGCTGAAGCTGAAGGCGCAGCATCCCGACGCCCCCGTCGCCGCGCACCCGGAATGCCCGCCCTATATCATCGATCATGCCGACTATGTCGGGTCGACCAGCGGCATTCTGGACTTTGCGAAGACCATGCCGGGCGACACGCTGATCGTCGCGACAGAACCGCACATCATCCACCAGATGCGTAAAAGCGTGCCGCACAAGGAATTCATCGGCGCGCCCGGCGCGGACGGCAACTGCAATTGCAACATCTGCCCCTATATGGCGCTCAATACGCTGGAAAAGCTCTATCTGGCGCTGCGCGACCTGCAACCGCGAATCGAGATGGATGAAGGGTTGCGTCTGCAGGCGAAGAAGAGCCTCGACCGGATGCTGGAGATGGCGAGCGGGAGCGTGGGACAGGGCGATCTGGGCGCGCGGAACTGATCCGGTGACGTTCACGCTTCCCGGTTTCGAACTCGACGCCTTTGTCGCGGCGACCCTTGCCGAAGACCTCGGCCCTGACGGCCGGGACGTGACCAGCGAGGCCGTGATCCCCACCGACGCGATATTCGAAGGCGTGATGGACAGCCGCGATGCGGTGACACTGGCGGGGTTGCCGATCGCCATCGCCTTCTTCCGCGCACTCGACCCGGAGGTGGAGATCGAGCAGCTTCATCAGGATGGCGAGAGCGTGGCGGCAGGGACCGACTTGCTGCGCATTCGCGGCAAGGCGCGGGCGATGTTGACGGCCGAGCGGTCGGCGCTGAACACGGTGCAGCATCTGACCGGGATCGCCACGATGACGCGCGCCTATGTCGATGCGATCCTGGGCACCGGGGCGACGCTGCTCGACACGCGCAAGACCATCCCCGGCCTTCGCGTCCTGGAAAAATATGCGACGCGCATGGGCGGGGCGACCAACCATCGCATGGGCCTGTGGGATGCGGCGATGATCAAGGACAACCATGTCGCGGTCGCAGGATCGGTCGAGGAAGCGGTGCGGCGGGCCGTCGCCGCAGGGGTGGAGCGGATCATCGTCGAGGTCGACCGGATCGACCAGATCGAACCCGCGCTCGCCGCCGGGGCGACCCACCTGCTGCTGGACAATATGGATGC
Source organism: Sphingobium sp. CCH11-B1 (assembly GCF_001556865.1). Lineage (GTDB taxonomy): Bacteria > Pseudomonadota > Alphaproteobacteria > Sphingomonadales > Sphingomonadaceae > Sphingobium. Next base: position 55,956 of record NZ_LSJY01000214.1, on the reverse strand, counting down.
CCCGACATTGCGCGGCGCGGTGACGCTGGTCGGCGGACGCGTGCCGACGGAGGCTTCGGGCGGCGTGACGCTGGACACGATCCGCGCGAAAGCGGAGACGGGCGTGACCTATATCAGCGTTGGACGCCTTACCCAATCGGCACCGGCTGCCGACATCGGACTGGATTTTGCCTATGCTTAAGATATTGCTGCCCGTGCTGGCGCTTGCCGCGCCGACCGCCGCTCTGGCGCAGGCGGGGCAATGTCGCTTGCCGGACATCATTTCCCGGCCTGTGGTCGAAGGGCCGACCGAGCAGGAGCCGAAGCGCGTTCTGCCGATCGGCAGCTACACGCTCGCGGTCAGTTGGTCACCCGACTATTGCGCACGGTCCAGGGGCGGCGCGAAGGATGATTTCCAGTGCCGCTCGGGCAATGATTTCGGCTTTACGCTGCATGGCCTCTGGCCTGACGGATATGGCAAGGACTGGCCGCAATATTGCAAGCCCGCCGCGGTGCTGCCGCGCAAGGTGGTGCGCGAACATCTCTGCTCCACGCCGTCGGTCCAGCTGATCCAGCATGAATGGGTGAAGCACGGCACTTGCCTGCCGACCACGCCGACCAAATTCTTCGCCCTGTCACGCAAACTGTATCAGGCGCTTCGTTTCCCCGACATGAAGGAACTCGCGGCGCGGCCGACTCTGTCCGCGCGGGCGTTCGCCACGGCCTTCGCCGCGGCGAACAAGGGCATGAGCGCCGATATGATGCGCCTCAACGTCTCGCGCGAGGGGACACTGAGTGAGGTGTGGGTCTGCATGGACCGCAAGCTGCGCTACAGCCGCTGCCCGTCGCATCAGGGCGGCGTCAATGACGGGACGCAAATTCGGATCGTGCCGAAGCGTTAAGCGTCGATCGTCACCGTCGAGGGATGGTGGCGATCGAGATGCTTGCGGATGATCCGCAGATTTTTGGTGTTCGACTTGAAGAAGAAGTCGAAGGCGTCACCGGCGAAAGGGATCGCGCCGATCAGCGTATCGAAGCCGACATTGGCGGCCATGCGCGTGATATGCCATTTCGACATGCCAAGGTTGCGCGCTTCCCACACGATCCACGCGCCCATGGCCGCCGTCGCCAGGTCGCCCACAACAGGGATAAGGCCGACGAGACTGTCGAGACCGACGCGTCGCGTGGTGCCGGGAATGACGAACAGCCCCTCCAGCATCTTTTCCATCGCCTCGATCCGGCGGCGGACCGAGGCGGGATCGCGGCCGAAGCCGGGCATGTCGCGCACGATGCGGTCGAACTGATCCTGCGAAATCGCCATCCATCTGTCTCCTTCACCGTTAGTTGGTGGTGCGGAAGAGATGGTTCAATGGGTGGCGCGCACGCGGCGACGGTTGAAAGCCGCTCAGCCTTTTGGACACCAGCGACCAGCGCACCGGCGCGCCGAGAGGGATATAGCCATTGTGCGCGACCATCAGCGCCTCTGCTTCCGCGATTCGAGCCATGCGCTCGTCGGCGTTGCTGGCAAGACTGGCGGCCTGAAGCTGGGCATCGGCCAGACCGCTGCAATGCACCTTTCGCGCGCAGCCGACCCGGCCAAGATACCAGATGGCGCTGTCATAGGCGGCGACTTCGTCCACCAGCCTGAGGTCCGCTGTTGCCCGCATGCTGACTCGCTCGACGGTGAGGCCGATCGTGCCCAGGTCGCGCGCCAGCAGGCCGAAGAGCAGCGTCGATCCCGGTCCTTGCGGCAGCGCGATGCGGAGCGGCGGTGGATCGCCATTGTCGGCGCGCCAGCGCGTGACGCTGGCCCGCGCCTGCGCCCGCCGGTCGTCCAGAGAAAGTGCCGACCATGCCGGATCGGTCGGCGGACGCGGAAGGTCCATCTGGTCCGGCAGGATGCGGTCGCTGGTGGCCCAGCCACCCAGGGGGAATACGGCGGGCAACTGGCTCCGGTCGATCGCCATGTTGATCGCGGCGCGCACATTATCGTCGTCCAGCAGCTTGCCCGAGCCTGTAATCGCCAGTCCCAGAAGACCGCGCACAGGATCGACCCGCACATCGTCGCGGTTGATGCCGGCCGGAACCAGGAAAGGAAGATCGGAATAGCGGCCGCCGAGCACCAGCGCAGCGTCGCCTTCGCGGAAGCGGATGATGGCGAGTGCTGGCCTTTCGGCCCGCAGCACACGTGTCTGCCATTCCGGGACGGGCTGATCGTTGCCGCCATCGTCGCCGCTGCTGCGGTCGACCGGCGTCAGGAACAGGCGTTTGCCCTGCGTGACCGGGCGATAGGGGCCGGTTCCGCCGTCGCGGGACAGCAACGCCATTTGCGGTTGTGCCAGCATCTGCAGCACATAGGGGCGGGATGCCGCGAGCCGCACCTCGACCACTTCGCCTGTCATCGGGACAACGGCTTCGACCGCGTCGAACGGCCCGTTGGGGTCGAGCCGCCGCAGCATCACGATCCGCGCCATCAGCATGCGAGCGACATCCGGCGCGGTGACGCGCGTCCCGTCCGCCCAGAAGGCGCGGCGCAGGCGGAAGATATAGCTGCGCCCGTCATCCTCCACGATCCAGCGCTGGGCGAGCGCGGGCAGGATGTCGCCGCTGGCGTCGAACGCGACAAGACCCTGCGCCGTGGCTTCGAGCATCAGCTTTGCGGCAGGATCGGGCAGATTCTGGAGCGGGCGCGTCAGATCGTCACGATCGCCGATTACGCTGACGGCGACGGGACCGCGTCCTTCGTCCGAACAGCCGCTCGTCAGCAGGGCGAGCAGCGCGCCGATGCCGCCCAAACGGCGGGGCGCGCGAAGAAGAGAGGAAATGGTCATCCCGCCATCAGGATTAGCCCGCGATTGCGGCCGCGCCAACCATCGATCGCATCCCGGCCGGTGTCACAAAACAGAAATATAAATGACGCTCAAGCGTAATTAAAACTTCATAATGGCGGCGCGGAGCAGCGAAGGGGAAGAGATGACGTTCCGTTCACGACTGGCAAGGGGAACAGCGCTGGCGCTCGCCATCCTTCCGGCTTCGACCATGGCGCAGACGATCGATGCGGCAGAGGCCGCAGCGATGCGCGCGCAGATTGCGGCCCTGAAGGCGCAGGTCGACCGGCTGGAGGTGCGGCTGAACGGTGAAGCCGGCAGGGCAACGTCGACCGCAACGGCGGCAGCGTCGGCAGCGTCGGCAGCGTCGGCAGCGACGACCCCGGTTGCGGTTGCCGCCGCCAGCGCGCCCAAGGCCGAGCAGCCATCATCGATCGGCTGGAAGGGCGGGCCGGTCTTCACGCGCGGAGATGCCAGTTTCCATGTGAAGGGCCGCATTCAATATGATGCCGGGCTGCTGATGACACCCGCCGGAGTCGACGACCGGGCAAAGGGCTATTCCAACGAACTCCGCCGGCTCCGGCTGGGCGGGGAAGGGCGGCTTGGCGGCGGCTTTGGCTATAAGCTGGAACTGGAGCTGTCGGACAACAGCGTGGAACTGGTCGATACCTTCATTACATATGAGAAGGGGCCATGGCTGGTGACGCTGGGCAATCACAACAGCTTCCAGTCGCTCGACGAACTGATCAGCGACACGGGCGGCGCAGTGATGGAGCGGGCGGCCTTCACCGACGCTTTCGGTTTCGAGCGGCGGCTGGGCCTGTCGGCGCAATATCGGTCCGGCATCCTGCTGGCGCAGGCTGGCGTCTTTTCGGACAGCGCCGATTCGCTGACCAATGCCAGCGACGGCGCGAACGGCGGAGACGAAAATAACAGCTACAGCCTGGACGGACGCATCGTGATTGCGCCCAAGCTGGGCAAGACGCAGCTGCATTTTGCCGCGTCGGGCCATTGGCGCGACCTTCAGCGGCTGGGTGAGGCGCCGCAGCGCTATCGCCAGCGCGCCTATCTGCACAGCGCCAATAGCCGGTTCCTGTCGACGCCGCCCATCCTGGCGGAAGGCGAAACAAGCTATGGGCTGGAATTTGCGGGCGAGCGTGGGCCGTTATGGTGGGCAGGAGAGGCGCACTGGCTGCGCGCGGCGCGGCCGGGCCTGTCCGATCCGACCTTCTTCGGCGGCTATGGCGAGGTGGGCTATGTCCTCACTGGCGAAAGCCGCGGCTACAAGAACGGTATTTTCGGTGTGGTGAAGCCAGACAGTCCCATGAGTGCCGGCGGATGGGGCGCATTGCAGGCAACGTTGCGCTACGACTATCTCAGCCTCAACGACAAGGGGATCGTGGGCGGCACGCAGAATGGCGTGATCGCGGCGCTGGTATGGACGCCGATCGAATATGTTCGGTTCAACCTAAACTACGCGCACCTCGCTTACACCGACGCGGCGATTACCGCCGGCGGCCGGCGCGACTATAGCGTCGATATATTGGGCTGGCGCGCGGAACTGGACTTCTGACGGGCAACGGCCCTAAGGTCGCGCCATGCTGATGATCCTTGGAACCTTCCGCCTGCCCGCCGACAAAATGGATGCGGGCCGCCCTGCCATGACCCGCATGGTAGAGGCCAGCCGGGCCGAAGACGGGTGCGTCGAATATGTCTTTGCCGAGGATGTGGCCGATCCCGGCCTCATCCACGTAAAGGAACGATGGGTCGATCAGGCGGCGCTGGATCGCCACAATGCGGCGGCGCACATGGCGGAATGGCGCGCGGCCGGCGCGGCGCTGGGAATAGGGGAGCGGAACCTTGCCATCTCCGAAATCGGGGAATGGCGACCGCTCTGAGGCCCGCGCAGCGGCTTTAGGCCGCCAGCCGCAGAAAGGGCACCGGCTCGGTCGAGCGCAGGACGATGGGCTTGCCCTCTGTCGCTTCGAACAGTTCGCCGTCGAGGATGACGCTGCTGCGTTCCCCCTCGATCCGGATCATGTCGCCCTGCTCCAGATGGATGCCCTGCATCCGCGCCTTGCCCACGCGGCGGAACAGGCTGGCCCATACGAGGCGCAGCAGGGCGGACAGGCTCTGGTCGACCGCCATCAGCTTCATGTTGCCGCGCCGGCTGCCGCCCGGCTGCACGCCAAGCAGCAGCTTTTCCAGCGTAGTCACGATCAGCACGGAAAAGCGTCCGGCGAGCTGGCCGTCGCGGATCAGCGAGATGCGCACCGGCTTGCTGGAGGGCGGCAGGAAGCGCGCCCGGATGCCGAACAGCAGCGAGAAGACCACGGCGAGCGCGGTGATGAAATGGCTGAGGCCGTTGGAAAGGCCGAGCGGATAAATCTGGTTGCGGCAATAGAGCATCGTATCGGCAAGGCCCGCGCCGCCCAGGAACATGCCCAGCACCGGCCGGCTTTCCGCCTGGCCGTCGGACAGGGCGATCAGTTCGCGGGCGACGACATGATCTTCGACGCCCGACTTGGCGATCTCCAATATCCTTTCCAGCGCCTTGATCGGGTCGCCGTGAATGCCAAGGTCGAGGGCGATGAGGTTCGTCTTGCCGTTGGGCAGTACAGCGATCGGCGGAACCCGGCCATGGAAATGTTCGCCCTGATACAGTTCGGTCAGCGACGCCTGCACCGTTCCGTCGCCGCCGTTGATGACGATGACGGCGGGATCGACGCGGGCGATCGTCTGGAACGCCCGGCCGATCTGGTCGACATGCTCCACTTCATAATGGAAGATGTCGGGATGGTTGGCGCAATAGCTGCGCACGCGCGGAAGCGTCTGCCGGTTGCCCGTGGACTTGGGATTGGACAAGAGCGCGACGCTGACCATCTGGGTTCGATCACATATATTTGAGGTTGATCGTGATTTTCGTCACCCCAGGGCCGGCATAGAAGGCGGCCTTTTCCACCCCGGGCTTGCCGAGGTTGAAGATGCTGATCGACGGATTGTTGGAAAAACCGCCGCCATCACGCGAGATGTCCGTCTTGCCATTGCCGTCGCGATCGTGCCGCACGGCGATGCCGTAGCGGCCCGGCTGGGGCACCGGCATGCAGAAGCGCATCGCGCCTTCGGACGGGCGCACGGCGGTTTCGATTCGGTTGAGCCACTCACCCTTCGCCAACCAGGCGTCGCGCGTGGCGGGATAGGACTGGACCCGCACCTTGCCGGTCGCGGCGGCGAAGCCGCGCACATCGACCAGTACCGCCGGCCCCTTTGCCTGGGGGGCGCAACGATCCAGATCGTTCGAGATTTCCTGCCCATGAGCCATCGCCGGCGCAGAAGCGAGCAGCGCCGCCGCCGACATGAAACCCATTGCAACTTTCAACATGACCATCAGACTCCTGGAAGCTATAGCCACCGGCATGGACCGGAGGCTGAGCCCCTGTTCGCCCCGCAATTGCTCCCCCGTCATATGGGATCGGTTTGCGGCCAAATCATGGTGATGGGACGACGACTTAGAGAATGCTGACCGCCACCGACCGCTATCTGGCCCGTCTCATCGCGGTGCCGATGTTCGCCACGCTGGTCATATCAGCGATGCTGCTGGTGCTCGACAAGATGCTGAGCCTGTTCGATTTCGTCGCGGCGGAAGGCGGGCCGGTCAGCGTCGTGTGGCGGATGCTGGCCAGCATGCTGCCCGAATATCTGTCGCTCGGCATACCCATCGGCCTGATGCTGGGCATCCTGCTCGCCTTCCGCAAGCTGGCGCTGTCGTCGGAACTGGATGTGATGCGGGCGGTGGGGCTGTCCTACGGGCGGCTGCTGCGCGTCCCCTACATGTACGCCATCGCGCTGGCACTGCTGAATTTCGGCATCGTGGGCTTCGTGCAGCCGCTGTCCCGTCACGCCTATGAAGCGTTGCGGTTCGAGCTGCGGTCAGGCGCGCTCGGCGCGTCGATCAAGGTGGGCGAGTTCACGACCCTGGGCAAGCGCATGACGCTGCGCATCGAACGCAGCCGGGACGAAGGCCGCAACCTGCAGGGAATCTTCGTGCGCGCGGTCAGTCGCAATGGCCAGTCAGTCGCGGTGACGGCGGAACAGGGGACGTTCCTGGCGACGGACGATCCAGACACGATCATCTTCCGCCTGCGCAACGGCGTGCTGGTGAACGACGGTCCCAAATATAAGACGCCGCGCATCCTGTCTTTCTCCAGCCACGACCTGCCCATCGACCTGCCCCAGATCGAGCGGTTTCGCGGCCGTGACAACGACCGGGAAAAGACGATTCCGGAACTCGTGGTGATCGGCCGCAACGCCGACACGCCCGACAAGCTGAAGGACGAGGTGCGCGCCAATTTTCACTTCCGCATGGTGGAGGTGGTGTTCATGTTCCTGCTGCCGCTGGCCGCGCTTGCCTTCGCCATACCGCCCAAGCGATCGACGTCCGCACTTGGCGTTTTCCTGTCGATCGTGTTCATCGTAACCTATCACAAGATCAACCAATATGGCGAAAGCGTCGGCGCGCTGGGCCGGATCGATCCCATCATCGCGTTGTGGGGGCCGTTCGTCGTCGCGTCGGCGCTGGTGCTGTGGATGTATCATGTGATCGCTCACCGCCCCGGCGGGCAACCGACAGCGGCGCTGGAATATGCATTCGGCAAATTGGGCAAGCAGATTGCGCGCCTGCTGAAATTCGGGCGGAAACGCAGCCCCGCAGCCGCGGAAGGAGCGGCTTGACCCCATGAACCTGAGTTTCTTTCCCTCCCGCCAGATGAGCTGGTATATGGCGCGGCTGTTCCTGACGCGCACTTTTGCCGTGCTGATGCTGCTGGTGGTGGTGCTCCAGACGCTGGACCTGCTGGGCAACAGCGGCGACATCCTGGCCTATCCCGGCAATGGCGACGCGCAGCTTTGGCATTATGTCGGCCTGCGCACGCCGCAGATCATAGCGACCTTCCTGCCTTTTTCCGTCCTGCTCGGCACGCTGGTCATGCTGGCGACGCTGAACCAGAATAGCGAGATCATCGCGATGAAGGCGGCGGGGCTGTCCGCGCACCAGATACTGGCCCCGCTGATCGCAGCGGCATTGGGCGTGTCGGTCATCAGCTTCGTGTTCAACGAACGGATCGTGGCGCGGTCCACGGCCGCGCTGAGCGCCTGGGAGGCCGTGGACTATGGACCCATTCCCCACGACAGCGGCATCAAGTCCAACCCGTGGGTGCGCGATGGCAACAATCTGGTCAACGTCGCCATCGTCGCCGGGCGCGGCCAGGATGTCCAGCTTCGCAAGATCGAGATATATAATCGCGTCAACAACGCACTGACGACCATCATCCAGGCGCCGCGCGGTCATTATGATGGCGCCAGCAAAAGCTGGGTATTGGAGGACGCGCAACAGTTCGACGTGGCGCGCGGGACCGGGCGCGCGATCGGCACGGTCCGCTTCGGCCATGATATCCGGCCCGATCAGTTCACCCTGGCGAGGGTCGACCCGGACGCGCTGACCTTTGGTGAGTTGCAGTCCGCGATCAGCGACCTGCGGGATGCCGGCCGGCCGACGAGCGAGCTGGAGGGCAATCTGTGGCACAAATTGTCCGGTCCGCTGTCGGCATTGCTGATGCCGATCCTGGGGTCCGTCGCCGCCTTCGGGCTTGCCCGTTCGGGACAGCTGTTCATCCGCGCGGTGATGGGCATGGCGCTGGGCTTCGCCTATTTCGTGGCGGACAATTTCTCGCTCGCGATGGGCAGCCTGGGCGCCTATCCGCCGCTGCTCGCGGCCTGGGCACCCTTTTTCCTGTTCCTGCTGGTAGGTGAGACAGTGCTGTTCCGCACCGAGGAATAGGCGCAAAAAGAAGGCCCCGGCGACCAAGGGACGTCGCGCAGGGCCTTCCACAGGGGGCGTTCCGATCCCAGAGGGGGGAGAGGGGGACCGGAACAGCCCCGATATGGGCGCGGCAATTCCGGTTTCAAGACGCAACTGGAAATCTTTTCGATCCCGCTTCGTAAAAGCGCTCAACGCGCCCGCATCGTGCTTCGTGCGATCTTGCCGACCAGCGGCATCATGCCGGTGTAATTGCCTTTCCGATAGGGCGATTCCATGTCCAGCGTCGCCATCAGCCGGGCATGGGCCTTGCCCAGCGCGTGATAGGGTACGCTCGGCAGCAAGTGATGCAATGCGTGGTAGCGAAGGCCCACGGGGGCCCAAAGAGCGGGCAGCATGGCGGGGGGAGGGACGTTGACCGAATCCAGATATTGCGCCGTGACGGTCATCGGCTCGCCCTCATTTTCCCACAGATGCGCCACCAGCGTCCGCAACTGGTTGACGACGGTCATCGCTGCGTGGACCGCCATGTAGACGAGCAGCGGCTTCCACCCGAAGGCGAAGACGCTGCCGATCAGCGCCAGCGCGACGAAACAGGCGCCCGCCTCCTGGGCTGCCCACATGCGGGCGAAGTCTCCTTCGGGCGCACGACGGCGATAGGAGGGGTTGATCGACAGGGCGGAAAATTCCGCCACCACCTTCGCGCGCAGCGGCGGGATCAACAGCGACAGCGGCGTGAGGACGCCGAAGCGCAGGATGAGACCCACAGGCGCCAGCGACGCGACCAGGATGAACAGCGGCAGCGACCATGGTTTCATAAGCGCGAGCGGCAGATATTCGGGATCCTCCGCCGTGCCGTAGCGGGTGCGGGCATGGTGCTGGGTATGGACCCCTTCATACATGAAGGAAGGGATCATGAGCGGAATGCCCACGATCAGGTTCCAGCCCGCGCGAAAGCCGGGCAGGGCGCCCTTGCGATAATGGGTCAGTTCATGGATGAAGCTCGCCGCGCGATAGAGGGCGAGCATCGCCACGAAGCCGCAAGCGACAGCGATCGCCACATTGTCGACCAGGATCGCACCCGCCAGCGCGCCCCAGCCCGCCAGGGCTGAAGCCAGCATGTCGCTCCAGAAAATGCGGGGATCAGCGACGCTAAATTCGCGTGCCAGATCCGCCGCAGCCCGCAGCATCGCTACATCGTCGGGGATCGCCGCGCGCGCCCGCCGCGCGGCGGCAAGGATGGGATCGTACTTCGTCATGCGGGCCGTCCTAGTCTCCAAATACGCTGACATCATGGCAGCACCATGACATATTCACCATCCCGGTCGCGTCGCGTACCCGCATGATTGACAATGCGCGGACAAGGGTGGAACTGCACCGCCAGCATCGAAATTGCGAAAGCGGCGCCCGTGGCCAACTCTGATCTGGTAATTACCCCCGTTTCCGGCAAGGCCGACATGAAGGCCTTCATCGATCTGCCGTGGCGGCTCTATGCCGGCGACCCCAATTGGGTTCCGCCGTTGAAGGCCGAGGTGAAGGAGTTGCTGACGCCGGGCAAGAACCCCTTTTTCGGCCATGCCGAAGCGCAATATTTCCTCGCGCGGCGCGGCGGCAAGGTAGTGGGGCGCATTTCCGCCCATATCGACAGGCTGGCGTTGGACCAGCCGCCCGAACAGGGGATGGGGCCTGGCACTGGGAATTTCGGCCTGTTCGAGGCGGAGGATGGTGCGACCGCCAAGGCGTTGATCGCTGCGGCGGAGGATTGGCTGCGCGCCAAGGGCATGACGCGGGTGCTGGGGCCGATCTCGCTTTCCATCTGGGAGGAGCCGGGCCTGCTGATCAAAGGCCACGACCATCCGCCGACGGTCATGATGGGGCATAACAGCCCGGCCTATCAGGCGATGATCGAAGGGGCGGGCTACGCGCCGGTCAAGCAGCTCAAAACCTATGAGCTGGACATTACGCAGGAATTCCCACCGCTGATCCAGCGGATCGTCCAGTCGGGCGAGAAGAATCCGCGCATCCGCGTGCGGCAGGTGGACAAGTCGCAGTTCGACAAGGAAGCCGCGATCATCCTGGGTATCCTGAACGACGCGTGGGGCAATAATTGGGGCTTCGTTCCGATCACGGACGAGGAGGTCGCGCATACCGGCAAGAAGCTGAAGCCGATCGTGTTCGAGGATCTCATCATGATCGCCGAGCTGGACGGCGAGCCGGTGGCATTCATGATGACGCTGCCCGACCTCAACGAAGCGGTGAAGCCGCTGAACGGTGCGCTCTTCCCGTTCGGATGGATCAAGCTGCTGTCCTGGCTGCGCAAGCCCAAATGCCGCACGATGCGCGTGCCGTTGATGGGCGTGGTGCAGCGGCTGCAGGCGTCGCGCATGGCGAGCCAGCTGGCTTTCATGATGATCGAATATATCCGTCGCAACGCGGTTACCCGTTATGGATCGACGCGCGGCGAGATCGGATGGGTGCTGGATGACAATCAGGGGATGAACGCCATCGCCGACGCTATCGAAAGCCGTGTGAACAAGATTTACCAGATCTACGGAAAGACGCTGTAGATCATGACCAAAGTTTAATCGTTTCGGAGCCGTTTCTTGTGAAACTCCCTCGGCCGCGCGTCGTTTCTAACCCAAGATAACAACGTAAGGAGTGTTTATCATGGGTGAGACTGTCGACAAGCTGAAGGCCGCCGGAAACAAGGCAGCGGGTGCGGTCAAGGAATCCATTGGCAAGGCCACTGACAATGAGCGGCTGGAAGCCGAGGGCAAGGCGCAGAAGGCCAAAGGCACGGCGCAGGACGTTGCCGGATCGGTCAAGGGCGCGCTCGGCGACAAGATCTGATCGCCTCATCTGAGGGTCAGCAAAGGGCCTCGCTCCTCGAAAGAGGGGCGGGGCCTTTTCATGCGCCTGGCTCTGCTCCGGTCGATGCCGGAGCAGCTATTTCTCCGCCAGATACGTCCGTACATCGCGGCGCAATTCGCCGGCACAGAGATACAGCGCGATCACATTGGGGATCGCCATCAGGAAGAAGCTGGAATCAACGATGCCGACCACCCGGCCAAGGTCGATCGCGGCGGCCGGCGGCAGCGCGACGACATAGAGGATTTTGTAGGTCCATTGCGCCCTGGGCCCATGGCCGAAGAGGTAACCCCAGGCCTGCAGTCCATAAAAGCCCCACGCCACCAGCGTCGAATAAGCGAACAGGAAGACGACCACCGCGAGCAGCCAGGGGAACCAGGGCGACACCTTGGCGAAGGCGGCCGAGGTAATGGCGATCCCTTCCAGTCCCGTATTCCATGTGCCTGCCACGACCAGTGCCAGCCCCCCGAGCGAGCAGACGATCATCGTGCCAAGCAGGGGTTCAAGCAGGGCGACCAGCCCTTCCGATACGGGATGTTGCGCCCGGGCGAGGCTGTGCGCCATCACGGCGGATCCCACGCCGGCCTCGCTGGCGAAGACCGCGCGCCGCATTCCCGCGACGAAGGCTCCCACAGCGCCACCCGTCGCCGCCGCACCGGACCAAGCGCCGTTCCAGATCAGCGCCAGCGCGGCAGGGATTTCGCTGATATGCAGGATCAGGATCGCCGCGACGCCCAGAAGATAGACGGCGACCTTGAGAGGGGTCAGCCGTTTCGCGACTTCCCCCAACCAGGCCGCGCCGCCCAGCGTCACCAGCGCGACGGCGGAGGCCAGGAACACGCCATAGGCCCAGCCATTGCTGATGCCGGTCACCACCTTCACCTGCGCGAAGCTCTGGTTGACCTGCACCATGGGGATCGCGCCGAACAAGGCGAAAAAGGCGTAGGTACCGCCCAGCGCCAGGCCCAGCTTCGGCCAGCCGCGCGCCGCGCCGACCGCCTTTAGCACATACATCGGTCCGCCATGGGCATGGCCGCGCGCATCGAACATGCGATATTTGAGGCCCAGCGTCACCTCCGCCATCTTCACCGTCATGGCGAACCAGCCGATGATGAACATCCACAGGATCGCGCCCGGCCCGCCCATCGTCAGCGCGACCGCGACGCCGGCGATGTTGCCAAGGCCGATGGTACCGGACAGCGCGGTCGAAAGCGCTGCCCACTGGCTGACATCGCCCTTCGCCTCACCTTCGCGCGGTTGCGACCGCAGGATGCGCAGCGCCCGCCCAACCTCAGTCACATTGGGGAAGCCCAGCCAGAAGGTGAAGAACAGCATGGGCAGCGCCAGATAGAGGACGATCAGTTCGATTTGCGTCCCGAGCATCGGTATCTTGAAGAAAACGGCGTTAGACAGGCCGTCGACGAAGGCATTGAACTGGTCCATCGCGCGGACATGCCGGTGGCCGCATGGAAAGTCGATTAAAGATTGCTCATGTTGGCTCTGCCGGGTTGCGAGGGCATGGTCGATCGGTGCATGGAAGGCCCATGAGCAGGCAATATTTTGGCACCGACGGCATTCGCGGCCGCACCAATACATGGCCCATGACGGCCGATCTGGCGATGAAGGTCGGCATGGCGGCGGGCACGCATTTCCAGCGCGGCAGCCACCGTCATCGAGTGGTAATCGGCAAGGACACGCGCCTTTCGGGCTATATGGTCGAAAATGCGCTGGTCGCTGGCTTTACCGCCGTCGGCATGGATGTGGTGCAGTTCGGCCCCATCCCGACGCCCGCCGTCGCGTTGCTCGCTCATTCGATGCGCGCGGATCTCGGCGTCATGATCTCCGCCAGTCATAATCCCTTTTTCGACAATGGAATCAAGCTCTTCGGCCCGGACGGGTATAAGCTGTCCGATGAAGATGAATTGAAGATCGAGGCGTTGCTGGGCCAGGATATCCCGCTCGCGGCGTCGAAGGACATCGGCCGCGCCCGCCGGGTCGAGGATGCGCGCGGGCGCTATATCCACGCCGTCAAGTCGAGCTTTCCCGCCGACCTGCGGCTCGACGGCCTGCGCATTGTCGTCGATTGCGCGAACGGCGCCGCCTATCAGGTCGCACCGTCAGCCCTGTGGGAACTGGGCGCGGACGTGGTCGCGGTCGGCGTGACGCCCAACGGCACCAACATCAATGACGGATGCGGATCGACCGCGCCGCTGCTGCTGCAGGAAACCGTCGTTTCCGCCGGCGCGGACATCGGCATCGCCCTGGATGGCGACGCCGACCGGTTGATCGTGGTGGATGAAAAGGGGCAGATCGTCGACGGCGACCAGATCATGGCGCTGATCGCCGCCAATTTTGCGCGCGACGGCCTGCTGCGGGGCGGCGGACTGGTCGCAACGGTCATGTCGAACCTTGGCCTGGAACGGTTCCTGTCGGGGCATGGCATCGGTCTTGAACGCACCAAGGTCGGCGACCGCTATGTGCTGGAACGGATGCGCGAGGGCGGCTTCAACGTGGGCGGCGAGCAATCGGGCCACATGATCCTGTCGGATTATGCCACCACGGGCGATGGCACCGTCGCGGCGCTGCAGGTGCTGGCCGCGCTCGTCCGCTCGGGCAAGCCGGCCAGCGAAACCTTGCACCAGTTCGATCCGGTGCCGCAACTGCTGAAGAACGTACGCTTTGCTGGCGGCAAGCCGCTGGAGCATGACGATGTGAAGCGGGTGATCGCGCAGGCGGAGGCGGAACTGAACGGATCGGGTCGCCTCGTCATCCGTCCTTCCGGCACGGAGCCTGTGATCCGCGTCATGGCCGAAGGCGACCGGGAGGATCAGGTGAAGGACGTGGTCGAACGCATCTGCGCCGCGGTGGAAAAGGCAGCGGCCTGATGCTGGAGATGCGACCCGATTGCGAACGGTGCGGCATGGACCTGCCAGCCGATGCGCCCGGCGCGTTTATCTGCTCTTTCGAATGCACCTTCTGCGCGCCCTGTGCGGAGGCGCTCGACGATCGCTGCCCCAATTGCGGCGGCGAACTGATGGACCGGCCGACCCGCGTGGGGAAGGCGCTCGCGGCCAACGCCGCGTCCACGGAGCGGCGTTTTCGGGCATGAGCGTCCCGCGCATTCTCATCATCGCCGGCTCTGACAGCGGGGGCGGGGCGGGCATTCAGGCCGATATCAAGACGGTGACCCTGCTGGGCGGCCACGCGATGACCGCGATCACGGCCATCACCGCCCAGAACACGCTGGGGGTGCAGGCGGTGCATCCCGTGCCGACCGAGATGGTGCTGGCGCAAATGGATAGCTGCATCAGCGACATCGGCGTCGATGCCGTGAAGATCGGGATGATCGGCAGCGCGCAAACGGCAAGGGCGGTGGCGGAGCGGCTGGCGGCGCTGGACGGTGTGCCGATCGTCTTCGACCCCGTCATGGTCGCGACCAGTGGATCGACGCTGGCGGACGAGGCCACGATCGCGGCGTTCGAGAAGCTGATGGCGATCGCGGCGCTCGTGACCCCCAATTTGCCGGAACTTGAAGCACTTGGCGGCGAACAGATCGCCATCCTTTTCGACACCTATATTCTCGCCAAGGGTGGTCATGGAGACGGGCCGATGCTGACCGATCGCCTGATCGGGCCGAAAGGGGTTTGCAAGGCATGGAGCAACGCGCGGATCGACACGCCGCATACCCATGGCACCGGTTGCACATTGGCGAGCGCGGTCGCGTGCGGGCTGGGGCAGGGGCTTGATCTGGTGGATGCCATCGAACGGGCACGGAAATATGTACGCCAGGCATTGATGACCGCGCCCGCGCTGGGGGCGGGACATGGGCCTATGGGCGTCCCGCTGGGATTCCACCTTCATGCCTGATTTCGCGCATGAACTCCGCCATCATCCCGGCCTTGTTGCGGGGGTGGACGAAGCGGGCAGGGGGCCGCTGGCCGGGCCGGTGGTCGCCGCCGCCGTTATCCTGCGGCAGGAGGATTGCCCCGACGGCCTTAACGACAGCAAGCAGTTGAGTGCCGCCAAGCGCGCGGTGCTGGAGGGCGAGATCAAGGCGCGCGCGCTTTGCTGGGGCATCGGCGTCGCGAGCGTCGAAGAGATCGACGACATCAACATCCTCTGGGCGACGATGCTGGCCATGACCCGCGCGGTCGATGCGCTTTCCCAAGACTGCGCGCATGTTCTGGTCGATGGCAACCGCTGCCCCAAATGGCGCTGGGCCTCCACCGCCGTGGTGGAGGGCGACGCCAAATGCCTATCGATCGCCGCCGCCTCGATTCTTGCCAAGGAAGAGCGGGACCGGATGATGATTGCGGCGGCGGCGGATCACCCCCATTATGGCTGGGAGACGAACAAGGGCTATGGCAGCGCCCGGCATCTGGCGGCCCTGCGCGAACATGGGCCGACGCCGCTGCACCGGCGCAGCTTCGCGCCGGTGGCGCAGCTCAGCTTGCTATAGCCGAAGCCAGAACCTGGTCCATCGCCGCCGCGACCATGGTCTGCGCCTCCTGCGGGGAGAAGGTGCTGCGATCGAGGCAGAGTTCCAGCCATAGCCCGTCGACCAGGGCGATCAGACTGATCGCGGCGATGCGGGTGCGCGCAGGGCACATGGCCGGTACTGCGGCTCGCAGCAGCCCTTCCAACTGCCGCCGTGCCGCGCCGTACACCTCCGCATGGACGGCAGCGATCCGGGGGTCGGATTTGACGAGGCTCCAGAAAGCGATCCAGGTCGCGAGCAGATCGGGGTCCAGGACGGGCGGGGTGAAATTGGCTTGCAGGCAAGCGCGGAGACGGTCGCGCGGATCGTCCCCTGCTGCGTCGACAGCCGCGTCAAGCGCCGCGTTCACTCGGGCGCCGACATCGGCATAGGTGGCCAGGATCAGCGCGTCCACGCCGTCAAAATAATGAGTGAGCAGGCCGGAGGACACGCCGGCATAGGCGCATATGGCGCGAACCGAGGTGCCGACCACGCCTTTCTCCGCCAGGCACCGGGCGGTGGCGTCGATCAATGCCTGTCGCCGGACATCCGCCGTTTCCCTTACGAAACGGGCCCTTTCCCGCACGATGGTCGATCGCTCGTTCACCTGCATCTGCATCCACCTCCCGGCCGCCGCTTTGACGGCTAATCGGAGAGAAGACAAGAGAGGATGAAGGGATGGTAACGCTAATATTACCAAATATACGGCCAAAGAGTAATGATATTATGATGATTGTCCCAAGCATTGCCGATTATATCTAAGGTGAAATGCTTCCATCAGTGAGCTTCCAACGTTTCCAATGCAGCGAAGCGTTGAGACCAGAGGGCTCCATGCACGGCCATCCACTGGACGACCGGGCCGAGCCCCTTGACCCGAGCGGCATACCAGGTTTCGCGACCGCGGCGATGTGCGGTCACGAGTCCCGCGCGCTTCAGCTTGTCCAGATGGCGCGACACCATGGGTTGGGACACGCCCGCATTCACTGTCAGCGCCTGCACATTCTGCTCCCCCTCTCGCACCAATGTTTCCAGAAGGGCGCGCCTGGTGCCGTCTGACAGCGCCTTGAAGAGCGCGTCGGCAGCGGCATGGCGATCCATGGTTGAGGAGAGACTTGTCATCGATAATCCATAACCATGTGGGCATGAATGGGTCAAGTTTATGGGCCGCCCCACGCGGTTGAAGGCCGTTAACCAAAAAAAGTCCGTCTGGCACGAAGCGTGAGTCTTTTGCATCACACCGCCCGATATTGAGTCTTCCGGCGGCAGGATGACTCAATATATTGTGGGTCTCCCTTCGTTCCGCCGCAGGTCAACCGATATGTGAACGGCAAGGTCTAAACGGCTGATCTTGACGCAGGACTCCCGAGGACTCATCGCTTGGCTTCAAGAGACATGGGGGTTGGCATATGGGTGTGATGGAGCGCGTCGCGGCGCCGCGGCGAAAGAAGGCGAGCGCGCCGGCCGCATTGGATATGGCGGCGCAGATTCCGGTCGACACCCTCCTGAGGGGCGACTGCATCGCGCATATGGCAGCGCTGCCTGACGCCTGTATCGACATGATCTTCGCGGACCCGCCCTATAATCTGCAGCTTGGCGGCGACCTCTTCCGGCCGGAAGGCGGCCGGGTCGATGCGGTCGACAACGACTGGGACAAGTTCGACACGCTGGGCAGCTATGATCGTTTCACGAAGGCATGGCTGCGGGAAGCAAGGCGCATCCTGAAGCCCAACGGCACCATCTGGGTGATCGGCAGCTATCACAACATCTTCCGTGTCGGCACGGCATTGCAGGATGAGGGCTTCTGGATCCTCAACGACATTATCTGGCGCAAGTCCAATCCCATGCCCAATTTCAAGGGCACCCGCTTCACCAATGCGCATGAAACGCTGATCTGGGCCAGCCAGGGTGAGGATGCGCGCTACACTTTCAACTACAAGGCGATGAAAACGCTGAACGACGAATTGCAGATGCGGTCGGACTGGGTGCTGCCCATCTGCGGCGGGCCAGAGCGGTTGAAGCGCAACGGCACGAAAGCGCATCCGACGCAGAAGCCGGAGGCCTTGCTCTATCGCGTGCTGCTGGCCTGCACCAAGCCGGGCGACGTGGTCCTCGACCCCTTCTTCGGCACCGGCACGACCGGCGCTGTCGCCAAGCGTCTCAAGCGCAAATGGATCGGCATCGAACGCGAAGGCGACTATATCGACGTGGCGCTGGAGCGGATCGAAGCGGCGCTGCCGCTTGACGAGAGCGCGCTCACCATCATGCAGAGTGCGCGGACCCAGCCCAAAGTGGCGTTCGGTACGCTTGTCGAAACCGGCTACCTCACGCCCGGCGCGATCCTGACCGATGCCAAGCGGCGCTGGCAGGCGATCGTACGCGCGGACGGATCGCTGGGCGTGGGCGCGGACAGCGGCTCGATCCACAAGATGGGCGCAACCCTGCAGGGCGCGCCGAGTTGCAACGGCTGGACCTTCTGGCACCATGAGGCGGAAGGGCGGCTGATGCCGATCGACACGCTGCGCCAGACCTATCTGCTGGCGAACGAGCCCTGACTAACCCTGTTCCGGTCGTGTCGAGCGAAGTCGAGGCATGGTAGCGCGTGGCTTCTCGACTTCGCTCGAAGCGAACGGCTAGGGAATATCCATGCCCGATCTCCCCTCGCACGACCGCCTCTATTTGAAGCCCGTCTGGTTTGTGCCAACGCCCATCGGCCTGCCGGACGGCAGCGCCGCGCGAATGGGCAACGGCCTCATCTGGTTCCAGGGTTATGAAGTAACGGCCTTTAACGGCGCACGGCGGATCGCGCGCTTTACCGTGCCCGTGGCCGAGTTTGCCGCGTGGCTCCCGACTCTGCCGGACGTGCTGGCGCAACGGGCTGCAATATTGGCGGCGAATATCTCGGCGCAGCGAGCGCCGCTGTCGCTTGGCGACCGCACCATCCGTTTCGACGCGCCGCAGGCGATGGCGATCCTGAACGTTACGCCCGACAGCTTTTCCGATGGGGGGAAGCATGTCGATGATCCGCAGGCGGCGGCGGACGCCGGGTTCGCCATGGCAGCGGCCGGCGCGGCGTTGATTGACGTGGGCGGGGAATCGACGCGGCCAAAGGCGGCAAAGGTCTGGGAAGGCGATGAGATCGCCCGCGTCGTCCCGGTGATCGGGCGGCTGGCGGCGGCGGGCGTGCCGGTGTCGATCGATACGCGCAAGGCGGCGGTGATGGAAGCGGCGCTGGGCGCGGGGGCCTCCATCGTCAATGACGTATCGGCGCTGGCGCATGATCCGCGTGCGCTGGAGGTCGTGGCGCGCGCCGGCTGCCCCGTGATCCTGATGCATGCGCCGTCCAGCGGCGATGATCCGCACCATAATCCGGCCGGTTATGGCGATGTCGTCGCCGATGTGTTCGACCATCTGGAAGCGCGGATCGCCGCCTGCATCGAGGCGGGGATCGCGCGGGAAAGCATCATCGTCGATCCGGGGCTGGGCTTTGGCAAGGGGCTGGCCGACAATCTGGCGCTGGTGAACGGACTCGCCATTTTCCAGGGCCTGGGCGTTCCGCTGCTGTTTGCCGGGAGCCGCAAGCGGCTGATCGGCGCCTTGTCGAACGAGGCTCCGGCGGCCGACCGGCTGGGCGGGTCAGTCGCGCTAGTATTCCGCGCCGCGCAACTGGGTGCGCAGATGGTGCGCGTCCATGACGTGAAGGAAAGCGTGCAGGCGCTGCATCTGTGGCGAGGGCTGGCCGATGCAGGGTTGAGCGGAGTTTGACCGGCATGTCCGATCAAAAGGGCAGCAGCGCCTCATAGGCGTCCAGCCCCGGCTTTCCCTCGACGTGCTGGCCGCGCTTAAGCAGAAAGGCATGGCGCACGATTTCTGCCTGCTGCTCGATGCCGTAGCGCATGAAGGGCTTTCCCGGCACATAGTCGTAGGCGTAGCGGCAGAAGGGGTGTCGCATCAGCGGCAGCCACCATTTGCCGCTGCGCTGCGCCTGCCAGACATGGGTCATCTCATGGATGAAATGCCCTTGCACATGTAGCGGGCTGGCGCAGAAATCATCGCAATAGAGGCCGCCCGTTGGCGCGAACCAAAGATGGCCGTCCGGGGCCATGGTGACGCCATCTGGCTGGAGCGGCCACCATTTGCGATTGTGGATGCGTACGCGGCCATAGTCTATCGCCTGCCTGAACATGGTGCGGGCAAGTACGGTCTCTTCCGCCGTGAGCGGGCGTCCGTTCAATGGCCGGCATGCTCCTCCGGCTTTGCGGCGGGCGCGCCGGCCGCGCCGTCGGGCTTGCGGATCACCGCGTCCACCAGCAGCCGGTCGCCATTGCCCATAAGGAAAGTCAGCTGCATCTTGCCCCGGCTGATCGCGGTGTCATTGACGCCCCACAGCATCAGATGCTTGCCGCCCGGCGCGAAAGCGATCGTGCCCTTGGCCGGAACGTCGACGCTTTCGACCGGCTTCATCGTCATCATGCCGTCTTTGGCCATGCTCTCGTGCATTTCGACCTTGAGCGCATAGTCAGTGATGACACCCCGGATCTGCGCGCCCGAATCGCCGCCATGGGCGACGAAATAACCGGCAGACGGCGTGTCCTTGTTAGGCGACAGACGTACCCAGGCCTGATCGATATAGGAAGGCGCGGGGTCGCCGCAGCCGGTCAAGGCCAGCGGAGCCGCGAGGGCGACAAGGGCCAAAGGTGCGCGCATCCAAATCTCCATGCCAGATATCCATCATTGTCTCGTTTCCGGTCGTTCCGCAAAGCTAATAGCCCATGCTTCTTGTGCCAAGCGAAAGCGCGCCTATATCCGGCATGCAAACCGGCCTTGCCTTGGCGCTTTAGTGAGGTATGGGGCCGTCAACCGCTGAAAATTTGGGGTTATAAGAGGACAAGATGGCAAAAGTTATCGGGATCGACCTGGGCACCACCAACAGCTGCGTTGCTGTCATGGACGGCGGCAAGCCCAAGGTCATCGAAAATGCGGAAGGGGCGCGGACCACGCCCTCGATCGTTGCCTTCGCCAAGGATGGCGAGCGTCTGATCGGTCAGCCGGCCAAGCGCCAGGCGGTCACCAACCCGGACAATACGATCTTCGCGGTGAAACGCCTCATCGGCCGCCGCTTCGACGATCCCATGACCAAGAAGGACATGGAGCTTGTCCCCTATTCTATCGCGAAGGGGCCGAACGGCGACGCCTGGGTCAAGGCCGGGGGGCAGGATTACAGCCCGTCGCAAATCAGCGCCTTCATACTCCAGAAGATGAAGGAAACCGCCGAGAGCTATCTGGGCGAAACCGTGACTCAGGCGGTGATCACCGTTCCCGCTTACTTCAACGACGCGCAGCGCCAGGCGACCAAGGACGCCGGCCAGATCGCCGGTCTGGAAGTGCTGCGCATCATCAACGAACCGACGGCGGCCGCTTTGGCCTACGGGCTTGAAAAGCAGGACGGCAAGACGATCGCGGTTTATGACCTTGGCGGCGGCACCTTCGACATCTCGATCCTCGAGATCGGCGATGGCGTGTTCGAGGTGAAGTCGACCAACGGCGACACCTTCCTTGGCGGCGAGGATTTCGACGCGAAGGTGGTGGAATATCTGGCTGCCGATTTCCAGAAGGCCGAAGGCATCGACCTTACCAAGGACAAGCTGGCGCTCCAGCGGCTGAAGGAAGCGGCTGAAAAGGCGAAGATCGAGCTGTCCTCTGCGCAGACGACCGAAGTCAACCTGCCCTTCATCACCGCCGACCAGAACGGTCCCAAGCACCTCGTCAAGACGGTGACTCGCGCCGATCTGGAACGCCTCGTCGCGGACCTCATCAAGCGGACGATGGAACCTTGCAAGAAAGCGCTGGCCGACGCGGGCGTCACCGCCAGCGAGATCAGCGAAGTCGTGCTGGTGGGCGGCATGACCCGCATGCCCAAGGTGCGCGACGCGGTGAAGGAGTTCTTCGGCAAGGAACCCCACACCGGCGTCAACCCTGACGAAGTCGTCGCCATGGGTGCGGCGATCCAGGCGGGCGTGCTGCAGGGCGATGTCAAGGACGTGCTGCTGCTCGACGTGACCCCGCTGTCGCTGGGCATCGAGACGCTGGGCGGCGTGTTCACGCGCATGATCGACCGCAACACGACGATCCCCGCCAAGAAGAGCCAGGTCTATTCGACTGCCGACGACAATCAGCAGGCGGTGACGATCCGGGTGTTCCAGGGCGAGCGCGAGATGGCGGCAGATAACAAGCTGCTGGGTCAGTTCGACCTCGTCGGCATCCCGCCAGCGCCGCGCGGCGTGCCGCAGATCGAGGTGACGTTCGACATCGACGCCAACGGCCTTGTCAACGTGTCCGCCAAGGACAAGGGCACCGGCAAGGAGCAGCAGATCCGCATCCAGGCATCCGGCGGCCTCAGCGACTCGGACATCGAGCAGATGGTCAAGGACGCCGAGCGCTTCGCCGAAGAAGACAAGAAGCGGCGCGAAGCGGCGGAAGCCAAGAACAATGCGGAAAGCCTGGTCCACACGACCGAGGCGCAACTGGCCGAACATGGCGACAAGGTCGACGCCAGCCTCAAGGGAGAGATCGAAACCGCCATCGCCGCGACCAAGTCCGCGATCGAGGGCGGCGATGCTGAAGCCATGAAGACGAAGGCGCAGGAACTCGCCACGGTCGCCATGAAGCTGGGCCAGGCCATCTACGAGAAGGAGCAGGCTGCCGCCGCTTCGCCCGGGGCCGACGCGCCCAAGGCGGATGACGACGTTGTCGATGCCGAATTCTCGGAAGTGGACGACAACAAGGCGTAAGCTGATAGACTGCCCCTGCTGCTTGTTCGAATGGAGCGGCGGCGGGGGTAGCCGGGAACCATATGACGACCGAACTCGACTATTATGCTCGGCTCGAAGTCGAGCGCACGGCGGATGGCGCGACCATCAAGAGCGCGTATCGAAAGCTCGCGATGAAATATCACCCGGATCGTACCGGGGGAGACGCCGACAGCGAAGCCAAGTTCAAGGCGGTGTCGGAAGCCTATGAGTGCCTGAAAGACCCTCAAAAGCGCGCGGCCTATGACCGCTACGGCCATGTCGCCTATACCAATGCGCAGAACGGCGGAGGCGGCGGCGGGTTCCGTGGCGGACAGGGCGGCTTTTCCGATCTGGGCGATATTTTCGAGACGATCTTCGGCCAGTCGGGCTTTGGCGGCGGTGGACGGCAGCAGCAGCGCCGCGGCGCTGACTTGCGTTACGACATGGAAATCAGCCTCGACGAAGCCTATCATGGCAAGCAGACCGAGATCGAGATCGAGGTGTCGGCGGTCTGCGAGACCTGCGACGGGTCGGGCGCGCAGCCGGGCACCGGCGTCAAAACCTGCGGCACCTGCCACGGCCATGGTCAGGTTCGGGCGCAGCAGGGCTTTTTCGTGGTCGAACGCACCTGCCCGTCCTGCCACGGCGCGGGGCAGGTGATCGAAAGCCCCTGCCGTTCCTGCCGGGGCGAGGGCCGGGTAGACAGGCCCAAAACCCTGTCCGTCTCCATCCCCGCCGGCGTGGACGAAGGGACGCGCATCCGCCTGTCGGGGGAAGGCGAGGCGGGGCCACGCGGTGCACCTGCGGGCGACCTCTACATCTTCCTGCATGTGAAGCGTCATTCGATCTTCGAGCGGGACGGCACGACGCTGTTCTGCCGGGCGCCGGTCAGCTTCACCACGGCTGCGCTGGGCGGCAGCATCGAGGTGCCGGGGCTGGACGGCAGCCGGCACGAAATCAAGATCCCGGCCGGCATTCAGTCGGGCAAGCAAATCCGCCAGCGCGGCGCTGGGATGCCGGTGCTGAACGGCCGGGGGCAGGGCGATCTCGTCATTCAGGTCGATGTCGAAACGCCGACAAAGCTTACCGCGAAGCAAAAGGAACTGCTCGAAGCCTTTCGCGAGACGGAGACGGGCGAGGAATGCCCGGCCTCGACCGGCTTCTTCGGCAAGCTCAAGGAATTGTGGGGCGACTAAAGCCGGGATAAGCGACGTCGCGTAATGAAAAAGGCTCCGGGGAACACCCCGGAGCCTTTTCATTGGGTAGATGCAGCAATCAGGCTGTCATGCCGCCAGGAACAGGTCAGGATCGAGCGCCATCAACGTATCCGCGCCGCCCTCGATCTTCCGGCGCAGCGATCCTGCGTCGGGCATGATCCGTTCGGCAAAGAAGCGCGCCGTGACCAGCTTGGCTTCCAGGAACCTGGCGTCGCCTTCACCCGCTTCAATCAGGGCGGCGGCAGCCTTCGCCATGCGCAGCCACATGAGGCCGGTCGCGACGATGCCCAATATGTGCATATAATGGTGCGCGCCAGCCCCTGCATTGTCGGGGTTTTTCATGGCGTTCTGCATCAGCCACATCGTCGCCGCGCCCAACTGGCCGCTCGCCTTTTCCAGCGCGTCGGCGATCGGCGCGATCTGCGGATCGGCCTTCGCCGCCGCGACTTCCTCGGCCACCGTCTTCAGGAAGGCCTGGAGGGCACGACCGCCATTCATCGGCAGCTTGCGCCCGACGAGGTCCATCGCCTGCACGCCGTTCGTGCCTTCGTAAATCTGGGCGATCCGGGCATCGCGCACATATTGCTCGACGCCATTCTCCCAGATGTAGCCGTGGCCGCCGAACACCTGCTGCGCCGCGACCGCGACGTCGAAGCCCTTGTCGGTGCCATAGCCCTTCACCACCGGGGTCAGAAGCTGGAGCATGTCGTCGGCAGCCTGCCGTTCTTCCTCGCTCGCGGCGTTATGCGACAGATCGACCTGGAGCGCGGTCCAGAGAATCAGCGCACGCAGTCCCTCTGTCAGCGCCTTGGCTTCCATCAGCATGCGACGCACGTCGGGATGGACGAACAGCGTGTCGGCCTTTTCATTTGGTTCCTTGGGGCCGGTGAGCGCGCGGCCCTGGCGGCGATCCTTGGCATAGTGGACCGCGTTCTGGAACGCTATGTCGGCCTGGCCCAGCCCCTGAAGGCCGACGCCCAGCCGCGCCGCGTTCATCATGATGAACATGGCGGCGAGGCCCTTATTCTCCTCGCCCACCATCCATCCGGTCGCGCCGTCATAATTCATGACGCAGGTGGCGTTGCCATGGATGCCCATCTTGTGCTCGATCGAGCCGCAGGACACGGCATTGCGATCGCCCAGCGATCCGTCCTCCTTCACGAATGTCTTCGGCACGACGAACAACGAAATGCCCTTGCTGCCCTCGGGCGCGTCGGGCGTCTTGGCGAGCACCAGATGGATGATGTTTTCCGACAGGTCATGCTCGCCCGCCGATATGAAGATCTTGGTGCCGGTGATGGCGTAGCTGCCGTCACCCTGCGGTACGGCCTTGGTCTTGATGAGCCCGAGGTCGGTGCCGCAATGCGGCTCCGTCAGGTTCATCGTTCCGGTCCACTCGCCCGACACCATCTTGGGAATGTAGCGGTGCTTCAACTCGCTGCTGCCCTTCGCCAGCAGCGCCGAGATCGCGCCGTTGGTCAGGCCAAAATACATCTCGAACGCCTGATTGGCAGAGGTCATATATTCGCCCAGCGCGGTGGCGACGACCATCGGCAGGCCCTGGCCGCCAAATTCCTCCGGCGCGTGCAGCGTGGTCCAACCGCCCGCGACATATTGGTCGTAGGCGGCCTTGAACCCCGCGGGGGTGGTAACGCTGCCGTCGGGGTTGCGGGTACAGCCTTCCTTGTCCCCGGACGCATTCAGGGGAAACAGCACTTCGGCGGCCATCTTGCCGCCTTCGGTCAGGATCGCTTCGACCAGATCGGGTGAGGCGGACGCAAAGCCGGGCAGGTTCGCGTAGCGGTCCAGGCCGACGACATGGTCCAGCACGAAGCGGGTGTCGCGAACGGGGGCGGCGTAGCTGGGCATGATCTTCTCCTGCGACTATTCTTATGAAGGGGGTAGGGGCTTATTTCTGCTCGATGGTGGACACGAAGGCGGCCAGTTCGGCGATCGCGGCGTCGATGTCGTCCTTTTGCCGGGTCAGCAGGTCGATGCGCGCCCTGCACTTGTCCACGGTGACGCGCCGCTGCTCCTCATGTTCCTCATCCGCATCGTAGAGGTCGATCATTTCGCGGATTTCGGTAAGGCTGAAGCCCACGCGCTTGCCCCGCAATATCCAGGCGAGGCGGGCGCGGTCGCGGCGGGAATAGATACGGGACAGGCCCTGCCGTTCCGGCGAGATCAGCCCTTCATCCTCGTAGAAGCGCAGCGCGCGGGCCGTCACGCCAAATTCTTCCGACAGGTCGGTGATGCTGTAGCTCTGCCGTTCGCTATGGTCGGGCAGTTCGATGCCGGCGATGCTGCTGCGATTGTCCATGACGGTAAAATAGCGGCGCTTTACGTTTACGTCAAGGTGAGTTTGGGGCGCTTCCCGTCGCCGCCGCTTTGGGCTAGGGGCTTTGCATGATCCGCCTGTCCGGCCTGAAACTTCCGCTCGACCATCCGGCCGATGCGATACCCCTTGCCCTGTGCGAGCGGCTGGGGCTGGAGCCCCACGCACTGCACGGGCATAGCCTGGTGCGCAGGGGCAATGATGCGCGTCGGCGCAACGCGATCCAGCTCGTCTACACGCTGGATGTCGACGTGTCGGATGAGGAGGCCGTGCTGGCCCGTTTCGCCAACGATCATGACGTACGCCCGACGCCTGACACCCGCTATCATTTCGTCACGCATGCGCCTCAAGGCTGGCAGGGCAAGCGTCCGGTCGTGATCGGTGCAGGACCGTGCGGCCTGTTCGCCGGCCTCATCCTGGCGCAGATGGGATTTCGTCCGATCATCCTGGATCGTGGCAAGGTGGTTCGCGAACGGACGAAGGATACATGGGGCCTGTGGCGCCGGGGCGAGCTCGATCCAGACTCCAACGTGCAGTTCGGAGAGGGCGGGGCCGGCACCTTTTCCGATGGCAAGCTCTATTGCCGGGTCAAGGACCCGCGCTTCCTGGGCCGCAAGGTGCTGGAGGAGTTTGTCGCCGCCGGCGCGCCGGATGACATTCTGTGGGAGGCGCATCCCCATATCGGCACCTTCCGCCTCGTCTCCATGGTCGAATCGATGCGCCGCCAGATCGAGGGCCTGGGCGGCGAATATCGCTGGCGGCAGCGCGTCGACGATCTGGTGCTGGAACCGGTTGGGGACGGGACGCAGCGGTTGCGCGGCGTGGTGCTGGCGGACGGCTCCGTGATCGAGAGCGACCATGTCGTGCTCGCCATCGGCCACAGCGCCCGCCCGACCTTCGAGATGCTGCACCGGCGTGGCGTGCATATGGAAGCGAAGCCCTTTTCCATCGGCGTGCGGATCGAGCATCCGCAAAGCTGGATCGATCGCGCCCGCTACGGCAAGTGCGCCGGTCATCCCGATCTGGGCGCCGCGGCCTACAGCCTTGCCCATCATTGCGGAAACGGGCGCACGGTCTATAGTTTCTGCATGTGTCCGGGCGGCCGCGTGGTCGCTGCGACTTCAGAGGAAGGGCGTGTCGTGACCAACGGCATGAGCCAGTATAGCCGCGCCGAATTCAACGCCAATTCGGGGCTGGTCGTGGGCATCGATCCTGAGAGGGACTATCCCGGCGGGCCGCTTGCCGGCATCGATTTCCAGCGCCATTGGGAAAGCCTGGCCTATGTCGCGGGCGGATCATCCTACCATGCACCGGGGCAGACTGTGGGCGATTTCCTGGCTGGTCGACCATCCACTCGGCTGGGATCGGTCGATCCGTCCTATAAGCCAGGCGTGACGCCCACCGACCTGTCGCAATGCTTGCCGCCCTTCGTCATCGATGCGTTCCGCGAAGCGCTGCCCGTCTTTGGCCGGCAGATCGCCAATTACGATCATCCCGATGCCGTGATGACAGGCGTCGAGACGCGCACATCCTCCCCCCTGCGCATCAATCGGGACAGGGATTTTCAGAGCATCAATGTGAACGGCCTCTACCCGGCGGGCGAGGGGGCGGGCTATGCAGGGGGTATCCTGTCCGCGGCGATCGACGGGATCAAGGTCGCAGAGGCGGTGGCGCAGGCGATCATGGCCTGAACAGGCGCAGCCGATGCCTCTTATGAGCCCGGCTTGCAGGATTGACCCTCATATTGATGGCGGTGAAGCGCACAGGCCCTACCTTTCCATCTTTCGACCGGGAAGCGGAACCCAGGCCCGCCACCCACGCCTCTGGCGGGAAGGAAGCGCGCTATTCCCTGACTGGCCGTGATCAGCTTCCAACGGCCATCGGTCTGATTGCTCGCGATGGGGACGCCGGTTCCCGTCAGCCATTGCTTCATCTGTGAACGGGGCGCGGTCAGCCAGTCACACCGCGTTCATGCAGGGGGCACGTGCCGCGGGCGGCATCGACCTGAAAGTCGATGCACAAAGTCTCTGTTCATGAGAGTTTGAGTGGATGCCCGACAAGGATTCGAACCTTGATTGACGGAGTCAGAGTCCGCTCTCTTACCATTAGAGGATCGGGCATCAGAGCAAGGCCAAGCCCCGCTCGGGAGGCCGCAGATAGGCGGGTGCACCGGTTCCGTCAAGCGCCTTTGGCGTCTTTTTTGAAACCTGACGACACGCCGGCATCATGAAAAACCCGCCGGACGATGCGCGTCCGGCGGGCCTTGTTTCTGGTGATAAGGAGGATGGCGGGCGCTGCTTTCGGCCAGCGCCCGCCGCCCCTTATTCGCCGTCGCTGTTCAGCAGGTAATCGCCCGCGTCGGCATCACGACCGTGGGTTTCACCCTCGACCATGCCAAGCGGATCGTCACCGATCGCGGCTTCCGGACCCTGCGCCAGTTCAGCTGCATGTTCCTCCGCAGCGGTGCGGGGAGCAATCAGATCGACCTGGCTGACACCGCGCAACGCGGCCCGCAACGCCGCGTCACGCGACGAGGCGGCGACGCGCAGGCGGTTCATGCCAGCGCCGGTACCCGCCGGGATCAGGCGGCCGACGATGACATTCTCCTTGAGGCCGACCAGCGTGTCCTTCTTGCCCTGAACCGCTGCTTCCGTGAGGACGCGGGTGGTTTCCTGGAAGGAGGCCGCCGAGATGAACGAACGCGTCTGCAGCGAGGCCTTGGTGATGCCGAGCAGCACCGGCTTGCCTTCGGCGGGCTGATAGCCGGCCGGCAGCTTGGCGTTGATCTCGTCCATTTCCTCGCGATCGACCTGCTCGCCCACCAGCAGCGTGGTGTCGCCGGACACGGTGATCTCGACCTTCTGCAGCATCTGACGAACGATCGTCTCGATGTGCTTGTCGTTGATCTTCACGCCCTGCAAGCGATAGACTTCCTGGATTTCCGCGACCAGATATTCGGCCAGCGGCTCGATGCCGAGCACTTCCAGAATGTCGTGAGGGTCGGGCGAACCACCGATCAGGTTGTCGCCGCGCTTCACATAGTCGCCTTCCTGGACGTCGATCACCTTGCTCTTGGGGATCAGATATTCAACCGGCTCGCCGCCATCCTCGGGATTGATGGCGATCTTGCGCTTCGCCTTGTAATCCTTGAGGAACTGGACGCGGCCCGACACCTTGGCAATGATCGCATTGTCCTTGGGCTTGCGGGCTTCGAACAGTTCGGCGACCCGCGGCAGACCGCCGGTGATGTCGCGGGTCTTGGCCGCTTCGCGGCTGACGCGCGCCAGCACGTCACCGGCCTGTACCTGCGCACCATCGTCCACCGACAGCGTCGCACCCACCGCCAGCATGTAGCGGGCGGCTTCGCCCGACTGGTCGTCGAGCAGGGTAAGGCGCGGACGGAGATCTTCCTTCGAGCGAGCCGAGCCACGGAATTCCGTGACCACGCGCTGGGCGATACCGGTCGCTTCGTCGGTCTGTTCGGTCAGCGTCTTGCCGTCGATCAGGTCCTGATACTTCACGACGCCGGGCTTTTCCGTGATCACCGGCATGGTGAACGGATCCCACTCGGCAATGCGGTCGCCCTGGCTCACCTTGTCGCCATCGGCGAACAGGATGGTCGCGCCATAAGGCAGGCGATGGGTTGCGCGTTCGCGGCCCTCGCTGTCGATGATCGCGATCTCGCCGTTGCGGGCGAGGCTGAGGCGACGACCCTGCTTGTCGGTGATGGTCGGCATGTCGCGCAGTTCGATCGTGCCGTCCGCCACGGATTCGAGGTTCGACGTTTCGTTGAAGTTCGCCGCACCGCCGATGTGGAAGGTCCGCATGGTAAGCTGCGTACCCGGTTCGCCGATCGACTGCGCCGCGATGACGCCGACGGCCTCGCCGATGTTGACCGGGGTGCCGCGGGCAAGGTCACGCCCGTAGCACTTGGCGCAGACGCCCATCTTGCTTTCGCAGATAAGCGGACTGCGAATCTTCACCGCCTGCGTGCCGATCGCCTCGATCTGCGCGATCATGGCTTCGTCCAGCAGGGTGCCGATCGGGATCACGACGCTGCCGTCCTTGCTATCGACGATGTCCTGCGCCGTGGTGCGACCCAGGATGCGCTCGCCAAGCGACGCGATGGTCGAGCCGCCCTGGACGATAGCCTTCATCTCCAGCGCCTTTTCGGTGCCGCAATCCTCCTCGACGACGGTGCAGTCTTGGCTGACGTCGACCAGACGGCGGGTCAGGTAACCCGAATTCGCCGTCTTGAGCGCGGTGTCGGCCAGACCCTTGCGGGCGCCGTGGGTGGAGTTGAAATATTCAAGGACGGTCAGGCCTTCCTTGAAGTTCGAGATGATTGGCGTTTCGATGATCTCGCCCGAGGGCTTGGCCATCAGGCCGCGCATGCCCGCAAGCTGCTTCATCTGCGCCTGCGAACCACGGGCGCCGGAGTGGGCCATCATGTAGATCGAATTGATCTGCGCCATGCGGCCGGTCTGCGGGTCCTTGGGTTGCGCACGGATTTCGTCCATCATGGCGTTCGCAACCTGGTCGCCGCAGCGGCTCCAGGCGTCGATCACCTTGTTGTACTTTTCCTGCTGCGTGATCAGGCCGTCCTGATATTGCTGCTCATAGTCGGCCACCAGCGCCTTCGTTTCGTCGACGAAGGTCGTCTTGCTGTCCGGGATCACCATGTCGTCCTTGCCGAACGAGATGCCGGCCTGGAATGCGTGGCGGAAGCCAAGGCTCATGATCGCGTCGGCGAACAGAACCGTGTCCTTCTGGCCGGTGTGGCGATAGACCTGGTCGATGACGTCGCCGATTTCCTTCTTGGTGAGAAGGCGGTTGACCACGTCGAAGGGCACCTTGTGGCTCTTGGGCAGGCATTCGCCCAGCAGCATGCGGCCCGGGGTCGTTTCGAACCGCTTCATATACTGGTTGCCGGCTTCGTCCGTCTGCGGCACGCGGCTGGTGATCTTCGAGTGCAGCGTCACGGCCTTGGCATAGAGCGCCTGATGCACTTCCTGCATGTCGGCAAGCAGCATGCCTTCGCCCGGCTCGCCCTCGCGCTCCATCGACAGATAATAGATGCCCAGCACCATATCCTGCGACGGCACGATGATCGGCTTGCCGTTGGCGGGCGAGAGGATGTTGTTGGTCGACATCATCAGCACGCGCGCTTCCAGCTGTGCCTCAAGGCTCAGCGGAACGTGGACGGCCATCTGGTCACCGTCGAAGTCGGCGTTGAAGGCCGAGCAGACGAGCGGGTGCAGCTGGATCGCCTTGCCTTCGATCAGCACGGGCTCGAAAGCCTGGATGCCGAGACGGTGAAGCGTGGGCGCGCGGTTCAGCATCACCGGATGCTCGCGGATCACCTCGTCCAGGATGTCCCAGACTTCCTTGCGCTCCTTCTCGACCCATTTCTTTGCCTGCTTCAGGGTCATGGAAAGACCCTTGGCGTCGAGGCGGGCGTAGATGAAGGGCTTGAAAAGTTCGAGCGCCATCTTCTTGGGCAGGCCGCACTGGTGCAGCTTCAGCTCCGGCCCGGTCACGATGACCGAACGACCCGAATAGTCGACGCGCTTGCCGAGCAGGTTCTGGCGGAAGCGGCCCTGCTTGCCCTTGAGCATGTCGGACAGCGACTTCAGCGGACGCTTGTTCGCGCCGGTGATGACGCGGCCGCGACGGCCATTGTCGAACAGGGCGTCGACGGCTTCCTGCAACATGCGCTTTTCGTTGCGGACGATGATGTCCGGCGCGCGCAGTTCCATCAGGCGCTTCAACCGGTTGTTACGGTTGATGACGCGGCGATAGAGGTCGTTGAGGTCCGAGGTCGCGAAACGGCCGCCGTCCAGCGGGACGAGCGGGCGCAGTTCGGGCGGGATGACCGGCACGACGTCCAGGATCATCCATTCGGGGCGGTTGCCCGATTCCAGGAAGCTCTCGACGACCTTCAGGCGCTTGATGATCTTCTTGGGCTTGAGTTCCGACTTGGTGACGGCGAGCTCGTCCAGCAGCGCCTGCTTCTCGCCCTCGAGGTCGAGGTCCATCAGCATCTGCTTGACCGCTTCCGCGCCGATGCCGGCGGAGAAGGCGTCCTCGCCATATTCGTCCTGCGCGTCGAGCAGCTCGTCCTCGGTCAGAAGCTGGAACTTCTCCAGCGGGGTGAGGCCCGGCTCGGTGACGATGTAGCTCTCGAAGTAGAGGACGCGCTCAAGCTGCTTCAACTGCATGTCGAGCAGCAGGCCGATGCGGCTCGGCAGCGACTTCAGGAACCAGATGTGCGCAACGGGCGCGGCCAGTTCGATATGGCCCATCCGTTCGCGGCGAACCTTCGACACCGTGACTTCGACACCGCATTTTTCGCAGACGATGCCCTTATATTTCATACGCTTGTACTTGCCGCACAGGCATTCATAGTCCTTGATCGGACCGAAGATACGCGCGCAGAACAGGCCGTCACGCTCGGGCTTGAACGTGCGATAGTTGATGGTTTCGGGCTTCTTGATCTCGCCGAAGGACCACGACCGGATGCGCTCGGGAGAGGCGAGGCCGATCTGGATCTGGTCAAAGGTTTCCGGCTTGGCGACCGGGTTGGCGAAGTTGGTCAGTTCGTTCATATCTCAAGTCCCTCTAGAGGGTAAAATTCCGGGGCGAGGATGGGGAGGGCACTGTCCTTGGGAGACAGCGCCCGGCCCCTTACTCCGCCGCCTGCGCGAGGCCGTCGTCGCCGTCCTCGATCTCGTCCATCGCGGCGAGCTCGACGTTGAGGCCGAGGCTGCGCATTTCCTTGACGAGCACGTTGAAGCTCTCGGGAATGCCGGCCTCGAACGTGTCGTCGCCCTTGACGATCGCCTCATAGACCTTGGTGCGGCCGACCACGTCGTCGGACTTCACCGTCAGCATTTCCTGCAGCGTGTAGGCGGCACCATAGGCCTGGAGCGCCCACACCTCCATCTCACCGAAGCGCTGGCCACCGAACTGGGCCTTGCCGCCCAGCGGCTGCTGGGTGACGAGGCTGTAGGGGCCGATGGAACGGGCGTGGATCTTGTCGTCCACAAGGTGATGGAGCTTCAGCATATAGATGATGCCCACGGTGACCTTGCGGTCGAACTTGTCGCCCGTGCGGCCGTCATACAGGTCCGACTGACCCGACGAGTGCAGCCCCGCCAGTTCCAGCATCTTCGACACGTCGGCTTCCCGCGCACCGTCGAACACCGGCGTCGCCATCGGCACGCCGCGGCCCAGATGTTCGGCCAGATCGATGATCTGGTCGGCGTCGCGGCCCTCGATCTGGTCGGCATATTGCTCGCCATAAGTGTCGAGCAACCGCTGCTTGACCGCGTCCGGCATCGCGCCTGCTTCCGCATTCGGATTGGCCTCGCGCCAATCCTCCAGCGCATGCTTGATCTGCTGGCCCAGGCCGCGCGCGGCCCAGCCCAGATGTGTCTCGAAGATCTGGCCCACGTTCATGCGGCTCGGCACGCCCAGCGGGTTGAGCACGATGTCGACATGGGTGCCGTCCTCCAGGAACGGCATGTCCTCGATCGGCAGGATGCGGCTGATGACGCCCTTGTTGCCGTGACGGCCGGCCATCTTGTCGCCCGGCTGCAGCTTGCGCTTCACCGCGACGAACACCTTGACCATCTTGAGCACGCCCGGGGGCAGCTCGTCGCCGCGCTGCAGCTTGTCGACGCGATCCTCGAACTTTTCGACGATCAGCTTCACCGCTTCGTCATACTGCGCCTTGACGGCTTCGATGCCGGCCTGACGCTGATCGTCCTCGACGGCGAACTTCC
Organism: Sphingobium sp. CCH11-B1; assembly: GCF_001556865.1. Classification (GTDB taxonomy): domain Bacteria; phylum Pseudomonadota; class Alphaproteobacteria; order Sphingomonadales; family Sphingomonadaceae; genus Sphingobium. Next base: position 21,862 of record NZ_LSJY01000214.1, on the reverse strand, counting down.
ACCATTCATGACGCTCGACTTCGTCCAGCAGAGCCTCGTCAATGACGACGCCCTTCTTGACGCCCTTGGGCGCTGCCGAAGCGGTCTGGCCCAGCAGCATTTCAGACAAGCGGTTGAAGGTCGCACGGTTGAGGATCGCGCGTTCGTCTTCGCGGTCCTTGGCGAGGCGGTCGATTTCCTCCCGCTCGATCGCCATGGCGCGCTCGTCCTTGTCGATGCCGTGACGATTGAAGACGCGCACTTCGACGACCGTGCCAGCGACGCCCGGCGGCAGGCGCAGCGACGTGTCGCGCACGTCGCTCGCCTTTTCGCCGAAGATCGCGCGGAGCAGCTTTTCTTCCGGCGTCATCGGGCTTTCGCCCTTTGGCGTGATCTTGCCGACCAGGATATCGCCCGGCTCCACCTCGGCGCCGATGTAAACGATGCCTGCCTCGTCGAGGTTGCGCAGCGCTTCTTCACCGACATTGGGAATGTCGCGGGTGATGTCTTCCGGCCCCAGCTTGGTGTCGCGGGCCATGACCTCGAACTCCTCGATATGGATCGAGGTGAAGACGTCATCCTTCACGATTCGCTCAGAGATCAGGATGGAGTCTTCGTAGTTGTAGCCATTCCAGGGCATGAACGCGACGAGCGTGTTCCGGCCCAGCGCCAGTTCGCCGAACTCCGTCGACGGGCCGTCGGCGATCACGTCGCCGGCTTCGATCAGGTCGCCCACCTTCACCAGCGGGCGCTGGTTGATGCAGGTGTCCTGGTTGGAACGCTGGAACTTCTGGAGCGTGTAGATGTCGACGCCCGACTGGCCGGGTTCAACGTCGCCGGTAGCGCGGATGACGATACGGGTCGCGTCCACCTGATCGACGATGCCCGCGCGCTTGGCCGCGATGGCCGCGCCTGAATCCCGCGCAACAGTGCCTTCCATGCCGGTGCCGACGAAGGGCGCTTCGGCGCGGACCAGAGGCACCGCCTGACGCTGCATGTTCGATCCCATCAGCGCGCGGTTGGCGTCGTCATTCTCCAGGAAGGGAATGAGCGAGGCCGCGACCGACACCAGCTGCTTGGGGCTGACGTCCATCAGCGTGATGTGATCCTTGGGCGCCATCAGGAATTCGCCCGCTTCCCGCGCGGAAATCAGGTCTTCGACGAAGCTGCCGTCGGCGTTCACTTCGGCGTTGGCCTGCGCGATGGTGTGCTTGGCCTCTTCCATGGCGGACAGGTAGACGACATCGTTCGTCACCTTGTTGTCCACGACCTTGCGATACGGCGTCTCGATGAAGCCGTACTTGTTGACGCGGCTGAAGGTGGCGAGCGAGTTGATCAGGCCGATGTTCGGGCCTTCCGGCGTCTCGATCGGGCAGATGCGGCCATAGTGGGTCGGATGGACGTCGCGAACTTCGAAGCCCGCGCGTTCGCGCGTCAGACCGCCCGGCCCAAGCGCCGACACGCGGCGCTTGTGCGTGACTTCCGACAGCGGGTTGGTCTGGTCCATGAACTGCGACAGCTGCGAGGAACCGAAGAATTCACGCACCGCGGCCACGGCGGGCTTCGCGTTGATGAGGTCGTTCGGCATCACGGTCGACACGTCGACGGACGACATGCGTTCCTTGACGGCGCGTTCCATACGCAGCAGGCCGACGCGATACTGGTTCTCCAGCAACTCGCCCACCGAGCGGACGCGACGGTTGCCGAGATTGTCGATGTCGTCGATCTCGCCCTTGCCGTCCTTGAGGTTCACCAGCTCCTTGACCACGGCGAGGATGTCCTCGGTGCGCAGGGTGGTAACGGTATCCTCGGCATCGAGGTCGAGGCGCATGTTCATCTTCACGCGGCCGACCGCCGACAGGTCATAGCGTTCCGGATCGAAGAACAGGCCGGCGAACAGCGCTTCGGCGGTTTCCTTCGTCGGCGGTTCGCCGGGGCGCATGACGCGATAGATGTCGGCCAGCGCCTGGTCGCGATCTTCGGCCTTGTCGGCTTTCAGCGTGTTGCGGATCCAAGGGCCGGTGGTGACATGGTCGATGTCGAGCAGTTCCAGGCGGTCGATGCCTGCCTTGTCCAGCTTTTCGAGATTTTCCGGCGACACTTCGTCGCCCGCCTCGATGTAGATTTCGCCGGTGCTCTCGTTGATCAGGTCATAGGCGCTGTAGCGGCCATAGACTTCCTCGGTCGGAATGAGCAGCGTCTCAAGCCCGTCCTTCTCCGCCTTGTTGGCGGCGCGGGGCGAGATTTTGTGGCCGGCGGCGAACACGACTTCGCCCGACTTGGCGTCGACGATGTCGAAGGCGGGCTTGAGGCCGCGCCATGCCTCGGCGGTGTAGGGGATCTGCCAGCCGCCTTCGCCGCGCAGGAAGGTCACCTTGTTGTAGAACTGGCCGAGGATGTCCTCACTGTTGAGGCCCAGCGCATAGAGCAGCGCCGTGACCGGCAGCTTGCGCTTGCGGTCGATGCGGACGTTGACGATGTCCTTGGCGTCGAATTCGAAGTCGAGCCACGAACCGCGATAGGGGATGACGCGCGCGGCGAAGAGATATTTGCCCGATGCATGGGTCTTGCCCCGATCATGGTCGAACAGGACGCCGGGCGAACGGTGCATCTGGCTGACGATCACGCGCTCGGTGCCGTTGACGATGAAGGTGCCGTTCTGCGTCATGAGCGGCATGTCGCCCATATAGACGTCCTGCTCCTTGATATCGAGCACGGAGCGGGTTTCGGTGTCGGCGTCCACTTCGAACACGATCAGGCGCAGCGTCACGCGCATCGGCGCGGCGTAGGTGATGCCGCGCTGGCGGCATTCCTCGACGTCGTATTTGGGGTCTTCCAGCTCGTAATGGACGAAGTCCATTTCGGCAGTGCCGGCGAAATCGCGGATCGGGAACACTGAACGCAGCGTCTTTTCAAGGCCCGACACATAGCCGATCGACGGGTCGGACCGCAGGAACTGTTCGTAACTCTCCCTCTGAACCTCGATCAGGTTCGGCATCTGCACCACTTCGTGGATGTCGCCGAACACCTTGCGGATGCGCTTCTTCGCGCCGGTGTTGCTGATGGGGGGAAGAGCTTTGGTCGCCATGCGGTTCCTGCCTGTAACGGTTCGTCGTATTTTCCCGCATCGCAGCGGAAATTCAGTCCGTATGTTACGTCATGACGGGTGATTCGCACCTGTCATGCCACGCAAAAAAGTGCGGGCCGGGACTGTCCGATCCGCACTGTCAGCGTCTGTGACTCGCCGATTCCGCCCAATCCCGCCACGTTCGAGCGCTAGTCGAACGGGTCCCCGGGCGATCCGGGAGACGGCCCGCCGATCCATTTAGAAGGGATCGACCAGCCGGTTTCGTGACAGCCATATAGGCGCGCGACAACCGCTTGTGAAGAGGGTTGGGAAATAACCATAATCTCACCCGGACGACCGCATCCTTCCGATGCCCCGCTTTTACGGGTTCTATGGCTGAGCCTCTGTCACATTGCTCGCTGCGGATGAAGATACCGTCTCGCCCGGTGGCGCGATCCTGACCGTTTCGAACCGCGTCTTTCGCCGTATGCCGGGCAATCCTGTATCGGTGGCGGCAGCGGACGGTACAGCCACCGGAATGCGGTCGCGCATGCATTGGGCTTTCACTATGCGCGGCGTCCGGCTGCAGTTCCAAAGAGCCTTCTGAAGATTGTTCGTCGCGTCGTGAATATAGGAAAAGCGCATGGCGGCCATTGCGGCAAGCGTCAGCGGCACCTCCTTTGGCGCTTCGCCGGCAACCCAGCCCATGATCCGGCATTGCGCGCGCCCGGCGCAGAAAGTCTGCGCGAGCGACGGCCAACTGTCAGGCGCGCTCCCGCGCGGCAGTTCCACCAGGAAGCTGGCAGCATCCGCCACGGAGATGATGCGCACGCCCGCCACCGTCTTGCCGATCGCGTCCATGCCGACGCTTTCGGGATGCGTCGCCAGCACATCCGCATCCAGCGCAAGGAACGGGGTGGCTTCTGCGCCAGCGCCATGTGCGATGGACAGTTGCGCGATCTTGCCGACAACAGGTTCTGCGCCTTCTCTGCCGAAGCGGAAGGCGGGCGGGGTTCCCCACCATCCGCGCCAGCGGAAGAAAAGATGCGTGCCTACGGCCGTGATCTTGTCCAGGCTGTCGCTCCAATAGGGCACGACCCAGTCGGTGTGATAGTGGGTGGCATATCCGACCGCCTTGAACACCTTGCCGGCCAGGGCCGCCCGCGCGATGTCGCGGGCGCGCAGCCATGCCGCTGGCCGGGGGACACGCGCCAGCGCGCCGTCGCACGTGAAGGTGAATTGACAGCCGGTCCGTCGCTCCTGCCCCTGAAAGACCACACCGCACACCGTTTTGGGAAAGGCGGGATGGCGGACGCGGTTCAACACCACTTGCGCCACGGCCTGTTCTCCGATGGCGTCGTCCCCCGCCTCGTAGAGCTGCGCCGCGGCGAGGCAGTCGGTCGCGCGCGCGAGGTCGGCGTCGGATCCGCGGAACAGGAACGGCCGCGCGGCCGGGTTGGGATCCCGCGAGAAGGGGATCTTGGCATTGAACGCGCGCGCTTCTTCCGGCCCGAGCGCGTAGATCTGCACCGGCTCGACCGGTGGCGGCGGCGCCGCGATCGCCTGCATCCGGGCGCGCTGCGCGATCGCGTGAAACGGCGCGGACGGGCCTTCCGGGCGGGACCGGCTTTCCCATCCGGCCACCGCCATCGGCAGACCCACCAGGATGAGCGCCCATACCAGCCACATGACCGCATGTGGCCGGGCAGAAGATGACAGTTCGGTCATGCGTCTGGACGTTTGCGCTTATTCCGGCAGGAAATCGGGCACGGACAGGTAACGTTCGCCCGTGTCATAGTTGAAGCCGAGAACCCGGCTTCCCGCCGGCAGATCCTTCAGCTTCTGCGCAATGGCGGCCAGAGTCGCGCCCGACGAAATCCCGACCAGCATCCCTTCTTCCCGTGCGGCGCGGCGGGCATAGTCCTTCGCATCGGCGGGATCGACCTGGATCACGCCGTCCAGCAACTGCGTGTGCAGGTTCGCCGGCACGAAGCCCGCGCCGATACCCTGGATGGGATGGGGCCCCGCTTGCCCGCCGCTGATGACTGGGGACAGCGTCGGCTCCACCGCGAACACCTTGAGGTCGGGCCAGGCTTTCTTCAGCACCTCGGCCGTCCCGGTAATATGCCCGCCGGTGCCGACGCCCGTAATCAGCGCATCGATCGGGGTGTTGCCGAAGTCCGTCAAGATCTCGACGGCGGTCGAGTGGACGTGCACATCGATATTGGCCGGGTTTTCGAACTGCTGCGGCATCCAGCTGCCCGGCGTCTGGCTTACCAGCTCCAGCGCGCGCTCGATCGCACCCTTCATGCCCTTTTCGCGCGGGGTAAGGTCGAAGCTTGCGCCATAGGCCAGCATCAGCCGCCGTCGCTCGATCGACATGCTTTCCGGCATGACCAGCACCAGCCGATATCCCTTGACGGCCGCCACCATGGCCAAGCCCACGCCGGTATTGCCTGATGTCGGCTCGATGATCGTGCCGCCGGGCTGCAATTCGCCCGATGCCTCCGCGGCCTCGATCATCGCCAGCGCGATGCGGTCCTTGATCGATCCGCCGGGATTGGCTCGTTCCGACTTGATCCACACTTCAGCGTCGCCGAACAGGCGCTGGACGCGGATATGCGGCGTGTTGCCGATGGTTTCGAGTATCGAGGCAGCTTTCATAGGGGCTTCTCCTGGGTGGGGTGCGCTCGCCCGATGTCGGGTGGATCGAAACTATGTGCAAGGCGCAATTCGGGAAAGAGGCGCGCCCAGAAAATCGTGATGAGTATCGCGCCGATGCCGCCCCCGATGACGGCTGCCACTGGACCGACAAGCGCCGCGAGGAAGCCGGACTCCGCTTCGCCCAGTTCGTTCGACGCGGAAATGGTGAGTTGGGACAGGCTCGACACGCGCCCCCGCATGGCGTCGGGCGTGTGCAACTGCACCAGCGACTGGCGCACGAACACCGACACCATATCGGCGCTGCCCAGCACCACCAAGGATGCGATGCCGGTTTCAACCGCGATGGAGCGTGGCAGGAAGGCGGTACAGCCAAAGGCGATGGTCGCAAGTCCGAACAGGATGACCGCGCCGAGCATCTTGATGCCGACCTGCGTCTTCATCGGGCGGAAGGAGAACCAGAGCGCCGTCGCCCCTGCGCCGACGCCGGGGGCTGCGGCGAGATGACCGAGGCCCGCCGATCCCACATGCAATATGTCGCGGGCGTAGACCGGCAGCAGCGCCGTCGCGCCGGCCAGCAACACTGCGAACAGGTCCAGCGTGATCGTCGCCAACACAAGCCTGTTGCCCTTCACATAGGCGAAGCCGTCGATCATCTGGCGCAACGGATGGCGGGTCGTGTCGCGTGGCGGCTGCGGCACCCGACCAATGAAGAACATGGCGACCAACGCGACGCCGTACAGCCCCGACGCGATCGCATAGGCGCCCCAGGGCGCGGCTGCATAGGCATAGCCGCCCAGCGCGGGGCCCGCGATCATCCCGGTTTGCCAGAAGACGCTGGAAATGGCGATGGCGTTGGGCAGGACGGCAGGCGGCACCAGGTTGGGCGCGAGCGCGCCATAGGCCGGGCCGTTGAACGCGCGGGCGATGCCCACGACCACGGCGACCGCGAACACCAGCGGCAAGCTGACCCATCCTTCGAAGGTGGCGAACGCCAGCAGCCCGGACGCCGCGGTGAGCATCGTCAGGGTGATCCGGGTAATGATCCGCCGGTCATAATGATCCGCGACCCATCCGGTGACGGGCGTCAGGAAGAAGAGGGGGATGAACTGCGCCAGTCCGATCAGCCCCAGCTGCGCCGACGCGCCGGCGGTCGTCATCGTTTCGCGTGCGATATTATAGGCCTGCCAACCCAGCACGATCATCATGCTATATTGTGCCAGCACGGCCGCCAGCCGCCCGATCAGATAGGCCCGGAAACTGGGGAAGCGAAGCGGATGGCTCGGCGGGGGAGAAGCCGTCATGGGGCGTGGCTTAGCCGGGTCGCGCCCGTGAAAGCAATCGCGCAAAATGGCGCTTCGCCCTGCTTTTCCTTGTCGCAGACAAAATCGGCCTATCCGGGCACGGTTCTACGCGGTCTGCCCCGCCCGATGACCCTTCAAATCCGGCGCAAGATGCCGGCTATTTGAACAGGCTGCCCAATATCCCGCGTACAAGTTGGCCCGCTATGCCTCCCAATGAGGAACGGCGGCGCGATCCGCCGAATACCGCCCGGCCCAGTTCGTTGGCGACCTGACGCCCGACCGACGAAGCGGCGGAACGGGTCGCCGATTGCATGGCTTTCTCCAAAGCGCCCGGTTTGGCGGCTTCCCGCGCGGCGGCCGCATCGCGCCGCGCCTGTTCTTTCAAATCCGCCTCGCGCTGTTTTGCTTCCACCTTGGCTTGCGCCGCTGCAGCCTTGTCTGCCTCCGCCTTCGCCTTTTCCGCCTGCGCGGCGGCAGCGGCCGCCTGTCCCCGCGCGGCCAGGATTTCCTCCGCCGATTCGCGATCCATGGTTTCGTCATATTTGCCGGCGCAGGGCGAGATCGACTGGATGATCGCGCGTTCCTTGGCATCCAGCGGTCCCAGGCGGGAGCGGGGCGGGGCGATCAGCGTACGCTGGACGACACCGGGCGAGCCATCCTCCTGCAACAGGGACACAAGCGCTTCGCCGACCTTCAATTCGGTGATCGCCGTTTCGACATTCAGGTCGGGATTGACGCGGAAGGTGTCGGCTGCGGCCTTGATCGCCTTCTGGTCGCGCGGGGTGAAGGCGCGCAAGGCATGCTGCACGCGGTTGCCCAATTGCCCGGCCACATCTTCGGGGATGTCGATCGGGTTCTGCGTCACGAAATAGACGCCCACGCCCTTGGACCGGATCAGCCGCACCACCTGTTCGATCTTGTCGGTCAGCGCCTTGGGCGCGTCCTCGAACAAAAGATGGGCCTCGTCGAAGAAGAAGACCAGCTTGGGCTTGTCCGGGTCGCCCACCTCGGGCAGCGTCTCGAACAGGTCGGACAGCAGCCACAGCAGGAAGGTGGCGTAGAGCTTGGGGCTCTGCATCAGCTTGTCGGCGGCAAGGATGTTGATGTAGCCGCGTCCCTTCTCGTCCACTTGCAGCATGTCGTGGATGTCGAGCGCGGGTTCGCCGAAGAAATGGTCGCCGCCCTGACTTTCGAGTTGCAGCAACTGCCGCTGGATCGCGCCGACGCTGGGCTTTGTCACATTGCCGTAGCGAGCAGAAAGCGTGTCGGCATTCTCGGCGCAATAAGCGAGCATCGCCTGAAGATCGCCAAGGTCGAGCAGCAGCAACCCTTGCTCATCGGCATATTTGAAGGCGATCGACAACACGCCTTCCTGGGTTTCGTTAAGGCCCATGAGACGGGACAGGAGCAACGGCCCCATTTCGCTTACCGTCGTGCGAACAGGATGGCCTTGTTCGCCATACAGGTCCCAGAAGATCGCCGGATTGTCGGCATAGCTGTAATCGGTCAGGCCTACTTCCGTGGCGCGCGTGACCAGCTTGTCTGCATTTTTCGCGGTGGGGGAGCCCGCCATGGAAATGCCGGCCAGATCGCCCTTCACATCGGCCATGAACACCGGCACGCCCAGCGCCGAGAAACTTTCGGCAATGCCCTGCAGCGTTACGGTCTTGCCGGTGCCGGTCGCGCCCGCGATCAGGCCGTGCCGATTGGCGCGCCGCAAATTCAGATATTGGGGAATGCCGCCTTCCTTCTCCGGCGCGCCAAGACCGATGAAGATACCTTCGCTCATTCACGCACCCTCCAGAAAAAGAAGACCCGCTCGCCCCGGCCCATCGACAATGCGACGGACCGGCCCGAACGGGTCTGACAGGCTATCCCGATCCTAGCGAACCGGGATGCTTCGGCAAGCGCCGTCTATTTGTCGCGCAGGCGCACCGGCAGGAAGATCGCCGGCTGACCGCGCCGCAGCACCTGCAACAGGATGGCGTTGCGGCCCTGCGCGGCCACCGCCTTGACCTGTGCGTCCAGGTCCGCCTGGCTCAGCACGGGGCGATTATTGGCGCTCAGGATCACATCGCCGCGGCGCAGGCCCTTGGCGCCCGCATCGGTCGACCCGTCCACCCCGGTGATCACGACGCCGCGCGTATCGGCGGCGATGCCAAGCTGGCGCGTAATGGACGGCGTCAGCGGGATCGCGGAAATACCCAGCGACTGTTGCGCCGCCTGGCCCGGATTCTGGTCCTGCTGGCTGAAATCGTCATCGTCCTGGCCCTGCGCGAAGCTGTTCAGCTCGTCCTCGGACGGGCGTTCGCCCACGACAGCCGTCACCGTCTGGCGCTGGCCGTTGCGGATCAGCACGATCGGCACGCGCGCGCCGATCGACTGGCTGGCGACGATCGAGGAGAGATTCTGGTCGGGGCTGACTTCCTGGCCCGCCACGCTGACGATCACGTCGCCTGCCTTGATGCCCGCCTTGTCCGCGCCCTTGCCCGGCTCGACGCTCTGGACGAACTCGCCGCGATTCTTGGCAAGGCCAAGCGAATCGGCCAGGTCTTCGCCGAGCGGGCTGATCTGCACCCCCAGATAGCCACGCTTGATCGACTGGCCCTTCATCAGTTGCTGGACGATGGGCGCGGCCTGTTCGGACGGGATGGCAAAGCCGATGCCGACATTGCCGCCCGAGGGCGAGAGGATCTGGCTGTTGATGCCGATCACGTTGCCGCGCATGTCGAACATCGGGCCGCCGCTATTGCCCTGGTTGATCGAGGCGTCGGTCTGGATGAACTTGTCGTATGTTCCACCGGTGCCGCGATGCAGGGCGGAAATGATGCCCGCCGTCACCGTACCCGACAGGGCGAACGGATTGCCGATGGCGACGACCCAGTCGCCCACGCGCGCCTTGGTGCTGTCGCCGAACTTGACGAAAGGCAGAGGCTTGCTGGACGTGATCTTGAGCACCGCAAGGTCAGTCGCGGCGTCGCGGCCCACCAGCTTGGCGGTATATTCTTCCTTGTTGGTCAGCGTGACCGTGATCTGCTCGACGCTCGCGCCCTCCGCGCCAGCAGACACGACATGGTTGTTGGTGACGATATAGCCGTCGGCCGAGACGATGAAGCCCGAACCCAGCGACTGCGCCTGCCGGGTCTGCGGCTGGCCCTGACCCTGGCCAAACAGGTCGCCGAAAGGCGTGCCGGCAAAAGGATTCTGTACCTTCACCCGTTGCTTGGTCGAAATGTTGACCACGGCGGGTTGCAGTTTTTCGACCATGTCGGCCAGGCTGGCGGGCGCGCCTGCGGGCGCAGCGGCCTGCAGGCCTTCATTCTGCGCGACCTGCGCGCCCACATTGGAGCTGGTGGTAACGGCGATGGCGGTGCCGCCGAGCAGCAGGGCGCCGGTAATGGCATAAGCGTAACGCACTCGTGACGGTCCTCTTCAGATATTCAGGGAATGGGGAAGGCGGGACTCTTCGGATAGTCCTTCACATGCGCCGCCTTGCCTTAACCCTCTTTGAATGGCGCTGGTTCCGTAATGATCCTCCGCTCGATCAACGTCCACCCTGGAATTGGCGCAGGAACTCATTGTCGGGCGACAGGATGATGTTGGTCTGGCCGCTGCGGTCGGGCGAGAAGGTGTAGCGATAGCTTTGCATGGCCCTGTAGAAGTCGTAGAATTGCGGGTCCTTGCCATAGCTTTCGGCGTAGATGCGGGCGGCGTTGGCGTCCGCCTCCGCTCGGATGATCTGCGCCTGCTTCGCACCTTGCGCGCGGATGGTCAGCGCCTCCTGTTCGCGCGCGGTGCGCATACGGGTGAAGGCGCTTTCCAGCGGCGTGCCGTCAGGTAGGTCGGCGCGCTTGATCCGCACGTCCACGATCTCCGCCCCATATTGGCGGGCGACGCGGTTCAGGCCGGTCTCGATATTCTGCATGACCTGGCCGCGCTCCGGGCTGAGCAAAGCGGCGAAAGGCCGCTTGCCCAGTTCGTTGCGCAGCGCCGATCCCAGGATCGGGCGCAGCGCGTCGGACACGCGCTCCTCGCTGCCCGCCGCGATATACATGCGCAGCGGATCGACGATGCGATAACGGGCGAAGGCGTCGACCTGCAGGCGGAGCTGGTCGGTCGACAGCACCTGTTGCCGCTCCATCTCCACCGACAGCACCCGCTTGTCGATCCACACGATCTGATCGATGAAGGGCAGGCGCAGGATGACGCCCGCGCCGGTGTTTCCGAACGTCTCGTTGGCGCGGTAGCGGTTGATGATTGCCTTGGGATCGCCGAAGCGGACGATCACGCCCTGCTTGGTTTCCGGCACGATGGCGATGGTGCTGCCCAGGACGATAAGCGCGAACAGCGCGATCAGGGCCAGGGCGACGGGATGGCGAAACAGGGTCATCACTGTCCTCCCGTGCTGGCGGCGCTCTCGGCCGGTGTCGCCTGCGCGCGCTTCTTGAGTTCGGGCAGCGGCAGGTAAGGCGTCACATTCTTTCCTTCGACGATGGTCTTGTCGACGTTCGACAGCACGCCTTCCATGGTTTCGTAATACATGCGGCGGCGCGTCACCTCCGGGGAGAGCTTGTATTGCTCATAGACCTTGTCGAAGGCGGCGGCCTCGCCCTGCGCCTTGGCGGTCACCTGCTGCGCGGCGGCGCGCGCTTCGTTGAGGTAGGTCTGGGCCGTTTGTTGCGCGGCTGACACCGCCTTGAATGCGTCGTTCACCGCTGTTGGTGGATCGGCCTGCTTGATCGCGACGCCCTGGATGCGGATGCCCGACTTGTAGCCATCCAGTATTTCCTGCATTCGCTGTTCGACCTGCTGCTCGATGGTGGTGCGGCCAGCGCCCAGCGCATCGTCCAGGCTGACACTCGCCAGCACCGATCGCATCGCGCTTTCCGCGACCTCGCGCACCGTGGCATCGGGGTCGGACAGCTGGAAGAGATATAATTCGGGATTGCGGATGTTCCAGCGCACCGAATAGGCCAGATCGATGATGTTCTGGTCGCCCGTCAGCACCAGATTTTCGTTTTCCGCGCTCACCGATCCGATGTCGATCGTACGGATTTCCTCTACATCGACCGTGGTCACTGCCTCGAAAGGAGCGGGCAGGGTAAGGCTGATGCCAGGGGTCAGCGTCCGGCTATATTTGCCAAGCAGGGTGACGACACCCCGTTCCTGCGGGCCGACACGGTGGAAGCTGGTCAGAACCAGCCACAGCACGACGAGAAGGGCGATGCCGATGGGCCACAGCGCCTTGCTCGACGCGCGAGGCGGCAGGCCGCCGAACCCGCCACCGCCATTGCCGAAACTTTCCCGGCCGCGGCGCAGCAGTTCCTCGATCGCGGAAGGGCCCTTCTGGCCGCCGCCTGTCGGCTTGCCCGGCTGCGTCCACGGATTGCGGGGGCCGGCGGGGCCTCCCTTGCCATCATCCCCATCCGGCCCGTCATTCTTGCCGCCCCAGGGGCCCTGGACCATCGCTGCGATTGCGGGCATCCACCCGAATAATCTTGTCATGACCCCTTCTATAGGAAGCCTCCGGTCCGAAAAACAGTGCAAATGGCCGCGATAATTTCCTAGAGGCCGTCGCCATGACCGATCTTGCCGATTTTACCGCCCGCCTGACCGCCCTGACCGATGGCCGCGCCAGTGCCCCGCGCATCAGGGACGGCGTGATGACGCTGACGCTCGACGTCGCGGGATTGTCGCCGCAGCAGCGCGAAGGCCTTGCCGCCGCCATCCGGGAAGGCGGTCTCACCCTGTCCGATGTGATCGATGTCCGCATAATAGAAACGGCCGAGCGCCGCCCCTTGCGCATCCTCGCCGTCGCATCGGGCAAAGGCGGCGTCGGCAAGTCGACGCTTTCAGCGAACCTGGCCGTGGCGCTGCATCGCCTCGGCCTCAAGATTGGGCTGGTCGATGCCGACATATATGGCCCATCCCAGGCGAAGCTGATGGCGAGCGAGGACCAGAAGCCGGTCGCGCAGGACAAGAAGCTGATGCCCGTTACCGGCCCGCACGGCGTCCCGATGCTGTCGATGGCGCATCTGGTGGAGCCGGGCAAGGCGCTGGCCTGGCGCGGCCCGATGGCGGGCAATGCGTTGGGGCAGTTGATCGACGCGCATTGGGGCGATGCTGAACTGCTGGTGGTGGACATGCCGCCCGGCACCGGGGACATCCAGCTGTCGATGGTCCAGAAGCACAAGCCGGCCGGCGCGGTGATCGTGTCCACACCGCAGGACCTGGCCCTGATCGACGCGACCCGCGCCGTCAGCCTGTTCGCGCAGGCGGGCGTGCCGATGGTCGGCCTTGTCGAAAATATGGCCGGCTATGCCTGCCCCCATTGCGGCGAGATTTCAGATCCGTTCGGGCAGGGCGGCGCGGAGCGGGAGGCGGCGCAACTTTCCATGCCCTTCCTTGGTCGCATCCCGCTCGCCATCGACATCCGCCGCCGGTCGGATGCGGGCGATCCACCCGCCGCAGGCGAAGGCGCGCATGCGGACGTTTTCATGGGGATAGCGCGGAAGGTTGCGGACTGGCTGAAAGAAAAGGCCTGATCACAGGTCCAGATGCAGGAACTGGTTGAAGCCGCTCCTGTGATAATCGCCAAAGGCAGGCCCATCGACGAATCCGTGCCGCCGGTAGAGAGCGAGCGCCGGATCGAAGGACGGACCGCTGCCTGTTTCGAGACTGAGGCGCGTCATGCCGCGGGCTTGCGCCTCCGCCACGATGTGCGCCAGCAGCAGCGCCGCCACGCCGCGCCGCAGCTGGTCGGGATGAGTTCGCATCGACTTGATTTCGCCATGCCCGGGCGAGAGCGTCCGCAATGCCGCAATTCCGGCGATCTTCTCGCCATCCCATGCGGTCCAGACATCCAGGTCGCTCGCGCGCATCCCGCTCAGGTCCAGCGCGAAGACGGACTCGGGCGGGCTGTTCGCCTGCATTCCCGTCAGGTGGAGTGCCAGCAGCGCGATGGTCTGCTGATCGGAAAGGTTGGCCGGGCGGATGGTAAACATGCCGCCATGCTATCGCGAGGTCTTCAGGAAAGGAACGTCTTGCACCGGCTCGCGTCCTCCCCATGTCATGGGAGAGGAGACACGCCATGCCACTGACCGCCGCACAGGACATCGCCGATCTGCTGGACGAAACCCGCACCATCGCGCTTGTCGGCATATCCGACCGGCCGGACCGCGCCAGCTATTCGGTCATGGCCTTCCTTCAGGACCATGGCTATCGCGTCCTGCCCGTGAACCCGCAGATCGCCGGGGAGCATGTTCATGGCGAGTTCGTGTGGGCGCGGCTTTCCGACATCGGCGTGCCCATCGACATGGTGGACATCTTCCGCCGCAGCGAAGCAGCCGGAGAAGCCGTGGACGACGCGATCGCCATCGGCGCGAAGTCGGTCTGGATGCAGATCGGCGTCATCAACGATGCCGCCGCCGCGCGGGCGGAAGCCGCTGGCCTCAAGGTCGTGATGGATCGCTGCCCGGCGATAGAAATCCCGCGTCTTGGCGTCGCGCCCGTTCGCGCCGATTGACGCTAGGCAGCCGGCCCGCGCGCCTCTATCAGGCAGGGCATGGCGCGCGCACCGCGAAAGCGATCGGATAGAAGCAAGGGCATTGATCGCCGGACCCTGATCGTGGGCGGCGGCGCGGCGGCGGGTCTTCTGCTCGCCTGGGGCGTATGGCCGCGCAGTTACCGGCCCAACCTCAATGCCGGCCCGGGCGAAACCATCCTCAATGCCTTCCTGAAGATCGACCGTTCCGGCCAGATCATCGTCATCGTGCCGCAGATGGAAAGCGGGCAGGGGGTTGCCACCCTGTTGCCCCAGATATTGGCGGATGAGCTTGGGGCCGACTGGCGCACGGTCGCGGTCCAGAGCGCGCCCATAAGCCCGCTCTATGCCAACACGCTCCTCGCGCGCGAATGGTTGGCGAGCGACTGGACGCGCCTGCTGGGGGAGGCGGGCGACTGGGCGATCGGCCAATATGCCAGCCGGTCTTCCCTGATGCTGACGGGTGCGGGCACGTCCATCCCCATGTTCCACGATGCCTATCGCGATGCCGGCGCGGCCGCTCGGGTGCTGCTGTGCAAGGCGGCGGCGGCCCGATGGGACATCCCCTGGGAAAGCTGCGACATTCAGGAAGGCGTGATCTCCGACGGCGGGGCGAAGCGCATGAAGATCGGCGAGGTCGTGGAGGATGCCGCCCGCTTCGATCTGCCCGACATCCTTCCCTATCGGCAAGGGCAGGACGGCCGCCTTTCGGGGCAGGATCTGCCCCGGCTCGACACTCCGTCGAAGATTGACGGCAGCCACAATTTCGCCGCCGACATTCGCCTGCCCGACATGGTCTATGCTTCGATCCGGCAAGGGCCGATCGGTGACGCTGTGCTCGCCGGGCTGGACGAGCGATCGCCTGCGGGCGTGACCGGTTTCCTCAAGCTGGTGAAGCAGGAACGATGGGTAGCCGCCGTCGCCAGCAACTGGTGGGCGGCGAACAAGGCGCTGGACCTTGCCGATCCGGTCTTCACCCTGCGTGGCAAGCCGGTAAGCAGCGAAGCGATCGAGGACATGCTGGAGACGGCCTTCGCCGGGTCCGCCGGGCGGCGCATCTATGCGCAAGGCGACCTGTTGCCCGTGTTCGAAGGTGCGACCATCCTGGCCAGCGAATATCAGGTCGACGCTGGCCTGCACCTGACGCTCGAACCGATGGCGGCCACCGCCCGCGTGACGGACGAGGACGCCGAGATATGGCTGGCGACCCAGGCGCCTGCGCTGGCCCGCAACGCCATTGCCCAGGCGCTCGATCTGCCGGAAGCGGCGGTGACGCTTTATCCGCTGCACGCAGGGGGATCCTTCGGCCGCCGCATGGACTGGGAGGCCGGGTTGCAGGCGGCGCTCATTGCCCGCGACATGCGCCGGCCGGTGCAACTCCAATGGTCCCGGATCGAGGATGTGGTGCAGGATCGCCCGGCTTCGCCCGCCCGGGCGCGCCTCGCCGCGAAGCTGGGACGCAACGGCGCGATCGAAGGCTGGCTGGCAAAGGTCGCCGCACCTTGCGCCATGAGCCAGACATGGGCGCGGGTAGGGCGGGGCGACATGCCGCACGAAGCCGCGGCCGACATGGCGGACCAGCCCACCCGCCTCGCTGTCGCAGGGATGGCGCTGCCTTATGCTGCGCCCAACTGGGCGGTGGATCACTATCCGGCGGATGTCGGCCTTGCCCTTGGCTTTGCGCCCGGCAATGCGGCGTTGTACGGCACCTTCTTCACCGAAAGCTTCGTCGATGAACTGGCGCATCTTGCCGGGATCGAGGCGATGTCCTTCCGCATCCAGATGCTGGGCGGCAATCCCCGCCTTGCCCATTGCCTGTCCACCGCCGCCGCGATGGGCGGCTGGCAGGGCGGCATCAGCGGCAGCGGGCAAGGCATCGCTGCGCGCATGGCTGGCGGCGCCTATGCCGCCATCATGGTCGAAGCGGAGATGCGCGGCGACACGGTCAGCGTCTCGCGTATTGTCGCAGCGGTGGATGCGGGCGATCAGGTCAATCCCGACATCGCGCGGCAACAGGTGGAGGCCGGCCTCATCTATGGCCTTGCCTACGCGCTCGGCGCATCCACTCCTTATAAGGGCGGCCTTCCGACGCGGGCGATGCTTGGCCGCATGAACCTGCCGCGCCTTGCCGACATCGGGGAAGTGTCCGTGGAATTGATCCGCAGCACCGCGCCGCCGGCCGGCATCACCGATCTGGCGGCGCCGCTTGTCGCGCCGGCCGTCGCCAACGCCCTGTACACCTGGACAGGTCAGCGATTGCGCCGTCTTCCTCTATTGGCCTCGCCATGATCCTTCCCCCCGACCATCCCGCCATCGCCACGCCCAAGGTCGGCGTGCTGCTCATCAACCTCGGCACGCCGGATGCCCCGGATGCTGCTTCGGTGCGTCGTTACCTGCGCGAATTCCTCTCCGACCGGCGAGTGGTGGAAATACCCCGGATCCTCTGGCAGCCGATCCTGCACGGTGCGATCCTGACCACGCGCCCGAAGAAGTCCGCCCACGCCTATAGCCAGGTCTGGACGGAGGAAGGATCGCCGCTTGCCGTCCACACCCGCGCCACCGCGCAGGCGATGCAGGCTGCGATGGGGCAGGGCGTCGTCGTCGATTGGGCCATGCGCTATGGCAATCCCGGCATCGCTGAACGGCTGGCCGCGATGAAGCAGGCTGGGTGCGAGCGCATCCTGATCGCACCCCTCTATCCCCAATATAGTGCGGCCACGACCGCCACCGCCAATGACGCCGCTTTCGCCGCGCTCGCGGCGATGCGGTGGCAGCCGGCAATCCGTACCCTGCCGCCCTATCATGACGATCCGGCCTATATCGCCGCGTTGAAAATGTCGGTCGAGCGCAGCCTGGCCGGGTTGGACTTTGCGCCCGACGCGCTGCTCGCCAGTTTCCATGGCATGCCTGAACGGACATTGCGACTGGGTGATCCCTATCATTGCCAGTCCGTGAAGACTGTCCGGCTGCTGCGCGAAGCCTTGTCCCTGCCGGTGCATATGAGTTTCCAGTCCCGCTTCGGTCGCGCCAAATGGCTCGAGCCAGAGACGGAGGCGACGCTTGCCGGACTGGTCAGGGGCGGTGTCCGCAATATTGCTGTCGTCACTCCGGGTTTTGCCGCGGACTGCCTAGAAACGCTCGAAGAAATCGCGCTGCGCGCGCGGGACGCATTTTTGCGCGAAGGCGGCGAAAAATTCGTCTTTTTGCCCTGTTTAAACGCATCAGCCGAAGCTATCACCCTGTATCAAAGGCTGCTGAGCCGTGAGCTTTCGGGTTGGATCGACTGACCCAGACGCAGGAGAAGGATGCACATATGTCGAAGGTGGCGATCGTGACCGGCGGAACACGCGGCATCGGCGAGGCAATCAGCCTGGCGCTCAAGGACTTGGGCTACGCCGTCGCCGCCAACTATGCGGGCAATGAGGAAAAGGCAAAGGCCTTCACCGAACGAACCGGCATCGCCGCCTACAAGTGGGATGTCGGCGATCATCAGGCCTGCCTGGATGGATGCGCACAGGTCGCGCAGGATATCGGCCCCATCGACATCGTCGTCAACAATGCCGGCATCACGCGCGACGGGGTGCTCGCGAAGATGAGCTTCGACGACTGGAACGAAGTCATGCGCATCAATCTGGGCGGCTGCTTCAACATGGCCAAGGCGACCTTTGGCGGCATGCGCGAACGCGGATGGGGCCGCATCGTCAATATCGGCTCGATCAATGGGCAGGCCGGCCAATATGGGCAGGTGAACTACGCCGCAGCCAAGTCCGGCATCCATGGCTTCACCAAGGCGCTGGCACAGGAAGGCGCGAAATATGGCGTCACGGTCAACGCTATCGCGCCTGGCTATATCGACACCGACATGGTGGCCGCCGTGCCGGCTCCCGTGTTGGAGAAGATCGTGGCCAAGATCCCCGTCGGCCGGCTGGGCCAGGCGCATGAGATCGCGCGCGGCGTCGCCTTTTTCTGCAGCGAGGATGGCGGCTTCGTGACCGGCAGCACGCTGTCGATCAACGGCGGCCAGCACATGTATTGATGATGGCGGGCGGCCCTGTCGATCGTGAAGGGTCGCCCTTTTCTCCGCCCGTGAAGCGGAGCGTCACCATCGCCGGCCATCAGACCGCGATCAGCCTGGAACCGATATTCTGGGACGCGCTGCGCCAGGCGGCGTCGGCACGGCAGCTTCCCCTGAATGCGCTGATCGCGCGCATCGACGTGATGCGCATGGCTGCGGCCGACCCTCCCAATCTTGCGAGCGCCATTCGCTGCTGGCTGTTCGAGCAGCTCGAGCAGGGTGGTAAGAATTATTCGCAATAGCATTGACTATAAGAACGATTCGCAATAGCAGCCCCGGTGATCAAAAGGGGATACTGCTTCATGACCAAGAACACGACCACGCCGTCTTTCCTGGCACTGGGCTGCGTCGGTGCGCTGGCCTTCGCCACCGCCGCCCATGCGCAGCAGGAAGAGCCCGGACGGAAGCTGGGCGGAATGACCGTGACCGACACCGCGATCGAGGAAGACTCGATCAAGGTCGAAAAAGCGGAATCTCCCAAATATGTGCGGCCGCTGCTAGACATGCCGCAGACCATCACGGTTATCGGCAACCAGACGATTCAGAAGCAGAATCTCCTGACCCTGCGCGATGTGCTGTCCACCATCCCGGGCATCACCTTCGGCGCCGGTGAAGGTGGCGGCGGCTATGGCGACAGCATCAACCTGCGCGGCCAGAGCGCGAATACCGACATCAGCATAGATGGCGTGCGCGACAGTGCGCAGTACAGCCGCACCGACCCATTCAACATTGAACAGATCGAGGTCACCAACGGCGCGAACTCGGTCTATGGCGGCTCCGGCGCCATCGGCGGCAACATCAACATCGTCACCAAACGGCCCAAGGCGCAGGACGAGACGCTGATCCAGGCGGGCATTGGAACGTCCGATTATTATCGCGCCACTATCGACAGCAATGTCCGCGTCTCCGATCTGGTCGCGGTGCGCCTCAACGCCATGTATCATGAAAATGACGTGCCGCGCCGCCAGGTCGATCGCTACGAGCGCTGGGGTGTCGCGCCATCGGTCAAGATTGGCGTCGATGGGCCGACTTCGCTGACGCTGCTCTACACGCATCAGGAAGACCGGAACACGCCCCTCTACGGCGTGCCCTACTACAAGAACGGCGTCTATGACGGGCCGCTGCCGGGCGTGCCCTATAGCAGCTATCTAGGTTACCGGAATGTCGACCGTCAGGACCAGACCATCGACCAGGCGACCGCGATCTTCGATCACCGCTTCAGCGACACGGTCTCGATCCGTAACCTGACCCGCTGGCAGCGCGTCGAGCAGGATCTGGTGGTTGATCCACCCCAGGGTGGAACCTATTGCCTGCCGGGCGGTCAGACCCAGACCGGCGCCGCCTGCGCCGCCGGCCAGGTGCCGGGGCTATACTATCCCGGCGGCCCGCGCGGCAATTTCCGCTTCTCGGAAAATCAGGCGCTCTACAGCCAAACCGACCTCACGTTCAACATTCCGGGCGGGCACACGCTGGTCCTGGGCACCTCCGCCCTGCAGGAGGATTATGACCTCGACAGCGGCAACATCTTCCGCAATCCCGGCGGCGGCACCCCCAACCCAGTGTTGAACCCGATCCCGATAGGTGTGCCGACGGACTATATCGGGCCGATCAATCCCACGCAGACCAGCCGGCAAAAGGGCGATCTGTTCAACGTGGCCGCCTATGCCTTCGCGGCGGTCAAGATCGTCGATCAGATCGAACTGAACGGCGGCGTCCGCTACGAACATAATCGCGCCCGCTTCCGCTCCGACACGATCACGCCGTCGGCGCTGTCCATCCCGGACGGACAGGCCACGCGCTACCTTACCGGCGGCAAACAGAACTCGACCGACGACCTGTTCTCCTACCGCATCGGCCTGGTCTACAAGCCGGCGGAAAACGCAAGCCTCTACGTCGCCTATGGCAATTCGCGGAACCCCACCAGCACCACGGTCCGTGCCGGCTGCGGCCTGGCGGCGGCGGCGAACCTCAATATCGACCCGTGCGACCTGTCGCCCGAACAGGCGAAGAATTATGAGATCGGCGGCAAGATCGACCTGTTCGACGGCGGGTTGCAACTGACGGCTGCGTTGTTCCGCAACGAGCGCACCAATTACCGCGTCGCCAGCAACGATCCGTTCGTCGGCAATCTGCCGGTTGGCGACGGGCGCAACAGGGTCGACGGCATCACGCTCGGCGCGTCGGGCAATATCACGCCAGAATGGACGATCTTCGCCAACTACACCTATCTCGACAGCAAGGTGAAGCAGTCGATCTCCAACTACTGTCTTGAGAATCCCAATGCCAGCTATACGCCGCCCGGCACCACCACGGCGTTGACCTGCCCCGCCTTCGACCCGCAGGCCGGCAATTCGATGACCAATACCCCCAGGCATTCGGGCAGCCTGTTCACCACCTACAACCTGCCGTTCGGCCTGCAGCTTGGATATGGCCTGACCTATCAGGGCAGCTTCTTTTTGACCAATGTGACCGGCGCGCCGATGTACAAGTCGGACTCCTACCTGGTTCATCGGGCGATGCTGTCCTATCCGATCACGGACAAGTTCAGCGCGCAGCTCAACGTCCAGAACTTCACCAACGAGAAATATTATACCAGCATCCGCAACAATGGCTGGGCCAATCCGGGCGAGGGGCGCTCCTGGGTGCTGACCCTGGGCTACAAGCTCTAGACAGTCCGCCCCCCCCGACGTCGTCCCTTGCCGGGGGGGGGGGGATGGCGGCAGCTCCAACCTCCTTGGGCTGCCGCCCGTCTGCTCAGCTTTCCCGCGATCAGGCATATAGGTAATATGTGCAATTGATTCGCATTAATGTTCGCGATAGGACGCATTCAACGTTGGAGGAGAAGAGCTGTCATGTTGCGACTGGCAGAGGACAGAGCCGAAGAGGCGGGTTACGACATCGGCTTTGTGGAGCCGGTTCGCATCGCTTTGCGCCCGGTCCCGTCGCCTGCCGTCGCCGTGGAACGCTACGGTGCCCGGTCCCGCGCGAACCTGCCGGTCATCCTCCTCATCCTGCTGCTCCATGCGGCCCTCGTCTTCGCACTGGTTCAGGTGCGGCAGAATTATATCCAGGCAAAGGAAGCGAAGCTGACGGTCGTCAACCTGTCGTCGCCTCCGCCGCCGCCCGCTGCGCAGCAGGACACGCCGCCTCCGCCCTCCAAGCCCGAGGTCGTCGCTCCCCCGCCCATCGTCCATACGCCGACGCCCGCGCCGCAGATCGCCACCACCCCCGAT
>NZ_LSJY01000213.1 GCF_001556865.1 Sphingobium sp. CCH11-B1 | reverse complement strand
ACCAGCAGCACCTAAATCTCCACCGAAAATTACACCACGAGCGCGGACGCTAACACCTCGGCCGCCCGCTTCGGCATCTAATACATGCCTTAGCCAGACTAAATACCCATAACCAATATCGAACCCGTTACGCTTTCGCAGCGAGCTTGCCACTTCCAATGGGTGGCGATGCGTATGCACGAACAGAGGCTCAATTTCCATATCAGTTAATATTATGACCCATTGAGGCACAAGCCGGCAAACTCGAGGGTCTTTCATAAGAAAGAAACCGGATCTACCATACTCAGATTTAACTACTTCCTTCAATCGGTCTTGAAATTCATTAGCTTTGGGCGATCGGGCCCAACCTTCGGGGATAGGACGATAATCATCCCAACTGGTGCCGGCATTAGAGAGAAGTTCATCATGTAAAAGATATAGCGGCATTGATTCAAAATAACCCTTCGGGTTATTTTCATCGGCACTCATCAAATTAGCTGGCGCGTCTACACCAAGTTCGACTAGTATATTCGATAGTGCAGATGTACCCGAACGATGCATGCCCAGAATTACTACAGCTTTACGCACAGGTCTTTTCGTATCTTTAGGCTCATATTTTCCGTGCGGCTTCGTGCTCACCATATGATGTTATCACTTTCTTCGTAAAAAACTTGACTCGAACGGCGGCACCTGTGGCCCTATGCGATCTGCGCGATGAGCTTTGCGCTAATTATGTTTGCGAAAATATTCTTCTAAGGCAAGCTTGCGCTACCTGCCCATCGCGTAGCACATTTAGAAACTTGATCGAGAGCCGTTTGAACCGCCGGGTCGTCAGCCTTTTCCCCGCAGGTCCTTCATGATCGCGTCGTCAGGGCCGCTCTCGTCAGCAGGCGCTTGGGCTTGCCATTCTCGTCCACGAACTGCCGTAGCCGTCGACCTCATCCTTCCGATCAAGATTATCTTTGATCCGGGTAGCCGGAATGCGCCACGACGGATGTGCTCCGTCTAAATCCTCGAACGTGTCCCAAGGCGCACCACGCAACTCGTCAGGTCGAACCGCTTTGAGGGCAGGAAGCGCTACGCCAGATGAGCGTAATTCCCCTCGGCATCGTCGAAATTTTCCGAAGCTGCTGGGGGTTCGTTATTGCAGGCGGATGGCCAGCGCACCCCGGCGGAGGGGCGGTTTTGGCGGAGACGGAGGGATTCGAACCCTCGGTAGCCCCTTAAGGCTACGACGGTTTAGCAAACCGCTGGTTTCAGCCACTCACCCACGTCTCCGCACGAATTTGCCCGACTGGAAAGGCGGGCAGTGGCTAGGGGAGGGGCTATAGCGGCGGCTTTGCCGCATGGCAACGGTCCTGTGGCGCGATTTTTGACAGGCTTGTCGGGAAAAGGGATTCGGCCGGGCGCGCTATGGACTCGGGTCGCCGTTCGTTCATTGTCGTTTCAGCTTCGCTTCCGATAATCGCACGCCTATTGTTGCAGGAATGCGCATCGCGGGGAGTATAACGGCATGATCGGCATCACCGGGCGCATCGGCGTTCGCATCGGGCGTACGGTGGCATGGGGCGCAGCCGTGGCGGGCATCGGCCTCACGCCGCTCGCCGCCACCGCGCAAGTTCGGACCATTGATCCCAACACAGCCATAGACGCCGATCTCGCCCCTGCGCCGCCTGCGCGCGCAACGCCGACCGATCCGGGCGTCGACCCCACTGTGCAGGCCGCCCCTGCGCCATCCTCCGGCAGCGTTCCTCCTTCGAACGGGACGACCGCCACCGGCGCGCCCGTCACCCCGAACAGCCCGCCCGCTTCCATATCGCCCGGCGACTCCTACCAGCAGGATGACCTGATCGGCGCGGCGGAGGGTGTGTTCGGCAAGGGCGCGGAGGGCCTTGCCGGCATCATCGAGAAAGTGCTGAAGGATCAGGGCCGGCCCAACGCCTATATCGCCGGGCGAGAGGCGTCGGGCGCATTCGTCGTCGGCCTGCGCTACGGTTCGGGCACGCTGAACCACAAGATAGAGGGCAAGCGCGAAGTCTATTGGACCGGCCCGTCGATCGGCTTCGACGTGGGCGGCAATGCGGCCAACACCTTCGTCCTCGTCTATAATCTCTACGACACGCAGGACCTCTATCACCGCTTTCCCGCGGCGGAAGGGACGGCCTATCTGGTCGGCGGCTTTACCGCCTCCTATCTGCGCTGGGGGGATGTGGTGCTAATCCCGATCCGCCTTGGCGTCGGCTATCGGCTGGGGGTCAACGCCGGCTACATGAAATTCACCGAAAAGCGGAACTGGCTGCCCTTCTGACGGGCTAAAGCGACAGGGCGAACTGCTCGCCCTGTTCGACATCCTCCTCTCCCTCAAGATTGTGGATGCCAAGGCCCAGCAGTCGTGCCCCCATCCGCAGCGGCAACTGCGCGAGCAGCAGGTCGCGCCCCGCCTGGGCCAGCACCGCCTTTGACCGCACGGGGGCTGGAAAGCTTCGCGACCGCGTGATGATGCGGAAATCGGCGAACTTGATCTTCAGTACAACCGTACGACCCCACGCTCCCGCCTTTTCGATCCGCCCCCACAAATTGTCGGCGATTCGGTCCAGTTCCGCCACCAGCGCTTCTTCCTCGTTCAGGTCGTCGAAGAATGTATCCTCCACGCTCACCGATTTGCGCCCCTCGCGCTCCCGCACCGGCCGGTCGTCTTCCCCGCGGGAGGCGCGGTAATAATAGTCGGCGGCGCTCCCGAAATGCGCTTGCAGAAACGTCCTGTCGCGGGCGCGCAGGTCCGCGCCGGTTTCGATGCCCAGCGCCTGCATCCGCTTCGCCGTCACCGGTCCCACGCCATGGATGCGCCGCACCGGCATGGCGGCGATGAAGGCCGCGCCCTCGCTCGGCCGCACGACGCAGATACCGTCGGGCTTGTTCTGGTCCGACGCCAGCTTGGCGATCAGCTTGTTGTAGGACACGCCGGCGGACGCGGTCAGGCCCGTCTCCGCGCGGATCATCGCGCGGATTTCCCGCGCGATCTGCGTGGCGGACGCGATGCCCGGCTTATTCACCGTTACGTCCAGATAGGCCTCGTCCAGCGACAATGGCTGCACGATGTCGGTAAAGCGGCTGAATATCTCCCGCACCTGGCCGGATACCGAACGATAGACGTCGAAGCGTGGCTTCACGAAGACAAGATCCGGGCACAGCCGCCGCGCCCGCCCGCCTGGCATCGCCGACCGCACGCCGAACCTGCGCGCCTCATAGGAACAGGTCGCCACCACGCCGCGTGGCCCGCCGCCGCCCACAGCGATGGGCAGCCCGCGTAGCGAAGGATCGTCGCGTTGTTCGACCGACGCATAAAAGGCGTCCATGTCGATATGGATGATCTTGCGGCTGCCCGAATCCATGCGCGTGCTTATGCCACGCGCTGGAACGAAAGGGCAACGTCAGCCCGCGTTGCCGTCGCCGCCCTTGAGCGCCAGCAGCGCCGCAAAAGGACTGGCCTGCTCCTCGCTCAACACACCTGCTTCCTTGAGGTAGGCGTCGGCATCCGGCGATCGGGGGAAAGGGGTCATGGCCAGCGCCATCGTCTCGGCCACGGCCTCGCCCATGTCGATCGACTGCCCGTCATAGCCGATTGTGTCGACATCCTGTGCGTCCAGCTCCAGTTCCTCGCCTTCGGGAAGGGCTTCGCCTTCCACCACGAAGCGGAGGGCGAACTCGGTGTCGATCGTCTCGGCCACCGGTTCGCCGGTTGCGATGCAGGGCTGCGCCAGCGCCGCGCGCACCCGCCCGCGGGCCAGGATCGCCTCCCCCTCCTGCGTCAGGCTGTAATCCGCTTCGAGCCGGTCGAGCGCCGACAGGCCAAAGCGCCGCGCCAGCGCCGTCCGTTCGGCCTCGTTCGCCTCGACATGGGAGTCGCCGGTCATGCGTTTCACCTGATCCGCCTTTACGATCCGGGAAAATTCCGGTGCCACGCTCATCCAAGGTCTCCCGCCAGCAGCGCGTCGCGGCTGAGGCAATTCAATCGCGTCCAGCGGGCGCGCAGCGCGCCTTCGACATGCCCGATCGGGCCGTCCTCGACCCGCGCGCCGCGATAAAGATTTCTGCGCAGCGCCTCGCCCAGGTCGCCGCCCTGCGTCAGCGCGTCGCGATAGGCGCTGATCCGTCCGCCCAGCGCGCTCATCATCCGGCCGACATGCTTGCCGACCACCACGTCGCCAATCCCTTCCTGCCGCAACTGGCCATCCATATCCTCGACGAAGAGTTCGGTCAGCCACACGCTTTCCTGCGGCGCGCCCAGTTGCTCCAGCCGCACCAGCGCCTGTGACAGGATGGCGACCAGCATGTCGAAGCGTCCGTCGATGGTGTCGGGCACCGCGCCGGTCAGATACCAGTGCGGCTGGCGCGCTTCGCCGACGACGGCACGGTAGAGCGGGCGCAACGCCTCGCGGGGATCGGCGCGTCCCATCAGGCGTTGGAGGAAGGAAGGGCGTGCGGACATGGTATCGCTGGCTTTTCGGGATGGATCGGGCGGACGCGCGTCGTCCGGTATCTCGCGCCACTTGTGGGCGCGCGCGCAATTCCATATTGATCGCGGCGTCGCCCAATGCAATGGCGAGATCGTAGATTCCAAAGGTATGCGGGCTGCCCCCCGCCGGAGAAGTTCATGCCTCAGTTCAGCCGCCACTCCCGTCGCGGGCGACTCCTCATCGCCGTCGGCCTCAGCGCGCTGCTGCTCGGCACATCGGCCTGCACCCGCATCCGCACGCATCAGGGCTATCAGATCGACAAGCTGCTGGTCGATTCGGTCCAGCCCGGCATCGACAACCGCGCTTCGGTGGAAGGGACGCTGGGCCGTCCCAGCTTCGTGTCGCAATTTGGCGAGCAGGACTGGTATTATGTCTCGCGCAGCATGAAATCGCTGGCCTTTTCCAACCCCCGGCCCGTTGAACAGACGGTGCTGCGCGTCCGTTTCGACCCGGCGGGCAATGTCGCCGCGGTGGACCGTATCGGGCTGGAGCAGGTCGCCCGTATCTCGCCGTCCGGCGACAAGACACCGACGCTTGGCCGCCATCGCAGCCTGTTCGACGAAATCTTCGGCAACATCGGTGCGGTCGGCGCGGGCGGTATGGGCGGCGCCAGCGGATCGGGCCCGAACGGCAGCGGCCCGAACGGCAGTTGAACGGGGGCCGGCTGACCGGCGGCGCGTCCGTTCAGGACCAGCCGCCACCCAGCGCCAGGAACAGGGCGATCTGATCCTGCACCAACTGCGTGCGCGCCGCAGCCGCCGTTACTTCAGCACTCGCCAGGCTGCGCTGCGCGTCCAGCAAGGACAGGAAATCGCCCCGGCCGAACCGGAACAGACGCGCCGCCTGCGCCGCTGATGTCGCTGCGCTCTCGCGCGCCCGGTCCAGCGCCGCCGCCCGCTCCGCGTCGCGGCGATAGCTTTCCAGCGCCGTTTCCGTCTGCCGCAGCGCTTCCAGCACGCTGGCGTCGAATCCGGCGATGTCGGCGCGCACTTGCGCGTCCGCCTGCGCGATTCGCGCCCGCACCACCGGCCGGTTCGGGAAACTCCAGCTCAGCAGGGGCCCCAGGCTGAAGCCGAAACTGGTCGGGCCGCCAATGTCCTTCAGCGGACCCGACAGGCCGACCGACCCGCCGATGCTGACCTGGGGGTAGAGGTCCGCCGTCGCCACGCCCAGCCGCGCGGTATCGGCGGCGATCGCTCTTTCCGCGCCCCGGATGTCGGGCCGACGCCGGATCAGCGCCGCGCCGTCGCCCACCGGGATCGGCTGGCCGATGGACGGCAAAGCGGTGCAGCCCTCTGCCTCGCGCGGATAGTCGGCGGGCGGCCGGCCCAGCAGCGTGGCGAGAAGGTAGAGGCCATTTTGCCGCTGCGCTTCGAAGGCGGGCAGGGCGGCCGCGCTCGCCTCCACCGCCGCCTGCGCCCGGCTCACGTCGAAGGCCGTGCCCCGCCCGCCCCGCGCCAGCCGGCGTGTGGCGTCCAGCGTATCGCGTTGCAGGGCGACGACGCGGCGATTGACCGCCAGGCTGAAATTGGCCGCGCAGACCTGCGCATAGGCGCGCGCCGTCGCGGCCGCCACGCTCACCCGGACATAGTCGCGCGCCGCCGCGCTCGCTTCCACGTCCGCGCTGCTCGCCTCGATCGCGCGGCGGATCCGCCCGTTGAGGTCGAGCGGATAGGATGCCGACAGCCCAAGGTCGTAGCCGACGACGCCCGGCAGGCTGTAACCCGTGCCCGATGGCCGGGCCAGCGTCGCCCCCGCATCCACCCCGGTACTGATCGAGATGTGTATAAGAGACAGGCGCAGCACCGCCTGCGCCCGCTCCACATTGGCCTGGGCTTGCCGCAAATCGGCGTTCGCGCTCAGCGCCTGTTCCACCAGCGTGTCGAGGCGCGGATCGGCATAGAGCCGCCACCAATGGTCGGGCAGCTCGGCTTGGGAGAAAAGTTGGCCTTCGGCAGAGTGGAAGGTGCCCGTCGCGCCCGGCGCCGTCGCCGCGGATTGGACCGGCAGCCGATAATCCGGTCCCGCCGTGGCGCAGGCCGACAGCGCCAGCGCGGCCAGCAGCACCGCCGCAGCCTTACGCATGACGGCAATCTCCCGCCTTGGCCTTCGTCTTGTCGTCTGCGGGCTGCACGGTCACCGTCGCGGTCCGGCCGGAAATCAGCCGCAGCCCCGGCGGCGGCCGGTCCAGCTTCACCCGTACCGGGATCCGCTGCGCCAGCCGCACCCAGGAAAAGGTCGGCTCGACATTGGGCAGCAGGTTGCCCGAGTCGGATCGGCTGCCGTCGTTGATGCCGAAGGCGATGCTCTCCACCCGGCCGTGCAGGTCCTGCGCCTCGCCCATCAACCGCACCGTCACGGGCGCGCCAATGCAGATGAGGCCCAGCTTCGTCTCTTCGAAATAGCCCTCCACACGCAGCGAATCGCTGTCCACCAGCGCCAGAGCCTGCGATCCTGCACCGACATAGTCGCCCGGATGCAGGTCGAGGTTCGTGACGACGCCGTTGACCGAAGCGAGTACGCGAGTGCGCTTCAGGTTCAGCGCCGCGCCCTCCTGCGCGCTTGTCGCCTCGGCCAGTGCCGCCTGTGCCGTTTCCACCCGCGCGACATTCTGTTCGTGCGTTTCCGCCGCGACCAGATCGCCCAGCGCCAGGTCGCGTCGCGCCTCCCGCTGTGCCTGCGCCAGGGTCGCGCGCGCGCTCGCGATCTGCGCCTTGGCCTGTTCCAGCGCCAGCGCGTAACGCGGCGTGTCGATGACGAACAGCAGGTCGCCCGCCTTCACCTGCTGGTTGTCGCGCACGGCCACGGACGTCACCAGGCCGCTGATGTCGGGCGTCACCCGCACCACGTCGGCGCGCACCTTGCCATCGCGCGTCCAGGGGCTGCGCTCATAATGGTTCCACATCCAGATCGCGGCGATGGCAGCGGCGATGACCAGGATGATGGTGACGGCGCTGCGGGTCAGCATGGGCAAGATCGACTTCATAGGCGGATTCCAAGTGCGGGGATAATCAGGGCGAGGCCGCCCAGGATGAGGATGAAAAGGCTGAGGTCGACCGCCGCCCGATAGGCGACGAAGCGATAGAGGCCGAACGCGCCGATCAGCCGGGTCGCCGCCCAGGCAAGGATCAGCGCCACCAGCGCCAGCAGCAGCAGAGTCGGCACGAATATGCCGCCCAGCGCGATTTCTCCGGTCATGCGGCGATCCTCCCATAGCCGGGCGCGTCGGGGAACAGGCTACGGCGCAGGCTGACCAGCCCCAGCACGCCTTCCCGCTGCACGGCGGCGTCGGGATGCGCGGCCAGATCGCCGATCGCGGCGTCGATGTCGTGCAGCAACGCGCCGTCCGCCGGAGCAGGCGCATCGGGGTCCAGCCCGCGATAATGCTGGCCCACGCCATCCAGTACGTCGCCCAGGGATGCGGCCTGATCGCTTGGCAGGTCGATCCGCACCTGCCGCAATTCGCCGATGGCGACGCCGGTGCGCAAATCGCGCAGCGCATCGTAGAGCGGCGCGCCGCTGTCCTGCCCGGTTGCCGCCAGCCGTGGGGCGAGCAGGGCGATACGGTCGAGCATGCGGTTGATCCACCCCCGCATGTCGGGCGGGGTCATCAGCGTGGCGCGCGTCGCGATGTCCCGCCATCCCGCCTGCACCGTCCGCCGGATCGCGCCCTCGGCCCCGGCCGACTGCAGCAGCCCGACCATGACGATCGCGAACCATATGCCGACCATCTGCGCTACCGCGCCATTGGCGTAGCTGGCGAACGCCCCGACATAGCGGTCGGACAGTAGCACCGGACTAGCCAATCCCAGCAGCGTCGGCAGGGCGATACCCATCCAGCGGGGCGAGGCCATCATCGCACCCAGCAGGAGGAGCGGCGGGGCATAGGCCATCGCCAGCATGAGGAACCCGTCGAGCCGCGGCATGATGGCATAGCCATAGACAGCGCCCAGCGCGGTCGCGGCCAGCGTGCCGATCATGAAGCCCTTGAGCGGGGCCAGCGGATTGTCCGCTGCCGAAAACAGCGCCAGGAACACGCCTCCCAGCATGACGGCGGTGCCGCCATCCTGCCATCCGCTGCCGATCCATATGGCGCTGCCGACAATGATGGTCAGGAACGCGCCGAAGGCGCCGCGGGCCGCGCCCGCATAGTCGCGATGCAGCGCCCGGTCGCCGCGCCCGGCGAGCAATTGCGCCACGCGCGGAGTCAGCGGCGCGCGGCTGTACGTCGTCATCTGATCCGCCAGGTCGCGACAGTCGCGATGCGCCGCGATCAGCGTCGCCAGCCGCGCAAAGAGGCTTAGCCGCATCATGTCCGCCCATCCCGTGACGGCCCGTAGCGGCGGCTCCATCTCGGCGCATCGGTCGATCAGCGCCTGTGCATTTTCCGCCCGCGTCGCATTGTCGACGGTCGGCGAATCGAGCCAGTCGCGCACATCGGCGATCAGCGCTTTGACCCGGTCCGGCACGACGCCCCCGTTCGCGGCGGTCAGTTGGGCCAGCCGGTCTTCCACCGCCGCGCCCAGCGGCAGCAGCAGCGACAGCTGGTCCTGCAACGCGCGCACCGTGCGGATGCGAGGGGCCTGCCGGCTGATATCATAGGGCAGGTGGATCGACATCTGGTGCAGTTCGGTGATGTCCTGCGCCAGTCGCCGTCGCTCGGCATCCAGCCCCTCGACAGGATGGGCGGCGATGGCGTCGCGCGACCAGCGCTCGGCGTCGCGCAGCATCTTCTCCACCCTTGCCAGCAGAGCGCCGGTGACCGATCCGGGCAACACAACCCCGTGGACCAGGCTGCCGCAGGCAATGCCGATCAGGATTTCCTGTACCCGCAGCGACGCGACGGTGAAGATCGTCTGCGGCGTACCGACATCGGGAAACACGATCAGGCAGGCGGTGTAGCCCGCCAGCACGAACATGTAGGATCGCGGCGTCCTGTCGAGCAGCGACACGAACACGCACAGCCCCAGCCAGCATGCCATCGCCAGCACCAGCAATTCAGGCGCGTTGACCAGCGGCGGCACGACCGCGACGGAAAATATCGCGCCCGCCAGCGTTCCGATCGTCCGGAACACCGCCTTGGATATGACCGCGCCTGCCATGGGCTGCGCGACCAGATAGCTGGTAAGGAATGCCCAATAGGGCCGATCCAGACCGATGCTCAACGCCACGAACAGCGCCAGCATGGCAGCCAGCAGGCATTTGAGTGAAAAAAGCGCGGCAGGCAGACCGAACCGTTCGCTCATGACCGCAACCTATATTCCTTGATGCGCAGGTTGAGGAGGTCAAACAGCCATACGGCGACTTCCACCACATCGTCGGGGACGTCCTTGAGCAAGTCGGCTCTCAGGTCCGCCAGCCGTGCTTCGATCCGCCCGGCCAGTTCCTCGCCTTTTTTCGTCAGTCCGATCAGATTGGCACGCCTGTCGTTGGGATGTTGCGCGCGTTCCACCAGCTCCGCGCTTTCCAGCTGCGCAAGCGTGCGGACCAGGGACGGGCCAGCGACATCCAGCGACTCGGCCAGGTCGGATTGTCGCACCGTCGGGCCGTCCCGCTCGATATGAAGCAGGCACCAGGCCGCGCTGTTGGACACGCCCAGTTCCGCCAGCGCTTCGTCGGCCAGCCGCCGCCAGTTGCGCGCGACGGGGGCCATTTTATGCGCCAATGCGCGCTGTGGGTCGAGGGCAGGCATATTCATTAGTTAGCTAACTAATGAATTATATCAAGATGGAGCTGTCTACTTCGCTGTCTCACAAACAAAAAAAACGCCCCCGCGTCCTGGCGGGGGCGTTTTTATCAGCCGCTGCCGGGGCCGGTCAGGGGCGGCGGGTGCCGGAGAAGGCCGACGCCCCGAATGCGCCCAGTTGCATCGTTCCGGTGATGCTGTCGCCCGTCACTTCTGCCTCGCATTCCAGCGTCATGGGCATGGGCATGGTCATTTCCATTTTCCAGCTCAGCTTGTTGCCAGCCACCTGGCCGTCCACCACGTCCAGCGATCCCATCATCCCCGCAAAGGTGCCGTTGAAGCGGTCGCCGCTGCTGATGACGGTGAACACGCCTTTCTGGTCGCCCATCGGCGTCTTGGCCACGCAATCATATGCGCCATCCACGGTAGCCATCCCATATCTCCTTTACGTTATCGTCAATCCGCCAATGTGCCCATTTCCACCGGCAGCCCCACCGCGTCAAGCTGGGGCCGCACCAGTTTCGCGTCGCCCACCACGACCCAGATCAGCCGGTCGGGGTTGATCGCCTCGCGCGCCGCCTTGTCCAGGTCGGCGGCAGTCATGGCGCGATAGGTTTTGGGCAGCGTTTCATAATAATCGTCCGGCCGGCCGATCAGGTCGTTGCGCATCATCGCGGACAGAAGGTCGGACGATGTCTCGAAACTGCCGGGCAGAGACAGGATCTGGCCATTGATCGTCTGGTTGCGCTCGGCCTCCGTCGTGCCGTGCGCGGTCAGATAGTCGCTCATGTCCTTGCGCACGGCAATGATGGATTCGCCCGTCTTGTCGGTCTGGACCGGGGCATAGACCAGCAGCGGGATGGTCTCCTTGACCCCCGATAGCGCCGTGCCGACGCCATAGGCCCACCCCTTGGTTTCGCGCAGGTCCATCCACAGCCGCGAGGAGGTGGATCCGCCCAGCACCTCATTCGCGGTCTGCAGCGTCACCGGATTGTCGGTGCCGCTCTTGTTGGTGAGCAGGCCCGCGAGGATCAACGACTGCGGGCTTTGCGGCTTGTCCACCAGCACAATGCGCGCCGGGCGCATCATCCGGTCCATCCGGAACGTCTTGATGCCCTTGGCAGCGGCCGGGGCCTTCCAGTCGCCGAACCGCTTTTCCAGCAACGGCATCATGTCGGCCAGCGTCGCGTCGCCCGCCACGAAAATCGTCGCATTGTCGGGGCGCAGCCACCTGTCGTGGAATGCGGTGAGATCGGCGCGCGTCACCGCCTTGACGCCGGTCTCGGTGCCGGAGCCTGTGAAGGGGATGCCATAGGGGTGCGCCTGTCCATAGAGCAGGGGCGGCAGCATCCGCTGCGCGATCGCCATCGGCTCGGTCTTCTCCGCGGCGATCCGGGTCAGTACCTGTCCGCGCAGCCGCTCGACCTCTTCGGGCTTGAAGGCGGGGTTGCGGATCACGTCCGCCAGCAGGCCCAGCGACGCGTCGAGGTTGGGTTTCAGCGCGAATAGGCCTACGGTCGTGCGGTCCATATTGTTGCCCGCGCTGATCGACGCGCCCAGCCGTTCCTGCTCCTCGGCGATCTGCTTGCCCGTACGGCTCGCCGTGCCTTCATCGAGCAGCGCGGCGGTCAGCCCCGCTGTCCCCAGCTTCGCCTTGTCGTCGGCCGCATTGCCGGCGTCGAACGCCACCGACACGCGCACGGTCGGCACCGCCGTCCGCCGCGCGAAGACCACCTTGATCCCGTTTTTGAGGGTCGCGCGCTCGACATCGGGGAAGTCCAGATCCTTGACCGGCTCGATCGGCGGTTCGGCGATTTTCGTGGGCGCAGGGGGGCTGCCCGCCACCGGGGACGACCCGCCCGGCTGCTGGAAATAGGCCGGATGATGGGTCGCATCGCCGTCCCTGGCATTGCCCGCCAGCGCGTTATCCGCAGCGCTGCGCTCGCCCGGCGCCACAGTCAGGCGCAGCACCGGCCGGCCCAGCCATTTGCGTGCGGCCTCGCTCACCGACTGCGGCGTCGCGGCGGCGTAGATCGCCAGATCCTTCTTATATTTGGCTGGATCGTCGGAATAGACCGCGCCCTCGGCCAGCGTCACCGCCTTGCCGGAAAAGCCGCCGACCTTTTCCAGCCCCGAAATCGTACCCGACGCCTGCCGGGTCGCGGCCCGCAGCACCTCGTCGGCGCTCGGCCCCTTGGCCAGATAGTCGGCCAGCAACTGGTCCAGTCGCTTGCCCACAGCCACCGGGTCCGCGCCCGGCTTCACGTCGACCGTGATCTCGGCGATGGACAGCTTCTCGAACGGCTGGACGCTGGCCTTGACGGCAACGGCAACCTTCTCGTCGCGCACCAGTACATTGTCCAGCCGGGACGATCCCAGCCCGCCAAACACGGTCAAGGCAAGGTCAAGCTGCGGCAGGTCAGCGGAATTCACGCCGGGCACGATCCAGTTGCGGTACAGCCGGGTCGCCGCGACATTGTCGTGCATCGTCACCTCGGCGTCCTTCGCCAGGGTCGGCACGGTCGCATCGACATCCTTGGGCGCAGGCCCAGCGGGGATGTTGCCGAACCATTTGCCGACCTTCGCCTTCGCGGTGGCAAGGTCGATGTCGCCCGCCAGGACCAGCACGGCGTTGTTGGGGCCATAATGGGTCTTGAACCAGTCCTGCACGTCGGTCAGGCTCGCGGCATTCAGGTCCGCCATCGATCCGATGGTCGAATGGCGATAGGGATGGCCTTCGGGCAGCAGCGCGGCAAGCTGCGCATATTCGACCAGGCCATAGGGCTCGTTTTCGCCCATGCGCTTTTCATTCTGCACGACGCCGCGCTGGGTATCCAGCTTCACCTGCGTCACCGCGCCCAGCAGATGGCCCATCCGGTCGGATTCCAGGAACAGCGCGCGGTCCAGCGCGCCGGTCGGCACCGTTTCGAAATAATTGGTGCGGTCGAACCAGGTCGTCCCGTTCCAGTCGGTCGCGCCGATATCCTCCAGCCGGGCGAAGAACGGTCCGTCGGCATTTTCCGATCCGTAGAACATCAGATGTTCGAACAAATGGGCAAAGCCGGTCTTGCCCGCCGGCTCGTAGCGCGATCCGACATGATACCAGACCGACACCGCCACCACCGGCGCCTTGCGGTCGGTATGGACGATGACGCGCAGCCCGTTGGGCAGGCGGAACTCCTCATAGGGAATGTCGACTTTCGAAACCAGGCTGGACAGCGGCGCGGGTGCGGCGATGGCGGTCGCACCCTGCGCCAGCGCGTGAGCGGGCGTCATGGCGAGGAGCGACAGGCCGGCGAGCAGTGTCAGGCGGCGCGAGGAGCGGGACAGGGTCATGAAACGGCCTTCTGCGATAAGCGTGTGGACCAGCGGCGCGGGCGCGCCACAACTGCCCGCACCATAGCGGGGGGTGGTAGCGGCGCAATACGCTTCGGCGGGCAGCGGCGCGGCCCGTGCGATAATCTCACCGCTGCACTTGTGTTGTTTTTCGGCAACACTACATGTCGTTCAGAAAGTGAGAGTGGGACGTCATGAACCTGGAAAAATTCACCGATCGCGCCAAGGGCTTCCTCCAGTCGGCGCAGACCGTCGCGATCCGTATGAGCCACCAGCGGATCAGCCCGGAACATCTTCTGAAGGCGTTGCTGGAGGATGAGCAGGGCATGGCATCAGGCCTCATCAGCGCGGCGGGGGGCACGCCCCAGGTCGCGCTGCGCGAAACCGACGCCGCGCTGGCGAAGGTGCCCGCCGTCTCGGGCAGCGGCGCGCAGCAGACGCCGGGCCTCGACAATGACGCCGTGCGCGTCCTCGATTCGGCCGAGCAGGTCGCGCAGAAGGCCGGCGACAGCTTCGTCACGGTCGAGCGGCTGTTGCTTGCCCTCACGCTCGCCACCACGACTGCCGCAGGGAAAGCGTTGGCCGCCGCCGGGGTGAAGCCCGAAGCGCTCAACGCCGCGATCAACCAGCTGCGCGGCGGCCGCACCGCCGACACGGCAGGTGCGGAGGATCGCTACGACGCGCTCAAGAAATTCGCCCGCGATCTCACCGCCGCGGCGCGCGAAGGCAAGCTTGATCCGGTCATCGGCCGGGACGAGGAAATCCGCCGCACCATCCAGATCCTGGCGCGCCGCACCAAGAATAATCCCGTCCTTATCGGTGAACCCGGCGTCGGCAAGACCGCGATCGCGGAAGGGTTGGCGCTGCGCATCGCCAATGGCGACGTGCCCGACACGCTCAAGGACCGCACCCTCATGGCGCTCGACATGGGCAGCCTCATCGCCGGCGCGAAATATCGCGGCGAATTCGAGGAGCGGCTGAAGGGCGTGCTGGACGAGGTGAAGGGCGCTGAGGGCCAGATCATCCTCTTCATCGACGAGATGCACACGCTGATCGGCGCGGGCAAGTCCGAAGGCGCGATGGATGCGGGCAATCTGCTCAAGCCAGCCCTCGCGCGCGGGGAGTTGCACTGTATCGGCGCGACCACGCTCGACGAATATCGCAAATATGTGGAGAAGGATCCCGCGCTCCAGCGGCGGTTCCAGCCTGTATTCGTGGGCGAACCGACCGTGGAGGACACCATCTCCATCCTGCGCGGCATCAAGGACAAATATGAGACGCATCACGGCGTCCGCATCGCCGACAGCGCGATCGTCTCCGCCGCGACCCTCTCCAACCGCTACATCACCGACCGCTTCCTGCCCGACAAGGCCATCGACCTGATGGACGAGGCGGCGAGCCGCATCCGCATGGAAGTGGAGAGCAAGCCCGAGGAGATCGAGACTCTCGACCGCCGCATCATGCAGCTGCAGATCGAACGAGAGGCGCTTAAGAAGGAAAGCGACCAGGCGTCGAAGGACCGGCTCGCCACGCTTGAGGCCGATCTTGCCAATCTGGAACAACAGTCTGCGGAACTGACCCAGCGCTGGCAGGCGGAAAAGGACAAGATCGCCGGGGAAGCCAGGCTCAAGGAACAGCTCGATGCCGCGCGCGTGGCGCTGGAGCAGGCACAGCGCTCGGGCGAATATGCGAGGGCGGGCGAGCTGCAATATGGTACTATTCCGACCCTCGAAAAGCAGCTTGAGGAAGCGCAGTCCGCGTCCAAGGGCGCGATGCTGCGGGAGGAAGTGACGCCGGAAGACATCGCCGCCGTCGTGTCCCGCTGGACCGGCATCCCGGTCGACCGCATGCTGGAGGGCGAGCGCGAGAAGCTGCTCGCCATGGAGGCGGAACTGGGCAGGCGCGTCATCGGGCAGGCCGATGCGGTCAAGGCTGTCTCCACCGCCGTCCGCCGCAGCCGCGCCGGTCTACAGGACCCCAACCGCCCCCTGGGCAGCTTCCTGTTTCTCGGCCCCACGGGCGTCGGCAAGACGGAACTGACCAAGGCGCTCGCCGGCTTCCTGTTCGACGACGACAGCGCGATGGTGCGCATCGACATGAGCGAGTTCATGGAAAAGCATTCGGTCGCTCGCCTGATCGGCGCGCCTCCGGGCTATGTCGGCTATGAGGAAGGCGGCGTCCTGACCGAAGCCGTCCGCCGCCGCCCCTACCAGGTCGTGCTCTTCGACGAGGTGGAGAAGGCGCATGGCGACGTGTTCAACATCCTGTTGCAGGTGCTGGACGACGGTCGCCTGACCGACGGGCAGGGCCGCACGGTCGATTTCACCAACACGATCATCGTGCTCACCTCCAATCTCGGCAGCCAGTATATCGCCGCGCTGGGAGACGACGATCCGGTCGAGAAGGTGGAGGATCAGGTGATGGACGTCGTGCGCGCCCATTTCCGCCCCGAATTCCTCAACCGGCTGGACGAGATCATCCTGTTCCATCGGCTCGGCGCGAGCCATATGGCCCCGATCGTCGACATCCAGGTCGCGCGCATCGGCAAGCTCCTGAAGGATCGCAAGATCACCCTCGACCTCAGCGAGGGCGCACGGGCCTGGCTGGGCCGGGTGGGCTATGACCCGGTCTATGGCGCCCGGCCGCTCAAGCGCGCGGTCCAGCGCTACCTCCAGGACCCCCTCGCCGACCTCATCCTGCGCGGCGAAGTCCCCGACGGCGCGACCGTGCGAGTCGAGGACGGGGATGGGGCCTTGGTGCTCAACGTTGTGTGAAAAGGAAGTCCCGCCTGCCCCTCAGCAGCGGGCGGGCCTTCTCGCAGTCTGTAGGGGGACGGTCAGATCAAATCTGTCCTGTGGCGTGGATGGCTTGGTGTCAGCGGATCCATGCCCCCGGCCTTCATCTGTCCGATGAGAGTCGAACAACCATCAACCGTTCGGGTTCATGCCGGCCCGGCTGCGGGTGATCAGGTCGTCGGCGTCGCGATTCTGCTGCTCGCTCATCTTCCGCCATTCTGCGTTGGTACGGCATGTCCGTTCCTTGCGAACCAGCGATCCGGTTACGGCCAGGCGCTTGCAGCGCACAGCATTGGGATCGTTGCGATCGAGCGCCGGCTTCTCCTCGGCGAAGGCGGGCATCGCCATCACGAACAGGCCGGAGGCAATTGCCGCCTTTATAACGCGCATTTCATGTCTCCCGAAAAGGATGTCGCAAGATATCGACCGCTGGCATCACGCAACAGCGTTAACATCCGCCTTGGCTGCGTCTGCCGTTGCATAGAATTGCTTCAACAGCATCTGCTCTTCAAGCGATAAATGCGGGTTCCAGACGTCGAAGATCAACACGACCCGCAAATGATCGCTCTCGTTCCACGCCTCGTGATCGATTGTGTCGTCGAACGCGAAGGCGACGCCTTCTTCCCAGGTACGGATCTCCCCGCCCACTCGAAACCGGCATCCGGGCGGCACGATCAGCGGCAGGTGGATGATGGCGCGGGAGTTAGTGACGCCGGTATGCGCAGGAATGTGGCTGTGGGGTTTCAGCAGGGAAAAAAAGGCGGAGGGCGCGCGGCCCGGAATATCCGCGCGGGGAAGCGCTTCAAGCGCCGCAACCGTCTGCGGGCAAGCGTCATACACGGCATCGTTTCTGACCCCATATTCCCACAGGAACGCCGCACCCCAGTCCAGCGAGCCGTCGAGCGCGGTCCACTTGTTTTCAGGCGTCCCCGCATCCTGCCGCACATAGGGACGCACCGTTGCCCCGTCCTTCTGCACCAAGGCCAGAAATTCGGCCCGAATCGCGTCCGTGTGGGATTCTAGCGTTTCCATCCAGGGGAAATGCAGCCGGTCGAAAAATTCGTCGGCGGGCAAAAAAGGATAGTGAAGACCCGAACACTCATT
This sequence comes from Sphingobium sp. CCH11-B1, assembly GCF_001556865.1. Taxonomy (GTDB): domain Bacteria; phylum Pseudomonadota; class Alphaproteobacteria; order Sphingomonadales; family Sphingomonadaceae; genus Sphingobium. The sequence continues at coordinate 15,738 of NZ_LSJY01000213.1, read as the reverse complement.
GTAGAAAATGGCGCGTCGCCCGAACTCTCGATCCAGGCAGGCTTGGAATCGCCGCTGGGCCAGCGCATCCGCGTCGTCCAGCAGCGGCTTGACCCCCTGCTCGACAAAGGCCGCGAAACTGGCATTGTGATCGGTGACGAACCGGCGCGCATCCTCAAGCGTCTGCGTGAGGGCGAGCGGAATATCGGCAAGACCTGCCGTCAGAGCCAGCACCTTGCCCCAGCTGTCGGCGGCATCATGCCGCTTACCCAGCCGCTGCTGCAACTGGGCCATGCGTATCTGCCCCATTAGATTGCGCTGGTCGATGGCGAGCACCTGCGACAATGCCGCCTGCTCACCCTCGTCGGATCGAAGGCCGCGTTCAGCCGATGCGACATTCATCCACAAGGCCGGCTCCTTGGGGTCCGCCCGCGCCGCGTCTAGGAAGAAAAGGCGGGCCTTGGCGAACTCTCCGCGCTCCAGCGCAATGAGTCCGAGCATGTTGAGCGCCTGTGGCTGATCCGGCTGTCGTTCCAGAAGGCTACCGAGCAGGCGCTCCGCCTCGGTCGTCCGACCGGCCTGGCGGAACTGCGACGCCTTGCGCAGCATGTCATTAGGCGATGCTTCCATGGCCTCTTCGCTAACATATATGATATTGCAGACAACCAGTATAATTGCAGGCTCTTGTGCCTCCTGGCCTGCCATGTCAGTTCCTCCGCCGATGACCCAGCCGCAACTTTCCTTGTCGAACATCGTTCCGGAAGCAGAATGGCTCGCGCACCGCTACGACCCGCAATATGATGCTTTCCATTTTCGGTTCGTGCCGCGCGCGCGCCATGCCGAAATACCGTTCCTGACGGACGATCATCTTGGTCCGGTCGAGCCGCTTGCCGTTCGACGCGAGGAGGCGGTCGCCCTTGCGTCACCGCCAGCCCCGATCCACTTCATCTTCCATTCGGCCTATTGCTGCTCAACTCTGCTGGCCGCTGCCTTCGACATTCCCGGCGTCGCCATGGGGTTGAAGGAGCCGGTGCTGTTCAACGATCTGATCGGGTGGCGACTTAGAGGTGCCACAGGACCGCAGGTGGCGCGGGTGCTGGACGAAGGTCTTCGCCTGCTCGCCCGGCCGTTCGGCGCCGGCGAAGCGGTAGTCGTCAAGCCATCTAATATCATCAATCCGCTCATTCCAGCCATCCTTTCGATGAGGCCGCAAAGCCGCGCGCTGCTCCTCTATGCACCGCTTGACGATTATCTCGCCTCGATCGCGCGCAAGGGCATGTGGGGCAGACTATGGGTGCGCGACGGATTTGAGAAACTGGCGCGCGAGGGCATGATCGCGCCGCTCGGGATCATGCCAGACCAATATATGGGGCTGACCGACATTCAGGTCGCCGCGGCTGGCTGGCTGGCGCAACAGGCGCAGTTCAACAATCTCATCAGGCAGTTCGGCTCGCGGATCGCCACGCTGGACAGCGAAACTTTGGTCCAGAAGCCGAGCGAAGCGCTTGCTGCCACGGCGCGTCTTTATGACGTCGCGTTGGACGATGAGGCCATTGATGCCATCATCGCAGGGCCGGTCTTCGCACGGGATGCCAAGACGGGAGCGACCTTCGATCCGGGCCAACGCCAGCGTGAGGCGCGGCGCGGCCTGGAGCTTCATGCGGATGAACTGGAGAAGGTGGGGCAATGGGCGCGTGCCATAGCCGAGGCCGCGTCAATTCCCCTAAGCTTGCCGGGCGCGCTGATCGGTTAAGTCAGTCGATCCACTGATCGCCGACGCGCCAGGCGAGCCAGCCACGACCGCGAAGACAAAGAAAGAGGGCCGGTGTTTCCACCGGCCCTCCTTTTTTACGCGTCGCGCTGCGATCAGAAGCGCAGCTTGGCGGCGACCGTGTAGCGACGGCCCAGCGCGTCGTAGGTCGACGGATAGACGTTGCCGCTGTTGTAGCTGGTCGAACCGATCGAGTTGCCAACCACCTTGGGCTGGTTGTCGAGCAGGTTCTGGACGGTCAGCGTGAAGGTCAGCTCGTCCGAAGCATGGAAACGACCGGTCAGATCGAAATAATGCTCGGCCGGGATGCTGTTGAAGTCCACTTCCTTGCCGTCCAGCGTGCCGACGAAGGCGTCTCCGTCTTCATACTTCACGCCGTCGATGTAGCGCCACAGCAGCGATACATCGAAGGACTTGAACGCCAGCGTGTTGCGGACCGACCAGCTGAACTCCGGCTGGATCGAGGCGCAGTTGACCGAATAAAGGCCCACGCAGTCGCGGTTGACCGAAGTCGGGGTCGCCTGGAACGTGGACTTGTTGGTCCAGTTGCCGATGGCGCTGAGCGACCAGGTCGCGGCGCCGAAGTCCTTGCTGTAGTTCAGCTGGACATCGATGCCGTCGGTAGCCAGGCGACCGAGATTCGAGAACGTCTGCGGCAGGCCCGGAGCAACCGCGGCTTCGCCGTACAACCCGCCGGTCGACGGATCGCGACGGATGGTGGTGCAAGCCGGGTCAGACGCGCTGGCGGCGGTGATGTTGCCGAAGCAGGCCGCAATGACGTCATCAGGCGTCGGGGTAGTGATCGCACCCGTGATCTTGATGTTGTAATAGTCCACGGTCAGGTTGAAGCCGGGCAGAGCGCTCGGCTGCAGCGTGACGCCCACGCCCCAGCTGTTCGATTTTTCCGGCCCGAGGGCGAGATTGCCGCCGCCGGTCGAGTTCACCTGGCCCGCCGGATCGTTGATGATGGAACCGATCTGCGCGGCAGTAGCGCCCTGAGCGAGACAGACAGCACGCAGGTTTGCGTTCGTCACTGGAGCGGTGCCGGCGCAGGGATCGGCTGCCAGGTTGGTCAGGGTCGTGTTCACCGGAGCGAACAGTTCCGCGATGTTGGGCGCGCGGACCGCGCGGCTGTAATTGCCGCGGATCTTGAAGCCGTCCACCGGGGTCCAGTTGCCGGCCACCTTCCAGGTGGTGGTGTTGTAGCCCGAAGTGCCGGGAGCGAAGACCGAATAGTCGGAATAGCGGATGCCCGCTTCGACGGTCAGGTCCTGGAACAGCGGCTTGTCCTGCACCAGCGGCAGGATGAGTTCGCCATAGGCTTCATAGACGTCGTAGCCGCCCGAGATGTTCGGAGCCGCGCCGCCCGCGCCGCCCAGGTCACCCGATTGCGACAGCAGATCGGATTCCTGCGACGCCTGATACTTGCGATATTCGCCGCCGACGGCGAAGGCCACCGCGTCGCCCGCCCAGGGGCTGGCCACGCCGAAGTCGCCGTTGATGACGCCCTTCACCTGCGCCAGCGAGGTCTTGGTCGCGACCGTGCTGTTGGCGGTCAGGAACGCGTTCTGCGCAGCGGTGATTGAACCGTCCGGACCGAACACGTTCAGCGGCACGCAGCCGTTGGTGTCGGTCAGGCAGGTGTTGGGGTTGGTGGCAAGCAGCGCCTGACGAACGCGCGAATTCAGCCAGTAGCCCTTCTGGGTCTGGATGTTTTCCGATTCGCCGTAGCTGCCCGACACATCCCAGTCGATCGTGTCGGTGATGCCGCCACGCGCGCCGATGCGATAGTCGAAGAAGGTGGTGACGAAGTCGGAGATACGCGGACCCAATTCGGTCGCACGACGCGACAGGGCGGTCGTGACGGTGCGATAATTGGGGTTGGCGGTGCCGTCAGCCAGCGTCGGCTGCGCGGTTGCGGCTGCGTCGCACTGTGCTTGCGTGAAACGCGGCGTGTAGCCAACGCCCGGGTTGGTGTCGAACGCGCAGAAAGCGTTACGCTGGGCAGCCGTCAGATAGGGGTTGCTGAGCGGGACCACCACCGAAATGCCGAAGGCACCCGACGGGGCGATGATCGTGCTGACCGTGTTCTTCGAGAATATGCCGCGCGAATAGACTTCCACCGCGTCGCTCACTTCGTAGCGGCCTGCACCGTACATGTTGAAGCGCTCGAATGGCGTCTGGAAGATGTTAAAGGGATTGAAGTTGTAGGCGTCGAACGCGGACGTGCCGCGGAACGCGCCGCCTGCAGCAGTCACCTGGCGGTTGCCCTGAACGGTATTACAGGCGGGGAGGCCCGCCGTGCCGCAATCCGTGGTGATCGAATCCGCGCCGGTCGTGTTGACGTTGGTGAAGCGCGACGGGGTCGACGTGCCCGAACCGCCGCTGGCGCCGGTGAAGGAGTCGATCGCGAAGGTCGAGAAGTCGCGCTGGCCCTGATAGACCGGGTCCGACTGCTGGTAGCCCACGGCGAACACCACGTTGCCGCGGCCGTCGTCGAAGTTCGCGCCCAAGGTCACGTCCGCGCGGACATAGTTGCCGTCGCCCTGCTCGGTGATCTGGTTGGCGACATTGGCTTCAAGGCCGGCGAAGTCGGACTTGGTGATGAAGTTCACGACGCCCGAGATGGCGTCCGCGCCGTAGGTGGTCGATGCACCGCCGGTCAGCGTTTCGACGCGTTCGACGAGCGCAACCGGGATGTTGTTGAGGTCGAAACGACCGTTCAGTTCGGCCGGCACGAGGCGGTTGCCGTCGATCAGCACGATGTTGCGGTTCGAACCCAGGCCGCGCAGGTTGACGAACGACGCGCCACCGTTGCCGTTGTTGACCGCCGAACCGATGCTCGGGACGATGCCCGGGATTTCACGGAGAATTTCTTCCGCCGTGTTGTTCTGCTTCAGTTCGATCTGGTCGGCGGTGGTCGTGGTGACCGGGGTCGACCGCGCCAGGTTCGGATTCTTGATCAGCGATCCGGTGACGACGATGGTGTCGCCTTCCGCAGGTGCATCAGCGGCCTGCGGCGCGTCCTGCGCGATCGCAGCGGTCGCGATCAGCGAAACGCCCAGGATCGCCGGGGCGGCGCTGGCGCGCAAAAGCGCCATCTTCGAAAATGTTTTCACTATCCAGTCCCTTGCTCTGGAGTTTGGCAGATGTCTGCCATTCTATTGACCGTATGGAGGGATAAGGTGCCCGACAGCGATCCCCCCATATGGATGGCGCGAAACTGCGCGGGGTTCAGGGCGGTGTAAAGCAGGCGAAGGGGTCGTGTGCAGTTTTGGCGGAGGCTGTATCATAATTGCAACAAGCCAGCGGTGCCGCGGCAAAGCGTCGCTTTTGCAAGAAAATTACGCCTTAATGCCAGATGCGGCAGCAATGATGCGACCTCCATGTCGTGATGCTAGCTTTATTTTTCGGGCTGGGAATGTGGGCGTTTGCAAGCCTTATTGACGCCGCCATTTTGCGGTGCAAGCTGCGCGGGAACGAAATTTCGGGAAAGGTTTTCGCATGTCGGTCAGGCGCATTCTAGCGGCGTGTCTGGGCACCGCTGCGATGATCGGCACGTCTTATGCCGCGCCCAAGGCACAGCAGCCACGGCCGGAAATCTTCACCAATCTTCTGCAATGCCGCTCCATAGCCGACGGTCCTTCTCGGCTGGCCTGTTTCGACCGTCAGGTGGCGGAAATGGATGCCGCCGCGCAACGCGACGAAGTAGTTGTGCTGGATCGCGGCGAACTTAAAAAGACGCGCAAGACGCTGTTTGGATTCTCTTTTCCCAAACTGCCCTTCCTGGGCGGTGATGACGAACGGGAGGACGGCACGGATAGGCCCGACGACGGCGTCAGCCATATCGAGGCTAAAATCGCGGCCCTGCGCAGCGCCGGTTATGGCAAGTGGCAGATCGGTCTGGAAGACGGCGCGCAGTGGATGACCACTGAACCTATCACCGGACGCAGTCCGAAGGTCGGCCAGACCATCGAAATCCATCGGGCCGCCATGGGCAGCTTCATGGGGAAGATCGATGGCGGCCGCGCAGTGCGGATGAAGCGCGTCAGCTAACCCCTCACTGGCCCTGCGGCATCGGCCCGGCGATCAGCATCGGGTCGATCCGCGCCTCGTTCCACTTCATGCCCCAGTGCAGATGCGGCCCGGTCGCCCGGCCAGTCGCGCCTACCGCGCCGATGCGCTGCCCCTGCCGGACAGCTTCGCCCGGCTGCACGTCGATCCGCGACAGATGAAGGAAGGCGCTGTTGAGACCATGGCCATGGTCGATCATCAACAAATGCCCTTCCAGCGTATAGGGCTTATCGCTCGCCGCCAGGATGACGACGCCATCGGCCGGCGCGACGACCGGATCGCCCGTCGCCCCGGCGATATCGACACCGCCGTGGTACGCGCCGGGCTCGCCCCGATAGATGCGCTGCGATCCGAACAGGCCCGAAATCCGCCCGGTCCTGGGCCAGATGAAGGATTGCCGCCACCCCTGCGCATCCGTCACCTTGGCGCGCGCCGCGGCAATCGCTTCCAGTTCCGGCCGGCGCAGCGCCAGGAAGGCTTCGCTGCTCTTCGTCGGGCGCAGCGGGGTATCGACCCGCTCGATCCGCCAGTCCCGTGCAGCGACGGCAAGGCTCTGGCTGAGCATCCGTCCGTCGCGCAACCGGGCTGCCAGCAGCGCCTGTGGCGGGGCATCCCGATCGAAGGCGATGAGGAAACGCCCGTCCGCGTCCACCGCCACGGACTTGCCGTCCAGCGTCAGCGCGACCGTGTCCGGCGGCGCGACGCCTTGCAAGGCCGCGCCTTGCATGGGCGCGCCCTTCAGTCCGAAATCATGCGAAACGGGCGCTACCGGCTGCGCCAGTGGAGCGCCAGCCAGGATGATCGACAGTTGAAGGACGGCAGCTTTCATGGCGTTCCGCGCGCCGCCAGCTCCGCCTGCGCGGACGCTTGCGCATCGGCATAGGCTTCCTGTCGTGCAATGCTCCAGTAGCGCAGATTTTCCAGCGCGATCCGCTGGCCAGTGACGGCGCACAGCACATGATCGCCCGCCTGCAGCACACGAAAGCTGTAGGGCATATAATGGAGCCGCGCGATCCGGTCGCCGCTGGACATCAACATGCATTGGCCTTTCTCATCGCCGGCATCAGGAAAACAGGTCCTGCTGCCGCCCTGCCACCGGCTCGCGCGTCCTGCGCGGGGAACGGGCGGGCAGTATATCGGGTGAAGGCCCCGGCTCAAGCGGTCCGACCGTCGCTTCGACCGCGCCGTCGCGGAAGTGCAGCATGACAGCCCCGGCTGCCTGTGCCTCCGCCACCGATTTCACCAGATGCCCCTGCGCCGTGATGCGGGCATAGCCGCGCTGCAACGGCAGATCAGGGTCCAGCGATGCGAAATGGCGCGACACGCGCAGCCGCAGCCGGTCCAGCCGCTCCTCCGCCCGCGTCAGATGCTGTTTGAGCAGGGGCGGGCGCAGTGCCGCGCCCGCTTCGCTCAGATGCGCGCGCGCATCGGCCAGGCGGTGCCGCAAGCCATGTTGCAGCCGCATCGATGCGTCGTCCAGCCGCTGCCGTTGCGGGCTGAGCAGCGTGTCCGGCGTCGGCATCAACCGCGCCTGCATATCCAGCCGCTCGCGGGCCCGCGCCGCGCCGCGCCGCACCGCCCGCCCGGCGCGCAGGCTCATTTCGCTGAGGCTCGCGATCAGTTCCGCCCGCACTGGCACCGCCATCTCCGCCGCCGCGGTAGGCGTCGGCGCGCGCCGGTCGGCGGCATGATCGCACAGCGTCGTGTCGGTCTCATGCCCCACGGCCGAGATGATGGGGATGGTGCAGTCGGCGACCGCGCGAACCACGATCTCCTCGTTGAAGCTCCAGAGATCCTCGATTGACCCGCCGCCGCGCGCCACGATCACCAGGTCGGGGCGGGGCACCGGGCCGCCGCCGGCCATCTCGCTGAACCCGCGCACTGCCCGCGCCACTTGTTCCGCCGCGCCCTGTCCCTGCACCAGCACCGGCCAGACCAGTACGTCCGTGGGACAGCGATCCGACAGGCGGTGCAGGATGTCGCGGATCACCGCCCCCGTGGGCGACGTCACCACGCCGATGGTACGCGGCAGGAAGGGCAGCGGCTTCTTGCGTTCCGGCGCGAACAGCCCTTCCGCCGCCAGCTTGGCCTTCAACTTTTCCAGCAGCGCCATCAGCGCGCCTTCGCCCGCCAGTTCCATCCGGTCGATGACGATCTGATATTTGGACCGGCCGGGGTAGGTGGTCAGCTTGCCGGTGGCGATCACCTCCACCCCGTCCTGCGCGGCGAAGGCCAGGCGCTGCGCCCCGCCCTTCCACATCACCCCGTCGATGACGGCATTGTCGTCCTTGAGGCACAGATAGAGATGCCCCGACGCCGCGCGCTTGAACCCCGATATTTCGCCGCGCAGCCGGACATGGCCGAACCGGTCCTCGACCGTTCGCTTCAAGGAAGCCGACAATTCGCTGACGGTCAGCGGCGGCGCGTTGTCGCCGGCGCGCTCCTCCGCTAACAGGCGGCCCGAACTGTCATAGGCATCATAATCCGGGGACATGGGCGAAATGAACATCCTTCTGCTTGGCGGTGGCGGCCGGGAACATGCGCTGGCATGGAAGCTGGCGCAATCGCCCCGGCTTTCGACCCTCTATGCCGCGCCGGGCAATCCCGGCATAGCCCAGCATGCGCAACTGGTCGACCTTGATGCCACGGATCATCGCGGCGTGCTGGATTTCTGCGTTCGCCATTCCATAGGGTTGGTCGTCATCGGTCCGGAAGCGCCGCTGGTCGACGGGCTGGCCGACAATCTGCGCACCATGGGCGTCCCGGTCTTCGGTCCCAATAAGAAGGCGGCGCAGCTCGAAGGGTCGAAGGGCTTCACCAAGGATCTGTGCCGGCGCGCGAACATCCCCACCGCCGCCTATGTCCGCGTCACCAGCAAGGACGGCGCGATCGCGGCGCTCGATGACTTTTCCCTGCCCGTCGTGATCAAGGCGGACGGGCTGGCCGCGGGCAAGGGCGTCATCATCGCGCAAACGCGCGAAGAGGCGCTGGATGCCCTCGACACCATGTTCTCCGGCGCGTTCGGCGCGGCGGGCGAGGAAGTGGTGCTGGAGGAGTTCATGACCGGCGAGGAAGCGAGCTTCTTCGCGCTGACCGATGGCAGCGCAATTCTGCCTTTCGGTTCTGCCCAGGATCACAAGCGCGTGGGCGACGGCGACACGGGGCCCAATACCGGCGGCATGGGCGCCTATAGCCCCGCACGCGTTTTGACGCCCGAACTGGAGCGCCAGGTGATCGACACCATCGTCCGTCCCACGGTCGAAACGCTCGCGGCGGAAGGCATGCCCTATTCGGGGATACTGTATGCCGGACTGATGCTGACGGACGAAGGACCGAAGCTGATCGAATATAATGCCCGGTTCGGCGACCCGGAATGCCAGGTGCTCATGACCCGCTTCGACGGCGATCTGGTGGATCTGTTGCTCGCCGTGGCGCAAGGGCGGCTCGCAGAGCAGGGCCCGGTGACCTTGGCGGACCGTGCGGCGCTCACCATCGTCATGGCGGCGAAAGGCTATCCCGGAACGCCGGAAAAGGGCGGCAGCATCGACGGCATTGTCGCGGCGGAGGCTTCGGGCGCGAAGGTTTTTCACGCCGGCACCGCCGATCGGGACGGTGCGCTCGTCGCCAATGGCGGGCGCGTGTTGAACGTCACGGCGACCGGCGACACGGTTCGCGCGGCGCAGGCCGCCGCCTATGCCGCGGTCGACGCGATCGACTTTCCGACCGGCTTCTGCCGCCGCGACATCGGCTGGCGGGAAGTCGCCCGCGAAGCAGGTTGAAGCGGGCGGGCGGCGGGAAGTCGCGAGCGGTGTGATCGCAGCGTCAGATGTGTATAAGAGACAGCCCCTACATAACCGCATCAATCATCCTTGAAGGGGAGGCGGCGGCTGATGCAGGAATTCTTCATGGACTATGGGCTGTGGCTGTTGATCGCCCTGCTCGTGGTGATCGTTCTGATGTTCCTGTTCTCGGGCCGTAGCAAGGCCGCCGGGGATTCGCCGGCCGAGCCGGTGGTTTCATCCCCCCCGTCGCCCAAGGCAGAAGAACCGCTCGCCGTGTCGCAGCCCGCGCCCGCTGCGCCAGCGCCAACTCCCGCCCCGGTCGAGCCGGTCGCGCTTGCGCCTGCGGACCCCGTGGTCGAACCGGTCGCGCCCGATCCAGCGCCTGCGCCTGTTTCCCCCGCCGCGACCAGCCTGCCGGACGAGCCGGACGAGCTGCTGCGGCTCAAGGGCGTCGGCCCAAAGCTCAAGGCGCTGCTGATCGATCTTGGCGTTACCCGCTATGCGCAGATCGCCGCCTGGACGGACAGCGACATCGCCGCGATCGACGCGCGGCTCGGCACGTTCAAGGGTCGCCCGGTCCGCGACCAGTGGGTGGATCAGGCGAAATATCTCGCCGCCGGGGACATCGCCGGTTTCGAGGCCAAATATGGGAAGCTCTGATCGGGCTGGGTGACGCAGCGGTTCATTGGCGCCCAGATGGGGTCATGCGGATCGGCCCGCCTCTCAGTGTCGCGCCGGCACCGCGTCGGACTGCCGGCGGATCAGCTGATAATCCAGCTTCACCTTGCCGATAATGTCTTCCCCGCCTTCCTCCTGGCTGCGGAACCGCATGGCGAGCAGGCCGATCGCCTCGCGGCTCATGTCGCGGATGGGCTGGCGGATGGTGGTCAGCGCGGGCCATATGGCGCTGGCGAGCGGGGTATCGTCGAAGCCGCATATGCTGACGTCGGCCGGCACGTTGATCCGCCGCTGATGCGCGACGGTGATCGCGGCGGCGGCCATGTCGTCGTTGCAGGCGAAGATGGCGGTGGGCCGCACCGGCAGGGACATCAGCCGCTCGGCCGCATCCAGCCCCGACCGATAGCTGAAGTCGCCCGGCACGATCAGCGCCTCGTCCAGCTCGATGCCATGGTGGATCAGCGCATCGCGAAAGCCCTGCACCCGGCGCGAATTGGCGCGGTGGCGGGGATTCCCCTCAATGAAGCCGATGCGCCGGTGGCCCAGTTCGATAAGGTGCCGGGTCAGGTCGTAGGCGGCATGACGATCGTCCGTGCCCACCGACAGCATATCCGGCCCATCCTGGTCTGGGGCGACCGCCACCACCGCGATATCCCGCGCGCGCAGTCCGTCCACCAGATCGGTCCAGTCGCACAGCGGCGGGGGCAGGATCACGCCGGCGACATGCGCCTGCGCCACCTGATCGACGATCTCCTCGGCAAAGGCGCCCGGCGCGCACTGTTCGACCACCAGATGCAGGTGGCGCTGCGGCGCTTCGCCCAACGCCCCCAGCAGCAATTCGCCCAGATAGGCGGAGGTGGTTGAATGGCTGTGCAGCAGCGCGACGCGCCGGTCGACATTCCCCGCCAGCGCCCGGGCGGAGGCATTGGGGACATAGCCGAGTTCCTTGACCGCGCGCTCGACCGCCTGCTGCGCCTTCGCACTGACCAGCGCCTTGCCGTTCACGGCGCGCGATGCGGTCATGACCGACACGCCGGCGCGGGCGGCGACTTCCTTGATGGTCGGGGCTTTTTTGGCCGGCGGCTTGTCCATCGGGCGCTTCTAGCGGCTTTTCGGGGCGTGTAAAATCTTGAGGGGGGTCAATGCGATCAGCGTAACAGCCTCAGGTCCACGGCCGCGGCCATGACCGCGAAACCCGCGTCGTTGGGATGCAGCGCATCGCCCGAATCATAGGCTTTGGCCATGCGCGCCGGATCGGCCGGGTCGGCGACCGCTTTTGCCAGGTCGACAAAGCCGTCGGCTTCCCGATTGGCGCGAATCCAGCGGTTCACCGCCTCGCGTGTCGCTTCCCCTTCGGCGCTCCAATAGCCCGCACCCTTGTACGGCAAAATGGTCGCCAGGATCAGCTTCACGCCGTGGTCATGCGCCCGCGCGATCATCTGGCGATAGGCGCCGATCAGCGCCTCCGGCTTCAGCATCGGCTGTCCGTCGCGCCCGGCATTGCCCAGGTCGTTGACGCCTTCCAGCAGGATGACATGGCTGACGCCCGGCACCGCGAGCACGTCGCTGTCGAACCGCGCCAGCACATTATAGCCTTCACCCTCGCTCAGCAGCCGGTTGGCGCTGATCCCCGCATTGGCGACGCCCACATTGGCGCGCCCGGCCTTCTGCAGCCGCTCGGCCAGCAGGTCGGGCCAGCGCCGGTTGCTGTCCGGCGTCGCGCGCACGCCGTCGGTGATCGAATCCCCCAGCGTGACGACGGTCGTTCCCGCCGCGCGGCTTTCGACCTCCACCGCCGAAAGGATGACCCGCGGCCCCAGCGTGGCGCTGTCGGTCAGGCTCACCGCATGGGTCTGATTCCCCGGCGCGGTCCAGCCGGTTGCGGCGGAGTAGCTGTGCACCGTCGCGTCCGGCGCGCCCTTGGGCAGGTGGATGCTCACGGTGATGCGGGTCAGTGGCCTGACCGGCAGATCGATGGGGTCGCTGAGCAGCGGCGCACGGGCCGGGATGGTCGCGCCCTGCACGCCGTTGAACGTCACGACCCGGTCGGTGCCCGGCTCCGTCCGCCCCCCTTCGCCCGCCAGCGCGACATGCACCGCGCCCAGCAACAGCGGCTGCACCGACATTTCGTTGGACAGGCGAAGCCGGATGCGCGCGCCGCCGCTGCTGATCCGCACGACCTGACGCACCGTGCGGTCGGTAAGGTCGGGGCGCTTTTCCGGCGGCGTCTTGGAAAGCTGCGGCGCGGCCATCCAGCTGCGCGACCAATGCTGCGCCTCAGCCGGTATCGTCGCCGTCGCTCCGATCAGCAGCGTCGCGACCAGCCCCCAAATCCGCATCATCCTTTTCCCTCTGCCTGTTGCATTCAACGCCGCTGTCTTGCCCGAGCGAAGGCGACCGCGCCAGAGCCATGGCGCTCCTGCCCGCTCGCCTACATCTTCGTCAGCTGCAATAAGGACAATGGCGAAAGGTCGGCTTCGCAATCATGTTTCAGGAGACGGATATTTTATGACGAATTCTACGGGAAATATGCGAAATTAAGCCGCGCAAATCCTATTTGCGGCACGGCGCTCGGACAGGAAAAAGCCCGCCGGCGCTGTGCCGACGGGCTTTGCCGAAACGCTATCGCGCTCTTCAATACTGTATGGTCACCGTCACCGCGCGGCGGTTCTGGGCCCAGGCCGCCTCGTCCGATCCCAGCGCGGCGGGCCGTTCCTTGCCGTAGCTGACGGTGGTGATGCGGCTTGGCGCGATGCCGAGCGAGGCCAGATAATTTTTCGCGGCATTGGCGCGCCGTTCGCCCAGCGCGATATTATAGTCGCGCGTTCCGCGCTCGTCGGCATGACCTTCTATGGTGACGCGGACGGTCGGGTTCTGCTGCAACCAGGCCGCCTGGCTCTGGAGCGTCGCCTGATCCTCCGCATCGATGTCATATTGGTCGAGCCCGAAGAAGACGCGATCCGAAGCGACGGACGCGACGAAATCCTCCTGGCTGCCCTTGCGCGGACCGGTGGGCATGCCGGTGCCGGCCGATGCGCCGCTTTCCGCGCCGGTGCCGCCGGGCGCGGGCGGCAACTGGGCCGGGGGCTTCTTGGAGCAGGCGGCCAGCGCGATCACGGTGCTCGCCATCAGCAAGGTCCGGGATAATTTCATTGGAATCTCCTCATTTCGTCCGTGCCGCCCCACGGTTGAAGCCATGGTTGGCGAAGGTCGTTACGCTGTCAAGACAAGCCGCATCGCCCGTATGTTTCTGCCGTCCACGACAACGCGGCTGACGAACTTTTATATCCGCAGGCTGAACCTCAGATTACGGCAGCAACGGCCCCCAGGCTGGATCCGATCCGCTGAGCGGCGTCGGAATACGCCGTTCGTTGACGCCGGTCAGGTCCACCTGCCACACTTGGCTGGTGCCGTCGCGACCCGGCGTGGTGCGGAAGAATTGCAGCACGCGGCCATTGGGCGACCAGCTGGGCTGCTCGTCCTGCCAGCCATTGGTCAGGATGCGTTCATTGTCGCCATTGGGGCTCATCACCGCGATCTTGAAGTCGCCGGACATTTTGGTGAAGGCGATAAGGTCGCCGCGCGGGCTCCATTCGGGCGTGGCATAGCGGCCGCCGCCATGGCTGATCCGTCGCTGGTTGGAACCGTCCGCATTCATGACATAGAGCTGCTGTCCGCCCGACCGGTCGCTTTCGAACACGATCTGGCTGCCGTCCGGGGAATAGCTGCCACCCACGTCGATGCCGGGCGAAGTGGTCAGGCGCACGGGCGTCCCGCCGTTCGCCGGCACGCGATAGATGTCGGTGTTGCCCGCCACCGCCATGGAAAACAGGATGCTGCGCCCGTCAGGCGACCAGCGCGGTGCGAAGGTCGGGTTGTTGCTTTCCGTCACCAGCTTCTGCTGGCCCGCGCCGATGTCATAGACATAGATGCGCACCCGGCTGCCCAGATAGCTGACATAGACGATCGACTTGTAGTCGGGCGAAAAACGCGGCGTCAGAGCCATCGACTGGCCGTTGGTGATGAAGCGGTGATTGGCCCCGTCCGAATCCATGATCGCCAGCCGCTTGGTGCGATTCCCCTTGGGGCCGCTTTCGGCGATATAGGCGATGCGGCTGTCGAAGAACGGGCTTTCGCCTGACAGGCGCGCATAGATGGCGTCCGCGCATTTGTGCGCCGCCCGCCGCCAGTCGCGCGGGGCGACGACATAGCCCTGCCGCGTCAGCTCCTGTTTGAGCGCGACATCGTAGAGATAGCAGCCCACGGTAATGTCCGCCTCGCCGCCGCTGGTGCGCACGAAGCCCTGCGCCAGCGCCTGATAGGCGCCCCATTTGTCATAGACGGGGTTGGTGACTTCGGGAAAGGCGACCGCGGGCAGGCCGCCGGGACCGGACGGATCGAACAGGCCCGATCCCTTGAGGTCCGCCGCGATCACCTCGGCGATCTTGCGACCCAGCTCGCCGGCCGGGCCGGCGGGCGTGTCCACTTCCTGCTGCGCGGGAAGGGGGGGCACGGCGATCTTCAGATTGCTGTCGATCTCGCCGGTCACGTCCACCGACAGCTGCGCCATGGCGGGCGCGGCCAGCATCGCAGCCAAGGCGCTCGCGACGAACGCCACGTGGCGCAGGATAGGGAATTTCATCGGTTCAGCCTCGCGTCAAAGCGGAGTGGCCGCAGCCATTTCCATTGGTCGTAAAATTCACCGGGCAGGTTGCGGAACGGCGACGCCAGCTTCACCGCCTGGACGGCGCGTTCGGCATGCAGCTTCGCCTGGGGCCGGTTGCTGGCGGTGACGCCCTGCTGGTCTATCACCTCCGGCGTGCCAATGACATTGCCATTCTGGTCCAGCCGCACTTCCAGCAACGTTACCAACTTGTCCGCATCCGCGCCGGATGGCGGCCGCCAGTGCGGTTTCAGCTGCCGGCGGATCTCGGCGTCCAGGGCCGCCTTCTGCTGCGGCCCCATGGCGACGGCGGGGGGCGGCGCGGGCTTGCGCGGCGCATCGTCGCTGGTGTCGATGCCCTTCAGGAAATCCTTGCCCAATAAGGAGCCGCGCGGCTTGTCCGCCTTGCCCTGACCGGAGGCCTTGGCTGGTGCGTTGGTCTTGCCGTCACTCTTCGCGGTCTTGACCGGCGCGGACTTGGCGGCGGCCGTCTTAGTAGGAGCCGGCTTGCTGGGCGCTGGCGCGGCCTTTTGTTTGGCCGGGGCGGGGGTTGGCTTGGCTGCGGGCTTTTCGGGCGCGGGCTTCGCCTTCGCCACCTCTGTTTTCGCCGGCGCGGGCTTGGCCTTCGGCTTGGGCGGCTCTTCCTTCACCACCTTCTTGGGCAGCGGGGGAGCGGGAGCCGGCTTGGGCTCCGGCCGGGGCGGCGGTGCAGGCTCGGGCGCTGGCGCGGGTTCGGGGGCCGGCGTCGCATCCTCCGTCGGTCCCTGTTCCGGCGCGACGCTGGGCGGAGG
>NZ_LSJY01000212.1 GCF_001556865.1 Sphingobium sp. CCH11-B1 | reverse complement strand
GCCCGGATCGACGCGATAGAGAAACGCAGCGTCCAGCGTCCGGCTGGCGATCCAGTCGGTGCCGCTGCGGCGGAGCGCGACAGGCGAACCGCCGAGCAGCACAAGGCGCGGGACCGTGGCCGCAGGTTCGAACCGGAGCGTCCATTCGATCCGCGAGCCTTGGGGTGCTCGCGTGTCGAGCGAGGCGGAGTCACGGACGGGAAGGCCCGTATAGGCTGGCGGAATGATCCGCATATTCTGCGCCACCAGCCGAGGGACGCCGGGGACGACAGGCGTCCCTTCCCGACTGGGGGCCAGCATAGGCGGTCGGGCATCGGATCGTGGCCAGACCAACGCCGCAACGACGCACAGCATGGCGATCACCGAGACCGCTGCCAGCGTCTTGGTGGGCAAGGGTGGGCGCAGATCATCGGGGCTGCCCTGATCGAGCCGGGTCGCGACGCGGTGGCGCTGAAGGGACAGGAGCGGAGAGGGGGACGTTTGGTCGGTGAACAGTAGGGCGCTGCTGTCCTCCAGTTCCGGCCGGGTTCGATCCAGGCTGCGCACCAACCATACCTGATCGAACGCCGCCGCGCGTCGCCGTGCCACGACAAGGACCAGCATGATGCCGAAGATCGCGACAGCGCTCGCCACGGTTGGCCCTGCGACTCGCCATGCGATGACCGTGGCCGCCAGCAGTACGGGTGCGGCGCAGGCGGCGGTTTCGATCATCCGCCGACGCCGGGCAGGGCCGACCCAGCGCGCATAGAGCAGGTCGATGGTCACGGGGCGGCGCTCCGGCGGCGGCTTGTCGCCAGCCATCGCTCGATGCACAGGACGAGTGCGATCAGGATGGCGATCCATGAGCGCAGCGACGTGGGCACCGGATCATAGGACCGCGCCCCTGTGAGTGGGGCATAATCCGCTGCCCGCACGGTGCGAGGAGGTGGCGTCGGCGCGAGCATATCGCGCAGCCCGGCGGGAAAATCCGGATCGAGCAGTGTGGGCATGCGCGCGGGTTCGAGCGGACGGGAAAAATGCATCAGGCGGCCTTTGCCGATCGACGCCGCTTCCGCGAGGCTTTCCCCCTGCTGGTCACGCCACGTCACGACGCGCGCCCGCCCCTCGGGCAGGAGCGCGTCGCTCGCCACGACCAATGTGCTTCCCGACCGCGTCCATTCCATGACATCGGCAGGCACGGTGCCGCCCACGAGCCAGAAAAGGACGCGATCGCGCTTGGGGAGCGGCGCGCCAGCGGGCGCGACGTCGATGTCCGCGGTTCTCCCGCTCTGCTGCCACGCCAGGGCAGCGGCGCGGATGTAGCGCAAATTGGCCTGATGAGCGGCATCGTAGCGGATGGAAAGACGGGGCGGGGCGGCAAGGGGGGCGACCGGCCCGGGCATTCGCCCCGGCATTATGCGCCACGTCACCGGCCGCGACAGGCGCACGCGGGCTGCATCCGCGCCATTCAGGATCGACGGCGCAATGATCGTTAGCGGCGTGCCGGCGGGCAGGCTGGCATCCAGGTCCCGCATCAGGCTGGCGACGGGCAATGGCCCGGCGGGCTGTACCCCATTCAGGGTCGGAAAGCCGGGCGCCAGCCAGTGGGCGCGTTGTCCCTTCAGGCTGGCGGCGTCCACCTGCGCACCGGCAATCACGGCGACATAGGGTTTGCTGCTGCCGACGGCGAACAGCACAGGCTGCGCGAGCCATAGTGCAGCGAGGGCTACCAGCAGCAGCCGAAGCAGCAGCAGCGGCCATTCATCAAAACGGAGGCGGGAACGCGGCCTGGGTTTCTCTCGGAGCCAGCGCAGGGCGGCGAAGTCGGTGGTCTGCTGCTCGCTCTTGCGCGCGATGTGGATGAGGAAGGGAAAGACAAGCGCTGTCAGCGCCGCAAGCGCGGCAGGAAAAAGCAGGCTGATGTTCATGCGGCGTTCGCATCCTGCGGCTTGCCGAACAGGCGGCGCAAAGGAAGGTCAACCGGCTCATCGAGCATATGGGCGGCATGGCGGATGCCGATCGCGTCCAGCCTGCCGTGCAAGGCTGCCCGGGCTTCCCCGAACCGCGCCAGAAATTCGTCTCGCAGCGCACTGCCGTCCGCCAGAAGCTGCTCGCCCGTTTCGGGATCACGGAAGCGATAACCGCCATCGAACGGGAAATCGCGTTCGGCAACGGTGAGCATCTCCACGACCAGCGTCTCGCGCCCGGCGGCAGCCAATTTTTCGGCCAGCGCGACCACCCCGTCATCGAAACAGTCGCTTAGCAGGATGACGAGATCCTGCGCGCCCACACGTTCCCACACTGGCCCGAGCTGGTCATCTGCCGCGAACCGCTGGGCAACGCGCAACGACAGCAGTTCGAGCAATAGCCGGTCCCGCTGTCGCGAACCTGCCGCAGGGGGGAGCAGGGCAAGGCCGTCCGACCCCAGGCCCATGAAGCCGAACCGGTCGCCTTGCCGCGTGGCCAGTTCGGCCACGGCGGCAGCGATCGCCCGGGCAGCGTCCAGCCTGCTATAGTCTGGCCTTGCCGCGTCCGATTGGCCCATGGATGCGCTGAGATCGATCAGCACCCACACCGCCACCGGGCTTTCGCGTTCCGCCTCGCGGACGAAGAATTTGTCGGAACGGGCGTAGAGCTTCCAGTCTATCTGGCGCAATTCGTCGCCGGGTTCATAAGCGCGATATTGGGCGAATTCCAGGCCGGCCCCGCGGCTTTGGCTTCGGTGCTGGCCAAGGCCATGCGACCCCACCGCCCGCCGCGTGACAAGGTTCAGCCCGCGAAGCCGGCTGCGCACGTCAGGGGGGAGGAGGTCGACCATCGCGCCGCGATCAGACCAGCGGAACCGCGCGGACCAGAGCGCTGACGACATCGTCCGCGCTGCGGCCCTCCGCTTCGGCTGCGAAGGACAGCAGCAGGCGGTGACGCATGACAGGCGCGGCAAGCGCGGCAATGTCTTCCCGTGTGGCCGCTAGCCGACCATGCAACAGGGCACGCGCCTTGGCGCAGAGGATCAGCGCCTGCCCCGCGCGCGGCCCTGCGCCCCATTTTACATATTTGCGGATGTCGTCCGGCGCATTGTCGCCCGGCCGGCTGGCGCGCACGATGCGCGTGACCCAGGCGAGCAGGTCGTCATTCAGATGCACGTCGCGGACCAGCCTTTGCAGCGCCAGCACCTCCTCCCCGGCCATGACGGCCGGAACGGAGCCTGCGCTGGCGCCGGTGGTCTGCGCCAGGATGGCGCGTTCCTCGTCCTCGGTCGGGTAATCGACGCGGACGTGGAGGAGGAACCGGTCAAGCTGGGCTTCGGGCAGCGGGTAGGTGCCCGCCTGTTCCAGCGGATTCTGGGTCGCAAGCACGAAGAAGGGGGCGGGCAGGCGATGGGTCACGCCGCCATAGCTGACCGTCTTCTCCTGCATGGCCTCCAGCAGCGCGGCCTGCGTCTTGGGCGGAGTGCGGTTGAGTTCGTCGGCCAGCAGCAGGTTGGTGAAGACCGGACCTTGCTGGAAACGGAAGCTGCGATGGCCGGTGCCATGATCCTCCTCCAGCAATTCGGTGCCCAATATGTCACTGGGCATCAGGTCGGGGGTGAACTGGACTCGATGGAAATCCAGCTTCAGCGCTTCGCCCAGCGAGCGGACCAGCAGCGTCTTGCCAAGGCCCGGCACCCCTTCCAGCAGGCAATGGCCGCCGGCCAACAACCCGATCAGGAGTTGCTCGACGACATCGGCCTGCCCGACGATTGCCTGTCCGATCGCGGCTTTCAGGTCGCCAAGGCGCGCGAGGCGGTTCTGGATGTCGGCTTCGGTAAGGTCGGTCATGTGCTGGTCCCTTGCTGGGGCGGAAGCGGAAATGGGAACGCCGTCAGACCGACAGCGCATACATCACGATATTGACCGCGAACTTCGTATTGTCCTCAGCCAGGAAGCGCTTGTTGCGCCAGTCATAATCCCATTCGCAGCCATAATCCTTGTTGCTGTAGAGAACGCCCAGGCGTCCGTTCACCTCTATGCCCTTGAGATAGTCGTGGACGAGATCGTCGCCCCAGCCGTTAAGCTCCAGCGCGGTGTTGGGTGGTCCGTCGAACTTGAAGAAACTGCGATAGATGCCATGGGTCTTCGGCAACGCCTTCAGCGCCCTGGGGCCGAATATCTTTGCCATCTGCGCCTCGAACGAACGGGCGAACAGGCCGTCAATGTCGTGGTTGCAATCGTCCACCATGACGAATCCGCCGTTGCGCACATAGCGTTCGAAATTGCGCCGCTCGGCCGGGGAAAATTCCACCAGTTTATGACCCGCCATGTAACAGAAGGGCGCGGTCAGCATTTTGGGGTCCGACAGGGCGACGACATGTTCCTTCGGATCGACCCGCAACGTCGTGTAGTCGATAAGCGAGGTGACGATGTTTGACGGGGCCCGCTGATCCACGTCCCAATCGCCCGAGTCATAACGCAGGCGCGTGAACCAGAAGTCGTAACCCCCGGCGGCGGCGAGCGGCCGGGGGAGCATCGCGCCCGCCAGACCACCCGCCATCAACCGAAGAAATTCGCCGCGTGTCATGCTGTCGTGATCGGCCTCACACCGCGTCCGAGAGCGAGGTGAAGGTGAAATCGCGCAGCTTCATCGGCGGGACGACCATCGCCGTGTCGCCTTCGTCGCTTTTAACCCGCACCGGCTTGCCGAATTCCTCGACATTGTTGAGCATGATGACCGGGCTTTCGTTGAAGCGGAAATTCTTGATCGGATATTTCAGCTGCCCGTTTTCGATATAGAAAGTGCCGTCGCGGGTCAGGCCCGTCAGCAGCACGGTCTGGGGGTCGACCATGCGGATATACCAGGTGCGCGACACCAATATGCCGCGTTCGGTCGTGCGGATCAGGTCGGCGGTCGATTTCGTGCCGCCTTCCATGATGATGTTGCCGAACTGCGCCTGTTCGGGCTTGCCCTGCTTCTGCGCCCAGTAGCGGCTGTAATTCATCGTCATGAGCTTGCCGTTCTGGATGATCGGCATCTTCTTGCGGGGCAGGCCTTCATCATCCCATGGATACACCGCCGCGCCCGGATAGGCCGGGTCGGTGAACATATTGACCTGCGGCCCGTACACCTGCTCGCCCAGCTTGTTGCCGCCGCCCTTCTTGGACAGGAAGCTGCGGCCTTCGTCGGCCGACCGTGCGTCAAAGAAATACATCATGAAGCTGATGAGCCCGGCGGCTGCGGCCGGTTCGAGGATCACGGTGTATTTGCCCGGTTCCAGCGCCTGCGCGCCGGCCGAAGCGCTGGCCTTGCGCATGGCGACGCGGATGTCATCCGCCGCGTTGAACTGGGCTACGTCCTGCACATTGTGGCCGACCCAGCCCGACCCGCGTCCGTCCTCGGTCCGGACAGTGCAGGTGTAATCGGAACTGGTCGATGTCTGGTACCCGTAATTGCCCTTGTTGTTGAGAAAGGCGACGAAGCCGGCCTGATCCTCGAGATAGCCCGCCGCCACCAGTTTTTCGGCGCGGCAGGGCGCAATCGAATCCGACGCGACCTTGGCGCGATAGGCAGGCGTGATGCCGGCCGTGGACGCGCTGAACGTGTCGGTCTTCATATAGGTCTGCTTGGGCACGGCCGGCATGAACTCAGGGTTCTCCGGCGCCAGCCTTGCCAGCTCCTCGGCGCGGCGGACCGCGCGTTCGAGCGCGGCGTCATCGAACTGGTTGATGGTGGTGATGCCGACACGCTTGCCGAACGCCACTTGCACCTGAAGCTGGATGTCGTCGGTGATGCCTGCGGTCGACACGTCGTTGCGCGCGAAGCGGACGTTGCCGCGTGTACTGCCGGCCAGCTGTGCGGTGCATTCGTCCGCCTTGGAAAAGCCCACGACCTTGGTCAGAATCGCCTTGGCCTGCGCTTCGGGAAGGATGCTCATCTTATCTGTCTCCTAAAGCGTATCAGCCGAGCGTGCGGGCGGTGTTGATGACGTTGATGCCGTTGAAGCGCGCGGTCGATGACCCGTGGGACACGGCGGAAACCTGCGCGGGCTGGCCCTTGCCGTCGAAGAAGGATCCGCCCAGTCGATAGTCGCTGGCGTCGCAGACGCCGGCGCAGGCGTTCCAGAATTCTGGCGTCCGGATCTGGTAGGCGACATCCTCGATCTGCTGGGTGATCTTGCCGTTCTTGATCTCGTAGAAGAGCTGGCCGCCGAACTGGGCGTTGTAGCGCTGCTGGTCGATCGAGAAGCTGCCGTCGCCGATGATGTAGATGCCGTCCTCGACATTGGCGATCATGTCGGCAACGCTCATCTTCTGCTTGCCGGGTTCCAGGCTGACATTCGCCATGCGCTGGAACTGCACATTGGACCAGCTGTCCGCGTAGCAGCAGCCATCCGACGCCTTCTTGCCCTCGATATGGGCCTGGTCGCGGATCGCCTGATAACCGACCAGCTTGCCGTCGCGGATCAGATCCCACTTCTTGGTCTTAACGCCTTCGTCGTCATAAGCGACAGCGCCCAGGCTGCCGGGCTGGGTCTTGTCGGCGACGATGTTCACCTTGTCGCTGCCATATTGGAAATGACTTTGCAGCTTGTCCATCGTGGCAAAGCTGGTGCCGGCGTAATTGGCTTCATAGCCCAGAACGCGGTCCAGCTCGAGCGGGTGGCCGATCGATTCATGGATGGTAAGCCAGGTGTGCGACGGGTCGAGAACGAGGTCGTACTTGCCCGGCTTGACGGAAGTCGCCTTGATTTTCGCCTGTGCCTGGCGGGCGGCGGCAATCGCGTCTTCCTTCATGTCATAACTGTTGCCGTAGACGGTCACGCCGTTCGGCAGCACGGTCTTGCCGCTCGCCGCGCCGTCCAGATATTCAAAGCCCATGCCCATCGGCGCGGACAGCCCTTCGCGCACCCGGAACTTGCCGCTCGCCTTGTCGACGGCGGTGACTTCCATGGGCGCCCAGATACGGTGCACATCCTGATCGATGTAGCTGCCATCGGTGCTGGCGAAATATTTCTGCTCGTTCACCAGGAACAGGATGGAGCGGATGAAGCTCGCGCCCGCGGCCAACGCGGCGGCGTTCACCCCCATCAGCAAGTCGACCTTGTCCTTGATCGGCACCGTCATGCTGTTCTTGACAAGCGGGGTGCGCCAGCTGACCTCGCCCACGCCGGGCGTCGGGGCCAGCTGCACCGGCGCGCTCTGGCCGGGGGCGTTTGCCTTGGCAATGGCGACAGCCTGAGCCGCGGCCTTCGCCACCGCTTCCTTCGTCAGCTCGTTCGTGGCGGCAAAGCCCCATGCGCCATCGGCGATGACGCGTATCCCGACGCCGGTCGATTCGGTGTTGACGATATTTTCGACATTGCGCTCGCGGGTGATGACGAACTGGCGCAGATAACGGCCGACCCGGACGTCGCAATAAGTGGCGCCCGCACCCTTTGCGCTGTTGAGTGCGGCGTCCGCCAGGCTCTTCTTCAGCGCGCCGTCGATGGCGCTGTTCAATTCTTCCGCGGCGATGACGCGCCCGAACATCGAAGGGAGGACAAGTCCTCCCACGCCCGTAGCGCCAAGGGCCATAAAATCGCGTCTATGCAAGGGTGGTCTCCTGCCTGAGCAAGCCCGCGCGAAGCGGGTCGATGATGTCGAAGGCATGGCCAGACGGCCGCTTCGGCTTATTGCGGTCCGGCTTTGCGCCGAACCGGTTGATGGGCGCGATCATTGCCGGGCGGCACGGCGGGGTCAAACAACTTTTACGTTTGCGCAAAAGCGCTTCCCGCTCTTTCGACATATGTCATCTGTCGAAAATGTCTCGCCAATTGCGGCCGGCGCGGTGGCGTAAGAGAGACGGGACGACAAGGTCGTCCCGCTTCACAAAGACAGCGATTTCAATAAGAAAATTGGTCGGGGAAAGAGGATTCGAACCTCCGGCCCCTGCCTCCCGAAGACAGTGCTCTACCAGGCTGAGCTATTCCCCGACCGTGCCGGAACCGCTTTCTTGGGCGGCCCCGTAAGGCAGGAGTGCGCCTATAGAGACGGCGTCCCAGACTGGCAAGCGGGCAATATGCACTTTTTTGACGCGTCGGTCACAAAAGGCCGGCGTCCCGAAAGCTGAACCGTTCCTGCCCTGTTGCAATGATATGGTCGGCCAGCCCGATGTCGAGCGGGCGGAGGCTGCGTAGCAGCGCGCGGGTGAAGAGGATGTCGTCGGGCAGCGGCACCGGGGTGCCGGGGTCTGGCCGCCGCTGGATCAGCGCCACCCAGCCTCCTTCGTCGCGTACCAGCCGGCCCAATATTTCGGACCAGCCCATCGCGAGCGGCAGCAGGGTTCGCACCCGCCACTCCGCATCCAATGTCGCAATTGACAGAAGAGAGGACGCTGACATGGCGCAATAGTGGAAGGACGGCCGCATCTTCCGCCACAGCGATCCGGTCCATATCGGCGGATACGGGACACAGTTGCCGCCACAATGACGCAAGCTTGGCCGAACCCGTCCGGCTGGGCTAGACACAGGCACGGATTCGTAGCCGCAGGACTCGCCTTGACCGACATGCCTTCCACCCAGACGCCGCACTATGAGCAGCAATATCTCGACCTTATGCGGCATATCTGGCGGCATGGCGACGAGCGGGTTGACCGCACGGGCGTTGGCACGCGGTCGATCCTGGGTGCGACGATGCGCTTTTCGCTGGCGGACGATGCCGTGCCGCTGCTGACCACCAAGCGGGTCTATTGGAAGGTCGCGGCGCGGGAAATGCTTTGGTTCCTGACCGGCGACACTAACATCCGGGAACTGGTGAGGCAGGGCGTCCACATCTGGACCGACTGGCCGCTCGATGCCTATCGCCGCGCGACGGGGGAGGCGATCGACCGGGACGCGTTCGAGGCGCGGATCGTGGAGGATGAGGCATTTGCCCGGCAGTGGGGCGATCTGGGGCCGGTCTATGGCGCGCAATGGGTAAACTGGCCGCTCTATGAACCGACGGGCGCCGGATTGTACCGGCGGGCCGACAAGGGGCGCAACCAGATCGCGGACCTGGTCGACGCGATCCGGGCGACGCCGGGGTCGCGGCGGTTGCTGTTCACGGGATGGAATGTCGCCGAAGTGCCGGAGATGGCTCTGCCTCCCTGCCACATGACTTACCAGTTTCAGGTAGCGAACGGGCGGCTCAACGGCCTGCTGTTCCAGCGTAGTTGCGATCTCGGGCTGGGTTTTGCCTTCAACATCTTCGGGCTTTCAATGTTGACGCGCATGCTGGCGCAACAGACCGATTTGGAGCCAGGGGAAGTCGTGTGGCAGGGGGGGGATGTTCACCTCTATCTCAACCACACCGATCTGGTGGAGGAGCAACTGAGTCGCACGCCTGCTGGCGCACCCAGGCTGCGGATCAATCGGCGGCCTTCAAACATTTTCGATTATCGCATCGAGGATTTCGAGGTCACAGACTACGCCCCACAGAGCCATATTGCCGCGCCGGTCGCGGTGTAAAGGCGACAGCGACGTGGACAGCTGAACGAGATAAATTGGGTCAGCAAGGCTTGCCTTTCGATGCATTGTAATTTAATAATTGCAGCAAGCAATATTATTGCATTGCATCATAGGAGCCAGGATGAGCGATCCGACCGGATTTGATGGTGGCGAAGGGCAGGGCGGGCGCAATCTGCCGCCGTTGAAACTGCATGTGCCCGAGCCGCCAGCGCGGCCGGGCGAGGCGGCCGACTTCACCCATTTCGACGTCCCTGCCGCAGGTGCGCAGGCCCGACCGGACGAAGCGACGCAGCCCGCCGACATGCGCGATCTGGCCTATGGTCTGGTGCGCGTGCTGGATGAGGACGGGCAGGCGGTGGGACCGTGGAACCCCAAGTTGCCGCCCGAAACGTTGCTGCGGATGCTGCGATATATGGCGCTGACGCGGGCGTTCGACGGGCGCATGTTCCGCGCCCAGCGCCAGGGCAAGACCAGCTTCTACATGAAGTCCACCGGCGAGGAGGCGGTGTCCATCGGCGCGGCGCTGGCCTTGTCGCGCGACGACATGTGTTTCCCCAGCTATCGCCAGCAGGGGATATTGATCGCACGCGACTGGCCGCTGATCGACATGATGAACCAGATCTATTCCAACAAGGGCGACCGGCTGAAGGGCCGCCAGTTGCCGATCATGTATTCAGCGCGCGAGGCAGGTTTCTTTTCCATCTCCGGCAACCTCACCACCCAATATCCGCAGGCGGTCGGCTGGGCGATGGCGAGCGCGGCGAAGGGGGATACCCGGATCGCCGCGACATGGTGCGGAGAAGGATCGACAGCCGAAGGCGATTTCCATTCGGCCTGCACCTTCGCCAGCGTCTATCGCGCGCCGGTCATTATGAATGTCGTGAATAACCAATGGGCTATCAGTAGCTTCTCAGGTTTTGCGGGAGCCGAATCGACCACTTTCGCGGCACGTGCCATCGGCTACGGCATTGCGGGCCTCAGGGTCGATGGCAATGACGTGCTGGCGGTCTATGCTGCGACCCGCTGGGCGGCCGACCGGGCACGGGCCAATGGCGGGCCGACGCTGATCGAGCATTTTACCTATCGGGTCGAAGGGCACAGCACGTCTGACGATCCGACCGCCTATCGCTCGGCCGAGGAAAGCAGCCTCTGGCCGCTGGGCGATCCGATCGCGCGGCTGAAGGCGCACTGCATCGCGCTCGGCATATGGGACGAGGATCGGCATGCGGCGATGGACAAGGAACTGGCTGAACTGGTCCGCGACGCCGCGCGCGAGGCGGAGAAGAACGGAATATTGGGCCACGGCCTGCACCATCCGATGGAATCCATGTTCGAGGATGTGTTCGAGGACATGCCCTGGCACCTTCGGGAACAGCAGCAGCAGATGCTGGACGAATGGAAGGCGGCCGGGCTGTGAGCGACATCATGACGCAGGGTGACGTGCGGAGCGACGCGCAGCAGATGAACATGATCCAGGCGATCAACAGCGCGCTGGACGTGATGATGGACCGCGATCCCGATGTTGTCGTCATGGGCGAGGATGTCGGCTATTTCGGGGGCGTGTTCCGCGCGACCGCCGGACTCCAGCAGAAATATGGCAAGAACCGGGTGTTCGACACGCCGATTACCGAATGCGGCATCATCGGCGTCGCGGTGGGGATGGGCGCCTATGGCCTGCGCCCGGTGCCGGAAATCCAGTTCGCCGACTATATCTACCCCGCGCTCGATCAGTTGGTGAGCGAGGCGGCGCGGCTGCGCTATCGCTCGGCAGGCGAGTTCATATCGCCGATGACGGTTCGGTCCCCCTTCGGCGGCGGCATCTTTGGGGGGCAAACCCACAGCCAGTCGCCCGAAGGCATCTTCACCCATGTGTCGGGCGTGAAGACGGTGATCCCGTCCACGCCCTATGACGCCAAGGGGCTGTTGATCGCGGCCATCGAGGATAATGACCCGGTCATCTTCTTCGAACCCAAGCGCATCTATAACGGCCCGTTCGACGGCCATTATGATACGCCGGCCAAGAGCTGGGCCGGGCATCCAGAGGCGCAGGTGCCGACCGGCCATTATCGCATACCGCTGGGGAAGGCGCGGATCGCGCGGCCTGGCGAGGCGCTGACCGTCCTCTGTTACGGCACTATGGTCCATGTGGTCGAAAATACGGTGGCGGCCATGGGCGTCGATGCCGAGGTGATCGACCTGCGGACGCTCGTCCCCCTGGATATCGAATGTATCGAGGCATCCGTGCGGAAGACCGGCCGTTGCCTGATCGTGCATGAGGCGACTCGAACCAGCGGGTTCGGTGCGGAGTTGCTGGCCCAGGTGCAGGAACGCTGCTTCTACCATCTCGAAGCGCCGATCGAGCGCGTCACCGGCTTCGACACGCCTTATCCGCACAGCCTGGAATGGGCCTATTTTCCAGGGCCGGTGCGTATCCGCGAGGCCATCACCAAGATCATGAGGGATTGAGCGTCATGGCGCTGTTCACGTTCAAGTTGCCGGATATCGGCGAAGGCATTTCAGAGGCCGAGATCGTCGGCTGGCACGTCAAGGTGGGCGACCGGGTCGAGGAGGATCAGCCCATCGCCGACATGATGACCGACAAGGCGACGGTCGAGATGGAAAGCCCGGTGGCGGGCGTTGTGGTGCGCCTGGCGGGCGAGCCGGGCGATCAGGTGCCGATCGGGTCGATGCTGGTGGAGATCGAGATCGAGGGCGATGTCGGCGCTGCGCCGCCACCCGCCGCTGAAACGATGGAAGCGGAGACGCCGGGCGAGGCGGCGATGAAGGGGGCGGTCGCGCCGATTGCCGCCACGCCTCCGCCGGAGCCCGTAGCGGCGCCAGCCCTTGAGCCCTTGAACGTTGAGCCGGGCGAGACTGTTGTGACGCATAAACCCGTTCTCGCTTCCCCTGCTGTTCGCGCGCGGGCGAAGGAACTGGGTATCGACCTTGCGCAAGTGAAGCCGACCGGGGACCGCATCCGTCATGCAGACCTCGACGCCTATCTTCTCTATGGGGCGGGCCAGGGATATGCGCCTGCCGGCCGCTCCGCCAAGCGCGCAGACGAGGCGGTCAAGGTCATCGGCATGCGACGCCGGATCGCCGAGAATATGGCTGCGTCCAAGCGGCATATCCCGCACTTCACCTATGTCGAGGAGATCGACGTCACCGCACTGGAGGGACTGCGCGAGCAGCTCAACGCCGGGCGAGGCGAGAGACCCAAGCTCACCATGCTGCCGCTGCTGATCGTCGCGATTTGCAAGACTCTGCCTGAATTTCCGATGCTGAACGCCCGCTATGACGACGAGGCCGGCGTCGTGACGCGGCATGGATCGGTGCATCTGGGGCTTGCGACGCAGACCGATGCGGGCCTGATGGTGCCCGTCATCCGCGACGCGCAGGACCGGAACATCTGGCAGCTGGCGGTCGAAATTCGTCGTCTGGCGGAAGCCGCGCGGACGGGCAAGGCGAAGTCGGAGGAATTGTCCGGGTCGACGCTGACTCTTACGTCGCTGGGTCCGCTTGGGGGCATTGCAACCACGCCGGTCATCAACCGCCCCGAAGTCGCGATCATCGGCCCCAATCGCGTGGTCGAACGGCCCGTGTTCCGGGGCAAGGAAGTGGTCCCGGCGAAGCTCATGAACCTGTCGATCAGCTGCGACCATCGCGTGGTCGACGGCTGGGACGCGGCGAGCTTCGTTCAGGCGGTGAAGAGGCGGCTGGAAGCGCCCGCCTTCATCTTCGTCGATTGAGCGTCTATCGCAGCGTGGCGCGGTAGCTGAAGCGCCCGGCCTGTCCCGGATGGGCGGGGTCGGACAGAAGCCAGCGGACATGTGTCACGTCCTCCGCCACGGCGCGGCGCACGCCGCCGAGCGGCGTGGGGAGCCAGATGCGCGCGAACCGATCCCAGTGCGCGCCGCCGTCCACGGAAATTTCCAGGCCCGGCGCGTTCAGGTCGGGCGCGGCTCCGCGCAAGGTGGCGCGGCTGACGGCGAAGCTGCGGATGGGTTGCGGTCCGTCGTTCCGCCAGTGCAAGACCATGACCACGCGGTCGCCTGGAGCAGGACGCGTGGCGCTCGCCAACATCCGGCGAGGGCGGCCGTTGATGTCGATCGTCACCTTTTCCACGAACATCTGCGTGTCGAGCCGGATGGCCGAGGGTGCCGGTTCGGCCCGCGTCATCCCCGCCGCGCTCATCGCGGCCAGCGCCAGCAGCGCCTTCTTCATGCCTGTCCCCGTTTCTTGTCCCTGCCTCCCGATACCCGGCCGCGACGAATATTTGGTTAAGGCATGATTTTCCCTTTTGGGCAGAACGCGTTGGCATTGGAAATTGACGCTGCCGCGCCGCCGTCGCACATCTGTGGGAATGAACGGGAATCAACCGAGCAGCAGCGATTTGCAGGAGATCAACCGCCGGCGCGACCGGCTGCTCGCGTCCATCGCCCTGACGTCGGGGATCGGCCTGATCCTGGCGGTTCCCTTCGCGTTGCGGGCCGGGGCGGAGTTCTTCCTGCCGCTGACGGCCGCGCTGGTGATCGCCATCGTGCTGGTGCCGTTGCTGGAATGGATGGAGCGACGGGGGCTTCCATCAGGC
This sequence comes from Sphingobium sp. CCH11-B1, assembly GCF_001556865.1. Classification (GTDB taxonomy): domain Bacteria; phylum Pseudomonadota; class Alphaproteobacteria; order Sphingomonadales; family Sphingomonadaceae; genus Sphingobium. The sequence continues at coordinate 16,577 of NZ_LSJY01000212.1, read as the reverse complement.
CTGGCGGCGTTGATGGCGCTGACCGGATTCCTGCTGGTGGCCAATACGGCGCTTGTGCTCATCGTGGTGCCGGCGACCGACTGGTTCCGCATCCTGCCCCAGCGCCTGCCCCAGATACAGGCGAACCTCGCTCCGCTGATCGATTTCTATTCCAACCTGCAGCGCTTTGTTGACGAAACGGTTCGGATGCTGGCGAGCGGGCCGGTCGCCGCGGCACAGGCTTCCGCCGTCGATGCGCCCCGGTCGTTGCTCCAGTTCGCCGCCACGTCAGCGCCGGCTGCGATCATCCAGATGGCGTTCGCGCTGCTCATCATCTATTTCTTTCTTGCCGGATGGACCCGCCTGCGTCGCCGGACGATCAACAGCCGGGGCAGTTTCGACGGAGCGATGGCGGTCGCGCGCGTGATCCAGAACGTTGTTGATGCGACATCGGCCTATGTCATCACCATTGCGGTCATCAACTGCTGCCTGGGGCTGGCGGTGGCCGTCGCGCTCTGGATCATCGGCATGCCATCGCCCCTGATGTGGGGCGGCATCGTCGCTTTGCTGAACTTCGTGCCCTATTTCGGGCCGATGCTGGCGGCCGTCCTATTGGCGCTCGGCGGCCTGATGGTGTTCGACGATGTCTATGTGGCGTTAATGCCCGCCGCCCTGCAGGTCGGATTTCACCTGGTGGAAGCGAACGTCATCACGCCCCTGCTGCTTGGCCGGCGGCTGACGATGAACCCGCTGTTGATTCTGGTGTCGCTGGCCTTTTGGGGATGGGTATGGGGAACGCCGGGCGCTCTGCTGGGCGTACCGCTGCTCATCATCATCCAGACCGTCGTGGCGGCTGCGGGAGCGCCCGATATAGCCGGTTTCCTGTTCGAGCAGGGAACGCTGACGGTGACTCCCCGCAAAGAAAATGATGAGAAAGAAGAAAGCGGTGTTACGGACGGTTGACAGCCCCGTCCGACGCTCATAGACGGCGCTTCCACACCGAACGCGGGTGTAGCTCAGTTGGTTAGAGTGCCGGCCTGTCACGCCGGAGGTCGCGGGTTCGAGCCCCGTCACTCGCGCCACTTTCCTTGCAGGAAGGTGGGTTTGGTTGGTTGAAGGAGACGCATCCTCCGGTGGCTGGGAAGCCCGAAGCGGTGCCGCCCATGCGCGGGTGTAGCTCAGTTGGTTAGAGTGCCGGCCTGTCACGCCGGAGGTCGCGGGTTCGAGCCCCGTCACTCGCGCCACTTCCTGCAAAAGGAAGTGTTTGTTTCCCTATCCCCAGCGGCCGGTTTCCATCCAGACCAGCAGGCGTTTCAAGGGCAGCACCCAAATCCAGACGATCCCCAGCATCACATAGACAGGCACCTGGACCCAGACCGGCAATGCGCCGATGAAGGGCGACAGGCTGCCCACCATTACCGCCCAAAGCAGGATCAGCATCATGATGCCGAGCATTCCCACAGGCTTGCGCCAGCTTGGCTGATGATAATGGCGCGGGTCGATACTCACAGCTCTGGTCCCTCGATCAATTCGACTTCGGTCAGGATCGCGTGGAGCGGCAGATCCCACGGGTCGGCCGGCACCATATCCAATTCCTGCGCCGACCAGGCGATGCCGACGCGCAGGGCTTCGGGATAGCGCGCGAAGGCGCGGTCATAATAGCCGCCGCCCTGGCCCAGCCGGTTCATTCCCCGATCGAAGGCCACGAGCGGGGCGACGATCACATCGGGCGTGACCGGTCCGTCGCCGGGATCGGGATGGCTGGTACGAAAAAGTCCGGGCAGCAACGGGGCGTCCGGCTGCCAGATCAGGAAATCCATGCTGCCCAGCCGGTCGAGCACGCGGGGCAAAGCGAGCACCTTGCCCATCGCCTGCAATTGCGCCGCGAGCCGCTGGGCCGGCGCTTCGCCCTCCAGGCCGACATATAGAGCAACGATCCGCGCGTCCTCCATCCGCCGGGCGAGGGGCGAGGGCACCATCTTGAACGCCAGGCGATGCGCCAGCGGATCGAGCGTCGATACAAAGGCGTGCCGCCTGTCCCGCGCCAGGGCGCGCAGGGCGGTTTTGTCCAACGGGATGGTCTGGTCGGTCATTGATGGTCCGGGCCGCTGGAGGCGGGAAGGGTGACGGGACCGCCTCGGTCGTTTGCTGGAAAATCCTCTGACGCCTCAACGTCAGGTGGGGACCATGTAGATCGGGCCGGAACCCGCCCAGGGACAGCCCCCTTGGATGTGATTATCGCCTCAGGGATGTTCGCTAAAGCTCGTGCCGCGCAGTGCCCGTCACGGACCAATCTAGGCGTCCGCAACGCCGGGGGCAAGGCGCGCGCGCAGCTTTTCTATCCGGTCCGCCAGCGACTCTATCGCACGCGCGCCGTCCTCATCCGCGTCGAGCGGCAGTTGCGCCTGCCGCCCGGCGGTTTCGCGGCGCAGGTCGTTCAACTCGTCGGCAAGGAAAAGCGCGGCGAACAGAAGGGTGCGCACCTCGGTCAGCCCCGGCGTCGCCTGCTGCGCCAGCCGCGCCTTCTGCTCGATCATTCCGGCGAGCTGGGCCAGGTGCATTTCCTCTCCGTCGCGGCAACGGATCGGATAGTGGCGCCCCGCGATATGAAGTTCGGTTTCAGCCATCCGTCCGCGCCTTCAAAGTGTCGATGAGGTCGTCAAGCGATTGCAGCGCCGCGCGCGCAGCGACGCGGTCCATGCTGATGGAGGGGGGATTGGAAGGCGCCTCTTGAAGGCGGATCACATCCTGTTCAAGCCGGCTCACCGCACGCTCCAGCGTGCCGATCGCCTGCATCATGCGGTCGCTTGCCATCGTCCTTGCATAAACCAACTCGGTGCTTCGCAAAAGCGCTCTTTGGCGTGTTTTCCTCGCTTTGGGACGCAAGCGAGAGGCGCGCGGTTGACGCGTCGGGCCTGACGCGACAAAGGGGGCGCGACTTTGATTCGTCCCGCTCGCGCGGGTTGCGCCGCCATCCTTGATCAGGAAAGACGACTGTCGCCGATGACCGTACCCGAAAAATCGCTCGCCAACGCCATTCGGGCGCTGTCCATGGACGCGGTGCAGGCGGCCAATAGCGGCCATCCGGGGATGCCGATGGGGATGGCGGATGTGGCGACAGTGCTGTTCGCGGACTATCTGAAGTTCGATCCCAAAGAACCGAAATGGGCCGACCGGGACCGGTTCGTCCTCTCGGCCGGCCACGGGTCCATGCTGATCTACAGCCTGCTGCACCTCACCGGCTATGCGCGTCCGACGATGGACGACATTCGTAACTTCCGCCAACTGCACAGCCCCTGCGCGGGACACCCCGAGAATTTCGAGCTGGCGGGGGTCGAGGCGACTACCGGGCCGCTGGGATCGGGCCTCGCCACCGCCGTTGGCATGGCGATTGCGGAGCGGCACCTCAACGCCCAGTTCGGTGACGATCTGGTCGATCACCGGACCTGGGTGGTCGCTGGCGACGGCTGCCTGATGGAAGGGATCAATCATGAAGCGATTGGCCTTGCCGGCCATCTGAAGCTTGGCCGGCTGATCGTATTGTGGGACGATAACAAGATCACCATCGACGGCGCGGTCGATCTGTCGAGCAGCGAGGATGTGCGCGCGCGCTATGCCGCGACCGGCTGGCATGTCGTGTCGTGCGACGGCCATGACGCGGCCGATGTCCGGCGCGCCATCGATGAGGCGCTGGCCGATCCGCGCCCCAGCCTGGTCGCCTGCGCGACCAAGATCGGCTATGGCGCGCCCAACAAGGCGGGCACCTCCGGCGTGCATGGTTCTGCGCTGGGAGAAGCCGAAGTTGCCGCCGCACGCGAATTTCTAGGCTGGAGCGCCGAACCCTTCGTCATCCCCGAGGATATCGCTGCCGCTTGGAAGGCGATTGGCGCAAAGGGCGCAGATGTTCGCGCCGCATGGGAAAACCGCTTGGCAAGCAGCGGGCGAGGCGTGGAATTTTCCCGCCGCATGGCCGGCGATCTGCCTGCCGGGTTCTCGCTTGACGCCTATATCGACAGCCTGATCGCCGCGCCGCAAAAGGTCGCCACGCGGAAGGCAAGCGAACTCGCGCTGGGCGCGATCAACGATCTGCTGCCCGAAACACTGGGGGGGTCGGCCGATCTTACCGGCTCCAACAATACCAAGACCAAGTCCACCGGTCCGCTGACCGCCGATGATTATAGCGGCCGCTACGTCTATTACGGCATCCGCGAATTCGGCATGGCCTGCGCGATGAACGGCATGGCTTTGCATGGCGGCGTGATCCCATATGGCGGGACCTTCCTTGTCTTTTCGGACTATATGCGCGGCGGCATCCGCCTCGCCGCGCTCCAGCAGCAGCGGGTCATCCATGTGCTGACCCATGACAGCATCGGCCTGGGCGAAGACGGCCCGACCCATCAGCCGATCGAGCATGTCATGTCGCTGCGCATGATCCCGAACCTCGACGTCTATCGCCCGGCCGACATCGTTGAGACGGCGGAGTGCTGGGAACTGGCGTTGAAGGACGCGAACGGTCCGTCGGTGCTGGCGCTGACCCGCCAGAACCTGCCGCAGTTGCGGACGGAAAAGAGCGAGAATTTGTCAGCGAAGGGCGCATATCGCCTTGTCGCCGCGAGCGCCGAGCGCAAGGTGGTGCTGATCGCCACCGGTTCCGAGGTAGAGATTGCCGTCGCCACCGCCAAGCTGCTGGAGGAGCAGGGCATCGGCGCGGACGTGGTGTCGATGCCGAGCTGGGCGCATTTCGAAGCGCAGCCCAAGGCCTACAAGGACGATCTGCTGCCGCATCATGTGCTGCGTGTCTCGATCGAGGCGGGGACCACCTTTGGCTGGGAGCGCTATACCGGCATTGCCGGCCTGCGCTTTGGCATCGACAGCTTTGGCGCGTCAGCCCCGGCCGAGGCGCTGTATGACCATTTCGGCCTCACCGCCGTGAAGATCGCGCCGCAAATCGCGGCCGCCCTCAACAACTGACCGAACATCAACACCAGGAGGCTAGTGCAGTGGCAACGAAGGTAGCAATCAACGGTTTCGGACGCATCGGCCGCCTGGTGGCGCGGGCCATCCTTTCGCGCACCGATCACGACCTGGAACTGGTCAGCATCAACGATCTGGGCGATGCCCAGTCGAACGCGCTGCTCTTCAAGCGGGATTCGGTCCACGGCAACTGGCCGGGCGAGGTGAGCGTGGATGGTGACGCGCTGGTGATCGACGGGAAGCGCATCGCCGTCACCGCCGAGCGTGATCCCGCCAAGCTGCCGCACGCGGCGCAGGGCGTGGACATTGCGCTGGAATGCACCGGCATCTTCGCGGACAAAGGCAAGGCGAGCGCGCATCTGACCGCTGGCGCGAAGCGTGTCGTCATTTCCGCGCCGGCGACCGGCGTCGACAAGACCGTGGTTTTTGGCGTCAACCATGACAGCCTGACCGCCGACGACATCGTGATCTCGAATGCGAGCTGCACCACCAACTGCCTCGCGCCGCTGGCCAAGGTCCTCCACGATGCGCTGGGCATCGAAAAGGGCTTCATGACCACGATCCACAGCTACACCAACGATCAGAATACGCTGGACCAGCTGCACAAGGACATGCGTCGCGCCCGCGCCGCGGCCCTGTCGATGATCCCGACCACCACCGGCGCCGCCCGCGCAGTGGGTGAGGTTCTGCCCGAGCTCAAGGGCAAGCTGGACGGATCGTCGGTGCGCGTGCCCACGCCGAACGTGTCGGTCGTCGACCTGAAGTTCATCGCCAAGAAGGCGACGACCAAGGAAGAAGTGAACGGCTTGCTCAAGGCCGCGTCGGAAAGCGGCCCGCTCAAGGGCGTGCTCGGCTATTCGGACGAGCCGCTGGTGTCGATCGATTATAATGGCGATGCGCGCAGCTCGACCGTCGACAGCCTTGAAACCGCTGTCATCGACGGTACGCTGGTCCGCGTGCTGAGCTGGTACGACAATGAATGGGGCTTTTCGAACCGCATGATCGACACCACGGGTGTCCTGGCGAAGTTCCTGTAAAAGACCAATATCCCCGCCGGCCAACCGGCGGGGATTTTCTTGCCGCACCGATATAGCAGATTTTTTGGGGGACGATGATGGCCAAGCCGTTCAAGACACTCGATGACATGGGCGACATCGCCGGCAAGGTCGTGCTGGTGCGGGAAGACCTGAACGTGCCGATGCAGGATGGATCTGTCAGCGACGATACCCGGTTGCGCGCCGCGATGCCGACCGTGCTGGAACTGGCGGACCGCGGCGCGAAGGTGCTGATCCTCGCCCATTTCGGACGGCCAAAGGGCCAGAAGAACCCGGAATATTCGTTGTCGAAGATCACCCGCCCCTTGTCCGCCGTGCTTGGCCGCGAAGTGCAGTTCATTCCCGACTGCCAGGGCGAAGCGGCGGTCGACGGCGTCAAGGTGATGCGCAACGGTGACGTCGCCATCCTGGAAAATACCCGTTTCCACGCCGGCGAAGAGAAGAACGACCCGGCTCTGGTGGAGGCGATGGCGGCGATCGGCGACCTTTACGTCAACGACGCTTTCTCCGCCGCGCACCGCGCCCATGCCTCGACCGAGGGGCTGGCGCACAAGCTGCCGGCCTTTGCAGGCCGGTCGATGGAAAAGGAGCTGGATGCGCTGCAGGCGGCGCTGGGCGAGCCGGTGACGCCGGTCGCGGCGGTCGTTGGCGGCGCAAAGGTTTCGACCAAGCTCGACGTGCTCAACAACCTTGTCGCCAAGGTCGATCACCTGATCATCGGCGGTGGCATGGCCAACACCTTCCTCTATGCGCGCGGCGTGGACGTGGGCAAGTCGCTGTGCGAGAAGGATCTGGCGGAGACCGCCGAGGCGATCTTCGAAAAGGCCGAAGCGGCGGGCTGCATCATCCATCTGCCCTATGACGTGGTGGTGGCGAAGGAGTTCGCGGCCAATCCTCCCTCGGTCCGAACCTGCAACGTGCATGAGGTCGCAGAGGATGAAATGATCCTGGACGTGGGACCCGCCGCCGTCGAGGCGCTGGGCGACGCGCTCAAAAATTGTCGGACCCTGGTGTGGAACGGCCCGCTGGGCGCGTTCGAGATCGCGCCGTTCGACACTGCCACGGTGGCGCTGGCCAAGACCGCGGCCGCGCTTACGAAAGAAGGACAGTTGACGTCGGTGGCCGGCGGCGGCGATACCGTTGCGGCGCTCAACCACGCCGGCGTGGCCGCGGACTTCAGTTTCGTGTCCACTGCGGGCGGCGCCTTCCTGGAATGGATGGAAGGCAAGGAACTACCGGGGGTCAAGGCACTAGAAGCCTGACGCCCGACCCGGGCCTCCGTCGCCTTGTGGAGAGGGCAGCGCGGAGGCCGATCATCGGATGCTGCCGAGGGGGTGGTGTCCTTCCTTATCAAGAAGGTATGTGCAGATGCTGGATCAGGATATGAAGAGCAAGATCGCCCAGGGCAACGGCTTTATTGCCGCGCTTGACCAGAGCGGCGGTTCGACGCCCAAGGCTCTCAAGGGCTATGGCATCGAAGAAGGCGCTTGGAGCAGCGACGAGGAGATGTTCGCGCTCATCCACGACATGCGCAGTCGCATCATCACCGCGCCCGTCTTCACCGGCGACAAGGTTCTCGGCGCGATCCTGTTCGAACGGACCATGGACGGCACCGTGGACGGCAAGCCCACCCCCCAGGCGCTGATCGAGCGGGGCGTCGTGCCCTTCATCAAGATCGACAAGGGTCTGGAAGACGAAGCCGACGGCGTACAGCTGATGAAGCCCAATCCGGGCCTCGACGCGCTGCTCGCCCGTGCGAAGGGTCTGGGTGTGTTCGGGACCAAGGAACGCTCGGTCATCAACCTTGCCAACCGGAAAGGCATCGCCGCCGTGGTGGCGCAGCAGTTTGAGATCGGAAAGCAGGTGCTGGCCGGCGGTCTGATGCCCATCATCGAGCCCGAGGTGAACATCAAGTCGCCCGAGCGCGCCGAGGCCGACGCGATCCTTCTCGAAGAGATCCTCAAGAATCTCGACGCGCTGCCCGAAGGTGAGCAGGTGATGCTCAAGCTTTCGCTGCCTGCCAAGGCCGGTCTGTTCGACCCGCTGGTCGATCATCCCAAGGTGCTGCGCGTCGTCGCGCTTTCCGGTGGGTTCAGCCGCACCGAGGCATGCGCTGAACTGGCGAAGAATCGTGGCATCATCGCAAGCTTCAGCCGCGCGCTGCTGAACGATTTGCGCCATCAGATGAGCGATGACGAGTTCAACGCCTCGCTGGGTGAGGCGATCGACGAAATCCACGGCGCATCGACCGCGAAGCAGCCGGTCGCTGCCTGACGGTGCGGAGGGCCGGGCGGAGCGACTATCCGCCCGGCGCCTCCACCTTCCCTTATCACAGGTCGATCGCGCCGATGATGGGGGTGCTGTTCGGCCTGGTCGCCATCGAGGCGACGGTGACGCACGTCCTCATCGCGCTGTGGAGCCTGCCGGCCGCGCTGATTCTGTCTGCGCTCAGTCTCATGCTGGCGCTTTGGCTGGCCTTTTTCATCCGTTCGCTGCGAACCCGGCCAGTCGCCCTGACGGGCGAAGAGCTTGTCTGGCCGTCAGGATCGCTGCGGGCGATGGTCATTTCTCTTTCACAGGTCGCGCGAAGGGTCGATCATTGGACGCTTGATGGCTTGCGCCGCGAAGGATTGTTCAACGCAGCGTTGATCGCCTATCCGAACATCGTACTGGAGCTTGATCCGCCTGCGCGGTTCCGGCAGCGGACGATCCGCTACGTGGCGCACCGGCTGGATGATCCGCAGGCTTTTAACGCGGCGCTGGATGCTCTACTGCCCGGCCATGACTGATTTCACTGACGAGGAACTGGCGCTCGATCCGCATTTCGCCGACCAGTTTGAGCAGGGCTTTCGGCCCGCCTGCCAGCTTTACCTGATTTCGCCGCCCTCGATCGAAACGGATTTCGCAGACCGGCTTCGCGCCGCCTTCGACGGCGGCGACGTGGCGGCGTTCCAGTTGCGCCTGAAGGGGCTGGACGAGGATGCGGTCGCCCGTGCCGCAGAGCCCTTGCAAAAGCTGTGCGCTGAGCGGGAAGTGGCGTTCATCATCAATGACAGCGCGGCGCTGGCGAAGCGCCTGGGCACCGATGGCGTGCATCTGGGGCAAGGGGATGGCGACCCGGTCGAAGCGCGCAAGCTGCTCGGCCCCAAGGTGCAGATAGGCGTTACCTGCCACGACAGCCGCCATCTTGCGATGGAAGCGGGAGAGGCGGGGGCCGACTATGTGGCTTTCGGCGCTTTCTATCCTACGACGACCAAGGACGTGTTCCACCGGCCCGATCCGTCGATCCTGGGGTGGTGGACGACCCTGTTCGAACTGCCTTGCGTCGCGATTGGCGGCATTACGGCTGACAATGCCGCCCCGCTTGTCGCGGCGGGGGCGGACTTTTTGGCCGTGAGCGGCGCTGTCTGGAATTATCCGGATGGCCCGGGCGCCGGGATCGCAGCGTTCATGCCGGTGCTTCGGCCACGATGAACGGCGCGATTGCTGCCCGCTGTTCGTCTCGCTAGCCTGCCACCATGACGCCACCTCCTCTCGATCGCCGTTCGCTCGTGCTGGCGGCACTGTCCACGGTGGTCGAATGGTATGATTTCACGCTCTTCCTGTATCTCGCGACCCTTTTGTCGCGGCTGTTCTTTACGGGACAGCAGGCGCTGCTGGTGACGCTTGGCGGCTTTGCCGTGGCTTATCTGATGCGGCCGCTCGGCGCTCTGGTCTTCGGCCATTTCGGCGACAGGCATGGGCGGCGCGCGACGCTGATCGGGTCCATGGCGCTGATGACCGTTGCGATGACGGCGACGGCATTGCTGCCCACGGCGGCGCAAGTCGGCCCCGGGGCTGGCGTCGCCTTGCTGCTCCTGCGCTGCGTCATGGGCTTTGCCGTAGGCGGCGAATATACCGGCGTCGTCGCCTATCTGCTTGAAGGCGCTCCACCGCACCGGCGGGGGCTCGTCACCTCCCTGGCCGCAGCGACCAGCGAGGTCGGGGCGTTGCTGGCTGCCGCGGTCGCCGCGCTGACGGTGACGCTCATCCCTTTGCCGGCGCTGGACGATTGGGGATGGCGCATCCCGTTCCTTTTCGGCGCAGCGCTTGCCGCCATGATCCTGCTCGCCAGGTCCGCCATGCGCGAGTCGCCCGATTTCGAGGCAGGGCGGAACGCAGGCCGGCTGCTCGCCAATCCGATAGCGGACAGCTGGGCGCGGCGCCGGGCGGGCGTCTTGCGAGGCTTCGCCATATCGGCATTGGGATCGATCACCTATTATGTGGGTATCACCTATGTCCCGGTCTATTTGACCGCAACCACCGGGATGGAGGAAGGCGTGTCGCTGCAACTGGCGACGATCGCCGCGCTTGCCGTGATCCTGGTGACGCCGTTGGTCGGCCTTCTGGCCGATCGCCTGGGCCGCCGCCCTGTCTTGGTCGCATTGGCGACGATAGCGGCGATATTGCCGTGGATGGTGTTTCGCGCCTTCGCGGATGCTGGGGTGGCAGCCGCCGTCATCGGCGCAGTCCTGCTCGCTGCACTGGCAGGCGGGGTCAGCGCCGTGGGTGCGGTGGCAACGGCAGAGCAGCTTCCTGCAGAGGGACGGCTAAGCGGCCTGGCGCTCGGTGCGACGAGCGCCACCGCCCTGTTCGGCGGATTGACGCCATGGCTCGCCCAGTGGCTCACGGTGCGGACGGGCACGCCGCAGGCGCCCGGCATCATGATCGCGATCGTGGCGGTCGGGGTGCTCCCCGTACTGCTCACGCTGCCCGACCCGTCGCGGACACGCTGACAGGAACCGAGATCGCGATGTGTGGCGAGGCGTCGGCGGGCATGTCGTCATGCCGCCATCTGTCCGTCGTTGGGAAATGGTGGACGCACTAGGGCTCGAACCTAGGACCCGCTGATTAAGAGTTTTGGAATCACGCCATTGCGCTAGATTGTCATAGCTTGTTCTAGCAACCGTAACCCTTGATAAACCGCGCTTTTCGCCCTTGCTTTTTTGCGGTTCCTTGTCGTAGCTGTAAGCTCCTTGCTAGAAATACGCTAGAATCTAGCAGCCAAGGAGCAGCATGGCGAAGATTACGAAGGGGTTCGTGGACAAGGTCGAGTGGCCCGCTGAGGGCTACGCGGTCCACTGGGACGACAGCGTGAAGGGCTACGGCCTCCGCGTGTCCGAGAAGGGCAAGAAGGTGTTCATCGTCATGGGGAGGGTGCTGGGCAAGTCGATCCAGTTCACCCTTGGTCCCTATGGCACCCTCACCGAGGATGCCGCGCGCAAGCGGGCGCAGAAGGTGTTGCAAGACATGCGCGAGGGGATCGACCCGCGCGCTGTGGTCAAGGCTGACGCTGCCGCGAAGGTCACGTTGCAAGACGTGCTAGAGGCCTATGTCGGTCGCCCCGGCAAGATGGAGGACAGCACCGCGCGCGAGTATCGCCGCCATGTTGAGAAGACCTTCGCTAAGTGGGCACCGCTGCCCATCGCGAGCATCACGCGCGATATGGTGAAGGAGCGTCACGCCGCGCTGGTGAAGGGCGGTCTGGAAGGGAAGAAGGCTGCGCCCGCCAGCGCCAACGCGGCGTTCGTGACGCTGCGCATCCTGATCCGCTTCGCCACTGACGAATACCGACAGGCCGATGGCACCCCGCTAATCCGCGACAATCCGGTTGATGCGCTCAAGCACCATTGGGCCAAGCTGGGCACGCGCACGGAACGCTATATCGACAAGCGCAAGATCGGCGCGGTCTGGAACAAGCTGCACGAAATGCGCGGCGAGGTGCAGGGCTACGAGGCGCTGGCGTCGGTGGACCTGACCATCTTCCTCCTGCTCACTGGAGCGCGTCGTGACGAGGCGGCGACGTTGACGTGGGATCGCGTGCACATTGATGACCACAACCCGGCAGAGTGCTGGTGGCATCTGGATGACCGCAAGCGTGGTGATCCGATATGGCTCCCGCTGTCGTCGCAGGCCGTCGCGCTCCTCAAGTCGCGCCCCCGCCTCAAGCGGGCGGACGGCACCGAAAGCCCGTTCGTGTTCCCATCGTGGGGCAAGACGGGACGGATCATGGACGCCCGCGCTCCGATGGAGGTGGTGGGCGAGATCGCGGGCAAGCACCTGTCGCTCCACGACCTGCGGCGCTCGTTCACGAACTACGCCATGCGCGAGTGCCTGATTGAGAAGTTCCGCACCGACCTCTTGACTGGCCACAAGCCGAGCAGCGACGACGTGACCGCCCGTGCATATCTCGACCTGGCGCACCTCGATTGGCTCCAGCCGGATGTGCAGAAGGTCGGCGACTGGATCGAGCAGCAGGCCGCTATCGCTGCCAGCAAGAACGTGGTGCCGCTGCACGCCGCTGGGTGATGCACGCGCGGGGCCGCGCAGCCTCGCGCACAGCCCCGATCGCGTAGCGCCGCCGGGGTAGGGGCGAGCCAGCGGCGATCGCCGCTGTAGCCGGCCTGTAGCCGAGAGGCCGTCTCGGTCAGGTCCAATTCGCACAATCGGGGGAAAACGGTCGAGGCCGGCGACACGGCCAATCGTCCCCTGATCGGTTTACGGACCAAAAATCTGCCGAAAGATTTAGCATCGACTCTCGGTGCAGATCGGCATACCGAAGTCTTGCACACTGTAGCCTTCGATCCAGCATCGAAGCGCACCGATGGGACACGGGCCATCGGTGCAACCTCCGCCATGCGATTGGTGTGTCCCCAACTAAAAATGGAGGACGACATGGCCGTAAAGCCCGAAGATTACCTTTTTAGCCCCCTCAAGATGAAGCAGGTGCTGAAGAACGCCCTGCTCACCTTGGACCGAACTCATCCTTGGGGAAGCCAAGGCGAGTCTGTCTATTACAAAGAAGCCATCATGGACCTCGTAAGTCAGTGCGCCAAAGACAGGTCAGATGCGAGCGTCAATGGCACAGACTGGGCTAAAGCGTGCAGCAATAATGAATGGATGAAGTGGCGCGCGAACGAGTAATTTTATCAAACACTCGCGCACTTGTTTGCGCTATAACTAGCTTGCCGGTCCGCACTATCTGATATGGTGCGGGCCGGTCGTTCTCCCATCGGCTCCACAGTGGAGTGTTCACCCCGGCGCTAGGTTGCAGCGCACGGAGCCGAAACGTGACCGAAATGTCTTTCGACCAGCTCTGCGAGCTGTTTGCCTACGAACCGAAGCGCCGTCCCCTCGACAGCCGCGAGGTTGCCGAAATCCTAGGTGTCCATCCTAACACGATGGAGCAGTATCGCTTCCGTGGCGAGGGACCGCGCTACTTCTCGCCTCCCGGCACGCGCCGCGTCTGGTATGCCGAACTCGATGTGCTGCGCTGGCTCGCGTCCGGTGCCCGTCAGAGCACCAGCGAAGCCGCCTGATCCCCATTCATGAGCAGCGGCAGGGAGCCACCCCTGCCGCCGGAGTATCATCGTGAACAGCACATACATACCCGATCTCGCGGAGAGGTCGCAAACATCGACATGCCCCGAAGTATTTGGGCAAAACATAGCGCCGCGTAAAAATTCGCCGGATGCGGATGGCGATGGGCACAGATTGACTACCGCCCCCACCGGCGCGGAGGCTCATCATGGATAAGCCTCGCGTTGTTGATGGCGTCACCTTTGACCCTGCTCTGTTCGCAGGCGCGGAGCAACAGCGACAGCAGGCTCGGGCAGCCTATGAAGCTGGCTTGAACGAGCAGCTTGCGTCTGCCGTTGCGCAGGCACCGAACGGCGGCGCGTATGTTGCTGACGGTCCCACGCCGCCAGCGCAAGGTGCGCTGCCCATGCCACCGGGGTTCGTCGGTGCGCTGGCGCAGTTCATCTATCAGCAGGCACCGCGTCCGGTCGCCGAGGTCGCCATCGTCGGGGCGCTGGGACTCATGGCGGGGGTTTGCGGTAAGGTCTGGCACATCCCCGGTTCGGGGCTGAACCTCTATGTGGTGCTGGTCGCCCGTTCCGCCATCGGGAAGGAAGCCATGCACAGCGGGATCGCCAAGATCGTCCGTGCCGCAGCGGTGAAGTGTCCTATCGCCGGGAACTTCGCTAACTTCGACGACTACGTTTCTGGTCCTGCCCTTATCAAAGCCTGCGCGGGCAATCAGTCGTTCGTGAACGTCGCGGGCGAGATCGGGCACAAGTTCTTGGCGATGGCGGTCGATAAGGACGCCAGTATGCGGTCGCTTCGCAAGGTGCTGACCACGCTGTATTCCAAGTCCGGTCCAACCGATGTGGCGGGCGGGATCGCCTATAGCAGTCAAGAGAACAACGTGGAATCGGTCACGAGCGTGGCGTTCAGCCTGATCGGCGAGACGACCCCGAACACGTTTTACGAGTCTATCACCGACGCCATGATGCGCGATGGGTTCATGTCGCGGTTCTGCGTCATCGAGTATGGCGGGGACCGACCCGCGAAGAACGCTGCGCCAGTGCAGCATCCGCCGCAGGGCGTAGTTGACCACATTGCCGGGATCATGGCCGCGTCCGATCTGGCGATGGCAGCGGGCAAGGTGCAGGAAGTGGCGTTCAGCGAGGGAGCGCGCGCCCACCTCGACCGCTTCGAGGACGAGTGCGATGCGGCGATCCATGCGGCGGGGGACGATGAGAGCCTACGCCAGTTGTGGAACCGCGCGCACCTCAAGGCGCTTCGGGTTGCGGGGCTGCTGGCAGTCGGTGACAAGCCGTTTGGGCCAGTCGTTACTGTCGAGCAGGCGGAATGGGCGGTTACGCTCATCCGGCACGGCATTGCAGCATTCGACCGGCGCATCCGTCAAGGCGAAGTTGGCGAGGGCAGTGACGGCGGGCGCGAGCAAAAGGTCATGGAGCTATGCCGGGAGTTCCAATTCCTGCCCGGTGACAAGCTGCCCAAATGGTTGAAGAACGGCAAGGCGATGCAGGACGCTAACATCGTCCCGCGCAAATACCTCCAGTTGCGCACGCAACGGCTGTCATCGTTCGAGAAGCACAAGCTCGGTCACACCGCTGCGCTGAATATGGCAATCAAGACCGCTATCACGAACGGCAATCTGATGGAGGTGAAAGGCGACAAGCTGGTGGAGATGTTCAGTTTCCACGGGCAGGCTTACCGGGTGCTCTGCACGACCTGAATGACCACATGGGCAGGGCTAACGCGGCCAGTTGCGTTAGCGGAAATAGCCATGCCACCCGCCAGACCTCCCGCTAATGGTAGCGGCAGTTAGCGCCCCCGAGGCTAACGCCCCAAATCCGCGAAAATGCTAGGGATTCTATGTAAAATAGAGAGTAAGTTAGTGCGTTAGCCTGTATTGGCATCTCTGGCATGGTTTCAGCCGTTTTAGGGGTGAGACCGGCGGCCTCCCGAGGCTAACGCTAACGCGCTACCGCCGCTCATGCCCGCCGCATGTGGTCATTGCTGGCCTAGCCGTTAATGACGATCTGAATGGCTTCCTCGGGAACGCCGAACCTGACCGACAGACCGCGCTTCGCTTCGGCGATGGTCAGTCCCTCGCTGGCGGCAGGGGCATCCGCCTCCGGGGTGCTGGGCATCACGCCAATCACGCCATCGCTATCGGGCATGGGAAGCCAGTCCAGCTTGTCCACGTCAATGCCGCGCTCGCGCAGCGTGTCCGTGTCGGTGTAGCGGGTCGGGTTGCGGTCATGGGTCCAGAAGTCGTCCACCGATACGCGGGCATACTCGCTCATCTGGACGAGATACCGCTTCCGCCCGTTGCGCTCGTCCACTTGCTTCAACCCGGACACCTTGCCGACGAGGAACGCCGATCCGTGCGCCTCGGTGCGCGGGCCGCATTCTTCATCATAGGCGCGGTCGCTGTTCCGGGTGCAGACGACATATCGCACGTCTCGCATACTGGTGGCGCTAAGCACCCATGACCTTGTTCCACCCTGCTCGTGGATCATTTCGACGGTCTTGGCGGTGAAGACGATGAGGGCATTGTTTGACATGGCGATTCTCCTTCTACGCCAGTCTATGACATAGATGCGGTATAGATTCAATATAGATTCTATAACGGACCGTGGGCAAGCGTGGCGATAGCGGCCGGTAGCCGCCACGCTGGGGGCACGAAAGCGCGCTCGCCCTCGCTAGGGTGGCGGCAGCCCCGGCCTGCGCTGTGCGCGGCTTACAGCGGCCCGCGCCCGTGTGGTCATCACCGGCAAATCGCCGACCCACAAATATGCTGTTTCATGGCCAGTCGCGCCTGAACCGACCTAAGTGATTGTAATAACAAAATAATTGCTTGCACGACTTTCACCGGCCTCCCTAGCTTGTAGCCAATGTCTAGCCGCATCAAGCATAGGAGGCCCCAAAATGTCCGATGAAATGGACATCCGTATTTCGCCCACGCTCCACCCCGGTATCGCTGGCGAGATTGCCGATTACGATGACGACACTCGCCCGTTGCTTGGCCAGAGCGAAACGGCGGTGGACGAGGCGTTCAAGGCGCTGCAATCCATCCACGACGCGAAGGCGGGCGCGGAGCGAAATCCTACTTGGAACGATGCCGCTCGACTTGTCGCGGTCGACAATCACGCCACGAAGGTGAGGATCAGCGTGCAATAGGCACCCCCTTCGTGGGGTGATCGGCGTGCAAAA
>NZ_LSJY01000211.1 GCF_001556865.1 Sphingobium sp. CCH11-B1 | reverse complement strand
AATCGCTTACGCCACTCCCGCCAACCCTCTCACCCGCCGCGGTGAATAAGACAGGCTAAGGCTGCCAGCCATTTCGAAACCTTGATAGCTCAGCTCCGGCGGGTTGCTTTCGAACTCGATCGCGCGAAGGCGCTTTCCCTCAACGGTGGCGCGGGCATCGGATGCTTCCTAGTCGCTATAGTTCATCACGGTCCAGGCAATCTGCTGGTCGTCAGGGCCCCTTTTAGACGCCGATCACCCCGCTAACGGGGGCCTTTTGCACGCCGATCCACACGCATCGCAAAACCAAGAGAAATCAGACAACTCAAAGCCTCGTGGCCAGCAATGCATCACAATCCCTTTACCGCGAAAACCCGGCCATTGCGTTCGAACCCTGATAGGAAACCGGTGTGGCCATATGGCCTCAATCGACAGCGACCAAGAGGAGACGAAATTGGGAAGGGCGATGCCCGCCGGTCTTTTCCGGGTAAGCGGTCAGCCGTTGCCCCAGTACCCGCGCGCGCTCTTGAAAGGCAGGCCGGCACGATGGAGATCAACCAGCGTTTCGGCTAGCTTCACCGCGGCCACTATGGGTGGGATGATCGGCACTCCATTATAGTCTCGTATTCCTAACACTACTTTGGCAGAAGTGAGATTGACGCGCTTGAGAGAGCGCCTCCGCAATGAGGGCATTGGCCTGGCGGTGGGCGCGAGAGGCGGTCAAGGATGGCTTGGCGGACTGCCGGCAGGCTGGGCTGAGGTGGTGGCCCGGGGACTCTTTATGGGATGGCCCGCCCCTTTTCCCCGGCATCGGGTATGATGCCGGTGCTTGAGAAGGGAAAGGAACGGACCGATGTCTATTGTGATCCTTGGCGTTGATCTGGGCAAGAACGCTTGCAGCATCGTCGGTGTGGATGCGACCGGGGCGGTTGTCCTGCGCCGATCGATGCGCCGACAAACACTGATCGATTACGTCTCGAAGCTACCAGCATGCATTGTGGCGATGGAGGCGTGTTGCGGCGCTCATCATATGGGCCGTCTCTTCGCCGATCATGGGCACGAGATCCGGCTGATGTCACCGGAATACGTTCGCCCCTACGTGAAAGCGCAGAAAAATGACGACCGGGATGCCGAAGGCATCGCCGAGGCAGCATCACGCCCGACGATGCGCTTCGTAGAACTCAAAAGCCAGGATCAGTTAGACATCCAGACCCTTCACCGCGTCCGGTCCCGTTTGGTGGCTGAGCGCAGGAGCCTGATCAACCAGTTGCGTGCGATCATGCTGGAGCGCGGCACGATTTTCCCTGTTGGTCGTCGGAAGCTGGAACTGGGTGTCGATGCCTTGCTCACTCAGGAAGAGACTGCGCTCTCCTCTCGGATTCGTCGGCTCATCGGTGACCTTCGTGCCGAATGGCGGGATCTCGATGAGAAGATTGAGAGCCTGAACGCGGAGTTCGTCGAACTCGCTCGCAACGATGCCGCAGCCCGGCGCCTGACATCCATCCCCGGTATCGGAGTGCTCAACGCTACCGCGCTGATCGCAGCGGTTGGCAATGCCGGCAGCTTCGCCAAGGCCCGAGACCTGGGGGCATGGCTTGGCCTTGTCCCACGCCAGCATACCACCGGAGGCAAACCGTGGCTGCTGGGTATCTCGAAACGCGGCAACACCTATTTGCGAACCCTGCTGATCCATGGTGCCAGGGCCAGCCTGCCCTCGATCTCTCGAAGTGACACGCCACTTGGGCGATGGCTCAAAGCGATGCTGGAACGGGGTGTTCACCGCAATGCTGCCGTGGTCGCCCTGGCCAACAAGCTGGCGCGGATCGCTTGGGCCGCTTTGCGTAAGGGCGCAACCTTCGAACGCAGCTACCCCGTTGCCATTTGAACCGATCGGCCTGATGCTCATCTGGGCATAGGCCAGCGTTGTTTGCAGGAAGGATTGGAAAGATGGCCTGACAGTCGACCAGCATCTGGAAAGCCCGGCGAAAAAAATGGCACCTGCTGCCGAACTCTTTATCGTGGCTCCAGATGCGCGGATCTCCATCTTGGCCACGGGCGTGCCCGTGAGACCGTATACGTTGACGCAGACTGATCAGATCACCTCAAAATTCCACTTGCAGACGGGGCGGGCCATACGTTTTTTCCGTCCCGCCTGAGCGAGCCTGCGGGTCTGAAGGAAGGCATAGGCCATCATTGTCATCAGAGAGTGGCGATGCAGCCCGATCCAGGAGCGACCCTCGAAGTGGTCGAGGCCGAGTTCTTCCTTGAGCTGCTGATGCGCCTGCTCGCAGATCCAGCGCGCCTTGATCGCCCCCGCGAGGTCCCTCATCGAGGTATCGGCCGGTAGGTTCGAGAGGTAGTATTTTCGCTCCCCGGTCGAGCGATGCTCGCCAACCAGCCATGCTTCTTCGCCGGGTATGTGTTGAGCTCCGGCTGCGCCGATCCGCTGTGGCGCACCATCGGCGATGCGTACACGCACGGCGGCAAAGCGCGCTGACAGGCGCCCCTTCGTTCCCCGGCGCCAGCTGACCTGACGCCACTTTACGTCTTCGAGCATGGCGTGCGCGGCCCGGGATTTGACGTCGGGCACGTGCCGTACACGCGGACGCCCGCGGTTCGCCACCGGGAAGATCAGTTGCACGTCGGCAGGATAGACCTTCTGATGCCGGGGGATGCCGACGGCCCAGCAAAGATCCCGTGCGCTCAATGCCTGCCGGAACGAGGCGGATAGGCCATTGTAGCGCGACAAACAGGATGAAGATTCGTATTGCCTCACGCGCATTGCCTCGCCAGAAATGCTCCTTTGAATTGAGTGTTGCCTCATCAGAAATATTCCTGAGCCAGCGGCGTCGGGAGGATGGGAATGAGGAAAGTGAGCATGGCGACACGGGAGGAGTTGATCTCGGCGGTTCGAGATCGATATCAGTCAGCGCACCGCAGGGAAAAGAGCCGCATACTGGATGAATTTGTTCGGATCACAGGCTATTGCCGCAAGCATGGGATGCGCTTGATGCGGTCAGAACGGGCCACGCGGCAAAGTTCTCGTCCTGGCCGACGCCTTTACGATGACGCGGTCCGCAAGGCGCTAACGGTGCTGTGGGAGGCCTCTGACCGCATCTGTTCGAAACGATTGAAGGTGATGATTCCGATTTTGGTGGGCGCGATGGAACGCAGCGGCCATCTCGATCTCGACGGTGCGATAAAAGAGCGACTGCTGCAGATGAGCCCGGCTACGATCGATCGGGCTTTGAAGGAAATTCGCGCGACGGCGACTGGCACCCCGCGGCGCAGGACCGCTGGGCAAACTGCTCTGCGGCGCAGTATCCCGATCCGGACATTTGACGACTGGGACGATCCGGCGCCCGGCCATTTTGAGGCGGATCTGGTTTCGCACAGCGGCCCTGTGGCGAAAGGGAGCTTTGCGCAAACGCTGGTCTTGACGGATATCGCCACGGGCTGGACCGAATGCGCACCCCTGTTGTTCCGCGAGCAGAATTTGCTGGTCGCGGTACTTAACGAAATGCGCGTTCAGCTGCCGATGGCGGTGCTTGGCTTCGACACCGACAATGACAGTGTCTTCCTGAACCCGACGGTGCGCGACTGGTGCGCGGCGAACTCGATCACCTTCACTCGATGCCGCCCCTATCGCAAGAACGACCAGGCATGGGTGGAACAGAAAAATGGCGCCATCGTGCGCCGCGTAGTCGGCTATCGCCGCTTCGAGGGCATCGAGGCGACCAGCGCACTGGCCGAACTCTACGCGCTGCAACGATTCTACGGAAACTTCTTCCAGCCATCCTTCAAGCTGGCGGAAAAGCACCGCGACGGTGCAAAGGTAATGAAACGCTATCACGCCCCGGCGACGCCGGCCCAACGCCTGATCGACGATCCCAGGACGACCGATGTGGTACGCGCTCAGCTCGCCGAAACAATGGAACGGCTGGATCCCGTGAAGTTGCTGCGCCAAATCCGCGATTGTCAGGAGCGGCTTGTGGCGCTGGCCGACAAGCCTGGCGGGGCCGTAGTGGCGAATGACATAACGCTCGATCAGTTCTTTGCGGGTTTGCGGACTGCCTGGCAGATCGGGGAAGCAAGACCAACGGCTCGAGCAAAACCGCAACCCAAGCGCGGCCGACGCCGGCCAGACCCAGTGGTGGCCGTCACGGATCAACTCCAAGCCTGGTATCGTGCCGAGCCATGGTGGACAGGGCGCGAACTTATGGAGCGACTGCAGCGGGAACACCCTGACCAATATCCGGACAAGCTTTTGCGGACCATTCAGCGTCGACTCAAGATATGGCGAGCCGAAGAGGCACAGCGCTTGGTCTTTGGTCCCCGCAAAGTAGCCGACGAAATTTTTGCACATGTGGGGACAGAGCCGGCTGCGCTACGCTTCGCCGGCTCTGTCCCCACATGCCCTTGATCTGGCTAACGGAATACAAGACTGCTAAGGGAACATTTAGGTGAGGCAACCGAACCATCGTTCGGGAACATCTCTCCGTGAGGCAATACGTTTCTCAACCTGAATGTCGCGCGACAATCTGGTGGAGCGCGCCGCCGCAGCAGGGGCAGGCCTTGTCCTCGACATCGACCACCTGCTCGATCCGCTCGAGATGGGCCGGCAACGAGCCGCGGTTGACCTTGCGCGGGCGATCCGCCGATGCCCGGCTCGCCTTGTCCACGGCGTGCTGGGCCTGGGCCAAGGCCATCTCGACCTCTTCCAGGGCAAGCTCGAACTGATCGGGATCGAGTTGCTCGGAACGGCGGCCAAACCGGTGCCGCTGCAGGGCCTCGATGATCGCCTTCAGGCGTTCAACCTCGGCCTGGAAAACCTTCAGAACATCAAGCTCACGGGCCTGCTCGAGGACGAGCGCGCGGAGCGCTTCGACGTCGTTGGGGAGATCCGCTTCCATGAGCATGGAAGGAGTGAATCAGTAGGAGGAGCCATCGTCAACCGGCAATCTGCGGGGCGATCGGGCGGCGTCCGCCATGCACACGGCGCCAGTCCAGACCCTCGAGCAAGGCGCCCAACTGCGCCGGCGTCAGGCGCATCACGCCGTCCTGGATGGCCGGCCACTTGAACCCGCTGGATTCCAGCCTCTTGGCCATCAGGCACAGCCCTGTGCCATCCCACCAGACGAGCTTGATCCGATCACTGCGCTTGGCCCGGAACACGTAGATTACGCCAGAATAAGGATCACCGCCGTACTCGACACCGACCAGCGCGGCCAACGCGTCGGGTCCCTTGCGGAAATCGACCGGGCGTGTGGCCACCATGACCTTGGCACCTGCGCCGGGTCCGATCATCGGGTAACCCGGAGCGCTTCGATCACCGCGGCAATCACCCCGGCATCGGCGCCGCGGCTGATCTTCACCGCAACGCCGTCGATCTCCAGTTCCACTGCGCTCGCCTTCGCGCGCCGTCGCTTCTTCGGCCGCTGGATCGCAGGCGTGAACTCCTCCGCGGCAACGGCATCGACGACGGCGGGAACAAAAGCCGGCACAGCCGCGCCCTGGCTCTCCAACTGCTTGCGGAGCTGCCGGCGCCAGGTGAACAACTGCGACGGGCTCATGCCATGCCGCCGCGCAACCGAGCAGACCGTCTCCTGCCCGGAAAAGCTCCCGGCCAGGATCGAAGCCTTGACCTCCGGCGGCCAATCCCGCCGCCGCCCCGCACCAGTGAACACTTCGAAGCGGGTTACCCGGCTAGTGCCAGCATCATCACATGGCATCGTCATAGCACCAGCGCCCTCCATCCGATCAGGGCGCTGAGACTCGGCGCTGTGCTTCAGCCCCGCAAGGTGGGGACGCGGCACCGCTTACGGAGAACCGAAGGGTGGCTTGGCGTATACTACCCAGGACATCTTGCGCAGAGGCCTGAGCGTGGCGGCAAAGGCGCGGCTGTCACTGAGGCCGCTCAGTGCGCCGAAAAACTGCAGGCACCCGCACTCATGCGAAGGGGCCGGTCGCAGACAAGATAAAGGCGATGGCCGAACGCGTTGGGCAGGCGGCCTTCGTCAGGCAGCAGCGTGCTATTCTGGATCGCCCGGAGAGCCTTGAGACACTTCGACAGATTCATGTGCCGACGCTGGTCGCGGTTGGCGATGGTGACGTCCTTACACCTCCCGAAGACTCAAGGGAAATTCATCACGGGATTACCGGATCGCATTTTCATCTCTTGACCAAATGCGGCCATCTTCCCCCGGTCGAACAACCCTCTCAAACTGCTCAGCTGCTAAGAGACTGGCTCACGGATGCATGACGGTAAATTATCTCTTCCCACCGTGAGGGGGGGAATGGCTACATATTCGGATAGGTAGGCCCGCCACCGCCTTCCGGCGTGACCCATTCGATGTTCTGGGTCGGGTCCTTGATGTCGCAGGTCTTGCAGTGGACGCAGTTCTGCGCGTTGATCTGCAGTTTCATGCCCGAACCATCCGGATCGACGAATTCGTAGACGCCCGCTGGGCAGTACCGCGCCTCGGGCCCGGCATAGACCGGCAGATTGATCGCGGTTGGAACCGTGGGATCCTTGAGACGCAAGTGGACCGGCTGGTCTTCCTCGTGGTTGGTGAAAGAGTAGGACACGCTGGTCAGGCGGTCGAAGCTGATCACGCCGTCCGGCTTGGGATAGGCGATCGGCTGGTAAAGATCGGCGCGCTGCGTGCACGAGGCATCGGTGTGATGCTTCATCGGCTTGGCCAGGCCGAAACCGAACAGCGTGCGCAGCCACATGTCCGCGCCGGCCAGGATCGTGCCCAGCTCGCCGCCCCATTTCGCCACCATCGGCTCGGCATTCTGGACGAGCTTCAGTTCCTTGGCGATCCAGCTTTCGCGCACGGCCGTGTCGTATTCGGTCAGCGCATCCTGCTCGCGGCCGGCCAGAATCGCGGCGGCAATCGCCTCGGCCGCCAGCATGCCGCTCTTCATCGCGGTATGCGTGCCCTTGATACGCGGCACGTTGACGAAGCCGGCCGAGCAACCCGCCAGCACGCCGCCCGGGAAGGCGAGTTGCGGCACCGATTGCCAGCCACCCTCGTTGATCGCACGCGCACCGTAGGCGACGCGCTTGCCGCCTTCCAGGATCGCGCGGATTTCCGGGTGCTGCTTCCAGCGCTGGAATTCCTCGAACGGATAGACGTAGGGGTTCTTGTAATCGAGCGCGGTCACGAAGCCGAGCGCGACCTGGTTGTTCGCCTGATGATACAGGAAGCCGCCGCCCCAGGCGTTGTTCTCGCTCAGCGGCCAGCCCTGCGTGTGGATCACGCGGCCGGGAACGTACTTGGCGGGATCGATGTCCCACAGTTCCTTGATGCCCAGGCCGTAGATCTGCGGTTGGCAATCGGCTTCCAGATTGTACTTCGCCTTTAGGCGCTTGGTCAGGTGACCGCGCGCGCCCTCGCAGAACACGGTGTATTTGCCGAGCAGGTTCATGCCCGGCTGGAAGTCACCCTTGGGATTGCCTTCGCGGTCAACGCCCATGTCACCGGTCTGCACGCCGATCACGGCACCGTTGTCGTCGTAGAGTATCTCGGCGGCGGGGAAGCCGGGGAAGATCTCTATCTCCAGCGCCTCGGCCTGTTCGGCCAGCCAGCGGCAGAGATTGCCCAGCGAGCCAGTGTAGTTGCCGTCGTTCGACATGAACGTCGGCATCATCAGATGCGGCAGGGAGAACTTTTTCTTCTTCGTAAGGTGCCAGTGCCAGTTGTCCGTCACCGGGGTCTCGGCCAGCGGGCAGCCGTCCTCGCGCCATGTGGGCAGCAGTTCGTCGAGCGCCTTGGGATCGATCGTCGCGCCCGAGAGGATATGCGCGCCGACCTCCGAGCCCTTTTCGAGCACACAGACCGACAGCTCCGGATCGACCTGCTTCAGCCGGATCGCCGTAGCCAGTCCCGCAGGCCCTCCGCCCACGACGACGACGTCATACGGCATCTCTTCGCGTTCAAGCATGTTCGTTTCCGAGTCTCGAAAAGGGTTCGGTGAATTGAATTCAGAGCTTGCCGGTAAGCTCCGGCACAGCGGTGAAGAGGTCCGCCACGAGGCCGACGTCGGCGACCTGGAAGATCGGGGCGTCCTCGTCCTTGTTGATGGCGATGATGGTCTTGGAGTCCTTCATGCCCGCAAGGTGCTGGATCGCGCCCGAAATGCCGACCGCGATGTAGACTTCCGGCGCCACGATCTTGCCGGTCTGGCCGACCTGGTAGTCGTTCGGCACATAGCCCGCATCGACTGCGGCGCGCGAAGCACCGACAGCGGCGCCAAGCTTGTCGGCGAGCGGCAGGATGACCTGCTCGAACGTCTCCGAATCCTTCAGCGCACGGCCGCCCGAGACGATTACCTTGGCGCTGGTCAGCTCCGGGCGCTCGGACTTCGCGAGTTCGGCACCCACGAAGCTGGAGAGGCCCGCGTCACCGGCACCGGCGACGTCTTCGATCACGGCCGAACCGCCCTCGGCAGCGGCCTTCTCGAAGGCGGTGCCGCGCACGGTGATGACGAGCTTGGCATCGCTCGATTCGACGGTGGCGATGGCGTTGCCCGCGTAGATTGGGCGGGTGAAGGTCTTCTCGCCCTCGACGGAGAGGATGTCCGACAGCTGCATCACGTCGAGCAGCGCGGCCACGCGCGGAGCGAGGTTCTTGCCGGTGGTGGTGGCGGGCGCCAGGAACGCGTCGTGGTGGCCCATGAGGTCCACGATCAGCGGCGCGACGTTTTCGGCCAGCGCGTGTTCATAGGCAGCGTTGTCGGCCAGGTGGACCTTGGCGACGCCGGCGATCTTCGCGGCGGCTTCGGCAGCGGCACGGCAGCCTGACCCTGCGACCAGCAGGTGGACTTCACCCAGCTTGGCGGCAGCGGTGACGGTGTGGAGCGTCGCGTCCTTGACCGACGCGTTGTCGTGTTCGACCCAAACGAGCGTCTTCATCGTTTCAAATCCTTCCCGGGCTGTGCCCTCAGGCGACGCCCAGTTCCTTGAGCTTAGCAACGAGGCCATCAACGTCGGCGACCTTGATACCGGCCGAACGCACGGGCGGCTCGGAGACCTTCAGGGTCTTGAGGCGCGGGGCGATATCGGCGCCGAAATCGGCGGCGGTCTTCACATCGAGCGGCTTCTTCTTCGCCTTCATGATGTTCGGCAGCGAAGCGTAGCGCGGCTCGTTGAGGCGCAAGTCGGTGGTGACGATCGCGGGCAGAGCCAGCTTGACGGTCTCCAGACCGCCATCGACTTCGCGGGTCACGGCAACGTGATCACCGTCAATTTCGACCTTGCTGGCGAACGTGCCCTGCGCGCGGCCGAGCAGCGCGGCAAGCATCTGGCCGGTCTGGTTCGAATCGTCGTCGATCGCCTGCTTGCCGAGGATCACGAGGCCGGGATTCTCTTCGACGACGATCGTCTTGAGAATCTTGGCAACCGCGAGCGGTTCCACTTCGGCATCGGTCTCGATCAGGATCGCGCGGTCGGCGCCCATGGCGAGCGCGGTGCGCAGGGTTTCCTGCGCCTTCGCCGGTCCGACCGAGACGGCGATGATTTCCCCGGCCTTGCCCGCTTCCTTGAGGCGGATAGCTTCCTCGACGGCGATCTCGTCGAAGGGGTTCATGCTCATCTTGACGTTGGCCAGATCAACGCCCGAGCCATCCGCCTTCACGCGCGGCTTTACATTATAGTCGATCACCCGTTTCACGGGCACGAGGATCTTCATATCGAAACTCCAATCATCAGAATGCGATTTCGGCACGGGCTGCGAGCGTGTCTCCAGTGTCGGGTGACTGAAAACTCCCTGTGCGATTGTTGGTGCGCCAGCGTATGTAATTGAACATCAGGCGGAAATAGTTGGTGAAGTACCAGTTGGTCCCAAGCGTGATTGCAGACCCGGAGCCGCCGCCCGGAGTCGACCGATAATCGAGTGTTTCGTAACGCCCGACCAACTCTACCCCACCCATGCCTCCATCACCCATGAGGGGCGAGCGGATGTTCGGCGCGACATAGGTTCCGCTACGCGATGCATAGGTTGGCTTTTCCCCGGTCAGCCAGAAGCCGCTGTTGATCGACAAAGCCTTGAAATGCGCGTGATCGATTGGTGCTCCGGGCAGGAAGCTGATGGCGCGCTCCCCATATTCGGCAAAGAGGTAGGCCGACCGGTATGTACCGCCGGCCTCGAGACCAAAGGCTTGGGATCCGCGCACTCGTGTGAGCGCAGGCGATTCAACCCGGATGTTCGTGTTGAGAAATCCGGAATTGATCGTATTGGTCGTACTCGCGGCGGTCGCTCGAGAAACTCTTTCGTCATAGGCCCAACCGCCAAGATGAATGAGCCCGGTATCGGTCAGGATTGGATTCCAGTGCGCGCGGCCCATGAAAATGCGCGAATCCGAGCGGGCATAGTCTGCGTCCACGGGGTCACCGTGGATGGCCAGAGACGCATGCCAGTTCTTGGCCCCTGCGCGGGCAGAGACGCCCATGAGGAATATGCGTCCGCCAGGCGCCAGCGCCGTCGAATTGACATTGAGATTGATGAACGGATCTGCCGTCGCGGCCGTCGCAACCTCCATTCCCCGATCGGTCAACAGGCTGCCGGCGCGGATGTCGGCATCGACCTTCCCGATCCGCTGGCGGTAGCCGACGAAGGTGTTTGTGACTTCCGTTTGGTTCCGGCGATAATCGACCTCGAACTGGTAAAAGATGTGCTGGCCTAAGGTACCGACGGCACCAAAGCGAAATTGCCGCAGGCCCGATACGCTGATGTTGCGTGCATCAAAATTCGATCCGGAAGTGGTCTGGAAGTCCGCAAGTATGCGCCCGCGCGGCTTGAAGGAGAACCGGCCATCCCGGCTCGACAACACAGGAGCGCCACGGCTCCAGTCGGCCTGAATGTCGGGAGGCAGATGATTTTGCTCCGAACTGATCTGGATATTGCCCTGACGGACCGGGGCCGATTTGTTGGAGTCCGGCGAACGATGTTCTATCGGAGGTAATGTCAGGCCGGGAGATGGAGCACTCGCTACCTGGGCACTCGTGCCCGGGCGAACGGCGGGCGAAGCTTTCGCCTGTGCGTCGGCAATCAATCGGTCCGCTTTCTCCCGAGAAATCAACTTCTCGTCGACCATTTCCTCAATCAATGCCAGGAGTGTCCGATAGGTCGTAGCAGCATCGCCAACTGGGGGGGCCATAACCGGCTGGGCCATCGCGGGGCTCGCCACGAGCAGGACGGTCACAGAGGCGGTGGACGACAGGATCTTCAGAATTTTCACATATCTCTCCACGACCGGTCGCTCTTTGGCGATCTCGGCAAATGTGACGTTCAATTGTCCTTGATCGCCAAGTTCAGCAGGGCATGGGCCCGCAGGCGAACCGGTGCATCCACCATGGCGCCCAGCACTGATGCGGCGCCGTCGCCGCTTGCCAGCGCCGCGCGTGCCCAAGCCAGTTCGGCTTCGGTTGGACGAAACCCCTCGCGGACCGAAGAAATTTGCTTGGGATGGATTACGAGCTTGCCACCGAAACCAATCATTCTGGCGTGCCGTGCGTCACTCAGTGCTGCATCGGGGTCCGCGATTTCGGTGGTAACGCCGTCAAGCGGGGCCGGGAGTCCGCCAAGGCGCGACGCGAATACGAGTACCGACCGCGCATGAGCAAGAGCCTCACGGTTGTGCGCGCATCCCAAATCCGACGAATAGTCGACCGAGCCGAAGGCGAGTCGCGCAGCCTGAGCACTTTCCGCAAGCTCCTTGGCCGCTGCAACACCCTTCACGGTCTCAACCAGCGCGAGGACAGGATGTATGTTGCGAACTACTGCCAGATCGGCCACCCGCTCGCTCTTGGGTAGCATGATGCCGGCAAACGGTAGACGCGCAGCAGCAGCCAGATCATCCTCATGCCATGGCGTTCCGACCGCATTGACGCGAACGATGACTGGCAAATCGGTGAACCCGGTATCTAGCGCTGCGCGTGCCGCGTCTTTGGCGTCTGCTGGAACCGCATCCTCCAGATCGAGGATAATCGCATCCGCACCGCTGGTGGCAGCCTTGATGAACCGCTCTGGCCGATTAGCCGGGACGAAGAGCGGCGACACGATAGTTTCGAGCGCGATCATGCCCAGGACGCCTCCGCCTGCATTGCAACCGGGCCATCGGGGCGAGCCGTCCAGAGCGACAATTTCCCGCCTTCGATCTTGCCGGCATGCAGGCCCACCAGATCGCAATCGAACAAGGTTGACACGCTCTTGAAGGAAAAATGATCGGGGGGGGTACCGCCATGCAGACGTGCTGCGAGATGCAAGAGCATCGTGGCCTGGAGCGGACCGTGCACGACTAGCCCACGATATCCCTCCACGCCGGTGGCGTAGGGGGTGTCATAGTGAATACGGTGGCCATTGAATGTCAACGCGGAGTAGCGGAACAGCAAAGGCGGCGTCGCCATCAGGGTGACGACGGTATCGCCGAGCGGAGCTGGATCGATGGTCCTGGCGGGCGCTGCAGCGGGCTCCAGCGCACGATAAACGATCGTCTGCCGATCCCGCGCCACTATGCTGCCTTCGCCGGAAATTTCATGATCGACCGTGACGAAGCAGAGGGTCCCGGTGCGACCTTCCTTCACAACGACATCTGCGATCCTGGAGTGCCTCGTCACGGTTTCTCCGACTAGAAGATCGCCCTCGAACGCGATGTTGCTGCCTGCCCACATCCGGCGCGGGAGAGCCACAGGCGGCAGGAAACCTCCTCGCGCAGGATGTCCATCTTCGCCCAATGCCCCCATCGGCGCGGCTGGCTGACAAAGGCAGAAGTGGATCAGCCGCGGTGCTGGCGCGCCCCATTCCGGTACAGCGCCAGGAAGAGCCAGCGTCGCGTGAAAGCGTTCGACGAGCGAAGGTGTGAGAATGTCGGACTGCGTCTCCTCCGCACCAACCCAGTGCTTGAGATGATCCACATCAAGCGTATCGGTCATGTCTCATTCTCCTCGGGCTGGCTGCCTAGCGCCGGAACGCTACGATAGCTGCGCGCTTCTCCCATCAATCGCGGCGCGGGGGCCGGGAATGCGACCGGACCCGCCGGTGTGTCGACTTCGATACGGCGCAGATGCGGATGCGCGGAAAGCGCCGCCATGTCATTCAGGCCAGCAAAGGCAACGTCGGCGGTAACCAGACGGTCCCTTGCCTCTTCCTCACCCATGAAGGCGAATGCCTCTGCGACAAGAGCATCTGTCTGTTCGCGATTGGTGACACGCGCCACGTTCGTCGCGAAGCGCGGGTCTGCGCCATAGGCAGCATCGCCGAGAAAGACTTCGGCGAACTTGCGCCATTCGCGGTCGGACTGGATGGAAAGCAGAATCTGCTTGCCGTCCCGCGCGGTGAAGAGCCCATAGGGCGCGATCGACGGATGCGCCATGCCGATCCTGTGAGGCGGCTTGCCACCTTCTTGGTGCAGGAGAGGGACGGTGAGCCAGTCGGCCATCACGTCGAACATCGATACGCGGATGTCTGCTCCTTGACCGGTGACGCCGCGGGCAATCAATGCTTCAAGGATCGCCGCATGCGCCGTCGCTCCCGTGGCGATGTCGACAATCGAGATGCCAACCCGGGCCGGTGCTTCCGGGCCGCCAGTAACAGACGAAAGCCCGGACTCCGCCTGGATAAGCAGATCATAGGCCTTGCGACTGGCCATAGGGCCATCCTCACCATAGCCACTGATCGAACAGATGATCAGGCGGGGATGCGTTTCGCGTAATTTCTCCGGAGCGAAGCCGAGCCGCGCTAGAGCGCCCGGCTTCAAATTCTGTACCAGCACATCAGCGCTGTCGATCAGCCTGCCCAGTTCAGCCTTCCCGGCAGGGCTGGCGAGATCAAGCACGATGGAATGCTTCCCGCGATTGAGCCACACGAAATAGCTGCTTTGCCCACCCGGCGCTACGGTATCGTAGCCCCGTGCAAAATCTCCCTCCGGCCGCTCGACCTTGATCACCCGTGCGCCCGCATCGGCGAGGCGCGAGGTGCAGAAGGGGGCAGCGACTGCCTGCTCTATTCCGATAACGGTCAGGCCCTCCAGGGGCAGGCGCCCGGTCATCAGTAGGACTTCGGCAGGCCAAGCACATGCTCGGCGACGTAGCTGAGGATCAGGTTCGTGGAGATCGGCGCGACCTGATAGAGGCGTGTCTCACGGAACTTGCGTTCGACATCATATTCGTTGGCGAAACCGAAGCCGCCATGGAACTGGATGCAGGCATTTGCGGCCTCCCAGGATGCCTTGGCGGCAAGATATTTGGCCATATTTGCCTGCGCGCCGCACGGCTCGCCCGCATCATAGCGGCGGCATGCTTCGAACCGCATCAGGTTGGCGGCTTCCACCTCAATGAAAGTTTCCGCGATGGGAAATTGGACACCCTGATTCTGGCCGATCGGACGGCCGAAAACGACGCGCTCCTTCGTATAGTTGGTGACTCGGTCAACGAACCAGTAACCGTCACCAATACACTCAGCTGCAATCAGCGCGCGCTCGGCGTTAAGGCCGGTCAGGATATACTTGAAGCCCTGGCCTTCCTCGCCGATCAGATTTTCCGCCGGGATTTCGAGATTGTCGAAGAATAGTTCGTTGGTTTCGTGATTCACCATGTTCGGAATGGGCTGGACCTTCATCCCGCTGGCCTGCGCGTCCTTCACGTCAACGATGAAGATCGACAGCCCTTCGGACTTCTTCTTCACCTCGGCCAATGGCGTCGTACGCGCCAGCAGGATCATCAGGTCCGAATGCTGGACGCGGCTGATCCACACCTTCTGCCCGTTGATGACGTACTTGTCGCCCTTGCGGACAGCAGTGGTCTTGATCTTCGTGGTGTCCGTACCTGTGGTCGGCTCGGTGACGCCCATCGACTGGAGTCGTAATTCGCCGGTTGCGATCTTGGGCAGATATTTTTGCCGCTGTTCCTCCGATCCGTGCCGGATCAGAGTGTTCATATTGTACATCTGGCCGTGGCAGGCACCCGAATTGCCGCCAGCGCGATTGATTTCCTCCATGATGACGGAAGCTTCGGTCAGGCCAAGCCCTGACCCGCCATAGGCCTCGGGAATCAATGCCGCCATCCAGCCGGCCTTGGTCAGCGCATCGACGAACGCTTCGGGATAGGCGCGTTCCTCATCGACCTTGCGATGATATTCGTCCGGAAACTCGCTGCACAAGGCTCGCACCGCATCACGGATTTCGTCGAAGCCCTCTCCGGCTGTGGTCTGCATTCGTCTTTCCTCGTGTTATGTTTCAGCGCAGGACAAATGGGTTCGGCACGCCGTCCGCCAGATTGATCCACACGCATTTCGTCTGAAGATACTCGTCAATCGCGTGCTGCCCGCTTTCGCGGCCGATGCCCGATTTCTTGTAGCCGCCGAACGGCGCCATGAAGCTGACCGCCCGATAGGTGTTGACCCACACGGTCCCAGCGCGCAGCCGGTCCGACATGGTGATGGCACGCGCTATGCTCGACGTCCAAACGCCCGCAGCCAGCCCGTAGATCGTGTCGTTCGCGATGCGGATCGCATCTTCGTCGCTTTCGAACGGAATGATCGACAGTACCGGGCCGAACACTTCTTCCTGCGCAATACGCATGTCGTTGCTGACATCGGCGAAGATCGTCGGCTCGACAAACCAGCCGTCGGCCAAAGACGCATCATCTGGCCGCTTGCCACCCAGTACGCAGCGCGCGCCGTCGGCGTTGGCGACGTCGATATAGGACAGCACCTTGTCGCGCTGCTGTGTCGTGGTGATCGGACCGACCTGGGTGGCTTCATCCATCGGATCCCCCAGTTTCGCAGTCCTGGCGATCGCCACGATCTTTTCGACCACCTCATCATAGACCGATCGCTGCACCAGCACGCGCGACCCTGCGATACATGTCTGGCCAGAAGCGGCGAAGATGCCGGAAATCGCACCCCTGGCCGCGTCCTCGAGATTGGCATCCTCGAAGATGATGTTGGGAGACTTGCCGCCCAGTTCCAGCGTCACATGCTTGATGTGCCGGGCCGCCTGCTGGTAGATATGGGCGCCTGTCGCATCGCCGCCGGTGAAGGCGATCTTGGCGACCTTGGGGTGCTCGACCAGTGTCGGGCCGACTTCCCCACCAAAGCCGGTTATGGTGTTGACCACACCTGCCGGGAAACCTGCTTCGGCAAATAGCTCGGCAAAGGCCAGCGTCGATGCAGAGGTGAACTCGCTCGGCTTGATAACGATGGTGCAGCCTGCGGCCAGAGCTGGTGCCAGCTTCCAACACAACAGCATCAGCGGGGAATTCCATGGCGTGATCGCCACAACTACCCCCAGAGGCTCGCGCTTGGTGTAGCTGAACATCTGCGGCTTGTCGGTGGGCAGCACGCCGCCTTCGATCTTGTCTGCAAGACCGCCGAAATAGTGGAACCATTCAGGGATATAACGGACTTGCCCCAGCATCTCCGCATAGAGCTTGCCGTTGTCACGCACCTCCAGTGCAGCGAGTTTCTCGGCATCACGCTCGATAAGCTCAGCCAGTTTGCGCAGCAATTTGCCGCGCTTGGTGGCGGTCAACGCCGGCCAGTCACCGGCTATGAAGGCCGCATGTGCCGCCTCCACAGCCGCCTCGGCGTCGGCTGGGCCGCACCTCGGCAGTTCGGCCCAATCCTTGCCATCGAATGGATTGGCGGTCGGAAACCAGCCGCCATCCTTCGCCTCGACCTTCCGGCCGGCGACAATATTGCGGAATTGTTCGAGCGCCATTCCGCCCTCCTTTTCAGATCGGTGCGTGGCCGAGGGCCGCCCGGAAGCGGTTCTTGATGTACACGCCGTCACGCGGAGGCAGGACACGGGGCGGATTCTCCGCCTTGATCTTGATCGTCGCGAGCTTGCAGCCGGAACGGTCGGCAAGCTTGCCGCGCAGTTCCTCGACGCCCGCCATATCCTCAATCCGATTGGTCCACGAGAAGCCAAGTTCGGCTGCTACTCGGTCGATTTCGACGCCGCGACCAGCATGGCTCTCCTGCAGGCCCGTCTCTCCGAAATGCCCGTTATCCAGCACCGCGAGGGTGAGATTTGCGGGGCGTCGAATGCCGATCGTCGCAAGCGCACCAAAGCCCATCATCAGTTCGCCATCACCAGTGACGACGACAACCGACCGATCAGGCTGCGCCGTGGCTATGCCAAGGCCGACCATTGCGGCGCTGCCCATCGCGGCCCAGAGATAGTAATTACCGTCATGATCACCAGCGGCCATCACATCATAGCTGGCCGAACCCAAGCCGGTGACGACCAGCAGATCACCGCGATCCTTGAGGAGAGCGGAAACAACTTCGCGTCGATCGAGAGAGCCACCCAGCCGGTGACCAGTTTTGCTTACTTGACCCACTTCTTCTCTCCAATCAGGCGCTGGCCCAGCAGCAGGGCGGTGGCGTTGTCGCCGTTGAATGCCATTGTTGCCGCACCATGCAGTAGCGGAGCCACGTCCTTAGGCTCGTCGGCTCGCCAGGTCAGGACACCCATGAGCTTGAGCGCGGCCTCAGTGGCCTGTCCCATTGGGTTTTGCCAAGCATTGAATTCGGCCCAGTCGCCGCGCATCGTCACCGCCATCAAAAGGGGAAATTTGGCCATCGCCTGCAGCGCCAGCGTATTGATGCAATTGCCTACGCCGCTCGACTGCATCAGCAGTGCCCCGCGCTCGCCAGCAAGCCATGCGCCCGCGAGATAGCCAATGCCTTCTTCCTCCGTGGTGAGGACGACCGAGTGGATCTCGTTATCGGCTTCGGCCATCTTGATTGCGGTCGAGTGACCCGCGTCAGGCACATAAACGATGTGCTTTACGTCATGCTGTTTCAGCACGCGGAAAACATCCGCTTGCCAATCGATCGCTTCAGCGACCGCCACGTCCTGCTCCATCCAACAACTCCGGTTCGAATTCCTTTTGAACCTACGACCCGTGCACCTGGATAGCGAATATCGCTTCGGTCAATGAGCTATGCCGAACTTGTATAACTTGCTAAGGCGAGTTCATGGAATTCTCGCAACTCAAGACACTCATCCACGTCGCTGAGCTTGGCAGCATCAGCAAAGCGGCGGATCGACTCGGAATAGCGCAACCTGCGCTGAGCCGGCAGATTCGTTTGCTCGAAGAAGAATTGAAGGCGCCGCTGTTCGTTCGCCATGGTCGCGGAATGGTGCTGACTGATCTTGGTCGACAGGTCCTACGTCCGGCGGGAGAGGTGCTGGGGCGGCTTGAGGAAATTCGGCGGCTTGCGGAAAGGGGCCAGCATTCCTTTATGGGGCGTGTGCGTTTCGGGATGACACCAACGGTCGCCGAGATCATGTCCGTACCCTTGGCCGAGCGGGTTAGGTCAGACCATCCTGGACTTTCGCTCTGCTTGAGCTCCGCTTTTTCGGGACATCTGCTCGATTGGCTCAAGCGTGAGGAAATTGATTGCTGTGTTTCCTACGACCCAGAGGCAAAGGGGGCGGTTCGCACCCGACCCATCCTTGTCGAAACATTGATGTTGGTTGGAGATGCCTCGAGCGACCTGTCGGAGAAGCGTCCCGTTAGCTTTGCCGAAATTGCGACGCGGACGATGGTTTTGCCAAGCCCGATGCACGGCCTGCGCCGGATCGTTGATGACTGTGCATCCCGCGCAGGCATTACGATTACGCCAGCGTTGGAAGCGGACTCCTTCGGCGCTATGATAGATCTTGTTCGCGCAGGCTTTGGCATGACCATCCTTCCGCTCGCACCGATCTATCAGCGAATACGCGCCGGAGAGTTGCGCGTCACGCGCCTGATGGACCCGACGCCAAGTCGACGCGTTGTCATGACCTATCCGGCTGACCGGCCGATCAGCCCCGCCACCCGTTATACAGGCGCAGCCTTTGCCGAGATCGCCGCGCAACTGGTAGCAAATGAAATCTGGGCTGGAGAGATGATCTTGGACGAATTCACCAAGCCATAAAATATCGCTATACCTGAAACTTCGACAAGCCTCTAGCTGATGTCGAGAGTGTGCATAAGCTCGCCATCCGAACAGCCATCATCCCAAATGAAGGATAAGGCATGCTTGAGAGAGGAATGAGATGCACGGTGCGGGCTCCAGGATTGGTAGAGAAAAAGCGGTAACCGACGGTAGCGCGGAAGAATTTCGTAATCCGATCGAAATCGACGCATTATCTACTGCAGGTCGCGTCAGGGCAATCCTGAGCGCGTGCGCGGGCAATATGGTCGAATGGTTTGATTTCTTCATTTACGCCTACACCGCCATCTATTTCGCTCCGACCTTTTTTCCATCTTCCAACCAGACGGCACAGCTTTTATCGTCTGCTGCAGTATTTGCAGTGGGCTTCTTCATGCGCCCTCTGGGGGGATTCGTGTTCGGTCGGTTGGCGGACACAAGGGGGCGAAAGCTCGCCATGACTGCTTCGGTCGCAATTATGTGCTTGGGATCGCTTATCATTTCGATCACCCCGAGCTATTCTGCGATTGGGATGGCTGCTCCCGCGCTGCTGCTTTTTGCTCGCCTTTTGCAAGGGCTTTCCGTGGGGGCTGAATATGGAACGGGCGCGACCTATCTAACCTGTCTTATTCACCGCGGCGGGTGAGAGGGTTGGCGGGAGTGGCGTAAGCGATT
>NZ_LSJY01000210.1 GCF_001556865.1 Sphingobium sp. CCH11-B1 | reverse complement strand
GCAGGGGTGGACGCCGCTGGCTGGGCCGCGGCAACCGCCGGGGCGGCCGGCGCTGCGTCCACGGGCGTGGCCTGCCGTTCTGCCGGAGCCGACGGCGCGGGAGCAGCGGACCGGGTCGACGGTTCAGCGGCAGGGCGCGCGGTGGCGGGCTCAGCATTGGCCCGGCGGACCGGAGCGACGGCGGGCGTTGCTTCCGCTTCGGACGCGGCGCGGGCGGCGGCGATGCGTTCATCGACCGGCGGGGTCGATTGAACGACTGGCTGGCTCGGCTTGAACTGGACCGTGGGCGCGGCGTCGGTCGCAGCCGGCGTCGCAGCCGGCTCAGCGGCAGGCACGTTCGCCACCGGCGGCGGGACGACCGGCGTCGGCATCGGCGCTGCGGGGACCGGCGCGGATGGCGGCATGGCCTCCTGCGCGACCAGCGGGGTTGCGGTGATGGCCAGAACAGCGGCAATCGCGGCCCTGGCGGGGCGGGTGGTGCGAATATTTCCAGTCATAGCGGAAGTACAACAATCGTCCCGACGATTTATCGCCATGACCATCCGCCAATCACGATGAGGCGCAGTAAATTATCGGCCAGTTGATTGAGATGAACAATCGTTCATCCTGCAAGATGAACCAAATATTTACAGGCGTCATATTCCTGAACAACGCTTAATCTTCGCCTTCATCTTGTCCTGTAATCTTCGCGCCTTCCAACAAGGCGGCGCGCCGCTGCTCTTCGGCGGCATCGATTT
The DNA here is from genome assembly GCF_001556865.1 of Sphingobium sp. CCH11-B1. Lineage (GTDB taxonomy): Bacteria > Pseudomonadota > Alphaproteobacteria > Sphingomonadales > Sphingomonadaceae > Sphingobium. The sequence goes on along the minus strand of NZ_LSJY01000210.1, from coordinate 51,429 downwards.
GACGCTGCGCCTTGGTCCGGCCGAAGCGTGCGCGGTTGACCTGGGCCTGGCTGGCCTTGTCGGCGCGTGCCTTCGCCTTGCGCGCCTGCCGCAGGTTGACGACGTTATTCATGATCGCTTCCTTCCGGGGCATGCAGATAAACTTTCCGCAGCCATCTTGCCAAGCCATGCGCCATGCCGCCATTGTCCGCTATCCGTCCTGCAGCCCGCGCGAAAGTTCATGACCAGCATCCACGACGTCGCCGCCCTGGCTCAAGTTTCGATCAAGACGGTGTCCCGCGTCGTCAACAAGGCGCCCAATGTCAGCGACGAATTGCGCGAGAGGGTGCAGGGCGCGATCGAGCAGCTGGGCTATCGCCCCAACCAGTCGGCGCGGCGGCTGGCTGGCGGGCGGTCCTTCATGATCGCATTCCTCTACAACAATCCTGCCCCCGGCTATGTCAGCCGCATCCAGATCGGCGCGGCGTGGCGGTGCCGGGAACTGGGCTATCATCTGGTGGTGGAGCCGATCTCGCTGGGCGGCGAGGAGCGGTTCGAGGTGCTCGAACGGCTGGTGGCGGCGTTGCGGCCCGACGGCGTGCTGCTGGTGCCGCCGCTGTCGGACGATGCGGGGCTGCTGCAACGGCTGGTGGAGATGGGATTGCCCTGCGCACGGATCGCCGGGTCGGAGGAAGGCGCGGGGTTCAACATCCACACGCCCGAGCATGCGGCGGGCCGCACCATGGCCGATCATCTCGTCGGGCTGGGTCACCGCCGCATCGGCGTCATCACCCCGCCTCCCACCCACCGGGCGGCGCTGCGCCGGGTGGAAGGTTTTCGCGAGGGGATGACGGCGGCCGGACTGCCGGAGGACGCAGCCCTGTTCGTGGAAGGGCGGTTCGACTTCGCGTCGGGCGTGGAGGCCGGGGAGGCGCTGCTCAACCGCGGCGATCCGCCCACCGCCATTTTCGCGACCAATGACGAAATGGCTCTGGGCGTGCTGACTCTGGCGCATCGCATGGGGATGCGCGTGCCGGAGGAGCTGTCGGTGACGGGCTTCGACGACACGACCGCCAGCCTGACCTCCTGGCCGCCGCTCACCACCATGCGCCAGCCGCTGGAGGATATGGGCCGCACGGTCATCGACGCGCTGGCCGACGGGCTGCAGCAGACGCCACCGCTGCAATTCACGCTGATCCAGCGCGGCAGCAGCGGCCCTGCACCGGGGCGCTGAGGGACGCAAGGTCAGAGGAACAGGAATTCGGCGAGCGCGCCCACGGCCGGCTTGTCGGCCGCGCGCGGTCCGACCGCCTGCCGCACGTCTATCGCGGGCAGCGGCATGTCGAGCGCGAGCCGGCGGATGCCGCTCATCCGGCCCAGGTCGCGGGCCAGCGGGCCGAAGGCCGCGAAACAGCCCGCCCCCCCGCGCAGCGCCGCCAGTATGTCGGTCATATTGTCGCTCTCCAGCGCGGGCGCGGCCATCTGCGCCCGTCCCTGTACCAGCGCCGCGTCGATGATCCGCCGCATCCCGCCGCCTTCCTCGAACGCGATCATCGGCGTGACCGACATCGCGGCCCGGCTGACGCTGTCCATCCGCGCAAGGGGATGGGACGCCCCGATATAAAGGTTGAGCGGCTCCGACCAGCCATAGCGCGACGGAAGCCCGTCGGGATCGCCCAGCGCATAGAAATAGGCGATGTCGGCGCGCCCGGCAGCGATCGTGGCGGCCGCGTCCCGCGCGTCATGGACATGAAGGTCGAGCGCGATCGCGACATCCTCGTTCGCAGCCTCGAAGGCGGACAGCGATTCCTGCAGCCGGCCGAACACCGGCGCGGGCGCGGCCAGCATGATCGTGGGGCCTGCGGGCTCGGGCAAGCGGGACGGCGTCGCCAGCGGCAGCGGTGCCGCTTCGGGCGGCGGGTCGGCGGCGGCCGCGTCCTGATCCTGCGCGATCTGGAGCATTGCCTGCGCCGTCTTGCGCCCCGCCGGCGTCAGCCGCGCGGCGATCGCCGGCTCCTCGAACAGGCGATAGCCCAGCCTCAGTTCCAGCGCGGCGATGTCCGCCAGCAACTGGTCGACCCCGATGCCCAGATCCGCCGCGCAGCGCGAGGCGTCGCCCGCCGCTACCATCTGCGCGAAAATGTCCAGCTGGCGCAGCGAAGGGCTATCCATATGCGACTGATAGAGGATTTGGGCGAAAGGGGTAAGGGCGTTCTTCACGCGGGCCGTGCAATGGCGGTTGACGAGCGCCCCTGGTTGATGGCAGGGCGCGTTGCTGCCGGGCGGGTATAGCTCAATGGTAGAGCACTAGCCTTCCAAGCTTGTGATGCGGGTTCGATCCCCGCTACCCGCTCCAGCCTTTTCCCGATACCGACCCAAGTGGCTGACGGCCTGCGTCAGGCCAATCGCCCGCTCCGGCTGGCCTGCCGGGACCGCCCATCCTGATACAATTCGCGACATATCCATGTCCGGCCTGACAAAGTTGCGGGACATTCGCCCTTCATAAGCGGTTTCAAGGACGGCGCACTGCCGTTCGCGATGACCCATTACGAAGGACACAGACATGCTTCGCAACTTCATGTTCACGGTCGCGGCCGGATCGCTGTTCGTCGGCGGCCTTGCGGCGACCCACCTCGCTAATGCCCAGCCTGGCCCCGAAGGCGGCCCGCGCGGTCGCGGCGGCATCATGGCGCTCGTCGACACCGACAAGGACGGCAAGATCAGCAAGGCGGAAATGACCGCCGCCGCCGAAGCCCGCTTCGCCCGCATGGACGTCGACAAGGACGGGCAGCTCACGCCCAAGGATCGCGATCTCAAGCGCGCCCAGCGCCTCGACGCGCGCTTCGCCGCGCTCGACGCCGACCATAACGGCCAGATCAGCAAGGCGGAGTTCACCGCCGCGCATCAGGCGCGGGCCGACGAGCGCGCCGAGCGGGGCGGGCCCGACGGGCGGCGCTTCGGCGGCCGGCACCATCGCGGCCCCGGCGGCTTCGGCCCGATGGCCGGCGCGGGCAAGGACGGCGTCGTGACCAAGGCGCAGTTCCTCGCCGCCGCGACCGAGCGGTTCGACCGGCTCGACGCGAACAAGGACGGCTTCGTCACCGCCGACGAGATGAAGGCGGCGCGCGGCGCGATGCGTGGACAGGGACGCGGGCGTCAGGCGCCGCAGGGCTGATCCGCGTCCCGGCGCGGCGGCGGCGCGGGGCTTTTCCCCTGTGCTTCCCCCCCTGGCCCCGCCTGCCGCCCGCCGAACGGGAAGGGCGAAGCGTCCACCTTGCTTCGCCCTTCCAACCGTCCCCAAGCCATGACAGACAGGCGTGATGAGCGACCGACCCCATCTCCTGCTCGTCGATGACGAGCGTTCCATCCGCGAGCCGCTGGCGCACTATCTGTCGCGCAACGGCTTTCGCGTCACCGCGGTCGAAAGCGCGGCGGAGGCGCGCATGCGCCTCAACGCCAACGCGATCGATCTGGTCATACTCGACATCATGATGCCGGGTGAGGATGGCCTGTCGCTGTGCCGCCACATCCGCGAGACGAGCGAGATCCCCGTCATCCTGCTGACCGCCCGGTCGGAGGAGACGGACCGCATCGTCGGCCTTGAAATGGGCGCGGACGATTATGTGCTGAAGCCCTTTTCCCCGCGCGAGCTGGTCGCCCGCATCAAGGTGATCTTCCGCCGCGTTGCGACCGGCGGGCAGCGTGTCACTGCGCCCGACGGCGCGACCTATGCCTTTGCCGGCTGGCTGCTCAAGACGCAGGAACGAATGCTGGTGGATGCGGAGGGCGTGTCGCTGCCGCTTTCCACCGCTGAATATAATCTGATGCTGGCCTTCGCCACACGGCCCAATCAGGTGTTGAGCCGCGACCAGCTTCTCGACATCACCCAGGGGCGGGAAGCCAACGCCTTCGACCGCGCGATCGACAACCAGATCAGCCGCCTGCGCAAGAAGATCGAACCGGATCCCAAGAGCCCGACCCTCATCAAGACCGTCTGGGGCGGCGGCTACACGCTGTCGGCCGAGGTGCGCAAGCTGTGAAGCGCCCATCATGAAGACGCCGCGTTTCCCGCAGCAAAGCCTGGTCGGCCAGATCATCCTCATGGTCGCTGTCGGCCTGTTCGTCGCGCAGGCGATCAATTTCACGCTGCTGCTGCGCGAGCGCAACCGCGTGGCGCTGACCGGCCAGACCGCGCCCGCCGTTTACCGCATCATCAATGCGCTCGACGCCCGCGCCGACCGTCGGCCGGGGCGGGATGATGCCCGGCAAGAACGGCAGGAGCGCCGCGAGTGGCGCGCCGTGCGCTTTGCCCGGACCCGCCCGGTGCTGCCCGGCAGGCCGCGTCCCGACATCGAACGGCGCGCGGCCGACATGTTCTCCGACATCGGCCTCACCGTTCGCTCCATCGTCGCGGCGGAGGATGACAGGCCCCTGCCGATGCGCCGCTGGGAACGGATACGGATGCGCGCCAATGGCGATCAGGCGGCGGATCGCCCGGTCACGCTGTTCACCCTGGCGGTCGAATATGAACCGGGCCGCTGGGTCGTCGCGCAGGCGCGCGGCGGCGATCGCCAGCCACGCTTCCTCCCCTGGCTGATCGGTCAGACGCTGATCCTCTATATCATCGTGCTCGCGCCGCTTGTCTGGATCGGCCGGCGGATGGCCCGGCCGATGCGCCAGCTCACTGGCTCGGCCCAGCAGTTCGCCCGCACCGGATCGGCCGACCCGGTGGACGAGCGCGGCCCCGGCGACGTGCGCGACCTCACCATGGCGTTCAACGCCATGCGCGCGCGCATCATCGCGATGCTGGACGAAAAGGACCGGATGCTCGGCGCCATCGGCCACGACCTGCGCACCCCGCTCGCCTCTCTGCGCGTCCGCGCCGAATCGGTGGAGGATGATGGCGAGCGTGCCCGCATGTCGCAGACCATCGAGGAAATGAACCGGATGCTGGAGGATATCCTCTCGCTCGCCCGGGCCGGGCGCAGCACGGAAAGCGCGCAGAAGGTCGATCTTTCCTCGCTGGCGGACGCGGTGGTGGAGGATTTCATCGAACTCGGATCGCCGGTCGACCTGGCCGAAAGCGACCGCGCCGTCGCCTTCGTGCGGCCGCAGCAGATCCGTCGCGCGCTGCGCAACCTCATCGAAAACGCCATCGTCTATGGCGCGCGCGCGCATGTCTCGGTCAGCCGGGAAGGCAGCGCGATCCGCATCGCCGTCGCCGATGACGGTCCCGGCATCGCGGAGGATCGGATGGCCGAAATGCTGGAGCCCTTCACTCGCCTCGAAGGATCGCGCAATCGGGAGACGGGCGGGGCTGGGCTGGGCCTTGCCCTCGTCCGCGCGATCATGGCGGAACATCAGGGCGAGCTTCGGCTCGCCAACCGCCCCGAAGGCGGGCTGGAGGCGAGCCTGATCCTCCCGGCCTGACGGAAAGAGCGTCAGGCCGCGGCCCGGCGCTCCTTCAGTTCCTCGTTCAGCATCTCCGCGAGCAGGAAGGCCAGTTCAAGGCTTTGCGCCGCGTTGAGGCGCGGGTCGCAATGGGTGTGGTACCGATCCGCCAGCCCTTCGTCGGTGATGGCGATGGCGCCGCCGGTGCATTCGGTGACGTTCTGCCCCGTCATTTCCGCATGGATGCCGCCGCCGAAGCTGCCCTCGGCGCGGTGGACGGCGAAGAAGCCGCGCACTTCGGCCAGGATGCGATCGAACGGCCGGGTCTTGTAACCGTTCGCCGCCTTGATGACGTTGCCGTGCATCGGGTCGCAGGACCACACCACCGGATGCCCTTCGCGCAGCACCGCGCGCACGAGCTTTGGCAGGCCGGCCTCGATCTTGTCATGGCCGTAGCGGGTGATGAGCGTGATGCGCCCCGCTTCCCTCGACGGGTTGAGTATGTCGAGCAGGCGGATGAGCGCGTCCGGCTCCAGCGAAGGGCCGCACTTCATGCCGATCGGATTGCCGATGCCGCGCAGATATTCGACATGGGCGCTGCCTTCAAAGCGCGTGCGATCGCCGATCCACAGCATGTGCGCGGACGTGTCGTACCAGTCGCCGGTCAGGCTGTCCTGCCGGGTCAGCGCCTGCTCGAACGGCAGCAGCAGCGCTTCATGGCTGGTGTAGAAGCTCGTTCCGCCCAGTTGCGGCACGCTGTCGGCGTCGAGGCCGCAGGCGCGCATGAAATCGAGCGCCTGGCCGATCTGGTCGGCCATCGCCTCGAACTTCGCGGCCCAGGGCGAGCGGCCCATGAAATCGAGCATCCAGCCATGCACCCGGTCGAGGCTGGCATAGCCGCCGGTCGAAAAGGCGCGCAGCAGGTTGAGCGTCGCCGCCGACTGGTTGTAGGCGCGGATCATCCGCTCCGGGTCCGGCTCGCGCGCTTCCGCCGTGAAGGCGATGTCGTTCACATTGTCGCCGCGATAGCTCGGCAGTTCGACGCCGCCGATCGTCTCGGTATCGGCCGATCGCGGCTTGGCGAACTGGCCTGCCATGCGGCCGACCTTCACCACCGGCAGCTTCGACGCGAAGGTCAGCACTACGGCCATCTGCAGCAGCACGCGGAACGTGTCGCGGATGTTGTTCGGGTGGAACTCGGCGAAGCTCTCGGCGCAATCGCCGCCCTGCAGCAGGAAGGCTTCGCCGGCCGCGACCTTGGCCAGGTCCGCCTTCAGGTTGCGCGCCTCGCCTGCAAAGACGAGCGGCGGAAACTGGCCAAGCTGGGCTTCCACCGAGGCAAGCGCCCCCGCGTCCTTGTAAAAGGGCATCTGGATGCCCTTTTGGCTCCGCCAGCTTTCCGGCGTCCACTTCGCCGCCACGTCGAGTCTCCTTCACAACAGAAAATAGGGGGCGCACCTACGCTCTTGAGGGTCGCAAGGCAAGTTTGTAGCGGTCCTGCCCGTGCTTCGCGCAATGATTTGTCCCGATCAGCCTGATCGAGCGGCTCTATTTCTGGCAGGGCCATCGCTCGTTGAGCGCCACGCTGACCAGCACCGATGCCGGGCCGGACCGCTGGTCGGGCCAGCGTTCCAGATAGGCGACGGCGGTGTGGCGCGCCTCGTCCGCGGTCATGCGATCGGGCCAGCACACGGGGCGGGCGCGGCCGATGAACATGTCCTTGCGGATGCCGTCCACCACGCCGACGATATAGGCGGTGCAGGCAAGGTCATAACCGGCCGCCTTGTTGCGGCATTTGGCCAGCAGCGTGGTCCCGGTTTCGAACATGAAGGACTGGGCCGATGCCGGACCGGGCATGAGCGTCATCGCGAATGCCGCCACGGCCATGACGGGAAGCCGCATGTCGGTGATCCTCTTTCAGCTTGAAAAGCTGCGGCATAGATTGCGCCGGATGAACCCCGTCTGTCCAGTCAGGGCTGGCGCTTGGCCGTGAAGGAGAATGTCACCGCGACCTGGGGGGCCAGCCCGGCGCTGCTGTCGCCATTGCCGACGCCGAAGGCGGCGCGCGCGATCGTTGCGCTGCCCGACACCTTGCGGGTCGCGTCCTTGCCCGACAGCGTGAAGCGGATCGTCTGCGGCTTCGACACGCCCTTCAGCGTCAGTGTCCCGTTCGCGCAATAGCGGCCAGGGCCGGTCGCCTCCGCGCCCTTGGCAATGAAGGTCGCGGTGGGATGCGCGGCCGTGCCGAAAAATTCGTCGCCGGGCAACATGCCGTCCTTGTAGGAATCGCCGACGCTGGCCGACGCCATGTCGATCGTCACCGCCATGTCCGCGCTTTCGGGATGCTCCGGGTCCATGACGATTTTCGCCGTCCATTTCGCGAAGCTGCCGCTGATCGTCTCGCCGTCATTGCCGACGGAAAAGCCGATGCGCCCGCCCGGTTGCACTGTCCATGCCGGCGGCGGACCGGCAGGTTCCTGCGCCGCCGCCTCGCTTGCGTTGGCGGCGGCATTGTCGGCCGGTTCGACGGCGGCCATATTCGTCATGTTGGACAGGGGCTCCGCTTCCGCGCCATTATCCGCCGTGGCCGGCGCAGCGGCAGCAGCAGCGGGCGCGCCCTTGCCGGACGGCAGGATCGCCCGCCCCACCCCGAAACCGATCAGCATCAGCGCCGGGAGCAGCAGGAGGAGCGCCGAAGACCGGGCCGGGATCATCCGCCAGATGAGGCCATCGCGCATCAGCACATGATGGCGCAGCGCGCCTGCGACGTGCAGCAGGAACAGCGCGACGCCGATCCAGGCGATCAGGCCATGGCTGTTTTCCGCCAACTCGTGGACGCTCGCGGGAAGCGGCAGGTGGGGCAGGGGCGCCACGCCGAACAGCAAGGTCGGCACCTTCACCCTGGCGGTCGACACCAGCGCCCATCCGGTCAGCGGCGCGCCCAGCATGAAGGCGTAGAGGCCGACATGCACCGCGCTCGCCAGCATGCCCTGCCAGCCGCCCTCGCTCTTGGGCGGGCGCGGCTTCGTCATGCGTACCGCGATGCGGACGAGAGTCAGCACCAGGATCGTGATGCCGACCGACTTGTGCCACTGATAGAGATGGAAACCGCGCGCCCCCAGACCCTCCAATCCCCACCCGACCGCCAGCTGGAAAGCGAGCAGGGCGGCAATGGTCCAGTGCAGGGCAATGGCAGTGCGGCTGTAACGGTGCATGGGCGGTTGTTCCCCGGGATCGTGGCGTGGGCGAAACTATGCGCGGAGATTGGGCAAGTCCAGTTGCGCCGCGTGAAACGCAATGTTGCGGCGGGCGGCCGTCTGTGTCCAAATGGCCGCACTTTCGCGATTTTTTGCGGCACGATTGCATCGCCGCGCGGGCAGCGTAAGAGCGGAGCACTATTTTACAGGAGACAGGACATGGCCAGACCCGAATCCTGGCGGCTGCAACCCGAAGCCTATCGCTTCGTCACCAGCATCGATACCCGGTTCCAGGATCTGGACACGATGGGCCATATCAACAATGTCGCGATTTCCGGCATCTTCGAAACCGCGCGCATTCGTTTCCACCATCATCTGGGCCGGCATCCGCAGGAACAGGGCGTCCGCTGGCTGGTGGCCAATGTGAACCTCAACTTCATCGAGGAATCGCATTTCCCCTATCCGTTCGAAGTGCATTGCGCGATCGGCCATATCGGCCGGACCAGCTGGACGATCAGTTCGGCCGGCTTTCAGAAGGGCGTTTGCGTCGCCACGGCCGACACGACCGTCGTCACCCATGGCGCGGAAGGCCGCCGGCTGATCGACGACACGCTGCGCGAGGCGATGGAGCTGAATTTCCTGCGCAAGCCCGAATAGGGTCAGGAAAATCCGGCCATCCGCCGGCTCCACTGCAGGGCGATGACGCCGCCCTTTACCGGCTGGATCATCGCCGCGGCCAGCAGCACCGCCAGCGCGGGCCAGATCGCCGCCTGCCACCCCAGCGGGATCGCGAAGGCGGCGTTCACCTCGATCATCAGCGGCACCAGCATGTGGCCGAGAGCCAGGATGACGATGTAGGCGGGAAAGTCGTCCGCCTGATGGACGTCGAGCCGAAGCCCGCAATGGGAGCAGGCGGGCGCGGCCTTCAGGAAGCGCGCGAACATCCGCCCCTCGCCGCAGGCGGGGCAACGGCCGCGCAGCCCTCTCGCCACGGCGGCGGCGACGGGCCGGTCAGGTGGGGCGGAACGTTCTGTCATCCCGATCCGCGCTAGGCCGCGGGGAGGGGCCGCGCAACAGCCGATTGTCCCTGCCGCCCCTTTTCCAGTGCCCAAAGCCTGTTAAGGAAGCGCCATGCGCCTGCCGGGTCCAGCCGAAATCTTCTGCCTGTTCGACGATGCGCGCGCGCGCGCCGCCCCGGCGCGCCTGTATCGCGACCCGGTCGAACTGATCGTCGCGAGCCGGATGGAGGATGTCCAGCCCGCGCTCGACCGGGTGGCCGACGCGCGGGAAGCGGGCCTGCATGTGGCGGGCTATCTTTCCTATGAGGCTGGCCTTGCGCTGGAGGACAGGCTCGCCCCCATCGCGCAGCGGCGGCAGGCGGGCGGCGGGGCGCCGCTCCTGTGGTTCGGCCTGTTCGAAGGGGTGCGCCTGATCCCGGCCGATGCTCTTGTCGCCATGCTGCCCGATCCGGCGGGCGTGCGCGTCGGGCCGGTCGCGCCGCTGGTCGATGCCGCCGCCTACCGGGTCGCGTTCGCGCGGGTGCAGGACTATATCCGCGCCGGCGATATCTATCAGGTGAACCTGACCTTCCCCTGCGACGTGCCGCTTTCGGGCGATCCCCTGGCGCTCTACGCCGCCCTGCGGCCGCGCGCGGCGGCGGGTTATGGCGGGGTCATCGGCGCCGGCGGGCACAGCCTGCTCTCCTTCTCCCCCGAACTGTTCTTCACGCAGGTGCGCGGTCAGCTGACCGCCCGGCCGATGAAGGGGACGGCGGTCCGCGCCGCCGACGCCGGGCAGGACGCGGCGCTGGCCGATGCGCTGCAAAGCGATGCCAAGCAGCGCGCGGAAAACCTGATGATCGTCGACTTGCTGCGCAACGACCTGTCGCGCGTGTCCCGCGCCGGCAGCGTCACCGTGCCCGACCTGTTCAAGGTCGAAACCTATCCCACCGTTCATCAACTGGTGTCGACCGTGCGCGCCCGCATCCTGCCGGGTCTGTCGCCGGTCGATGTGCTGCGCGTTCTCTTTCCCTGCGGTTCCATCACCGGCGCGCCCAAGGTCAGGGCGATGGAGATCATCGACGCGGTCGAACCCCATCCGCGCGGCCCCTATACCGGGACGATGGGATGGATCGATCCCGAAGGCGACGCCGCCTTCAATGTTGCCATTCGCACCATTTGCGTCGAAGAAGGGGCACGGACAGGGCGCCTGGGTCTCGGCTCGGGCATCGTGGCGGACTCGGATGGGGACGCGGAATGGGCGGAATGCCTGGCCAAGGCCCGCTTCCTGTCGCTGGATTGACATGGGGTGCGCGGGGGCGCGAAGAGGTTTGATGGCACTGGCTGACGGACGGTTCGATCTGCTGGAAACCATGGCCTTCGATCCGCTGGACGGGATCAGGCTGCTGGAACTGCATCTGGCGCGCCTGGGCCGAAGCGCGGAGGCGCTGGGCTTCCGTTTCGACCGGCACGGCGTGCGCAACGAGCTTCAGGCGGCCACATTCCGCCTGCGTGACCGCAGCCGTGTGCGCCTGCTCGCGTCGCGATCGGGCGCGGTGGCGATCGAGGTGCGCGAACACCGCACCTGGCCTCAGGCGATCGTGCCGGTCGCGGTGGTGCGGCGGAATGCCCCCGCCGACGATCCGCGCCTGTGCCACAAGACCACCGACCGCAGCGTCTATCGCGACGCACTGAGCCGGGGCGGCACTTATGAAGTGCTGCTGAAGGATGAGGACGGCTTTCTGACCGAGGGCTGTTTCTCCACCCTGTTCGTGGAGCGCGGCGACAAGCTGGTGACGCCCCCTTTGTCGCGCGGCGCGCTGCCGGGCATATTGCGCCAGAGCCTGATCGACATGGGGGAGGCGGTGGAGGGCGACCTGCGCCTGTCCGATCTTGAGTCCGGATTTTTCATCGGCAACGCCGCGCGCGGCATGGTCGCGGCGACGCTCGCGCGATAGCGCCGCTATTTCGGGGTAAAGCCAATAAGCCGCAAGCGGACGGTTGCCCCTCCCGCCGTTGCGCACTAAGGCGCTCCGCGTCCGCTTATGTTGCGGAATCGGGGATTGTTAAGAAAGAAATTTGCCATGAGCCAGACTTCCGCCGCCCTGGGTCGTATCCAGCCGTCCGCCACGCTCGCCATGAGCGCCCGCGTGAACGCGCTCAAAGCGCAAGGCGTGGACGTGATTGGCCTGTCGGCGGGCGAACCCGATTTCGACACGCCCGATTTCGTCAAGGAAGCCGGCATCGCCGCCATCCGCAACAATCTCACCCGCTATACCGATGTCGACGGCACCACCGACGTCAAGGAAGCCGTCGCCTTCAAGTTCAAGCGCGACAACGGCCTGGTCTATAAGCGCAGCCAGATCAGCGTGAATTCCGGCGGCAAGCACACCCTGTTCAACGCGCTGGTGGCGACGGTCGATGCAGGTGACGAGGTCATCATCCCTGCGCCCTACTGGGTCAGCTATCCCGACATCGTGAATTTCGCGGGCGGCACGCCCGTCTTCATCGAAGGGCCGGCGAGCCAGGGATACAAGATCACGCCCGCCCAGCTCGACGCCGCGATCACGCCGCGTACCAAGTGGCTGATGCTGAACTCGCCGTCCAACCCTTCGGGCGCGGCCTATTCCGCTGATGAACTGAAAGCGCTGGCCGACGTGCTGCTGCGCCATCCGCATGTGCTCGTCATGACCGACGACATGTACGAACATGTCTGGTACGCGCCCACGCCCTTCGCCACCATCGCGCAGGTGTGCCCGGAGCTTTACGACCGGACGCTGACGGTCAACGGTTGCTCCAAGGCCTTCTCCATGACCGGCTGGCGCATCGGCTTTGCCGGCGGTCCCGAATGGATCATCAAGGCGATGGGCAAGCTGCAGTCGCAATCGACCAGCAACCCCTGCTCGATCAGCCAAGCGGCCGCCGTCGCGGCGCTCACCGGGCCGCAGGATTTCCTGGAAGAGCGCAACGCCACCTTCAAGAAGCGCCGAGACATGGTGGTCGCGATGCTCAACGACGCGCCGGGGCTTGACTGCCCGACGCCCGAAGGCGCCTTCTACGTCTATCCCGACGCCAGCGGCGTCATCGGCAAGACGACGCCCAAGGGCGCGCTGATCGACAGTGACGAGGCGCTGATCGCCTATTTCCTGGATGAAGCCAAGGTGGCGGCGGTGCATGGCGCGGCTTTCGGCCTGTCGCCGGCCTTCCGCATCAGCTACGCGACCTCGGACGAAGTGCTGAAAAAAGCCTGCACGCGCATCCAGGAAGCCTGCGCCGCCCTGAAATAGGGCGCAGGGGAAGCGGTGCGGCGTCTTCGCGGACGTACACCGCTCTTTTCCCTGGAAAAACGCCCTTCGACGCAAAAAGGGAAACGGTGTTTTTCGCACCGCGACGTCTTGCGATCGATGCGACAGGCTCTATATGCCGGTTGCGAAGAGAAACTGATTAAGCGGTTCCGCTGCGTTCGTCGCCCTGATGAGGACTTTGGTCGAAAGCTGCTGCCGCAGCGCCGGCCGTTCAGACAGGGGCAAGGCGCGCGGGCGTAGCCGGGGCCGGCACGACCGGCAGAAGGAATGAAAGGCATTGGCCATGAAGGCGTTTCTGAAGTCCGATCTGTTCCTGCGCTTCCTGGGCGGGTTCGCGATTGGCGCCGTGGCGATGTTCGCGCTGGCGCCGAGCGATCCGCCGATGTTCGGCAGCACCGCCGTGGCGGCGACATCGACTCATGGCAAGGCGCTCTAGTCTCCGCCTGACATTGCTGGTCGCGGCCCTTGTCGCCGCGACCCCGGCCTGCGCCGAACGCGCTGTCCAGGCGCCTGTCCCCGCCATCGACGCCACGCCTGCCCAAAAGCTGGAAACCGCTGTTTTCGCGGGCGGCTGCTATTGGGGGGTGGAGGGCGTCTTTTCGCATGTGAAGGGCGTCCATCTGGTCGTCTCCGGCTTTTCCGGCGGTCCCAGGGGCAAGCGGGTGGACTATGAAACGGTCAGTGGCGGCGACACCGGCTTTGCTGAATCGGTGCGCGTCACCTATGACCCGGCGCAGGTCAGCTACGGCACCTTGCTGCGCGTCTTCTTCTCCGTCATCGCCGATCCGACCACGCTCAACTATCAGGGGCCGGACCACGGCACGCAATATCGCAGCGCGCTCTTCCCCCTGAACGCGCAGCAGGACAAGGCGGCCCGCGCCTATCTCGTCCAGCTCGACAAGAGCGGCCTGTGGCGCGACCCGGTCGTCACCCGCGTCGAACCCTTCACCGGTTTCCAGAGCGCCGCGCAGGATCATCAGGACTTCATGCGCAAAAATCCCCGCCATCCCTATATCCTGCGCTGGGATGCGCCCAAGCTGGCCGCGTTCAAGGCGATGTACCCGTCATTATATCGGGACAAGCCGTCAGCCTGACACGCACGGCAAATCTGAACCCATGCTATTGACGGCTACTGTCACTTCGGGACAATTACCGCTCTTCAAAAGGAGCCCGTCGAAATGATCCAGCGCAACCGCTGAGTGCGGAAAGGCTCCCACGGCGGCTATTTGTCGCCATTGCCGGATCATGGTTCGAGGATTTTATGCAAAGACTGGAAGGCAAGCTCTGCGTCGTGACTGGCGCGGCGCGGGGAATAGGGCACGCCATCGTGGCGCGCTTCGCGAAGGAAGGTGCGCAGGTCATCTTGACCGACAAGGATGAAGCGGCGGGCGCACAGGCAGCGCGGGAGATGAATATGCTCTTCGTTCGGCTGGATGTACGAGACGAAGGAGGATGGGACCATCTGGCGAAGATCGCGCCTGCGATCGATGTGCTGGTGAACAATGCCGGAATCACCGGGTTCGAGGATGGGCCGGTCGCGCATGATCCGCAACATGCGACACTGGACGACTGGCGCGCGGTGCATGCGGTCAATCTCGACGGGACGTTCCTGGGATGTCGCTATGCGATCAACGCGATGAACGAACGGGGAAGCGGTTCCATCATCAATATTTCGTCCCGGTCGGGGCTGGTGGGTATCCCGCTCGCCGCCGCCTATGCCTCGTCCAAGGCAGCGGTGCGCAACCACAGCAAAAGCGTTGCGCTTTATTGCGCGCAGCAGGGGTGGCGTATCCGGTGCAACAGCATTCATCCCGCCGCGATCCTGACCCCCATGTGGGAGCCGATGCTTGGGGAAGGGCCGGAACGGGAGGCGCGGATGGCGGCGTTGGTGGCTGACACGCCGTTGCGTCGCTTCGGGACGGTCGAGGAGGTCGCGGCGATAGCGGCGATGCTGGCGGCGGACGAGTCGGCCTATGTTACCGGGGCCGAATTCAGTATCGACGGCGGGCTTCTGGCCGGATCTGCAGCAAGCCCGGGCTGAGGGCGAACGCAAAAGGGGCGGCCTCCACAATGGGAAGCCGCCCCTTTTCGCGCCATGATGGCTGCCCTTATTTCGGCGCCAGCACCATCAGCATCTGCCGGCCTTCCATGCGGGGATAGGCCTCTACCTTCGCGATTTCGGCGACGTTTTCGGCCACGCGCTGGAGCAGGTTCATGCCAAGCTGCTGGTGGCTGAGTTCGCGGCCGCGGAAGCGCAGGGTGATCTTCACCTTGTCGCCCTCACCGATGAAGTCGTGGACCTTCTTCATCTTCGTATCATAGTCATGATCGTCGATGTTCGGACGCATCTTGATCTCCTTGATCTCCTGCGTCCTCTGGGTCTTGCGGGCGATGTTCGCCTTCTTCTGGGCCTCGTACTTATATTTGCCGATGTCCAGGAACTTGCAGACCGGCGGATCGGCGTTGGGCGACACTTCGACCAGATCGAGTCCAACCTCATAGGCCTGCTCGATCGCCTCCTGCGTAAACATCACACCCAGATTTTCGCCTTCGTCATCGATCACACGCACCTTGGGCACGGTGATGAACTCGTTATAGCGGGGGCCGGACTTCGGCGGCGGCGCCAGCGGGCGGCGCATCATCGGGGGACGTATAGCTCTATCTCCTATGGTCGTTTCGGAAAACGGACGGCTCTTAGCGGCTTTTGGGAAAAGCCGAAAGGGGCGCGTGGTCCCGCCTCAGCGGAATCACGCGCCCTTGCGGCATTTCTGCCTCACCGCATATCGGGTGCCCGCGCCTCTTTTGCAAGCCGGTCGATGACGTCATCAACAGAAAGGACGCTTTGCCCCTCCTTGCCCAGTTCGCGCAACGCCACTGTTCCCTCGTCCGCTTCGCGCCGGCCGACGACCAGCAGGTTGGGCACCTTGGCCAGGCTGTGGTCGCGCACCTTGTAGTTGATCTTTTCGTTGCGCGTGTCGGTTTCTGCGCGGATGCCGGCGGCGCGCAGTTTTTCCACCACGTCGCGGGCATAATCGTCGGCATCCGACACGATGGTCGCGACCACCGCCTGCACCGGCGCGAGCCAGAGCGGGAAGCGGCCGGCAAAATGTTCGATCAATATGCCGATGAAGCGTTCATAGCTGCCGAAGATCGCGCGGTGGAGCATCACCGGGCGATGCCGCTCGCCATCCTCGCCAATATAGCTGGCGTCGAGCCGTTCGGGCAGCACGCGGTCGGACTGGATCGTGCCGACCTGCCATGTCCGCCCGATCGCGTCGGTCAGATGCCATTCCAGCTTGGGCGCGTAGAAAGCGCCTTCGCCCGGCAGCTCTTCCCAGCCATAGTCGGGCGTGTTGAGGCCGGCGGCGGCGACCGCGTTGCGCAGTTCCTCCTCCGCCTTGTCCCACACGTCCTCCGTGCCGAAGCGCTTTTCGGGGCGCAACGCCAGCTTGATCGAGTAAGTGAAGCCGAAATCCTTGTAGATGCGATCCGCCAGCGCGCAGAAGGCGCGGACTTCCTCGACGATCTGGTCCTCGCGGCAGAAGATGTGCGCATCGTCCTGGGTGAACTGGCGCACGCGCATCAGGCCGTGGAGCGCGCCGTGCGGCTCGTTGCGGTGGCAGCAGCCATTTTCGTAGAAGCGTAAAGGGAGGTCGCGATAGCTCTTGATCCCCTGGCGGAAGATCAGGACATGCGCCGGGCAGTTCATGGGCTTGAGCGCCATCCACTCAGCATCGTCCGACACCAGCGGCCCTTCATCCTCCACGTTCGGCACTTCGTCAGGGATGACGAACATATTTTCGCGATATTTGCCCCAGTGGCCGGACTGCTCCCATTGGCGCGCGTCCATCACCTGCGGCGTCTTGACCTCGCGATAGCCGGCCTCGTCGATGGCGCGGCGCATATAGGCTTCCAGCGCGCGCCAGATGATATAGCCCTTGGGGTGCCAGAAGACGCTGCCATGTGCTTCCTGCTGCAGGTGGAACAGGTCCATCTCCGCGCCCAGCTTGCGATGGTCGCGCTTCGCCGCTTCCTCGAGGCGCATGAGGTGCACGTCGAGCTGCTTTTTGTTGAGCCAGCCGGTGCCGTAGATGCGGGAAAGCATCGCATTCTTCTGGTCGCCGCGCCAATAGGCGCCCGACACGCGGGTCAGCTTGAACGCCTGCGGATCGAGCTTGCCGGTCGACGCAAGGTGCGGCCCCCGGCACATGTCGTACCAGCCATCGCCGCTATGATAGACGGTGAGTTCCTCGCCTTGCGGAAGTTCGGCGGCCCATTCGGCCTTGAACGTCTCACCCGCCGCGTGCCATTGCGCGATCAGCGTGTCGCGGTCGATGACTTCGCGGCGGAGCGGCTTGTCGGCGGCGATGATCTCGCGCATTTTCGCCTCGATCGCGGGCAAATCCTCCTCGGTGAAGGGGCGATCCTTGGGCGCGAAATCATAATAGAAACCATCGTCGGTCGCGGGACCGAAGGTGATCTGCGTGCCGGGGAACAGCGCCTGCACCGCTTCGGCCAGGATATGCGCGAAATCATGCCGCGCCAGTTCCAGCGCGTCGGCCTCGTCGCGCGCCGTCACCAGCGCCAGTTGCGCGTCCGCCTCCAGCGGCCGGCCGATGTCGCGCAGTTCGCCATCGACCCGCGCGGCAATTGCGGCCTTGGCCAGGCCCGGTCCGATCGCCGCCGCGATGTCCGCCGGGGTAGTGCCGGGCGCGACTTCGCGCACGGAACCGTCGGGCAGGGTGATCTTGAGCATGGCGGACACGGGAAGGGTCTTTCTTGTTGGAAATGCGGAAAGCGCGGCCGCACGGGACCGCGCCTTCCCCTTAGATGGGCGGTCCGCCCTGTCAATAGAAGCCCGCTTCCCGGCGACGCGCGAGAGATCGGTGATGCACTGTCATGTCATGGGCAGGCGGACATGACTCGTTTGCGCCATGTGTTTTCCGTCGCGGAGGATTGAAGCCCCGGTCCTCAAAGGATAAAACAGGTCCACGCGGGGAGAGGGGCTGACATGAAAGCGATGCGCTATGCGCTGTTGGCGCTGGTCTTCTATGCCGCACTCTGGGGCGCGGCGCATGTCGGCATGCTGCCTGGCCTGCATTCCCCCGCGCTTGGCCCCGTTGCTCTCACGGCGGAGCAGAAGGGGGACCGTTTTCGCGCGCTCCGCCGATACCTGCCCATCATCCGCTGATCGATGACCGCCCGGCTTCAGGCCAGCAGCAGCCGGGCGTCGTCGCCGGCCGCCTGAAGAACCGAGAGCGGCCCTCCCACCGCAATGCCGGGGGGCAGGTCGGCCGCGGCCATGCCGCACAGCGCCAGCCCGCTCTGACAGGCGACCGGCCGGACGCCCAGCGCCTGCGCTTCGCCAAGCAGCGCCGCCAGATCGGGCAGGCCCGCGGCGCGGTGGCGCGCGTCTTCCGGCGCGCCGATGGGCGGGCGCAACAGCGAAACCGCGTCCAGTTGCAGGAACAGCGTCACCGCTCCGCCCAGCGCCGCCTGCGCCGCCGCCAGGGTCAATGCGGCGCGCAGCCTTTCGCCATCGGCGGTGCCGACGATCAGGATCAGGGGGCGCACAGTTCCACCGCGCAGGCGGGGCAGGCCGGGTCCTTGGCGACGTCGATGGTGCGG
The DNA here is from genome assembly GCF_001556865.1 of Sphingobium sp. CCH11-B1. Taxonomy (GTDB): domain Bacteria; phylum Pseudomonadota; class Alphaproteobacteria; order Sphingomonadales; family Sphingomonadaceae; genus Sphingobium. The sequence goes on along the minus strand of NZ_LSJY01000210.1, from coordinate 32,931 downwards.
AACCGCATGGACAGGAGATCGGCGATCAGCAGCCGTCCCGCCATGTCCCTGCCGAACGGCACCAGCGCCCGGATGACCTCCAGCGCGGCGAGGCTGCCGATCGCGCCGGTCAGCGCCCCGATCACGCCCGTCTCCGCGCAGTTGCGTTCCGGCGCGTCATCCGGCGCGCCGACCAGGCAGCGGTAGCAGGGCTTGTCCGCTTCCCATCCGCGATAGGTGGACATCTGACCCTCGAACGGCCCCACCGCCGCCGACACCAGCGGGATGCGCAGCGCCTGCGCCGCGTCCGCCACCGCCAGCCGCGTCGCGAAATTGTCGCACCCGTCCAGGATCACGTCCGCGTCGCGCAGGATCAGCGCTGCATTGCCGGCGTCGATCCGCGCGTTGATGGGCACCAGCTTCACGTCCGGGTTCAGCCGCGCCACCGCAGCCATCGCCGCTTCCGCCTTGGGCGCGCCCACGTCGCCGGTCCCGAACAGCACTTGCCGCTGCAGGTTGGACAGCGCCACCCTGTCGTCGTCGATCACCCGGATCGTGCCGACGCCGGCCGCTGCGAGATAGAGGATAGCCGGACTGCCGATCCCGCCCGCGCCGATCACCGCGACATCGGCCGAAGACAGCCGCGCCTGCCCCGCGCCGCCAATCTCCTTCAGCACGATGTGGCGCGCATACCGCTCCAGCTGCTCGTCGGTCAGCGTCACGGCGCGTCCGACCAGAGGAACCGTACCTGCGAGCGCATCCAGCGAGGTTCTGTTGTGTCGCTCTTGGGGAAGCTGTTGCGCAACGTCCCGAGAATCCGGCCGCTGACGAAGGATTCGACCGGCTCGCAGTGCGCGTTGACTGGCGCAATTTTCAGCGGCTTGCCGTCCGGCGACAGAAGGAAAAGCATGTCGATTTCCAGCAACCACGAGCCCTCATAGGGCGTGGCGCCGGCGCATTTGCCCTTGCGGTAGAAGCGCGCCACATCTTCCGACCATCGCGGCGATATGCGGCGCCCCTGCCACCCCTCGATCACGGGAACGCTGCTCAGATCCTCGGGCATGGGCGGCGCTGCGCCCGTCGGGGCGGCGGCAGCCAGCATCAGCGAAAGCAGCATCGTCATCGCATCACACTCCTGTCGATCCGAAACCGCCCGATCCGCGCACGGTTTCGTCCAGACTATCGACTTCCGTGAAGCTGGCAAGCTGCACCGGGGCGACCACCAGTTGCGCGACGCGGTCGCCCCGAGCGATCGGGAAGGGCCGGTCGCCCAGGTTGATGAGGATGATCTTCAATTCGCCGCGATAATCGGCGTCGATGGTGCCGGGCGTGTTCGGCAGGCTGATGCCATGTTTGAGCGCCAGGCCCGACCGGGGGCGCACCTGCACTTCATAGCCCTCGGGAATCGCCAGCGCGAAACCGGTCGCCACGGCATGACGCGCGCCCGGTTCCAGCACCAGTTCCTCGGCCGACACCACGTCCATGCCCGCCGCATGCGCGGTGGCATAGGCGGGCAGGGGAAGCCCCTCGCCATGGGGCAGGCGCTTGATCTGGATGTCAATCGGGGCGAGCGGAGAGGGCATCGGCAACCTTTTCGATGAGGCGGGCGGCAACGTCGCCCTTGGGCAGGACGGGCCAGCTTTCGATGCCGGCGGCGGTCACGATCTGGACGGTATTGCTCTCGCCGCCCATTACGTCACCCGACACGTCGTTGGCGACGATCCAGTCCGCCCCCTTCTTGGCCAGCTTCGCCCGCGCATGGTCGGCGATCATCTGCGTTTCGGCGGCAAAGCCGATGAGCAGGGACGGGCGCTGGGCATGGCGGCCCAGCGTCGCCAGAATATCCGGGTTCTCCACCAGCGCGAGCGGGGCGGGCTGGCCGGACCCGTCCTTCTTGAGTTTCTGGTCGGCAGGGTCGGCGGCGCGCCAGTCGGCGACGGCGGCGACCATGATCGCCCCGTCCGCCGGCAGCGCGGCCTCGACGGCGGCGAGCATTTCGCGCGCGGTCTCCACATCCACCCGGTCGACGCCTGCGGGCGTGGGCAGATGGACCGGTCCCGCGACCAGCGTGACATGCGCGCCGGCCCGCGCGGCGGCGGCTGCGATGGCGAAACCCTGCTTGCCGGACGATCGGTTGGCGATGTAGCGCACCGGGTCGATGGGCTCGTGCGTCGGCCCTGCGGTGACCAGGATATGCCTGCCCGCCAGCGGCCGGGCGTCGCGCGCGAAATCCGGCTGGTCCGCCAGAGGATCGGTGGGCTGCGGGAGGCTGAGCAGCCGTTCGATCTCTGCCGCTATCGCCTCCGGCTCGGGCAGCCGGCCCTTGCCATATTCGCCGCACGCCATCGCGCCATCGTCGGGGGTCATGATGTGGATGCCATCGGCGTGGAGCCGCTCCAGATTGCGCTGCGTCGCCTTGTGGTGCCACATCCGCACATTCATCGCCGGCACCGCCAGCACCGGCTTGTCGGTGGCGAGCAGCAATGTCGTCGCCAGATCGTCCGCGATCCCGTTCGCCATCTTGGCGAGGATGTTGGCGGTGGCCGGCGCGACCACCAGCAGGTCCGCCTGCCGGGACAGCTGGATATGCCCGATTTCGCGCTCGGCCTTCAGGTCGAACAGGTCGTCGAACACCTGATCCTCAGTCAGCACGCCAAGGCTGAGCGGCGTCACGAACTGCTTGGCGCTCTCGGTCAGCACCGCCCGCACCGCGATGCCGCGCTTGCGCAGCAACCGGACCAGCTCCAGCGCCTTGTACGCCGCGATGCCGCCGGACACGATGAGGAGGACGCGCTGGGTCATGAGGGTGGATTGTCCAGCTCGCTGCGGCACCGGGCGCGAAGCTGGTCCAGCCTCGTTGTGGCCGTCATCCGGACGATCGCGGGGTTCACGCCGAAATAATCGTGACTGACGATGTTGCGCATACCGTAAATGTGGATCCAGGGAATGTCAGTGTGACGAAGTTTGATGGCACTGGACAGTTTGTTGGCTGCTTCGCCCATGTGCAGCAGGCGAAAACAGGTCAGGTCGATTTCGTCCTGATCAGCCAGAAAAGCCGATTCGTCCAGCTTCCTCGGACGGCGTTGGATATGCTCGATCCGTTCGACCATCAATTCCAGCAGATCCTGATCCCGATAATCTGATGGCATTAGAAGATTCGAACCATGTCTGCCTCGGCCCGCGCGCGGACGCGCGGCCGCATCGACCCTCGTTCGACCAGATCCGTGCGGCTCGCAACATAGGTCTCGATCCTGCGCTTGAGTCCCGCAAAGGCGATCAGGTCCATGCGGCTGCTCCGGCCGATTTCGCACATCAGGTCAACATCGGAATCCTGTCCCGCATCATTGCGCGGGGTGGACCCAAACAAGTAAAGCGCCGACAGCCCCGCCGCGCGCAGTTCAGCCTCATGCGGCTTCAAACGGGCAATGGCTTCCTCGCGGGTCATGCCCCTCAAGATAAGCCAAGCAGCCACACAGCGCCAGCCCCGGCCGCCGCCGCGAGCGCGGCGACCGCCGCATAGCGCCATCCGCCGCCCACCCGGATCAGCCTGACTTCGCCGAGCGGCGGGGGCGGGGGCGCGCCGCCCTTCTCGGGGAAGGCATCCTCGATCCGGCGGACAAGGGCGGGGAGCCGTTGCAGCGTGCGCCAATTCTCGATCAGCGTGTCGGCCGCCTTGGCCTCCGGCCCCAGCTCGTCGCGCAGCCAGCCCTTCACATAGGGGCCGCTCGTTTCCCACAGGTTGATATCGGGGTCGAGCGCGGTCGCCACGCCCTCCACCATGACCATGGTCTTTTGCAGCAACAGCAGGTGCGGCTGGGTCTGCATGTCGAAGTCGCGGGTGATGGCGAACAGGCCGTCCAGCATCCCGCCGACCGACAGTTCGCGCACCGGCTTGCCGCGCATCGGCTCGCCCACGGCGCGCAGCGCGGTCGCGAACTCGGCGACATTGTGATGGGCGGGCACATATTGCGCCTCGAAATGGATTTCCGCCACGCGGCGATAATTGCCGGTGATGAGGCCGTAGAGGATTTCGGCCAGCCACATGCGCGCGCGCCGGTCGATCCGCCCCATGATGCCGAAATCGATGGCGACGATGTCGCCGCTCGCGGTCACGAACAAATTGCCCTGATGCATGTCGGCGTGGAAGAATCCCTCCGCGATCGCCTGCCGCAGGAACGCGTTGACGAGGCGGGCGGCAAGATCCTTCACATCATGCCCGGCGGCGATCAGCGCGGCGCGATCGGCGATCTTGATGCCGTCGATCCATTCCATCGTCATGACCTTGCCGGTCGTGCGGTCCCAGTCGATGGCGGGCACGCGATATCCCGGCATGGCCTCCATCGCCTCGGCCAGTTCGGATGCGGAGGCGGCTTCGCGGCGCAGGTCCAGCTCCCGCGCGGTCCAGCGCTTCATGTTGGCGATGACGAGGCGGGGGCGCAGGCGGGCGACCTCGCCGCCGACCTGCTCGACATGGGCGGCCGCCCATTCATAGGTCTGGATGTCGCGGTTGAACTGGTCGATCACGCCGGGGCGGATCACCTTGACCGCGACGTCGCGCCCGTCGGTGGTGAGCGCGCGATGCACCTGCGCGATGGAAGCGGCGCCGACCGGCGCTTCGTCGAACCGGCTGTAGAGCGCCTCCAGCGGCCGGCCGAAGCTCTGCTCGATCTGCGCCCTGATCGTCTCGAACGGCACGGGCGGCAGCGCATCCTGCAAGCGCAGCAGGTCCGCCGCCGCTTCCTCTCCAACGAGGTCGGGACGGGTCGCCAGCGTCTGGCCCAGCTTGATCGCGGCCGGGCCGATCGCCTGGAAGGCGTCGGCATAGCGCGGCTGCGCCGGCACCCTCGCGCCGAAACGGGCGAGCCGCACCAGCCGCCGCACCGGCGCGGGCGTCAGCGGATCGCGCTCTATGCCGCGCAGCGCGCCATGCCGCGCCAGCGTCCGCCCCCATTTCAGGAGCCGCCAGATATGGGTGACGTGGCTGGTCATTCCCGCGTCAGATCTTCCAGCCGCTGTGGATCGCCACCAGCCCGCCCAGGATCGGTTCCACCTTCGTCGCCGTGAAGCCCGCGTCGCGGATCAGCCCCTCGAATTTCGGCATCGGCGGAAAGCGGCGGATCGATTCGATCAGGTAGCGATAGCTGTCGGCGTCATTGGCGAACAGCTTGCCAAGCTGCGGCACCAGCCTGTGCGAATAGGCGTCATAGACGTCCGAAAAACCCGGCCATGTCGTCGTCGAAAATTCCAGGCAGAAGAAACGCCCGCCAAACTTCAGCACCCGGTGCGCTTCCTTCAGCGCCTTGTCGATATGGGTCACGTTGCGGATGCCGAAGGCGATGGTGTAGGCGTCGAATTCCCGGTCGCCAAAGGTCAGCTCTTCGGCATTCTGCTCGGACCAGATAAGGCCCTCATAGCCCTTCTTCTGCGCACGCTCGACGCCCACGGCCAGCATTTCGGGGTTGATGTCCGACACCGTCACCTGCGCGCCATGCCGGTGCATGCGAAAGGCGATGTCGCCCGTGCCGCCCGCCATATCGAGGATCTGTTCGCCTGGCCTGGGCTTCACCCGGCGCACGAACTGGTCCTTCCACAACCGATGCGCGCCGCCCGACATGGCGTCGTTCATCAGGTCGTACTTGCCCGCGACGTTGGAAAAGACCGCGCGGACCATGCCCGCCTTTTCGGCGGCATCGACGTCGCGATAGCCGAAGGATGCTGTTTCGCTCATGATGAAGCCCTCTAGACAGAGATTGATCGCCGTTCCAGCCAAGAAGCTGGTTATTCCCCCGCCCCGTGCCTAGATGCGGATCATGCCCGAACTTCCCGAAGTCGAAACGACGGTTGCCGGCCTTCGATCCGTGCTGGAGGGGCGCGCGCTCGTGCGGGTGGAACCGCGCCGCGCGGACCTGCGCTTTCCCATCCCCGTGGACCTGCGCCAGCGGCTGACCGGCGCGCGCGTGACCGGCCTGTCCCGCCGCGCCAAATATGGCCTCATCGAAACCGATCGGGGCGACATGATGGTCTTCCACCTCGGCATGTCAGGGCGCTGGCGCATCGACCCGGTGGAAATCGGCGCGCATGACCATCTGCTGATCGAAACCGATGAAGGCCGGCTCCTGACGCTCAACGACCCGCGGCGATTCGGATCGGTCGATCTGGTGCGCGCCGACGCCTGGACCGGATACAGCCCCTTCACCCGCATGGGGCCTGAACCGCTCGGCCCGGACTTCGACGCGGACCGGCTGGCCGCCGCGCTCGGCGGCAAGGCGACCCCGATCAAGGCGGCGCTGCTCGACCAGCGGATCGTCGCGGGCCTTGGCAACATCTATGTCTGCGAGGCGCTCAACATGGCGGGCATCGCGCCCACGCGGGCGGCGGGGAAGATCAGCGGCAAGCGCCTTGCCATGCTGGTGGAAGCGATTCGCACGGTGCTCGCCGCCGCGATCACGGCCGGCGGGTCGACGCTGCGCGACTATGCGCGGCCCGATGGGGAGCTGGGCTATTTTTCCAGACAGTGGCGCGTCTATGGCCGGGAAGGGGAAGCGTGCGGCTGCGGCGGCGTGGTGTTGCGGCGCACGATGAGCGGGCGATCCACCTTCTACTGCCCGAAATGCCAGAAATAGCGCGGCTTCGCCCCGTTGACGGGTGTCCCATTCCCCTGTAAGGGGCGCACCTTCACGAGGCTGGTCGGCGAATCTGATCGGGCCTCTTGCCCTAGATTTGACGAGAACCGAGGAAAAGAATGGCCAATACGCCGCAAGCCAAGAAGCGCATCCGTCGCAACGAGCGTCGCGCCGCGATCAATGGCGCCCGCATCAGCCGGATCCGCACCCTGGTGAAGAAGGTGGAAGCCGCCATCACCGCCGGTGACAAGGCCGCCGCCGCCACGGCGCTGCAGTCCGTTCAGCCCGAACTGGCCCGTGGCGTTGCCCGCGGCGTGCTGCACAAGAACACCGCCGCGCGCAAGTTCGGCCGCCTGACCAAGGCTGTCAGCGCGCTCGCCTGACCCTTTCGACAAGGCTCGGACCTGAACAGCCCGCCTCGGTTCACCGAGGCGGGCTTTTTCGCTGCATTCACATGGATGTCATTTTCGGACAGTGACGCATTTCCCGCGATTCGACGCGCTGCAACATAGTTTTGTTGAAGTAATAGGCTGATAAAAAACAAAAAAATAAGTAACGCCGATTTTTGGCGCTTATCCGCGTCAACGTCTTTATTTCATTTTTTTGAACCGTCTTGGCCTTGATCCGGCCCTGCCGCCCTGTCTATTTTTGAAATCCGGCCGCTGTCGAATCACTGACCTCTGGCCGTCATGACAGATTTTCAGCGCATGTGCTCGGGAAGGCGGGGGCTTTTCTGACTGGGTTCGTGCGTCCAATCGTGCCGCTCCGTATCGGGGCGTACCGGGTGTGGGGAACAGGGAAAAAGATGAAGGACGGGGTGCGCGTTGTGGCTTGGCAGGATGGACAGACGATTCGGGCCGACGAAGCCCTGGAATCGGCCTGGGCCGCGATCCGAGCCGGCCTGCGCCGCGATATCGGCGCCCGGATGTTCGACCAGTGGCTAAAGCCCGTGCGGCTTGGCGATTATTGCCCCGAATCGCAGACCCTCGACCTGTTGGTGGCGAGCGATTTCAGCGCCAATTTCGTGTCCGGCCATTTCGGCGATCGCCTGCGCATGGCGTGGCGCGCGGCGGGCGCGTCGGTGCGGGACGTGCGGGTGCGCCCTGCGCCCGATTCGGCCGGCCTCCGCCTGCTGGAGGTGGTGCATGTCGAACAGGCTGCGCCCGCGCCCGCCGCCGTGGCTGCAGCGCCCGCGTCCAATTTCCAGCCGCGCCATGGCTTTGCCGATTTCGTTGTGGGCGATACCAACCGGCTCGCCTGTTCGGCGGCGCAGGCGATGGCGGGCGAAGCCACGCCGCGCTTCAGCCCGCTCTTCATCCATGGCGGCACCGGCCAGGGCAAGACGCACCTGCTGCACGCGATCGCCGCCGAATTTTCCGCCCATTCGCCGCAGCAGCCGGTGCTCTACATGTCGGCGGAGCGCTTCATGATGGAATTCGTGAACGCCATGCGCGCCAACGACACGATGGCGTTCAAGGCGCGGCTGCGGGCAGCCCGGCTGCTGTTGATCGACGACATCCAGTTCATCGCGGGCAAGGGGTCGACGCAGGAGGAATTCCTGCACACGGTCAACGACCTCATCGATTCGGGGGCGCGCATCGTCGTCACCGCCGACCGCGCGCCGCAACTGCTCGAATCGATCGATCCGCGCATCCTGTCGCGGCTCGCCGGTGGCCTGGTCGCCGACATCCAGCCCGCCGGGCTCGACCTGCGGCTCGCCATCCTCGAATCGAAGCGGCTGGTGGCCGGCGACCCGCCGGTGCCGGATGCCGTCATCGATTTCCTCGCCCGCTCGATCCGCTCGAACGTGCGCGAACTGGAAGGCGCGTTCAACAAGCTGGTCGCCTATGGGCAGCTCACCGGCCGCTCGATCGACCTCGACTTCGCGCAGCAGATGCTGGCGGACGCGGTGCGCGCCAATACGCGCCGCATCACCGTGGACGAAATCCAGAAGGCCTGCGCCGCCCATTACAAGATCGATCCCGCGGAAATGCGCTCCAAGCGCCGCGCGCGCGCTGTCGCCCGGCCACGCCAGGTCGCCATGTATCTCGCCAAGAAGATGACGCCGCGTTCGCTGCCGGAAATCGGCCGCATCTTCGGCGGGCGCGATCACAGCACGGTCATCCACGCCGTGCGCACCATCGAACAGCTGCGCGAAAGCAACCCCGACATCGATGCCGACGTGCGTGCCCTGCTGCGCCAGCTGGAAGGCTGACAGACGGGCTCTGGCGTCCGGGGCGGGAGCAGCTAGGCTAGGGGCCATGATTCGCTCCGCCCTGCTCCTGCTGCTCGCCCTTCTCATCGTCCCGCACGCCGCCGCCCAGGGCGTGCCGCCAGCGCCGATGCCCGGCGACGTCCGCGTCGCGCTGGAAACGGACAAGGGGCGCATCGTCATCGCCGTCCATGCCGGCAAGGCGCCTGTCACGGCCGGCAATTTCCTCAAATATGTGGACCAGAAACGACTCGACGGCACCGCTTTCTATCGGGGCGTCGGCGCGCCCGACTATGGCTTCGTGCAGGGCGGAGCGCAGAACGACCCCAAGCGCATCCTGCCGCCCATCGCGCATGAACCCACCAGCCAGACCGGCCTCACCCATGATGACGGCGCGCTGTCCATGGCCCGTTATGCGCCGGGCAGCGCCACCGGCGACTTCTTCATCGTACTGGGCAAGATGCCGGCGATGGACGCCCATCCGCAAGCGGCCGGCGACAATCAGGGCTTTGCCGTCTTTGCCCATATGGTGGAGGGGATGGACGTGGTGAAGGCGATCCTCGCCGATCCCAAATCGCCTACCAGGGGCGAGGGCGTGATGAAGGGGCAGATGCTGGAAACGCCGGTCAGGATCCTGACGGCGCGGCGGATTCCCTGACCGCGCCCTGATCGATGATCCGCGCTGTCGCCATGTCGGCGGTGACGTTGCCCACCGTGCGGAAGATGTCGGGCACGGTCTCCACCGCCAGCAACAGCGGCAGCGCCTCGACCGGCACGCCCATCGCAAGGCATATGGGGCCGGTGGTGGTGAAGAAGGTGATCTGGCTGGGCAGCCCCACCGCCGCCAGGCTGACGATCGCCGCCACCAATACGCCCAGGACCAATTGCGTCGGGCCGAGCGGCACGCCGCTCATCGCCCCCAGATAAAGGGCCACGCCCAGATTGGCGGGGGGACTCGTGATGCGGAACAGGGATATGGCGAGCGGCAGCACGATGCTGCGCGTCGTTGTCCGCACGCCAAGGCCGCCGTCGCAGGCCTGGATCATCGCGGGCAGCGACGCGATCGAACTTTGCGTTGAAAAGGCGATGGCCTGCGCGGGCAGGGCGGCACGCGCGAACCGCCCCGGCGCGATCCGCCCCGCGATCATCGCCAGCGGATAGACGAGCAGCGTCACCAGCAGGCACAGCAGCACGATGAAGCCGATATAGTGGAGGAGCGCCCCCGCCGTGGCGAGGCCCGACCGCGCGCCCGCCACCAGCGCCAGCGCGAAGACGCCGACGGGCGCGAGCCACAGCACCCATCCGACCACCACCAGCAGCGCGTCGGCCAGCGCCTCGAAAAATCCGGTCAGCATCGCCCGCCGCTCCGCCGCGATTCGCGTGACCGCAAAGCCGAACACCAGCGCGAACAGCACCACCGCCACCACCTGACCCTCGCTCGCGGCCTTGATCGGGTTGACCGGGATGAAGCCCAGCAGCCACTCGGCGGAAGGCCGCACGTCCGGCACCTCGCTCACCGGGCCAGCGCCGGTCAGCGCGCCCATCGCGCTCGCGGGCACCGGCCACAGATGCAGCATCAGCGGCCCCGCGATCGCCGCCACGCCGGCCGACAGCAGCAGCAGGATCGCGAACAGGCCAATCGCGCGTCCCGCCGTCCCGTTGCTGCGCGCGGTCGCCGCCGCCTGGGCGATGCCCATGACCAGCAGCGCGAAGATCAGGGGGATGAGCGGCATCTGCAATCCGCCGAGCCACGCCTTGCCGATCGGCTGCGCGACCGCGACGATCTCCCCCTCGACGCCCGCACCCCATTCCGCCAGCCCGATCCCGCACCCCAGCCCCAGCACCAGCGCGATCAGGATGCGGACGGTCAGGGACATGGGCAGCAGGCTACCGGGCAGGCGGGGCGCAGGATAGGGGGTGAATGGATTTGGGCGTGCGACGGACAGTCTCCCCCATCCCGTCATGCCAGCGCAGGCTGGCATCTCTTTATTTCCTCAGCGCTGTAAGAAAGTGGGATCCCAGCTTTCGTTGGGATGACGGAGTGGGGTGGATAGCGGACAGGCAAGTTTAGGACGCGGATCAGGCGATAGCGGACGTCAATTCGCAGTAAAGCAGGCCACCCTCATTAGTACGGATTGGCATCGACATCTCCCGGCAATGACAGCCAGTGAACCAAATCTGCGCGATAATCTTGGTCCTTCTCGTTTAACGCTGCGAACCCCTCCGGCATATCAACGTTAAAGAAAATTTCGGCGTAGCGTCCGTCTTCGACACCATCTTCCAAAAATATTTTCATGTGAACTACGTCATCAGCAATTAACGCGGGATTGGAGTTGATACCTACTGCGAGGCATTCAATGCTATTTGCAAAGATCCACCCATGCTCAATTCCATCGCCTTTCTTTCCTAGCATTCTTTCAAACAGACCGTTCGCCTTTGCCGGTGCCGGAATTCCATATTGCTTTGCCAGAAGGCCCAATAGCCGATCGCTTTCAACGCCGCGCGAATGAAGGATGATCGACCCCCAGAAGCTGTGGAATGCATCTTCACCTTCCCCATCGACTTGCTCTCGCCATCCAGAAGTCGGGATAGTAGCTCCAAATCCCACAGGCTCATAAGGGGGAGCATCCGCGCGAAAAGCTATTTTCCAGCAAGACCGAGCTTCGTCATACTTCTTTTCGATAATTTCAAAGGTCATGTCGCACATTGGCGGGAAGCCATTGCCGACATCTTCAATATGGCAAAATACATAGACCATTGGCTTCTCACGCCGCTATTTTCGTCCGATTGTGTCTGCTTTCAGAGCATCGTGCAAGGCAGACAAATGCCCGCCAATGGTCGACCTTCGCCACCCCTTCGTCATGCCGGGCTCGACCCGGCATCCTGCTTCCTGCCCTTTTGCAACAGCGGCCCGACTACAGCGAACGCTCGCCCCTCATCTACGCCCCACAGCAAAAGGCCCGGCGTTCACGCGAACGCCGGGCCTCTCGCCGCTTCATAGCGATAGAGTGCTCAGCCCTTCTTTTCGGGCGGCAGGGTGATCTTCACGCTTTCGCCGTTCTGCCCCGGAAAGTTGGTGAACATCGCGTCGATCAGGTTCGGCACCAGATAGGTCAGCTTGTTGGACAGCGACTGGGCCTGCGCCTTGCCCTCGAACAGGCGGCGATTGTCCGCCGCGCGGTCGATCTTGAGGCTCAGGTCGCTGGTATAGACGGTATAGCTGCTGACGTCGCCATAGCCTGCGCCGCCGAACAGCCAGGGGTCATAGAAGCCATAGCCCCAGGGGCGGCCCCAGTATCCGCGACCACGGCCCCAGCCCGGACCCCAGCCAGGGCCCCAACCGGCCCCGGCAAAGCCGGTCGAGCGCACCTTCTCGCGGCCATTGTCGACATCATAGGCGACGCGGACGATCAGGTCCGCGCGCGCCGGGTCGCTGGCCTGCACATAGCCGGTCTGGCTCAGCCGCTGTCCGACCAGATCGGCATAGTGCGAAAATTCCAGGCCGCCCGACAGCCGCGGATCGTCGGCGACGATGGTATAGCTCTGCCCGGCGGGGGCCGGGAGCTGCTGGAAACGGGCGACATCGGCCTTGAAGCCGGTCGCGCATCCCGACAGCGACACCAGCGCCAGGGCGGGCGCCGCGATCAGGCCGAACTTCTTGAAACGGGTCATTTTCTCACGTCCTGTATCCAGGCGATGCGCCTGTTGATCTTCTGCGCCCTGCCCTAGCAAAACGCAACTGAACATCGTTTGAACGCTCGAACCAACCATATGGGCGCAAAACCATGTCCGGTCGGAAATGGGACGGCGCGACCCGCGAAAACCCGTATCCCGTCCCCTAACGCATCAGCCCCATCGCGTCATAGGCCGCGCGCAGCGTCGGTTCGGCCGCCGCCGCCGCCTTGGCCGCGCCCTTGTCCAGAATGGCGTCCAGCGCCGCATCGTCGGTGCGCAGTTCCAGGAAGCGTTCGCGGATCGGGCGCAGCGTCTCGACCAGCAATTCGCCCAGCGCCGGCTTGAACGCGCCAAAGCCCTTGCCCGCAAAATCGGCGCACACCGCGTCGGCCGTGCTGCCGGACAAAGTGGCGAAGATGCCGACCAGATTGCCCGCTTCCGGCCGCCCGGCCAGCCCTTCGGCGCTTTCGGGCAGCGGTTCGGGATCGGTCTTGGCCTTCTTCACCTTGGTCATGATGGCGTCGTCATCGTCGGTCAGGTTGATGCGGCTCATGTCGGACGGATCGGACTTGGACATTTTCGCGGTCCCGTCGCGGAATGACATGATCCGCGCCGATTCCTTGGGAATGATCGGGTCGGGCAGGGTAAAGAGGTCCACGCCGAAATCGGTGTTGAACTTCGCCGCAATGTCGCGCGCCAGTTCCAGATGCTGCTTCTGGTCCTCGCCCACGGGCACATGGGTGGCGTTGTAGACCAGGATGTCGGCGGCCTGGAGCACCGGATAGACGAAGAGGCCGACGGACGCGCCTTCGCGGTCCTTGCCCGCCTTGTCCTTGAACTGGGTCATGCGGTTGAGCCAGCCGATCCGCGCGGTGCCGTTGAGCAACCAGCACAGCTCGGCATGAGCGGGCACGCGCGCCTGGTTGAACAGGACGCTCCTGTCGGGATCGATCCCGGCGGCGACCAGCGCGGCGGCCATGTCGCGCACGTTGCGGATGCGCTGCTCGCGTCCCTCATGCACCGTCACCGAATGCATGTCGGCCAGGAAGAAGAAGCACTGGCTCGCGCTGTCCATCTCGTCCTGCATCCGCACCCAGTTGCGGATCGCGCCCAGATAGTTGCCAAGGTGCAGGTTGCCGGTCGGCTGGATGCCGGAAAGGACGCGCATGGGGGTATCCGTTGGTTCAGGAGGTTGCGGACTTGCGGCGCATCAGCGCCTTGATGTCGGACAGGCGGTAGGCGCCCACCACGACACTGGCCAGCCCGTACAGCGCGACGCCCGCGCCGACAAGCAGGGACAGCGCCGCATAGCGCTGCAGCATCGCGCCGGTGAGCCACGGGTCGAGCAGATGCTTGCCCGCCAGCAGCGCCCCGCCCATGATGACAGCGGCGATCGCGAGGCGTGGCAGACGGCGGCGCAGCCCCGCGTCGGCATGGAAATGGCCGCGCTTCACCAGCGTGCGATACAGCATCGCCACATTGACGGTGGAGGACAGGGCGGTGGCGAGCGGCGGGCCGATATGGCCCAGGCCAATGGTTCCCAAAGACGGGATCATCGCGATATTGCCCACGATGTTGATCAGGATCGACAGCATCGCATAACGCACCGGCGTCCTGGTGTCGCCGCGCGCATAATAGCCCGGCGTCAGCACCTTCACCAGCACATAGGAAGGCAGGCCGATGGAAAAGGCCGACAACGCCCATCCGCACCGCATCGCATCCTCCGCCGTGAAGCGGCCATATTGGAACAGCCCGCGCACGATCGGTTCGGCTACGGTCAGGAAGGCGACGGTGGCGGGCAGCGTCAGGAACAGGGCGAGTTCGATCCCCCTGTTCTGTGTCTCCATGGCTTCGGCCTCCTGCCCCCTGGACAACATCCGCGACACGGTGGGCAAAAGGATGGTGCCAAGGCCGATGCCGATCAGGCCCAGCGGCAGCTGGTTCAGCCGGTCGGCATAATAGATATAGGTGATGGAGCCCGACGCCAGCAGCCAGCCCGACAGGGCGGTGGAGACGAGCAGGTTGATCTGCGCCGCGCCCGCCCCGGCGGCGGCCGGCACGATCAGGCGCAGAAGCTCCTTCACGTCCGCGTCCAGGCGCGGCCGCCGCAGCTTCAGCGAAACGCCGGCGCTGCGGCAGGCGAGCGTGAGCCACAAAAGCTGCAGCGCGCCGCCCAGCGTCACCGAAATCGCCTGCACCCGCGCGGTCTCATATTCGTCCGCGCCGTGGAACAGCCACAGCCCGGCGATCATGCTGAGGTTGAGCAGGATCGGCGCGGCGGCGTTGACCCAGAATTTGTCGAGCGAGTTGAGGATGCCGCCCAGCAGCGAGGCGAGGCTGATGAGCGCCAGATAGGGGATGGTGATGCGCGACAGCATGACCGCGAAGGCGAACTGCTCCGCCGTCGGGTTCTGGCGCGAAAAGCCGCCCGAAAGCGCCCAGGTCAGCGGCCAGGCGGCGGCGATCAGCAGGATGGTGAAGCAGATGAGCACCGGCAGCAGCACCGCCATCGCCCGCTGCGCGAAATCATAACCGGCGGGCAATCCGCCATCGCCCGCCGCCTTCTTGTTGAACAGCGGGATGAACGCGGCGGAAAAGGCGCCCTCGGCAAAGAGCGCGCGGAACATGTTGGGCAGGCGAAAGGCGACGCCGTTGAACGCGTCCGACGCAAAGCCCGCGCCGACATAGCGCGCGGCGAGCGAATCGCGCACCAGCGCGAGGATGCGGCTGGCAAGCGTCAGCCCGCCCACCGATCCCAGGGCGCGGATCAACTTCATCTGCGAACCTCGCAACCCGTTCGCCCCGAACGTGTCGAAGGGCCTTCCTCCGAAAGAAGGAGGAGGGTTTCGACAGGCTTGGCCCGAACGGGGAGGAGGGGCATGGAGCGCTTAGGCGTGGCCGGCCGGCTCGCCCGCGGTCGCCTGCATCTGCTCGGCCTGCTGCAGGTACAGCCCGCCGAAATCGATCGGCTCCAGCACCAGCGGCGGGAATCCGCCGTCGCGGATCGCGTCGGCCAGCACGCGGCGGGCGAAGGGGAAGGTGAGGCGGGGGGCTTCGGCCAGCATGAAGGGCTGGATCTGATCCTCGGGCACGTTGCGCATGCCGAACAGCGCGGCATAGACCAGCTCGACGGCGAAGGCGGTGCCCTGCGGCGCGGTGGCCTTGACCTCGATCTTGAGCGATACTTCCAGCACGTCGTCGCCCACGCGGTCGGCGCCGATGTTGAACTGGACGTCGATCTGCGGCTGGTCCTGCCACTGGTAAACGGCGGGCGCATTGGGATTTTCGAAGGACAGGTCCTTCACATATTGGCTGATCAGCGCGATCTGCGGGGCGGTATCCGCGCCGTTGCCGATGCTGGTGGTGATGTGGTCCGTTTCCTCGGCCATGCTCGTCCTTGACTTTCCCGGTTGGGGGCGGGTGCGCCCCGGGCCATTGCTGACCCGCGCGCTTAGCAGGGGCCTGTGCCGGGGGCAATGGCCGCGCCGCGCGCCGTGGGACAAGCCGCTATTTGAAGTTGTGCGGAAACATGCCTATGTTGGGGGGAACATCGTCCCGAACAAAGGGTATAGCCTTCCGTGTACGTGATCGTCATCCTCGCCATGATCGCCGGCTTCCTGGCGCTGCGGCTCTATTCCGTGCTCGGCAAGCGCACGGGGCATGAGCAGGAGCCCGCGCCGCGCGCGGCGGACGAGCGCCCCAAGGTGACGGTGCTGCAACCCGGCCCGATGGCCCAGCCGGGCGGCGATTCGGTCCGCCTGGCCGAAGGACTGATCGCGCCGGGCGCGGAAACCGGCATCCGGGCGCTGATCGCCGCTGACCGCAGCTTCGACGTGCCGCAATTCGTGGAAGGCGCCAAGAGCGCCTATCGCATGGTGCTGGAGGCGTTCTGGCGCGGCGACCGGCAGGAACTGGACTGGCTCTGCGATCCCGAAGTGCTCGCCTCGTTCGAGGAAGCGATCGCCGCGCGCGAGGCGGAGGGCCATGTGCTCGACAACCGCCTCGTCCGCATCGAAAAGGCGCAGATCGTGGAAGCGCGCGTCGACGGCCGCATCGCCGAAGTCGCGCTCCGGTTCGAAGCGGACATCGCCGCCGTCACCCGCGACAAGGACGGCAATGTCGTCGCCGGATCGCTGACCGACGCGGTCGGGACGCGCGACATCTGGACCTTCACCCGCGACATCCGCAGCGCCGATCCCAACTGGAAGCTCAGCGAAACCGACGAAGTCTGAGCGGCGCGGGCATGACGCGCTTTCCGTTCCTTGGCGCGCCCGTCGCTGCGCTGCTGCTGTCCGCCTGCGCCGGCGGCGTCATTCCGCCGTCGGCCGGCGGCCCTGCGCCAGCCCGGCCTTCCGCCCCGTCCGCTCAAGCGACGCAGCCGGTTCCCGCAACGCCCCGTCCCGCCCTGCCGGTCGATCTTCCTGCGGAACCGACCGTCGACACCAGCACGGCCGCTGGCCTGGGCATCACGCCCGGTCCCGACATCGCCAGCCTCATCCCATCGGGCGAACGCTCCCGCCTCGCGCTTCAGGCCTTCCGCCTGTCCTGCCCCACGCTCATGCGCCGCACCGACGGCAGCGGCCTGACGCGCGGATCGGACTGGAACAATGCCTGCGCCGCCGCGTCGAGCTGGCCCGAATCATCGGCGGCCGAATTCTTCTCCCGCTATTTCGAAGCGGTGCAGGTGGGCGACGGCAAGGCGTTCGTCACGGGCTATTATGAGCCGGAAATCGCGGGATCCCGCATCCGCATGCCTGGCTATGACGTGCCGATCTACAAGCGTCCGTCCGACCTGATCGATGTCGATCTGGGCCAGTTCAGCGACAGCCTGAAGGGCCGTTCCATCCGGGGCAAGGTGCAAGGCACCAGGTTCGTCCCCTATGACGATCGCGGGCAGATCGTGGCGGGATCGCTCGCCGGCCGTGGCCTCGAACTTGCCTGGGCCGCCGACCCGGTCGAATTCTTCTTTCTCCAGGTGCAGGGGTCCGGGCGGCTGCGGCTGCCTGACGGCGGCGTCATGCGCATCGGCTATGACGGGCAGAACGGCCGCGACTATACCGGCATCGGCAAGCTGATGAAGGATCGCGGCCTGATCCAAGTCGGATCGATGCAGGACATCATGCAATATCTGCGCGCCAACCCGGTCGAAGGCGCGGCGATCATGAACGAAAATCGCAGTTTCGTCTTCTTTCGCGAACTGACCGGCGCGGGGCCGCTCGGCGCGCTCGGCGTGCCTGTCACGCCGGAGGCGACCGTCGCCGCCGATCCCAAATTCGTGCCCTTGGGCGCGCCGGTCATCCTCTCGCTCGACCGTGCCGAACCCAACGGCATCTGGATCGCGCAGGATACCGGCGGCGCGATCAAGGGCGCCAACCGCTTCGACAGCTTCTGGGGCGCCGGCGATCGGGCGCGGGGCATCGCCGGGGGCATGTCGGGCCGGGGCAGCGCGCTCATCCTGCTGCCGATCGGGTCGACGGCGCGCCTCACCGGGCGCTGAGGGCATGGCCCGGCGGCGCCTGTCCCCGGACGAACAGGCGCTCTGGAGCGCGCTGACCCGCTCCGTCCGGCCGATCCGCCCCGGCCAGCGCCAGCCGCCGTCCTTTCCGCCCGATCCGCCTGCTCCGGCTTTTGCTGCACCTGCGATAAATCCACCCGCGCGCACCCCCGCCGCGCCCGCGCCGCGCAGCCCTGCGGCGGTGCTCGACAGCGGCTGGGAACGCCGTATCCGTAGCGGCGCGATCAGCCCGGACATGAGCATCGACCTGCACGGCCACAGCCTCGCGGCAGCGCATGGCCGCCTCAACCAGGCGATCGCCGCCGCGCTGGCGCGGGACGCGCGTGTCCTGCTCGTGGTCACGGGCAAGCCGCCGCGCACATCGCCCGCGACAGGCGCGTCGCGGCGCGGTGCGATCCGGGCGGAGATCGGCCACTGGCTGGACGTCAGCCCGCATGCGGATCGCATCGCCAGCGTTCGCATCGCCCATCCCCGCCATGGCGGCGACGGCGCGCTCTATCTGATTTTGCGACGCAAAAAATAATGGCGTTCGGGGTCGCCGCGATGATCCTTTCTTAACCACTGCCCATCATCATCGGTCGATCGGGCGCTCAATGGCGAGCGCGGATCTAGCGGATCAGGAGGCAGATGCAGGGCGTGACGTTGACAAGCCGCGCCACCGCCTTTGCCTGTGCCGCCGGGGCGCTGGTTTTCATCCTGTCGCTCGTGCTGGGCTATACGCCGGGTCAGCAGGACGATCTGGCGCAGGTCGGCCGCGCGCTCATCATCGCCATCCTGTGCGGCACGCTCAGCTGGGCGTCCGCGCGTCGCGCCATCGCGAACACCGCCATCGCCATCGACGCCGCCACCGAACGGCTGCTGTCCGCCGCGCATGGCGACCTGCAATCGGGGGTCGCGCGGGAGATCGGGCATGAACTGCCGGACCTTTCCGTCGCGATGCAGAGCCTGTTCAGCCAGGTCCGCACCAATCTCGACCATGTGCAAAATCTCGCCCTGTTCGACCAGATCACCGGCCTTGCCAACCGCACCAGCTTCTGCCGGCAGGTGGAGCGGCTGCTGGCCGAACATGCGGGCGAAGGCCTGCCGACCTTGTTCTTCATCGATCTGGACGGGTTCAAGGGCGTCAACGACACGCTGGGCCATGCGGCCGGCGACCAGCTTCTGTCCCGCGTGGGCGGACGGCTGCGCGAAGTGGTGATGGCGCAGGTCAGCAACGGGGAGGGGGACGCCGTCATCGGCCGCCTTGCCGGGGACGAATTCACGCTGTTCTTTCCGGGCCTCCACGGACTTGCGGTGGCGCAGCGCATCGCCCGCGCGATCCAGTTCGCGCTCGGCGAACGGTTCGACCTTGGCAGCCAGCATGTGGAGCTGGGCGCGTCCATCGGCATCGCCTGCTATCCCGATCATGGCGACACGCTTGCGGGCCTGCTGCGTTCGGCGGACATCGCCATGTATCATGCGAAGCGGAGCGGGCGCGGACGGGCGGAAGTCTATACCGACGCGTTGGCGCTGGAGGCGCAGGACCGCGCCGAACTGGAGCGCGATCTGCTGATCGGCCTGCAACGGGACGAATTCCTGCTGGAATTCCAGCCGCAGGTCGACGTCGCCAGCGGCCGCGCCGTGGCGGCCGAAGCGCTGGTGCGCTGGGCGCACCCGGAGCGCGATCTCGTCATGCCCGGCGCGTTCGTGCCGATGGCGGAGGAAAGCGGCGCGATCGTCGCATTGGGCGACTGGGTGATGGGCAAGGTGTGCGAAACCGCGGCGCGCTGGTCCCGCGCGGGGATCAGCCAGCGCATCGCCATCAACATTTCGACGCGCGAACTGGGGCAGCCCGACTTTTTCCTGCGCCTGCGTCACGCGATGAGCGGCCATGGGGCGCCGCCCGCCATGCTGGAGCTGGAAATCACTGAATCGCTCGCGATGGAAATGGAGCCGCGCGTGCTGGACCAGCTCCGCGCGCTGCGGAAGGATGGCGCATTCGTCGCCATCGACGATTTCGGCACTGGCTATTCCAACCTGTCGCGGCTGAAGGAACTGCCCGTCGACCGGGTCAAGATCGACCGCAGCCTCGTGCGCGACATCGCCATATCGGCGGAAGCCCGGACCATCTGTTCCGCCGTGGTGGGCCTCATCCATGGCCTTGGACTGGAAGTGGTGGTGGAAGGGATCGAGAGCCAGGCGCAGATGGACGTGCTGCGGGTCATCGGCTGCACCCTGTTCCAGGGTTATCATCTCGCCCGGCCAACCGATGAACAGGATTATCTGGCCCGTTACGCCATGCTGCCCATGCTGACGCGCAACGCCGGCTGATCCCGGCCCGCGCGCCGGTTCAGCGCAGCGCCCGCTCGACGATCCGCGCGTAGATTTCCGTCAGTGCGCGCAGGTCCGCCACCGCCACCGCTTCGTCCAGCTTGTGCATCGTCGCGTTGCACAGGCCGAATTCCACCACCGGGCACAGCCGCGACAGGAATCGCGCGTCGGACGTGCCGCCGGTCGTCGACAATTCCGTTTCCACGCCGGTCACGTCGCGGATCGCGCCGCGCACCAGGTCGGACAGCGCGCCCGGCTCGGTCAGGAAGGCCTCGCCGCTGATCTTCGCGTCCACCGTGCCCCCTTCGGCGGCGGCGATGGTCCTGACCCGTTCGATCAGCGACGCGCCGCTATGCCGGTCGTTGAAGCGGATGGAAATGCGCGCCGTCGCCCCGGCGGGGATCACATTATGCGCCGGATTGCCGACCTCCAGGTCGGTGATCTCGATATTGCTGGGCTGGAACCAGTCAGTCCCTTCGTCCAGCACTTCCGCCTCGATCGCCGTCAGGATGCGCACCAGCCTGGGGATCGGATTGTCGGCCAGATGGGGGTAGGCGACATGACCTTGCACCCCCGCCACGCTGATCCACATGTTCACCGAACCGCGCCGCCCGATCTTGACCACGTCGCCCAGCCGCGCCGACGATGTCGGCTCGCCCACCAGGCACAGGTTCGGGCGCAGTTCGCGCGCCGCCATGCGATCCATCAGCGCCAGCGTGCCATATGTGGCCGGCCCTTCCTCGTCGCCGGTGATGATCAGGCTGATCGTGCCGGGCAGGTCGTCGGGCAGGGTGGCGAGCGCCGCGACAAAGGCCGCGATCGCGCCCTTCATGTCCACCGCGCCCCGCCCGTAGAGCAGGTCGCCCCGGATTTCCGGCACGAAGGGCTCGCTGGTCCATCCCGCGCCCGGCGGCACCACGTCCAGATGCCCGGCGAAGGCGAAGTGCGGCCCCGGCCCGGTCGTCCGCCACGCCAGCAGGTTCTCGACCGGTCCGTCCGGTGCTTCGCCCGACATGAAGCGGTCGACGGTGAAGCCCAGCGGCGTCAGCATCGCCGCCAGCGCGTCGAACACGGCGCCGGTCGCCGGGGTGACGGACGGACAGGCCAGCAGGCGCTGCGTCAAGGCCAGGACATCGTCATTGGTGCTGGTCATGCTCATCGCGCCGGGTTAGCGAAAGCATTGGCTTTTGGCCAGCGGCAGAAGGAGGCTCCCATGCCCGGCATCGATTTGGACAGCATCGCGCAAACCAACAGCACCACCTATCCGGCGGAACATGCCGCGATGGTGGCGCAGCGATGGGTGCGACGGCTCGGGCCGGCCTGCGGCCTGTCGGACTTCGGCGTCAGCCATGTGGTGCTGAAACCGGGCGGCGGATCGTCGCACCGCCACTGGCATGAGGATGAGGATGAATTCGTCGTCCTCCTCTCGGGCGAGGCGGTCCTGGTGGAAGATGGCGGGCGCACCCCGATGCGCGCCGGCGACATGGCCGCCTTCCCGAAGGGCGAGCCCAACGGCCATCATCTGCTCAACGAAGGGCTGGAAGATTGCGTCTTCCTCGCCTTCGGCCGGCCGCCGCAGGGCGACTGCCATTATTCCGACATCGACATGTGCCTGTCGCAGGGGCGGTATCGCCGGCGGGACGGGAGCCTCTATTGATGCCGCCAATGTCGATGGCTCCCCTTGATCGGCGGGCATGGCTCGCGGGCATGGGCGCGATGCTGGCGACGCCTCTGTGGGCCGGGACGGCGGGAGCGGCCTCCGCGCCCGTGAAGCCGCCCCGGCTGCGGCCCGGCGACACGGTGGGCCTCGTCGAACCGGCGGGTTTCGTCGATGATGCCTTCGATCTCGACCTCGTCCGCGAAACGATCCGCGCCATGGGATTGAAGCCCAGGGATGCGCCGCATCTGGCGGGCCGCTATGGCTATCTCGCGGGGTCGGACAAGGATCGCGCGGCCGACATCAACACCCTCTATGCCGATCCCGACGTCCGCGCCGTCTTCGCGGTGCGCGGGGGCTGGGGCTGCGCGCGCATCCTGCCGCTGCTCGATTTCGCGACGATCCGCCGCAATCCCAAGCTGCTGGTCGGCTTTTCCGACATCACCGCCCTGCATCTGGCCTTCGCGGCCAAGGCGGGCTTCACCACGATCCACGGCCCCAACGCGTCGAGCAGCTGGGGCCAGTTCAGCTGGGACGCGTTCCGGGCCGTCGCCTTCGACGGCGCGACGCCCACGTTCAGCACGCCTGCGGGGCATGAGGATCGGCTGGTGCAGCGCGCCGGGCGCATCCGCACCTTTTGCCCCGGCGTGGCGCGCGGGCGGCTGCTGGGCGGCAATCTCTCCGTCCTCGCCGCGCTGATGGGCACGCCCTGGCTGCCCGACTTCACCGGCGCGATCCTCTTCATCGAGGATATAGGCGAACAGCCCTACCGCATCGACCGGATGCTCACCCAGTTGGCGCTCGGCGGCGTGCTTGGCCGATTGAAGGGCGTGGTCTTCGGCCAGTGCAGCGATTGCGGACCTGCGGGCGCCAGCTTTGGCGGCTTCACCCTGTCGGAAGTGCTGCAGCAGCATCTCGAACCGCTCGGCGTCCCTGCCTTCCAGGGCGGCCAGTTCGGCCATGTCGCCAACCAGTATAGCCTGCCGCTCGGCATAGCGGCGGAAATGGATGCGACGGCGGGCACCATCCGGCTGCTGGAGCCGGCCGTCGCTTGACGGCCCCCTTGCGCCCGCGACCTGAGCGCCTATCCTGCCCGGACATGATGATCGACCCGCTTGTCCTGTTGCAGGCCTATTCCATCGGCGTTTTCCCCATGGCGGACGACCGCGACGCGGAGGAGGTCTATTGGGTCGAGCCCAAGCGGCGGGCGATCCTCCCGCTCGATGGCTTTCACCTGTCGCATTCGCTGGCGAAGGTCATCCGCCGCGATCGCTTCCGCGTCACTGCCAACCGCGCCTTCCCGCAAATCCTCGCGCTCTGCGCCGAGAGCGCGGAGGACAGGCCCGCCACCTGGATCAATCACGCCATCGAGCGCGCCTATCGCCACCTGCACGAACGCGGCTACGCCCATTCGATCGAAGTCTGGGACGGGGAGGAACTGGTGGGCGGCCTCTACGGCGTCGCGCTCGGCCGCGCCTTCTTCGGCGAATCGATGGTGTCGCGCCGCACCGACGCGTCCAAGGTCGCGCTTGCCTGGCTGGTCGCGCGGATGCGCTTTGCCGGCTTCACCCTGCTCGACTGCCAGTTCATGACCGACCATCTGCGCTCGCTGGGCGCCGTGGAGATCGCCCAGCGCGACTATCTTCAGTTGCTGGGCGCGGCGGTGGAGGGCGTGGCGCTCGGCGCGGGCGTGGCGCTGTCCGGCTCGGGCGCGGCGGCCTCGCTCGCATTCGATCCGCTGGCCCGGGAAGCGGCGGCCGAAGCCGGTTCGCCCTTGCCGCCCAGCTTCACCGTGTCCGGGCCGCTTTCGGGCCATTCCATCGCACAGCTTCTGACCCACACGTCATAGACCGGGTGCTGCACCACATTGCGGTCCGGCCGGTCGCGGAACAGCCAGCCGGAAAAGGCGCGCCGCCACTTGCCGTCGCCGCTCGACCGCACGTCCAGTTGCACGAAGGCGCCGGTTTCCTGGACATTCTCCCACGGCGCGGTCGTCTCGCACGCCTGCAGCCGAACGATCGCATCGCCCACGCGCAGCGCCTCGCCCGGCTTCATCGTCAGGTCGCGGGTCAGCCCGTTGCGCTTGTTCAGCAGGCCGACCACCGCCGTGCGCTGCGCCATCGGCGTGCCGGGCAGCACGCCATTGTCGGCGGTGCGGATCGGGCTGCCTTCGACCTTAACTGGGCCGGACTGGTTCGCGCTCGGTATCTTGTCGCCGCCGCACCCGGCGATCGCCAGCATGCAGCAGAGCAGGGGGATGGTGTGCAGGATCGGCGGGACCAGCCCCGCCGGACGCTGGATCATGCCGCGTCGGGGCTCCACGCTTCATAGTCGCCGGTCGCCTTCTGGCGCAGGCCACCCTTTTCGAGCGCGCCGGACGGGCGATAGGCGTTGGGCGTGCCGGTGGCGTTGGGGGTATAGTCCTTTTCCCAGATGCGCGGCGGCGGCAGGAAGCTTTCGGGCGCGCCCTCGATCGAATGATGCAGCCAGCCATGCCATTCGGCCGGCACCCGGCTGGCGTCGTTCGCGCCGTTGTAGATCACCCAGCGGCGGGGATTGCCGTCGATGCCGACGCCGCCTTCATAATAGACATTGCCCTGATGGTCCTCGCCCACCTTCTTGCCCTTGCGGGCGGTGAAGAGCGATGTGCCGATGGTGGCGCCGTTCCACCAGGTGAAGATGTTAGCCAGGATTCCCATGGGGGAAGCGCTTAGCCGTTGCGATCCGCGCGGGCAAGGGGATGCGCGCGTCAGCGGGCGCGGGACGGACAGAAATTGAGGTCGGTGGTGCGCGTCTCCTGCGGCACGGCGCAACCGCCCCAGGCGATCCGGTCGCCTTCCGCGATGCCCAGTTCCCCGGCGCGCCCGCCGCGCAGTTCCAGCACCGCCGCCACCGGCACCCCGGCCGACACCGGCGTCCGGTCATAGGGCTGGGCCTGTGCCTTCAGGAAGGCGATGGTCCCGTCGGTGTGGACGAACAGCAGGTCGAGCGGGATCAGCGTGTCCTTCATCCAGAAGCTCGCGGTGCGCGGCGGGTCCATCGGGAACAGCATGCCTCCATCCGCCGACAGGTCCTTGCGGAACATCAGCCCCGTCTCCTGCTGCTGCGGCGTGCGCGCCACCTCCACGTCAAAACGATGCGCCCCCCTGGCGCTGCGGATCACCAAAGGCAGCAAGGCGCGCGCGGCCTGTGCTTCCGCGCCATTGTCGGCGGCCGGCTTGGGCTGGGAACAGGCGGCGAGCATGCCAAGGGCAAGCAGGGCGGCAAAAGGCTTCATGCCCGACGCTTAGCGCGATTTCCGGACCATGGGGAGGGGCATGAAATCGGTGTGGCCCCCGAAAAACACTCCGAAGGCTGGGGTCTCAGGCCTTCACCGGACGAGGTTTCCGCGCCATGCCGCACTGTTGCGCGTCCACGCCTGGGATGCCAGCCTGCGCTAGCATGACGGGGGGGGTGACAGCCCCGCCCCAAATTCTCGTCACCCCAGCGAAGGCTGGGGTCTCAGGCGGTTATAGAAGAAGGTCCGACAAATCGCGCCACTCGGGATTGCTTTCCTCGATCAACCGGACTTTCCACGCGCGCTTCCACGCCTTCAGCGCCTTTTCCCGACTGATGGCCAGCACGATGTCATCATGCGGTTCGGCCAGAACCAGACGGGTCAGGCCATATCGTCGGCAGAAAGCAGATCCGGTGCCGTTACGATGCTGGGCGACACGCGCCGCGAGATCGGCCGTGACACCGACATACAGAACCCCGCCCGGCTTGTTCGTCATGATGTAGGTATAGCCGCCCCCCGCCATGCCGCACTGTTGCGCATCCATGCCTGGGATGCCAGCCTGCGCTGGCATGACACGGGGAGTAAAAGCGCCCGCCTTCCATCTCCGCCACCACGACGAAGGCCCACCCAATCTCGTCACCCCAGCGAAGGCTGGGGTCTCGGGCCTTTACATGGTGAGGTTGCCGCCATGCCCAACCGTCCCGCATCCTCTCCCGAGATGCCAGCCTTCGCTGGCATGACGCGCTGTTTGAAATTCCCTTTCCTAATAGGATTTCCTCTGCTCCACCCTGTCGGATGGAACAGCAGTCCCCCAATCCGCCCGCGCCCGGCGCGACCCATCCCACCTGCGCGCGCTGGACGCCGGAGCGGCAACGCCGTTTCCTCACCGTCCTGCTCGCCACCGGCAACGTCACGCGGGCGGCGCGCGCTGCGGGCATGTCGCCGGCCAGCGCCCATCGCCTGCGCCGCCGCCTTGCCGGCACGCCCTTCGACCGGACCTGGGCCAACGCGCTGGCGCTCCATGCGCAGAATATGGCCGATCCCTTCGCGGATCCCGCCCGGACGGCCAGAAAAGCCGTGACCCAACCGGCGCGCGGCTGACGCGCGACAGGCGCGGACCCATGACCTTTCCGGTGCGTCGGCGTGACCAGACAGAAGCGTCGCGGGCGCTTGGGAAGCGCGTCGCGCGCCATTTCCGGCGGAAACGCGTTGCCCGTGATGGTGTGAACTTCGCCGGCGTGACCCTGCCGTGACGTCAGCCAGGCCCTTCATCCGCCATCTCCTCGCCGGGCGCGGCATCGACCCAGCGTCTTGCCACGGCATAGTCATGGCCCGCCCGCAGGAAGGCGGCGATGGCCTTTTCCCGCTGTCTGGGGTCCAGCGGGGCGGGGGCATAGGGGCCGATCCGCTTGCGCCGCGCAAAGCGGTCCGCCGCGGCCCAGCGGTCGGCGGCGACCTGCGCATCGGCCTGTGTCCGGTCGTCCTCCGCGATGCCGGCCGCGCGCAGTTCCTCCGCCACCCGCCGCGCGCCATAGCCGCGCCGGCCGAGCGCCGCGCTCTTCATGGCGGCATAGCCTGCGTCGTCGATATAGCGCAGTTCGACGAAGCGCTCGACCAGCGCCTCCGGCTCGGCGGGCCGTTCGCCGCCCCATCCGCGCTCGCGCAGCTTGCGGTTCAGATAGGCCAGCAGCTTCCCCCGGCTGGTGGCGAAACGCGCGACATGGCGCAGCGCAAGCTCGCGCAGCGCATCCTCGTCCAGCGGGGCGGGCGGGCGTTTGCCGGTCATCGGACGCGACCATGGCCCAAGCGCCATCTTTATGCCACAGTCGGGCCGGAATTTTACCGCGCCTTGTCGGGTAAAGGTCGATGCTGGAGTAGAATAGGCGGTGCAAGCGGTGGCCAAAGCTGCTAGCGGCCGACTTTTCACCAAACTGCAAAGACATTGGGTCAACCAATATGACGGGTTCGCAAGAAATGATGGCTCCGACGCCGACCACCGACGATCTGCCGCGCCGCTTTTCCGATTTCGGGACGCTGGGCGAAGCGCTGGATTATGCGGCGCAGGGCAAGCGGGGCCTGAATTTCCACGACGCCCGCGGCAATCTGGCGCGTCCCTATCCATTTTCCGAACTGCGCGCCGACGCTGTCGCCTGCGCCCACCGCCTGATCGCCCATGGCGTCAAGCCGCAGGACCGGGTGGCGCTGGTCGCTGAAACCGGCGCGGACTTCGCGCAACTCTTCTTCGGCATCGTCTATGCCGGTGCCTGGCCCGTGCCGCTGCCGCTGCCGACCAGCTTCGGCGGCAAGGAAAGCTATATCGACCAGCTGAACGTCCAGTTGTCGAGCTGCGACCCGATGCTCTTCCTCTTTCCCCGGGAACTGGCGGAAATGGCGGCGGAAGCCGGACGGCAGCGCGGCGTCGAAAGCATCGCGTTCGAAGATTTCGTGGCGACCGATGCCGTGCCGGTCGACCTGCCGCAGGCACAGCCGCACGAAATCGCCTATCTCCAATATTCCAGCGGCTCGACCCGCTTCCCCCACGGCGTCGCTGTCACGCATCACGCGCTCTTGTCCAACCTGTCGGCGCACAGCCATGGCATGGAAGTGATCGAGAGCGACCGCTGCATCAGCTGGCTGCCCTGGTATCATGACATGGGGCTCGTTGGCTGCTTCCTCTCGGTCGTGGCGAACCAGGTGTCGACCGATTATATGAAGACGGAGGATTTTGCCCGCCGTCCGCTCGCCTGGCTCGACCTCATCAGCCGGAACGAAGGCACGTCGATCAGCTATTCGCCGACCTTCGGCTACGACATCTGCGCCCGCCGCATGTCCAGCCAGACCAAGGCGGCCGACCGTTTCGACCTGTCGCGCTGGCGGCTCGCTGGCAACGGCGCGGACATGATCCGTCCCGATGTCATGCAAAGCTTCGTCGACGCCTTCGCCGACGCGGGTTTCTCGCCCAAGGCGTTCCTGCCCAGTTACGGCCTTGCCGAAGCGACGCTGGCCGTCACCATCATGCCGCCGGGCGAAGGGATCATCGTCGAACTGGTGGAGGAAACCGACCTGTCGGGCGGCGACGCGCCAGAGGGCCGGCCACAGCGCTTCCGCTCGATCGTCAATTGCGGCAAGCCCGCCAAGGACATGGTCGTGGAAATTCGCGACGAGGACGGCGCGCCGCTGGGCGAACGGCAGATCGGCAAGGTGTGGACCACCGGCCCCAGCCTCATGGTCGGCTATTTCCGCGACGATGCCGCGACGCAGGCCTGCATGGTCGACGGCTGGCTCGACACGGGCGACATGGGCTACCTGTCCGACGGCTATCTCTACATTGTCGGCCGCGCCAAGGACATGATCATCATCAACGGCAAGAATCACTGGCCGCAGGATATCGAATGGGCGGTGGAACAGCTGCCCGGCTTCAAGCAGGGCGACATCGCCGCCTTCGCCATCACCACGCCGGGTGGCGAGGAAGCGCCCGCCGTTCTCGTCCATTGCCGCACGTCGGACAATGAGGAACGCTCCCGCCTGCGCGATCAGATCCGCGAACGGGTGCGCGCGATCACCGGCATGAACTGCGTCGTCGAACTGGTGCCGCCGCGCACGCTGCCGCGCACAAGCTCGGGCAAATTGAGCCGGTCCAAGGCGCGCAACCTCTATCTGACCGGCGAAATCCGGCCCTACGACATCGCCGCCTGACCTGCGCATTTGCGAGGGGGCGCTGCCTCAGCGCGCGAGCAGGAGGCGTTCCACTTCCGTCCACAGCGCCGCAAACGCCTGCGCCGGCGGAGAGGCTGGCGCGAAGGCACCCAGCGGCTTGCGGCGCACCGTCATCTGCTCGATCGTGCTTGCCATGGGGATGGCGTGCCAGTCCGGCTGCGCGTCCAGCGCCGATCGGTGCAGCGCGCGGCGACGATCGACCATCGAATAAACCGGCAGGATCGGCGCATGGCTACCGCCGCGCTGCACCAGATAGCGGGCCACTTCCCCCATGGCGCGCTGGGACAAGGGCGACGGAATGACCGGGATGACGATCAGGTCCGCCGCGCGCAGAACCTGCTCGCTGGTTTCGGTAAGGCCCGGCGGGCAATCGAGAATGATCCGGTCATAATCCTTGCCGAGGCTTTCGATCAGCTTGGCGAGCCGCTTCTTCTTGTCCATTTCGCGGAACAGATGATCCAGACCTCGCAACGAGGTGTCGGCGGCGATCAGGTCGAGCCCCGGCACGGCGGAGGGCTGGATCAGCTTCCTGACCTCCACATCCTTGCTGAAGATCGCCTGCGCGGCGTCCCGCCCCTTGCTGTCGCTGGACAGAAGCCAGCTGGATGCGGCCTGCGGATCGAGATCCCACAGCAGCGTGCGCCGTTTCGATATCGCTGCGGATGTCCAGGCGAGATTGACGGAGAAGGTCGTCTTTCCGACGCCGCCCTTCAGGCTGTAGACGGCGATGGTCGCCAATGCCGGATCCTTTGCCATGGGCGAAAGGCTAGGCCTTCCACCGTTCAAAGCAAGGCTGAAATCATGGCATTGTTACAGGGGTGTGACGGCGGGCGAGACATTGGGCGGGGGAGCACCTCAGCCGGCGACGCCAACCGGAAAACATCAGTTGGCTCGCTGGCCGGCCTAGAGGATTTCACGAACCTTGTCCTGGGGGCGGCAGAAACGAACGCCCTTGTCCGTTTCGACGAAGGGGCGATTCACATAGGCCGGGTTGGCGGCCATGGCGTCAAGGATGGCGTCTGCGGTCATCTGCGGGAGGCCCGTCTCCTCTGCGTCGGTTCCCATCTTCCGGATCGCCTCGACCGGCGTCAGCCCGGCGTCTGCGATCAACTGGGCAATCTTCTCGCGGGTGTAGGGCGTCTTCAGATATTCGATCACCTCCACGTCGAGGCCGGGCGTTTCCTGGAGGATCGCCAGCGTCTTGCGCGAGGTGCCGCAGGCGGGATTATGCCAGATGGTGGCTTTCATCGATCGGACTTTCCTTTTGTAGAGGCGGGGCGGCGAGCAGCCAGCCCGCCAGATGATGCCCCAGCGCCGCGCCCGCAACTTGGGCGGCGACGAAGGGCAGGACATCGACTGGCCGGATGCCCGCGAAACTGTCGGTGAAGGCACGGGCGAGCGTGACCGCCGGGTTGGCGAAGCTGGTGGAGGCAGTGAACCAGTAAGCGGCGATGATCCAGGCGGCAACCAAAGCGGGCACCGCGGCGGGGCGGACAGCCGAACCGAGCCGGATGGTGAGCAGCAGGCCGCAGGTCGCGACGGCTTCGGCGAGCCACTGGCCGGGGCCCGTGCGAATCTCTGTACCGAGGGCGAGCAACGGCAGGCCGAACATGGCGTGGGCGAGGATCGTGCCGGAGACGCCGCCGGCAACTTGCGAGGCCATGCGCGGCGCCCATTCGCGTCGCGGGGCGATCAAGGCGCTGACCACGGGATTGAAATGCGAACCGCTGATGGGAGCGAAGAGAGTGATGAGGAGATAGAGCCCCGCACCGGTAGCGAGCGTGTTGGCGAGCAGGGCGACGGCGACATTACCGCCCGAGAGTCGCTCCGCCATGATGCCAGAGCCGATGACCGTGGCGACGAGCAGCCCGGTGCCGAGCGCTTCGGCGGCGCACATGCGCTTCACGACCGGCCCCCGCAAAGGTCCGGGCGGCCGCCGCAGCACTGGTCGGTCAGAAAGGCGATAAGCGCGCCGACGGCCGGAGGGGAGACGCTGTAGAGCAGGCGGCGCTGGTCACGGCGGTGGCGGATGAGGCCCGGCCGCTCCAGCGCGGCGAGGTGGTGGGAAAGGGTGGAGGGTGCGACGTCCAGCCGTTCCGCTATGTCTCCGGCCGCCAGTCCTTCATCGGGCGCAGCAGCGAGTAAGCGAAACAGCGCCAGCCGCGTGGGATGGGCAAGAGCGCCCAAGGCTTCGACCGCAACATCCGATTCCATATTTCGATATTAGTCGAAATATGGAAGGGTGCAAGGGGTGGCGGGGTGGATGAGACTGAATTGGGCTCCGACCTTGGCCGGAGCACGGTGTGTCAGCTCAACCCTCCTGCCGGGCCAACCATTCCTCCAGCCATTTGATCGTATAATTGCCGTCCAGGAAATCGGGATCGGTCAGCAGCGCCTGATGCAGCGGGATGGTGGTCTTCATCCCTTCGATCACATATTCCTCAAGCGCGCGGCGCAGGCGCATGATCGCGCCTTCGCGGGTGCGGCCATAGACGATCAGCTTGCCGATCATGGAGTCGTAATAGGGCGGCACCTTGTAGCCCTGATACAGGCCGCTATCGACGCGGACATGCATGCCGCCCGGCACATGATAGCTGGTGACGGTGCCCGGCGAGGGCGCGAAGGTGCGCGGGTCTTCGGCGTTGATGCGGCATTCGATCGCATGGCCGGTGAAGCGGATATCTTCCTGGGCCACCGACAGCGGACGCCCTTCGGCAACGCGAATCTGTTCGCGCACCAGGTCGAGCCCGGTGATCATCTCCGTCACCGGATGTTCGACCTGAAGCCGGGTGTTCATCTCGATGAAGTAGAATTCGCCATTTTCCCAAAGAAATTCGATGGTGCCGGCGCCACGATAGCTCATGTCGGCCATCGCTTTGGCGCAGACGCCGCCTATCCGCTCGCGTTCCGCCTGGCTGAGCACGGGGGAGGGCGCTTCCTCCAGCACCTTCTGGTGCCGACGCTGGAGCGAGCAGTCCCGCTCGCCAAGGTGGATGGCGTTGCCGTTGCCGTCACCGAACACCTGGATTTCGATGTGGCGCGGATTGCCGAGATATTTCTCGATGTAGACGGTCGCGTCCCCGAAGGCGGCTTTCGCCTCGCTGCCGGCCTGCTGCATCAGCGTTTCGAGGCTGTCGGGCGAATTGCACACCTTCATGCCGCGCCCGCCGCCGCCCGACGCGGCCTTGATGATGACGGGATAGCCCGCCTTCTCCGCGATGGCGCGCGCTTCCTCGACATCGCTGACCGCGCCGTCCGACCCGGGGACGAGCGGCAGGCCCAGCGCGCCCGCGGTGCGCTTGGCCTCGATCTTGTCGCCCATGGTGCGGATATGTTCGGGCTTGGGGCCGACGAACTTGATGCCATGCGCTTCCACGATCTCGGCGAATTTGGCGTTTTCGCTCAGGAAGCCGTAGCCGGGATGAATCGCGTCCGCGCCGCTGATCTCCGCCGCGGAGATGATCGCGGCGACGTTGAGATAGCTGTCGCGAGCGGCAGGCGGACCGATGCAAATGGCTTCATCGGCCAGGCGGACGTGCATCGCGTCCGCGTCGGCGGTGGAATGCACCGCGACGGTCTTGATGCCCATTTCGTGGCAGGCGCGATGGATGCGGAGCGCGATCTCGCCGCGATTGGCGATCAGCAGCTTTTCAATGGCCATGGGTGCAGCGGCCTTATTCGATGACGATTAGCGGCTGGTCATATTCGACCGGCTGGCCGTTATCGACCAGGATCGCCTTGATCGTGCCGGCGGCTGGAGCGGGGATGGCGTTCATGACCTTCATCGCTTCGACGATCAGGACCGTGTCGCCCGCATTGACCTGCGCGCCGACACGCGCGAAGGGGGCCGCGCCCGGTTCGGCGGCGAGGTAGGCGGTGCCCACGATCGGCGACTTGACGACATTGCCCGAAGGCAAGGCCGGCTCCGCAGCCGGCGCCGCCTGAGCCGCGCTTACAGCCGGGGCG
>NZ_LSJY01000209.1 GCF_001556865.1 Sphingobium sp. CCH11-B1 | reverse complement strand
TTTTTGCACGCCGATCACCCCACGAAGGGGGTGCCTATTGCACGCTGATCCTCAGAAAATCGCGAACATTTTGCCGCACCTCGCGCTGGGTTTCGGCAAGAAGGATCAGGGCCGGGTTCATCGTCATGACGCTGGCGCGAGGCAAAGGATGACGAGGTGTGACGCAGCATGGGCGGATGGGTGCACGGCGCGCGACGCTGCTATGGATGACATGAGCGCATCTCCTCTTGCTCGCCGGCCCAGCGGTGACCAGCGGACCATGCCTGCTGTATGGAAGAGGAATGTCTGCGCTATGCGCCGCCTGTAACAAAATATTTCTATTCGCCCTATTGCGCCGCTTCCAGCAATGTAGCGTGTGCCTCGCGCCCCAGTCGGGAGACATGGCCTATCACGGCGGCCAGCCACATGGCATCGCCCGCCGCCCGGTGCCGGACCACGCCCAAGGAGTCGGCCTGCGCCACTGCGGCGGCGATGCACCGCTCATCGACGGCCAGTTCGTCGAAGAGCGCCGCGACATGGCCTATTTGCGGAGGGCTTTCCACGCCCGCGGCATGCGCCAGGACATTCATCCAATATTGGTCGATCAGGCTGTCGGCGATGAGCCTGCGTCCCCACACCGCATTTTCCAGCTCGTGAAAGACCTGGTCTGCGGGCAGCCCTTCCCGGAAAATCCGGTCGCGGCTAAGGCCGTGCAGCGTCTCGGCTTCCGCTGTCCAGTCCCATCCGACCCAATCGTCATGCGGCCGTATAAGCCAGCTGCGCGCGACTCCCTCTCCAGCGATCCCCACCTCGATCGGGAAGGAGCGGCCATGGCGCGGGAGGCAGGATGCTTCGAAGTCAATGGCGAGGACGGACAAGATACGGCTCCCACAGCGCTGGCCATCCCGCCTGGATGTCCACTGCGCTTGCATGCGCCCCTCTTCGCCCCGACTATGTCAGGGTGAAGTCATTCGCTACCCTCTTCTGCAAAAATCATGTGAACCGGATCAACGTCGCGACGAAACGTCATCCCTCTGCTAGGGCATTGGACATAATGAGGAAACAATAGCCGCATGACAGTCATCGCTGCCTATCTCTACCGCGACGGCAGGCGAATCCGCCCCGTCACCATCGACGAAGGGATCGAATGCGCACGGGACAAATCTGAATTCGTCTGGATCGGAGTCGCTGATCCTTCCGTGGAGGAAATGCAGACGCTGGCGCGGACCTATGATCTGCACCCGCTGGCGGTCGAGGACGCGATCAAGGCGAACCAGTTGCCGAAGGTCGACATCTACAACGACCAGCTTTTCGTGGTCGCCCGCACCGCCCATGTCGAGGATGACGCGATATGCTACGGCGAAACGTCCATCTTCCTTGGCAAGGACCATATCATAACGGTCCGGCACGGCTCCGCCCGCGCGCACATCATGTTGCGGACCGAACTGGAGGCCGTTCCGACGCGGCTGGCGCAGGGCGCGGACTATGTCGCGCACGCCGTGCTCGATTTCATCGTCGATGGCTATCTGCCGATCATCGAAGGAATTGAGGAGGAAGTGGTGTCCATGGAGCAGACCATGCTCGACCATTTTCTGGGCCGGGAAGAAGTTACGCGCATCTTCAACCTGCGCCGCCAGCTGATTCACTTCAGTCGCATCCTCATCCCCATGCATGAGGTCGCAACCAAGTTCGTGAAACTGGATCTGCCGTGCATAGACGCAGAGGCCCGGCCCTATTTCAGCGACGTGCGCGACCATGTCAGGCGGGTGCAGACGATGGTGGATGACCTGCGCGAAATCCTGAACAGCGTGTTCGAATCATCCAATCTGCTGGAACAGCAGCGCACCGGCGACATCACTCGCCAACTGGCCGCATGGGCCGCGATCCTGGCCGTGCCCACGGCGATCGCCGGCATTTACGGCATGAATTTCGACCATATGCCCGAACTGCGCACGCGCTTTGGCTACCCGGTCGTGATAGGCGTCATCCTGTTCATCTGCACCTTGCTTTACAGCCGGTTCAAGAAGCTGAAATGGCTTTGAGACCCAAGGGCCCTAGGCGTCCCCCCAGCGGCGCAGCAGATTATGATAGACGCCGGTCAGCCGAATGACCTCCGAATGGCCCTGTCCCAGTTCGGCGGCCACCCCCTGGATGCTGCGGTCCAGATCGAACAGCGTCTGCCGTGCGGCATCGTCCCTGACCATCGACTGAAGCCAGAAAAAGCTGGCGACACGCCTCCCCCGCGTCACCGGTTCCACCCTGTGGAGCGAGGATGAGGGATAGAGCACCGCATGACCGGCGGGCAGCTTGACCTGCTGGACGCCGAAATGGGTCTCGATCGTCAGTTCGCCGCCGTCATAGGCGTCCGGGTCTTCAAGGAAAACGGTGATCGACAGATCGGACCGGACGCGAAAACCCGTTCCGGCCTGAAGGCGTACCGCATTGTCGACATGGACGCCGAACGCCTGTCCGCCAGCGTAGCTGTTGAACAGCGGAGGGAATATCTTGAGCGGAAGCGCGGCCGCGATGAACAGCGCGGAACGGCCTAGGGCGTCCAACACTATTTGCCCGGCGCGGCGGGCGGCCTCGCAATCCTCGGGCAGTTGAAGATTGCGCTTCGCGAGCGCCGACTGGTGACCCGAGGTGATGTTGCCATCCACCCATTCCGCCGCGTCGACGAGCGTGCGGATGGCGACGACGTCCGCTGCGTCGACCAGATCGGGAATGGGGAGCAGCATGGAGGAAAGAAACTCAGGCCTGGAGGATGAAGGGGATTTCGACGACGCCCCTGACGCGTACCGGTTGGCCATCGCGCATCATCGGCTTCCAGCGCCAGCGACGTACGGCGTCGAGTGCGGCGTCGTCCAGGCGGTGGAAACCGCTGCTGTGCGAGACGCCGATAGCCTCCACCCCGCCGTCGAGGCCCAGGGTGATCGACAGGACGACGGTCCCCTGCTCACGCTTGCGGCGGCTTTCCAGCGGATAACGGGGCGGCTTGCCCGAGACCATCTGCGTGCCAAGGTCGCCGCCCTGGACAGTGCTGGGCGGTGCGGGCGGCGCGACCACGGGTGCGGGCGGGCCAGGAACAGCGGAGGCGACGGAGACAGGGTTCGGCCGGGGCGCCGGAT
>NZ_LSJY01000021.1 GCF_001556865.1 Sphingobium sp. CCH11-B1 | reverse complement strand
CGCGTTGGGGGCCCCCACACGCAATGCTCAAGGATTGGCTTCATTCGTTCCGAGGTCAGCTGATGCACTATCCGTGCATAGACTTGTATCCGGTCGCGGCCGTTCCCGCGCACCATAATCCGTATTCACATCCCCGGATCGAGCAAAGGCGGATGCGGACCAAACTACTACTGGGCGTTTTCAGGCGCCATCAACTTTCCCGGTCACGCATCACACCAATCCGCGTCGCCTTATCGAGCCTGTTGCAACATAGGCATCAGGCGGCGCGGAGCTCGGCACCTTGAGGGACCAGACCGGTCTCCACAAAGCGCCAAAGCGCGATCAACAATTTTCGGGCGAGCGCAACGATCCCCACCTTTGCCGCGCGAGCGCCGTTGCCTTTGAACCGGTTGCGATACCAAACGGTCAGTTCGCTACTTGGCTGATATTTCAACCAACACCAGGCAAGTTCCACCATCTGCACACGTGTGCTTCGGTTACCGGCTTTGCTGATGCCCTGATCACGCGACACGTCGCCGCTGGCGAAGGGCGCCGGAGCTAACCCAAGGAAGGCCGCGACGTGTCGTCGGCTTTCGAACTTTCGGCAAAAAACCTCAGCAACCAACATTGCCGCGCTGTTCGGACCAATGCCCTTCAGCTGCTCAAGGCGAACCGCTTTCTCTCGGCATGGGAAGGTAGACT
>NZ_LSJY01000208.1 GCF_001556865.1 Sphingobium sp. CCH11-B1 | reverse complement strand
ACCCCGCACCACTCCCGCATCCCCCTCACCCGTGAAAAACCGCTCTATCACCTCGCGCGCCAGTCTTGCGGGGCGGAGGGTGTCGGCGTCGATGCAGCACCAGCTGGACTTGACTTCGGCCAGCACTTCCTCGCCGCGGCGGATGACGGTTTCGTAGAAGGCGCGGGCGCCCTGCACTTTTTCTAGGAGGACGGTGGCGATCACTTCGTCGTCGAGGAAGGTGGGCTTGCGGTAGGTGATCTCATGCTTGAGCGCGACCCAGAGATGCTGGGCCACTGCTTCGGCCGGGGCCAGCGCGCGCCAGTGATCGAGCACGGCGTTCTGCACCCATTTCAAATAACTGGCATTGTTGACATGGCCCATGAAGTCGATGTCTTCGGGATCGATGCCAACGGGGTACAGGTGGGGAATCGCGCTACTCACATCATTGTAAATAGCATTGCCGCAAGCGCTCCGAAAGGGCGCACATGGAAAAAGGGGCCGGATTTCTCCAACCCCTTCCCCGCTGCCTAGCGCATTTTCGCGATGAGCGAAGACGCTCTAGATTGTTAATGCCGCATTTTCCGAGCCGTCGACCGTAAACGGTCAACCTGAAAATGCTCTGAGCGTACGGTCAGAAGCGCCAGCCGACGCTTGCCACCACCTGATGCCGGTCGGTGTCGATGTTGAACCGCTCGCTGGTCGCGCCATTGGGGAAATCCAGCTGGCCATCGGTATAGTTGGAATAGCGATATTCGACCTTGGCGAAGGTATTGGCGTTGATCGCGCGCTCGACGCCGCCGCCGATCCGCCAGCCGTCCAGCTTGAACGAGGTATCGGTGGTTTCGTTGGTGTTGCCGGCCAGCACGTTCAACTTGCTGTTGGTGTAGCCGCCCTTCACATAGACGAGGGTCGAGGGGTTGGCGAGGATGCCCGCGCGCGCGCCGACATAGAGGTCGCGGCCCTGGCTCACCCGGCCGAAGCCGAACTGATCGGTCGGGTCAAAACGGTCGCTCTTGGCGGTGGAGTCGGTCCATTCGCCCTCCACGCCCACGACCGCGCCGCCCAGGTTGACGTCATAGCCGACGCCGACACCGTAGAGCAGTCCGTCGATCGACTGGTCATCACGACCATTGTCATTGTCGAAATCGCTGCCCGCCCCGACATGGTCATAGCCAAGGATGGCTTCGACGCGGGGGCCGGTGAAAGTGGGGTTCACGTCCTGCGCGAGCGCGGGGGTTGCGAAGGGGGCGCCGGCCAGAAGGGTTGCGACCATCAACTTACGCATAAAGGATACTCCGATTGTCATTCTCTTTTCCCCTGTCAGGGGTGAGACGCCAAAGCCGGAGCAAAGCCGTTTTGTTTCATGAACCTGAGATAAACAATTGAAACTGTTGCCATTATAGCACTGTTGGCGCTCCGCTCGTCGTGCAGTCGTGCCTTTGCGGCGACCGGCTGACTCAGCATTCCACCACATTGACGGCAAGGCCGCCGAGCGAGGTTTCCTTGTAGCGGCTCGCCATGTCCTCGCCGGTCTGGCGCATCGTTTCGATCACGGCGTCCAGGCTGACGATGTGCCGCCCGTCGCCCTGAAGCGCGAGATAGGCAGCGTTGATCGCCTTCACCGCGCCCATGGTGTTGCGTTCGATGCAGGGGATCTGGACGAGGCCGCCGATCGGATCGCAGGTGAGGCCGAGATTATGCTCCATGCCGATTTCGGCGGCGTTCTCGACCTGGCTGTTGGTGCCGCCCAGCACCGCGGCTAGGCCTGCGGCGGCCATGGAACAGGCGACGCCGACTTCCCCCTGGCACCCCATTTCAGCGGCGGAGATCGAGGCGCGCTTCTTGTAGAGAAAGCCGATGGCGGCGGCAGTCAGGAGGAAGCGGCGCTCGCCGTCCCGGTCCGCGCCGGGGACGAAGCGGCGATAATAGTGCAGCACGGCCGGGATGACGCCGGCCGCGCCGTTCGTGGGGGCAGTGACGACACGGCCGCCCGCCGCATTCTCCTCATTCACGGCAAGCGCGAACAGGCTGACCCACTCGAAGATCTGCGCCGGGCCGAGCGCGTCCTGTTG
This sequence comes from Sphingobium sp. CCH11-B1, assembly GCF_001556865.1. Classification (GTDB taxonomy): domain Bacteria; phylum Pseudomonadota; class Alphaproteobacteria; order Sphingomonadales; family Sphingomonadaceae; genus Sphingobium. The sequence continues at coordinate 9,947 of NZ_LSJY01000208.1, read as the reverse complement.
TAGTCGCAGCCGCTGATGGATGGCGCGGGCGCGGCGGCGGACCTTGAGCCCGCCGGGCAGCATCCCCTCCTGCTCCAGTCCACGGTCGATCGAGGCGGACATGGCGTCGATGACGGCGTCGAGGAAGCTCTCCGTCTCGCCCTGCGTGCGCCACGCGCCTTCGTTGCGCAGGACGAGGGTGGCGATGGAGAGGCCGCTTTCCTCGCCCTGGCGCAACATTTCCGCGCCGGAGGAGAAGGGGTGCGGCTGGACGACATTGTGGCCGAGCGGCGCGTCGTCGCTGACCGGAACATCGCCCGGCAACACCGCGCCGCCGCCGATGGAATAATAATCGCGGACGAACGGGTCGTCCTGTCCGTCGAACCAGGCCGAAAAGCGCATGCCGTTGCTGTGCGCTTCCAGGAATTCGCCCATCCGGAAGAGGAGGTCGCGCTGTTCATCGAAGGGGACATGCCGGTCGAGCGCGCTGCCCGCGCGGATGCGGCCCTCCCGGCGGATCGTGGCCAGGATGGCGGGGATGGCGTCGGGGTCGACGCCTTCGGGGCGATGGCCCGACAGGCCGAGCAGGATGGCGCTGTCGGTCGCGTGCCCCCGGCCGGTGAGCGCCAGCGATCCGAACAATTCGCACTGCACGCGGGCGGGCATGGCCGGCAGCGAATCCATGAACAGCAGCGCGGCACGCATCGGACCGACCGTGTGCGAGCTGGACGGGCCGATGCCGATGGTGAACAGATCCATGACGCTGATCGCGGCGGCGGCGTCGATACGGCTTCTGGTCACGTCAATAATCCTTGGACACGCGCACGTTGGCGCTTTCGCGGCCTAATGTGGAGATGGCGGCGAGCAGCGAGAGCCAGCGCGTCACCTGATATTCGATCCGGGTCGCGCTGTAGCCCTGCCCGTCGGTGATGAGTTCGACATAGGTTTTGCGGGTGAGATATTTGCCCGCCGCGATCGACGTGCCCTGCCCTTGCGTGGGATCGGCGGCGATGATGCGCAGCCGGTCGAGGCCCGCCGCGCGGCGCACCGCATTGATCGGGTCGAGCCCGCCCTGCCCCCGCAGCGATCCCACCGCCGAGGCGAGCTGGAGCGCTTCGGGCGCGGACAGGTTGGTGATCGACGTGCCGAACAGGATGCGGGACAAAAGCTCGTCCTGTGGCATGGCCGGGGTGCTCGTGAAGGTGATATCGGGCCTGAGGCCGGTGCCGCCGACATGGATGGTGGCGGACAGGTCGCTGACGTCCGCCACCGCGCTGATGTCCAGCGTGGGATTGGTCGGCACCTTGCCGTCGAACAGGATATTGCCTTCGCGCAGTTCGAAGCGGCGGCCGGCAAATTCATAATTGCCGCGCACCAGTTGCGCCCGGCCGGCGATCGCGGGGTTGACCACCGTGCCGCCAATGTCGAGATCGGCGCGCCATTCGCTATCGAGGCCAAGGCCCGTCACCATCAGCCGGTTGCGGGCACGCGCCTTGATCGCGAGCGACCAGGGGATGTTGGTGCGGGGGCGCTCTATCTCCTCGCCCGACCGATTGATTTCCACCACCCGCAATTCGGGAATTTCCGCGACGGCGGCCGCACGGCCCAGGGTGAAGCGGCTGCGGTTGAGGACAAGGTCGCCACCGATGCTGCCGCCCACGCCATCGGATTTGAGGGTTATGGGGCCGGTCACCGTCGCGGCAATGTCGTCGCGTTCCAGCAAGGCGGCATTGTCCGCCTGAAGCGCAAGATCCATGCCCACGCCAGCGATGCCGTTGAAGGTGAAGCGCCCGGTGCCGGTCACGCCGCCGCCATTCTGCGCCGTGGCGGAAAAGTCGGATATGACCAGTTGCGCGCCGGAGAAGCGGCCGCGGGCGCGCACGCCACGCAGGCGCATGCCGGTGACGGGGCTGTTGATCGTCGCATTGTCGGTGGTGAAGGTGCCGGTGATGGCCGGCTCGCCCAGCGTGCCGCGCGTGTCGGCCGACACGGCGACCGGCCCGCCGATGTCGACGATCTCCACGCCCGTCAGCCGCCAGAGCGTGTCGGCCGTGCCGTTGTAGCGCAGCTGCGCGAAGAAGGGCGCGCGGTTCAGCCGTTCGACAAGGCCGCCCTGGGCCGGCAAGGGGTTCAGCAGCGCCTGCGCCCGGCCGATGGTGCGCCCGTCTGCGACAAACACCATGCGGGTGGCGAGGCGGCTGTCGGTCAGCACCGCGTTGACGCCGACATCGACCGGCCGGGAACTCAAGGAGAGGCCCGAGCGGGACAGGCCCCGAACCCGCAGTTCCGCCTTGCCCGTGGGAAGGCCGCCGCCGCGCGGCTGCGCATAGCTGAGCGATCCGGTCGCGAGACCGCCAAGGCCGAGATTGTCATAGGCGATGTCGAGCAGCGAGAGCGGCAGCCTTTCCATCCGCGCCTCTATATGGGTCGTGGCGCTGCCCAGTTCGCCCGCCAGCTGGAGTGATCCGCCAGCATAGCCGATGGTCGCGGGCGAAAGCCGCCAGCCGTCCTCCGTCCGGGTAAAGAGCGCCGGGCGACCGAGGCGGATGGCGCGTTTGTCGATCGTGCCCTGCGCCGACAGGCGGATGCGGTCCGGTTCGACCTGCGCGTCGGCCTGGATGTCGAAGATGCGGCCGCGCTGGCCCGACAGGCTGCCCCTGATCCGGCCCCTGCCGTCGGTCAGTTCCGCATTGGCGGCAAAGCGGCCGAGCAGGATGCCGCCGACGCGCAAGCCCCGCGCCTGCGCCGTGGCGTTGACCGTCGTGCCGGACGGATCGAGCAGGATGGTGCCGTCGAGCGTGCCGCGCCGCACCGCGATGACCGTCGGGCCATCGAAGCTGGCGTCGTTGGCCGTGAGCTTGAGCTCCACCTGCTGAACGCTGTCGACCGGGCGGAAATTGACATAGCCTGTGACGGGGCCGACCACGCCGAGCTGGCCGTCGAGGCCGCCGGGAAGCGGGCGGATGTCGCCGCTTGCGGTGACGCCCGAAACGGCCAGGTTGGCGACGCGCACCACCGCCTGCCCGCCCGGCGGCAGCAGGATCACCCCCCGGCCGGTGAAGGGACCAAGGGTGGAGCCGCCGTCCGCTGTATAGCTGTAGCCGCTCGCATCGGGGATGAGGTGCGCGCGCACGTCGCGCAGGCCGAGCGCGTCGAGCGGGCGTTGCAGCAGCAGATGGATTTCCGGCTTTTCGATCAGGCCATCGAGCGTCAGGCGCAGCGGGCCGTAGCGCGCGTGGCGGCCGCTGCCTTCCAGATGCAGCGTCTGGTCGGGATGGCGCAGGCCCGACGCGGTGAGGTTAAGCAGCGGCGCATCGAGCTTCAGGCCGGTGAGCGCGATTTCCCCGTTGGGCAGAAGTTCGATGCGGCTGCGCGCGGTCGGCAATCCGCCCCCCAGCGTTCGCAGAAACTCATTGTCGAGCCGGCGGACGCGGGCGGCCACCGACCCGCTGAGGCCGAAGGCGCCATCGCGGCGCGGCACCGCGCGCAACTTGGACGTCAGGTCGATGACGCCGAAATTGGGGATGAAAAGGCCGTTGATCCGACCGTCGAGCCCGAAGTCATAACGGCCGCTCGCCAGGTCGACGAGCATCAGCAACTTGCCGCGCAGCTTGTCAGAGCGGAAGGGCATGGGATTGCTGACGATCTGTTGCCCGGTGATCTGGAGCACGCCGTCAATCTGGAAGTTGCGAACGATGCCCCCGACCAGGTCACCCTGTCCTTCCAGGCGGCGGGCACGCAGGCTCAACGGCACGAGCACGGGCCCGGAACGGGCTGTGCGGCCCCTGCCCTGCGCGCGCACGGCATGGATCACGGTCTTGCCGAATGCGATGTCGCGGGCCGTGAGAAGATATTCGTAGCCAAGTGCGTCGAACGCGCCGTCGAGCCGCACTCGCGCCGCAACGCCGTTGCCGCGCATATTCTTGACCAGCGCCTGCGGCCGGGGAAGCGTGAGGGACAGCAGCATATTGTCGAGCGCATTGTTGCGCAGGTCAATCGCGCCATCGGCGACCAGATCGAAGGCGGAGGACTGGAGCGTCATGCGCCCGTCGATCACGCGGTCGACCATCGTGCCGCTGGCCCGCACGGCAAGGCGGGGGTCGGCCAGGCGGCGCAGCAGTCCGTTGCCGGCGATCGCCTTCCCGGCGATGGTGCCCCGGGCGGAATAAGCGCCGCTGCGCGCGGCCAGCACGAAGTCGGCGGCGGGAACGGCATCCAGCGTGGCGGCAAGGCGGCCGTCCCAACGGGTCCAGCTGCCCTTGCCGCCGATGCGCAGGTTTGCCGCCTGGACAAGTCCCGCCATCTTGCCCAGCACGCCGTCCTTGGGCGCGTTCACCGTCACGTCGAGAGAGAAGCGGTCATTGTCCGGCCGGCTGTCGAGCGCGATGGCGAGCAGATCGCCGCCATCGAGGGTTCGGGCGGACAGATCGATGATGGCGCGGCCGCCGCGAATGTCGGCATCGCCCGACAGGGTGGCGGTCTGCGCCCGGCCAGTGACCGCTGGCGCGAGGTCGAGGCGGCCGACGGAAAACTGCATCAGCCGGATGTCGAAGCCGGGCAATATGGGTCCGCGCCGCTGCGTCGGATTGAGCTTTGGCAGTTTGTAGAGCGTGGCCTGCGGAATGACGAGGCGGTCGATGTCCAGGCGGTTCGACGCCCAGGCGAAGGGCCACCAGTCCAGCTCCACGCGCGGCGCATGGAGGAAGCGGCCTTTCGGGTCCGACAGAGTGAGGTCGCGCAGCACCGCGTTGCGATAAATGCTGCCCTCGATCGATCCGACGCCGATCCGCAGGCCCGACGCCGAACGGATGGTGGCGATGCGGCTGGCGAGGAAGCGGTGGCCGCCATCAGTATCAAGCCAGGCCAGCGCGCCCACGACGACCAGCAGCAGGGCGGCGAGGATGGCAGCGACCCAGCGCTGCCAGCGGCCGTCCCAGGCCCGGCGATGCGGCGCCGGTGGCGGTGGTGGAACCGGCGGGGCGGCGTCGTCGCTCATCAGAAGGCCTGACCGAGCGAGACATAGACGGCGATCTTGGGATCGCCCGACTGCGGGTTGATCGGCGTGCCGACATCGACGCGGATCGGACCGAAATTGCTGTAGTAACGCACACCCATGCCCGCGCCGATGCGCAGGTCGCGGAAGCGCGGCAAGAAGCTGGTGGAGATATTGCCCGCGTCGATGAAGGGCACGACCCCGAAATCGCCGAAGCGCACCCGGGCCTCCAGCGAGAATTCGGCGAGGCTCTTGCCGCCCACCGGATTGTTGTCCGGGCCATAGCGCGGTCCGATCGCCTGATAGGCATAGCCGCGCACCGACGCGCCGCCGCCGGCATAGAAGCGGCGGGAGGGCGCGATCTGATCGACGGTGGAGCCCAGGATCGTGCCGAAGCGGGCGCGCGCCGCGACCACGGTGCGGTCGTTCACCGGCTGATAGACGCTGCCGTCCAGCTGCACCTTCGCATAGCCGAACGTGTGATCCTGGAAGGACAGTTCGGGGCTGAGGCGGCCGCCCAGGCGGAACCCCTTGCTGGGGTTCAGAAGATCGTCGCTGCCATCATAGGTGAGGCTGACCGGCACCGCCGCGATGAGGAAGGTGCGGCGCGCGCCGCCGGAGAAGGCATCCGCTTCGTCCGAGGCGATCAGTTCGCCGCCGATACGCCAGACCCATTTCTTCTGGAACAGGATGTTGCTTTGTCGTTCGATGAAACCGGACACATTGATGGTGCGCGCGTCATAGGCGTCGCGGCGGATATTGCTGATCGACAACAGGCCGGTGAGGACATTGTCGCGCCGTTTGAAATTGTTGCGACGATAGGTGAAGGACGCCGTCTGTTCCTGCGTGCCGACCACGCCGCGCAGCGTCACCGCGCCTTCGGGCGGGAAGAAATTGCGATGCTGCCAACTGACTTCCGCGCGATAACCTTCCCCCGTGCCATAGCCGAGTTCGCCGGCGATTGTCCGCAGCGGCGCGGGGCGCATCTCGACGGCCATGTCGACATGCTCGCCGTCGCCCGCGTCGACCGGCTTCAGGTCGACCGAGGAGACGAGGCCGGTCGCGACGATGGCGCGGCGCAGATCCTCCACGTCAGAGGCCATATAGGGATCGCCGGGATCGAAGCGGGCGATTTCCTGCACATGATGGGCGCTGAACAGCGGATCGTCGCCCTCGACCCGGATCGCGCCGAAGCGGCGGAAGCCGCCGGGCACGACGATCATGTCGAGATCGCCCTTGCGCTCCTCATGATCGATGCGGACTTCCGGTTCATCGACGCGGGCGAAGGGGAAGCCGCTGTCGGCCAGCTTCGTCGCCAGCGCGTCGCGCCCGGCGAGGATCGCATCGGCATCGACGGGATCACCGACCTTGGGCGGGAAGGCGGCGCGCAGATCGGCTTCCCGCTCGGCCGTTTCCGCAAGGCCGATGAGATCGACGGAATCGAGCAGGTAGAGCGGCCCCGGATTGATGTCGAACCGCACCAGCAACCGGTCACCGCCCGCGGACGGAGCGGTGACGGCGCTGCGGATACGCGCGGCATAATAGCCCTTGGCCCGCAACAGGCGGTCGAGCGTTTCGCGATCCTCCTTCATGCGCCGATTGATCTGGGCCAGGTTCGCGGCCTTGCCATCCTCCTGCCGCAGGACGGAAAGCTGGTCGAAGCGCTGGGTGAACTGGGCGTCGGCAATCCTGTCCACGCCGGCCAGTTGCACGCTGTAGCGGCGCTCCTCGCCCGCGTCCGCGACCACGGCTTCGGGCGCATCGTCGGGCGGGGCATCGGCGGGCGCGGCATCGCCGGCGGCGAGCGGGGGCTGCGTGTCGATGGGATCGGCGGGCAGCGGGGCGACGGTGTCGGGCTGGCCCATGTCGGGCCAGTCGATGCCGATGTCGGGCATGGCGTCGAGCGGCTGGTCCGGCGGGGCGGCGGCATCCTGGGCATGAGAGGGGCACGCTATGGCGAGCAGCAACGACGCAAGGAGAAGCCTGCGGGCATGCGGTGGGCCTGAGACGCGGCGTCCTGTCCGCAAACCATCGGTCATGGCGAGGGTCTAGACCAAATGGAGGCCGGAGCGCCAGCCCCAACCAAGCGCGCCACCCGACCGCTCCGCCGGTTTCAGAAGGCCTGGTTGAGCCGGTCGAGCAGGGCGCGGGCGGGACTCATATCCTCGGCCGGTCCCTGTTCCATCATCACGTCCATCCTGTCCTGAAGCCGCACCACCCGCTCGTAGAGTTCCTGGCTGCCTTCTATCAGCGCACGGGCAGCGAAAGCGAAGGTGCCGGCCAGCGCGGGATCGCTGGCGGCGGCGCGGCCGAGCCGGTATTTTTCGTCGATCAGCTCCTCGTCCCCAATCTCGCCGCGCTGCCATGCCCGCTGGCTGAGCAGCCAGGCGATGACATGCATCAGCCGCGTGGTGACCTTGAGCGATTCGCAGGCGAAGGCGACGCGGCGCAGCGGATCGTCGCCCTCGTCCCGTGTCGCGGCCTTGTCGAAATAGGCGCGGGCCTCGTCGGCCATCACCATGGCTTCGACATAGAGGCCGTCCACCAGACGGCGATGAAGTCCGCGATCAAGAAAGGCTGCGCTCCGCATCGCGCATGATTGCCATAGTTTCCGGCGCTTGTCAGGCCCGACAAACCCAACGGTGGCATGGTGTCCCATTTGGGCTCAGTTGGCGGGAAGCAGGCAGGAGCGCGTCAGGCGATGATGTCGGGGACAAGCGCGTCCTCCAGCACGGCAATTTCGTCGCGCAGCCGCAGCTTGCGCTTCTTGAGGCGCGCGATCTGCATCTGGTCGCCGCCGCCCGCCGCCGCGAGAGCCGCAATCGCGCTGTCGAGATCCCGATGCTCCACCCGCAGCAGTTCCAAGCGGCGCATGATGTCTTCCCGGCTCACCCCGCCCCTTTCCGTCCTGCGACCAACCGACCTGTCCATCCTGATAGCGGGCGCGGGCAATGCGGGCCATCGCAAAATTGCCAGCGGTCCGCCGCAAAGGCCCAAACATCGCGAGACAGGGCCCGCGATTCATGATCTACTTCATCATCCATCACCCTCGTAAGGAGAATGTCATGGAAAATAGCCACATTTCAGCTCTTTCAGCCAAGCATGCCGGCCTTGAGGCGCGAATCAAGGCGGAGACGAGTCGGCCCATGCCCGACGCCATCCTGGTGGCTTCGCTCAAGAAGCAGAAATTGCGGCTGAAGGAGGAAATGGCCGCGCAGCATTGATCCGCATCGGCTGCGCTTGCCGCGGGTGAGGCCGAGCGGACGCTCGCAGCCCCGCCCCCGGCAGGACGGACAATTCAGAAGAGCCCCGATGACGGCCTGTCAGCGGGGTTTTTCTTTGGGCGGACGGATGAAAAAAGCTGTCAGCGCCGATGCAGGGGCGTGGTGCGAAGATAGTCCGGCAAGGATTGCGAGCCGGCGGTCGAAACGGGTTTGCGCGCCAATTGCGGATCGATCGGTGCGTCGAAGGCCATGCCGATCTTTTCATCGCGGGACCAGGCGATGATCCCGCTCACCTGCCCCACGCCGCGCAACTCGCAGGTCACGCGAATGCCGGCGGGCATGGCGCGCTCGCAATCGGCCATGAGGCCGGAGGCCGAGAGATTGCGCACCCGCGCCTTGCCCAGAGCGACTCCATCCACGCTCGAAAGGCTGGTCAGCAGGAACAGACTGTCGCGCGGCGCGGTCCGCGCCGGTCCTCGGCCAGAAATGTCCTGCTCGTCACTCATCCGCAAACCCGATCGCCCCGTTCGTTATGGCGACGGTCTTAGGGCGGCGGCATGGAAAAAGCGTTAATCGTCGCGGGAAATCTTTTCCTGCCGCTCGTGCCGTTCCTGCGCTTCCACGGTCATCGTGGCGATCGGGCGCGCTTCGAGACGACCCAGGGAAATGGGTTCTCCGGTCACTTCGCAATAGCCATATTCACCCTCGTCGATGCGGCGGAGCGCGGCGTCGATCTTGGAGATGAGCTTGCGCTGACGGTCGCGGGTGCGCAGTTCGATCGACCAGTCGGTCTCGCTGGAGGCGCGGTCATTGAGGTCCGGTTCGCGCAACGGCTCGTTCTGAAGCACGGCGAGCGTACCTTCCGCCTCGGCGAGAATCTGTTTCTTCCAATCCCAAAGCCGCTGCCGGAAATATTCCAGCTGCAACGGATTCATGAATTCCTCGTCGGGGGACGGCCGGTAGTCGGCGGGAAGCGTTACAGTCGATTTTGGCGGCTTTTCACCGTCTTTATCGGAATTCAGGACCGATGCCATCTGGCTCTCCGACTCGTAAGGCCCCCGGCGCTGTGGCGCCCGGACGCCTATCACTTTGATTGTGCGCGCCTCATAGCCATGGCGGCGAACGGACACAAGCGCCCAGTGACGGCGTGACCCGCAAGCGATGCCCTTCCCTCGATTCGCCCGAAGACATGCGGACGAAGGGGATCTGTCGGCGCGCCTTAACCGCTGCAACAGGCATCGTGCCATAGTGGGACGTTAACCATATCGATTGAGCAAAGCCGCGTTATTCTCTCGACTTCCGCCACAGATTCAGAGTTAACGAGATTGCAGTTAACTGTTTCTTTTGCGTTGGTGCGCAAAGGAAATTCCCGAAGGCCCAGCCTGGACCAGTCCGGCGCCAAGACCTTCGGGGGTAAACAGAACAGAGTGGAACCTATGTCGGTACGGATGGCACTGGCCAAATTATGCGCCTGCACATGCGGAGGGGCGATCATCGGCGGCGGCGCCGTCCATGTGGCCGAAAGCGCGCGTCCGGCGGTGGTCCATAGCAGCAAGAGCATGAAGGCCGCGCCCAAGAAGCGCTATGCCGTGCGTACCGTGAAGCGCAAGGTGGTGAAGACCGTCACCGCCTGCGCGCCGCAGACGGTGACCGTCACCAGCCAGCCCGGCCCTGTCCCCCTGCCCGCGCCCGTGCCGATGGCGGAAATGCCGGTCGTGTCGGGCGGCGGCGCGGTTCCGGTGGTGATGGGC
>NZ_LSJY01000207.1 GCF_001556865.1 Sphingobium sp. CCH11-B1 | reverse complement strand
TGGCCCACAATCTTCTCATTGGCGCACCGTTCGCCTTGGCCGTTGATCTTGTATCTGTCGCGGGCAATCTGCTTGGGCTTTTTGCGTTTTGGAAGCGGAAACAGCGTCAAGCGGACGGGCCACGCAGCCTAAGCTATCCGACGCGGCTTTCCCCACGTCACGCTTTCCGCTCTGGTCACCAATCCCTCGTCAAACTCGCGATCCCAAAGAGCGCGCGTGCGTTACAGGGAGCCCAAGTCCTCACATGACACAGGCGATATACGCGCCGCCAAGCCCGCCGGCGCGTTCGATAGCTCAAGTAGGCGGAAAGCAGAGCTGGAGCGAGCCACGCCCGGCGAACCTTGACGACGCTAAAGCTTTGGTACGCTTGAAGATCGCCCTCGCTCGCGAAGCGGAACATATGATCTTCGATGTCCGGGATCGAGGGGAACTCCTGCGCCGCACAACTGCCGAACTAAACGCCGCCGTAGCCGGCGAGCGAGGCATCTTCGTCCTGCAACGCATAGGCGACCTCGTCGGCTACATAGATGTGCGGAGCGTGTGCATCGAAGGCGCTGC
>NZ_LSJY01000206.1 GCF_001556865.1 Sphingobium sp. CCH11-B1 | reverse complement strand
AATCGCTTACGCCACTCCCGCCAACCCTCTCACCCGCCGCGGTGAATAAGACAGGCTAGAAATGCAGCCTTATGGAAACGTCATACCGAACATCGGCGACGTTGGCGTCGTAAGCCTTGAACACTCCCGGCAAAGGCTCCTGAAGCGTCCTGGAAATCGTGTTCAGCACGTTGCTGGCACGAGCGGATATCTGGAACGTTTTGCTGAAGTTATAATCAAAGCCAAGATCGAGATATCCTGCCGCTGCAGACCATGCCGGGACCATATTATATACCGGCCATGAGCGGTCCGGGCCGAAGTCGGTCGGGCTAGTGTTGACGTAATAGGGATTGCCACCGCTCGTCGCATAGGACAGCGGATTGACGTTCGTCGACAGCAACGCCTTGTCGCGCCAGTTATAGGCTACTCGGACGTTGGTTTTCCCTCGAGAGTAAATCAGCGACAGGTTATATGACCATTTCGACAATCCTGCGTAGGGAAGATCGGGATAGGTCTGCGGCACCGTGCCATCGGGGTTAAGTCCCCCGTTGGAAGTCGGCGGACTTAGCACGTTGTTCGCCTGCTGCGCAGGATTGCTACTGTCGATGAAAGTGAGGTTGGCCTCGATCCCGAAACCGCTCAACAAACCAGGAAGGTTGTTGAAGAAGTGGCGACCGCCAATCTCGAAACCCTTCATCTTGGCCGTAATCGGCGAATTCATGGTGGAGAGATAAATCCACGGAAGGTCCAGCGTCTGCGGAACGCCGACACCGGGCGCCGGGCTTGTGCCATCTTCTGGGACCTCGCCATTGGCAAATGCCAACACCGGAACTGGCTGTGCAGGGCGGTGACAAAACCAGCCACTGGAACGCCAGCGAAGTGCTGAGCGTG
>NZ_LSJY01000205.1 GCF_001556865.1 Sphingobium sp. CCH11-B1 | reverse complement strand
GCTGAGCGGGTCGGCCGCGAGCACGTTGGTCAGCGCGGAGGCCGTGGCGACAAGGCGTCACCTCAAGCTTTGTACGCTGAACAACGATTTTCCGGACATAATGTGAACATTGGTGTCAGGCAGCGGCGCGAAGGTACTGGTAGAGGGTTTCGCGGCTGATGCCCATGTCGCGCGCGATGGTCGCCTTGCGTTCACCGGCGGCAACGCGGCGGTGCAGATCGGCAATCATCTCATCCGAGAGCGACCGTTTCCGCCCCCGATAGGCGCCGCGCTGCCGAGCGATCGCAATGCCTTCGCGTTGCCGTTCGCGGATCAGGGCGCGCTCGAACTCAGCAAACGCACCCATGACCGAGAGGGCTCTGTTGCAAAAATCGTGAAGCTTGAGCATGCTTGGCGGAGATTGGACGGACGGAACGATGACGGATTTCAAGTGGCGCCAT
>NZ_LSJY01000204.1 GCF_001556865.1 Sphingobium sp. CCH11-B1 | reverse complement strand
CGCGCAGGCGCCCGATGTCCATGGCGGCAAGACCTATGAAGTCGCCGGCCCGCAGGTCATGTCCTTGAAGGATATCAACGCCTGGATCGCCAAGGCTATCGGCCGCGACAGGGCACTGGTGGACGTGCCCGGCCCCTTCGCCTCGCTGCTGGCCATGCTGCCCGGCGGACCCATCACCCGCGACCAGCTCGCGATGCTCGGTCGCGACAATATCGCTGCGCCGCAGGCGCAAGGTCTCGCCGCGCTCGGCGTGTCGCCCACCCCCCTCGCCGCGGTCGCGGACCGCTGGCTGGTGCGCTATCGCCGCCATGGCCGCTTTGCCGGCCGCGCGAAGGCCTGATCGACTGCGTATCGAACCTCTTTGATCGCGCCGGACCCGTTTGGGCGGGATTGGCGCGATCGTTTGTTGCGAACCCTTCCTGTCGAGGAAGCGAGAACGGGAGCACGCCTGCATGGACCATATCCTGACCGTCATCCTGCTCGGCATCGTGGAGGGGCTCACCGAATTCCTGCCTGTCTCCTCGACCGGCCACCTCATCCTGGCCAGCGAGCTGCTGGGCTATGACGCGTCCACCTGGGCGATGTTCAACGTCATCATCCAACTGGGCGCGATCCTGGCGGTTGTCGTGCTCTACTGGCGCACCTTCTGGGCGGTGGGCATGGGCCTGTTGCGGCGCGATCCCGTCAGCTGGCGCTTCCTGCGCAACCTGCTCCTCGCCTTCATCCCGGCGGCGGTGATAGGCCTTGCCCTGCACGACTATATCGAAATCCTGCTCGGCGCGCCGCACGTCGTCGCCTGGGCGCTGATCGCGGGCGGCATCGCCATCCTTCTCATCGAACGGGCGGTGAAGGACCAGCGGTTCCACGGCATCGCGGACATCCCGCTCGTCCGGGTTGCGGGGATCGGCTTCGTCCAGTGCCTGGCGATGATCCCCGGCGTCAGCCGGTCCGGCGCGACGATCATGGGCGCGCTGATGCTGGGCGTGGAACGGCGCACCGCCGCCGAATTCAGCTTCTTCCTCGCCATCCCCACCATGTTGGGCGCGACGGCGCTGGAATTGCTCAAGAAAGGCGACCAGCTGACCAGCGCCGCAGTCGGCTGGGGCAGCATCGCGCTGGGCTTCGCTGTCTCCTTTGTCGTGGCAATCGTCGTCATCAGGGCCTTTGTCGGGCTGGTGTCGCGCCATGGATTTGCGCCCTTCGCCTGGTATCGAATCATCGCCGGCGCGGCAGCGCTGATCTGGCTCGCGGCGCGATAGGTCCGACGCGGCCCGATATTGCGCAAGATTATTGCAGGGAAAATCGAATAAATTCAAAATGGCCCGTTAATTAGGTAATATATACTGTCGTTATTTGCAGAATCCGCGTGACTCCGTGGGTTTTTCTGCTATCCGCGCTCTGTCATTCAATGAGAGGCGCAGTCATGGCCGACAATCCGATGCTGAAATTCGTGGGCTTGGGCCAATCCTACCCGGACAAGCGCGCAGCCGACGATCGTGCCGACGATTTTCTCGAAATCAGCCGCACCTTCCTCGTGGAGAAGGCAGAGGAGCAGGCATCGCGCTGTTCGCAATGCGGCGTGCCCTATTGCGCCACCCATTGCCCGCTGCATAATCACATCCCCGACTGGCTGCGGCTGACCGCGGAGGGACGGCTGCGCGAAGCCTATGAGCTTTCCAACCTCACCTCCACCATGCCGGAAATCTGCGGCCGCATCTGCCCGCAGGACCGCCTGTGCGAAGGCAATTGCGTCATCGAATTTTCAGGCCACGGCGCCGTCACCATCGGCTCGGTCGAAAAATTCATCACCGATACCGCCTGGAAGGAAGGCTGGGTCGAACCGCTCGTCCCCGGCGCGGCCACTGGCCAGTCGGTCGGCGTCATTGGCGCTGGCCCCGCTGGCCTCACGACCGCTGAATATCTGCGCGCGGCGGGGCATGACGTGCACGTCTATGACCGGCACGACCGCGCCGGCGGCCTGCTGACCTACGGCATCCCCGGTTTCAAGCTGGAGAAGGACGTCGTCATGCGCCGCATCCAGCGCTTGAAGGACGGCGGCATCGTCTTCCACGAGAGCTTCGAGGTCGGCCGCGACGCCAGCCTGGAGGAACTGCGCCAGCGCCACGACGCCATCCTGATCGCCACCGGCGTCTACAAGCCCCGCGACATCAAGGCCCCCGGTGTCGGCGCGGCGGGCGTGGTCAAGGCGCTCGACTATCTCACCGCATCCAACAAGGCGGGCTTCGGCGGCGCGGTGCCCGAACATGAGGACGGCTCCCTACTCGCGACCGGCAAGAATGTGGTCGTCATCGGCGGTGGCGACACCGCCATGGACTGCGTGCGCACCGCCATCCGCCAGGGCGCGAAGTCGGTGAAGTGCCTCTACCGCCGCGACCGCGACAATATGCCGGGGTCGCAGCGCGAAGTCGCCAATGCCGAGGAGGAAGGCGTCGAGTTCGTCTGGCTCACCGCCCCCATCGCCTTTGAAGGCACGGAACATGTGACCGGCGTCAAGGTGACGAAGATGCGCCTCGGCCAGCCGGATGCGTCCGGTCGCCGCGCGCCCGAGCCGGACCCCGGCAGCGAACACACGCTGGAAGCCGATCTCGTCATCAAGGCTCTGGGCTATGATCCCGAAGACCTGCCAAAGCTGTTCGGTTCGGACGACCTGTCCGTCACCCGCTGGGGCACGTTGCGCGTCGATCACAAGACGATGATGACCAGCGTGGACGGCGTCTTTGCCGCCGGCGACATCGTGCGCGGCGCGAGCCTCGTCGTCTGGGCGATCCGCGACGGCCGCGACGTGACGGACCATATGCACCGTTATCTGCGCACCAGGGCGAAGATAGCGGCAGGCGAGAGGGTCGCGGCGTGAAGCATTTGCTCGCCATCCCGCTGCTGGCGCTGGCCGTACCCGCATTGGCACAGACACCGGCTGCCACCACCTCCGCCGCGCCTCTTGCGCCCGTTGATCCTGCCTTGCTCGCCAAGGCCCGTCCCATCGCCGCCGTCATCATTCCCGATGGCGTCATGGTCCGTATGATGGGGCCCCTGATGCAGAAGATGATCGGTCCGATGCTCGACGGCATGACGAAAATGCCGGTCCGCGATCTTCTGAAGGCGGGCGGCATGGACCCGGCCCAGTCCGATCACCTCAATCCCGCTACGATCGAGCAGGTCATGACCATCGTTGATCCTGCCTATCGCGAGAGGATGCAGATCATGATGGGAGGCATGATGCCCGCTCTCGGCCGGTTCATGGGCCGGTACGAACCCGACCTGCGCGAAGGCATGGCCGAAGCGTTCGCCAGCCGGTACACCGCCGCCGAACTCGACCAGATCGGGGCGTTCATGAGGACGCCGGCCGGTGCGCGGTTCGGCGGGGGCTTCATGGAGCTCGCGACTGACCCCCATTATATTGGGAAAGTCACCTCGATGATGCCCGCTTTGATGCAGGCCATGCCCGACATCATGAAGGAGTCGCAGGCGCAGCTCGCAAAGCTGCCCAAGCCCCGCTCCTTCAAGGACCTCACCCCAGCCGAACGCCAGCGCCTCGAAACGCTGCTCGGCGCAGACCCCAAGAAGGTCGCACAATGATGGACCACATGGAATCCGAACGCCTCCGCCTCGCTCGCGAAGGCATGTACCGCCCCGAATTCGAAGGCGACGCCTGCGGCGTGGGCCTGGTCGCCGCAACGGACGGCCGCCCGTCCCGCAGGGTCGTCGCCTCCGCCATCGATGCGCTGAAAGCCGTGTGGCATCGCGGCGCGGTGGACGCGGACGGCAAGACCGGCGACGGCGCGGGCATCCATGTCGACCTGCCGGTCCGCTTCTTCGACGACGCCATCGCCGATTCGGGCCACAAGCCGCTGCCCAACCGGCTGGCCGTCGGCATGATCTTCCTGCCGCGCACCGACCTTTCGGCCCAGGAAACCTGCCGCACCATCGTCGAGGCGGAAATCATCGACGCGGGCTACACCATTTATGGCTGGCGGCAGGTGCCGGTCGACGTGTCCGTCATCGGTGAAAAGGCACAGCGCACGCGCCCCGAAATCGAGCAGATCATGATCGCCGGCCCCATGCCGGAGGAGCGCGACGTCGCCGAATTCGAGAAGGATCTCTACCTCATCCGCCGCCGGATCGAGAAGAAGGTGATCGCCGCGCAGATCCAGGATTTCTACGTCTGCTCGCTGTCCTGCCGCTCGATCATCTACAAGGGGCTGTTCCTCGCCGAATCGCTGTCGGTCTTTTACCCCGACCTGCAGGACGAACGGTTCGAAAGCCGCGTCGCCATCTTCCACCAGCGCTATTCCACCAACACCTTCCCGCAATGGTGGCTGGCCCAGCCCTTCCGCACGCTGGCGCATAATGGCGAGATCAACACGATCCGCGGCAACAAGAACTGGATGAAGAGCCACGAGATCAAGATGGCCTCGCTGGCCTTTGGCGAACAGTCGGAGGACATCAAGCCCGTCATCCCCGCCGGCGCGTCCGACACCGCGGCGCTCGACGCCGTGTTCGAGGCGATCTGCCGTTCGGGCCGCGACGCGCCCACGGCCAAGCTCATGCTCGTTCCCGAAGCCTGGCAGTCGAACAGTGCCGACCTGCCAAGGCCCCATGCGGACATGTATGAATATCTCGCGTCGGTGATGGAGCCGTGGGACGGCCCCGCCGCGCTCGCCATGACGGACGGACGCTGGGTCGTGGCCGGCGTGGACCGCAACGCGCTGCGTCCGCTGCGCTATACGCTGACGGGCGACAATCTGCTGATCGTCGGTTCGGAAACCGGCATGGTCGTGGTTCCCGAAACCACGATCGTTAAGAAGGGCCGGATGGGTCCCGGCCAGATGATCGCCGTGGACCTCAACGAAGGCGAAATCTATGACGATCGCGCGATCAAGGACCGGATCGCTGGCGAACGTCCCTATGGCGACCTCATCAAGGACTTCCTGACCGTCAATGATCTGGCCGACGCGCCCAGCGCGTTGCCGGCTTGGGACAAGACGGAACTCACCCGCCGCCAAGTCGCCGCCAACCTGACGCTGGAGGACATGGAGCTGATCCTCAGCCCCATGGTGGAGGATGCGAAGGAAGCGGTCGGCTCCATGGGCGACGACACGCCGCTCGCCGTGATTTCCGACAAGCCGCGCACGATCAGCCATTTCTTCCGGCAGAATTTCAGCCAGGTCACGAACCCGCCGATCGATCCGTTGCGCGAACGCTATGTCATGAGCCTCAAGACGCGCTTCTCCAACCTCCACAACATCCTGGAGGAAGGGGCGCAGAACAGCCATGTGCTGGTGCTCGATTCGCCTGTCGTCACCAGCGCCGAATGGGCACGGCTCAAGGCCTATTTCGGCCCGGCCGTGGCGGAGATCGACTGCACCTTCCCGTCGAGCGGCGGGCAGGAACAGCTGCGCGCCGCGATCCGCCGCATTCGCGAGGAAGCGGAGCAGGCCGTGCGCGAAGGCCGCACTGAAATCTTCCTGACCGACGAGGGCGTCGGCCCCGATCGGGTGGCGATCCAGGGCGTGCTCGCGGCCGCCGCCGTACACACCCATCTGGTGCGCAAGGGGCTGCGTTCCTACGCCTCCATCAACATCCGCTGCTCCGAAGCGATCGACACCCATTATTTCGCGGTTCTGATCGGCGTGGGTGCGACGACGGTGAACGCCTATCTGGCCGAAGCCAGCATCGCGGATCGGCATGCACGCGGCCTGTTCGGCGACCTGTCCTTCGACCAATGCGTCGAACGCTACCGCACCGCCATCAACGAAGGCCTGCTGAAGATCATGTCCAAGATGGGCATCGCGGTCATCAGCTCCTATCGCGGCGGCTATAATTTCGAAGCGGTGGGCTTGTCCCGCGCGCTGGTGAACGATCTCTTCCCCGGCATGCCGGCGAAGATTTCGGGCGAAGGCTATGCCTCGCTCCACCACAGCGCGACGCTGCGCCACGAAGCCGCCTATGACGCCGCCGTAGTCCGCCTGCCGGTCGGCGGCTTCTACCGCCAGCGCAACGGGGGCGAAAGCCACGCCTATTCGGCGCAGCTCATGCACCTGCTCCAGACCGCCGTGGCGACCGACAGCTATTCGACCTATCTGCAATTTTCGCGCGGGGTGCGCGACCTGCCACCTGTCTATCTGCGCGACCTGATGGAGTTCAACTTCGCACGCGAGGCGGTGCCGATCGACGAGGTGGAAGCCACCACCGAAATCCGCAAGCGCTTCGTGACGCCGGGCATGAGCCTTGGCGCGCTCTCTCCCGAAGCGCACGAAACGCTCGCCATCGCGATGAACCGCATCGGCGCCAAGGCCGTGTCGGGAGAGGGCGGCGAGGACGCCAACCGCTTCAAGCCCTACGAAAATGGCGACAATGCCAATTCCGTGATCAAGCAGATCGCGTCGGGCCGCTTCGGCGTCCATGCGGAATATCTGGGGTCCGCCGAGGAGATCGAGATCAAGGTCGCGCAGGGTGCCAAGCCCGGCGAGGGCGGTCAGTTGCCCGGCTTCAAGGTGACGGAATTCATCGCGAAGCTGCGCCATTCCACGCCGGGCGTCACGCTCATTTCGCCGCCGCCGCATCACGACATCTATTCGATCGAGGATCTCGCCCAGCTCATCTACGACTGCAAGCAGATCAACCCGCGCGCGAAGGTCTGCGTGAAGCTGGTCAGCCAGGCCGGCATCGGCACCGTGGCCGCGGGCGTGGCGAAGGCGCATGCCGATGTCATCCTGGTCGCCGGCCATGTCGGCGGCACCGGCGCTTCGCCCCAGACCAGCATCAAATATGCCGGCACGCCATGGGAAATGGGCCTCAGCGAAACCAATCAGGTGCTCACCCTCAATGGCTTGCGCCACCGGGTGAAGCTGCGCACGGACGGCGGCCTCAAGACCGGGCGCGACATCGTCATCGCCGCGATCCTGGGCGCGGAGGAATATGGCATCGGGACATTGAGCCTCGTCGCCATGGGCTGCATCATGGTGCGTCAATGCCACAGCAACACCTGCCCGGTGGGCGTGTGCGTGCAGGACGAGAAGCTCCGCCAGAAGTTCACCGGCACGCCGGAGAAGGTCATCAACCTCATGACCTTCATCGCTGAGGAAGTGCGCGAGATCCTCGCTCGCCTCGGCTTCCGCAGCCTGGACGAGGTGATCGGCCGCACCGAACTCCTGAAGCAGGTCAATCGCGGGGCGGAGCATCTCGACGATCTCGACCTCAACCCCATCCTCGCCAAGGTGGACGCGCCGGACGACCAGCGCCGCTTCAGCCTGGGCGGGCGCAATCCGGTGCCCGACAGCCTGGATGCGCAGATGATGAAGGACGCGCGCGCCGTGTTCGAACGCGGCGAGAAGATGCAGCTCACCTATACGGTGCGCAACACGCACCGCGCCGTGGGCACCCGCCTGTCGGCCGCCGTCACCGAACGGTTCGGCATGTCCACGCTGGCGGACGGGCACCTGACGGTCCGGCTTCGCGGATCGGCGGGCCAGTCGCTCGGCGCGTTCCTGTGCAAGGGCATCACCCTGGAAGTGTTCGGCGACGCCAACGACTATGTGGGCAAGGGGCTGTCGGGCGGCATCATCAAGGTACGCACAACCGTCTCTTCGCCCCTGTCGTCGAAGGACAATACGATCATCGGCAACACTGTCCTCTATGGCGCGACTGCCGGCAAGCTGTTCGCGGCGGGCCAGGCGGGCGAGCGGTTCGCCGTCCGCAACTCGGGCGCGCAGGTCGTGGTCGAAGGCTGCGGCGCGAACGGGTGCGAATATATGACCGGCGGCACGGCGGTCATCCTGGGCAAGGTCGGCGCAAACTTCGGCGCAGGCATGACCGGCGGCATGGCCTTCATCCTCGACGAGGACGGCAGCTTCGCCGCGCAGGCCAATCCGGAAAGCATCGTCTGGCAACGGCTCGACAGCGCCTATTGGGAAGCACTGGTGAAGGGGCTGATCGCGGAACATGCGGTCGCGACCGACAGCCGCTGGTCGAACACCATCCTCGACGACTGGGACCGCTGGCGTCGCTACATCTGGCAGGTGTGCCCCAAGGAAATGGTGAACCGGCTGGCCCATCCCCTGAGCGACACGTCGGCAGCGACGGTCGCCGCCGAGTGAGTCAGGGCATCGCTGCTGCCGCCCTCCTGACGAGCGGCGGCGGCGATGCCGATCCGTCGCCGCCAGGCACTTTACTTTCGGGAACGGGGCGCCCAGCCACATCGCTGCCGGCGAAGCGCACGATATTGGCCGGCAGTTGCTGTATTGACGGCGGCGCGGGGGGCGCACTCTCCTCGGCCGGCTCATCGGCCAGATAATCACGCACCACCGGGTCGGCACTGTCGCGGCCGATACCATCCGGATCCCAGCCGACCATGTCCGCGCGCCATTGCCGTTCCGCAAGCGTCGGCCCGCATCCCGAGCACTTGACCTCCGCCGGTCCGCGCATGTCCTGCGCCCCATAGGGCACCGCGTCCTGCGCGACGAAATCGACCCCTGCGTCGGCCACAGGCTCGTCAGCCGGCGATTGCGCCTGCGGGCTGGTGGCGTACGTCCCCAGTCCCAAACCCATTGCAACGGCGGCCGTCATCGTCATGCCCGCCATGATCCAGTTCGATCGCGGCATCACCCTGTCTCCCAGCGCCTGCGGCCCTCTCCTGCCGCCCTGCATCATCGTCTCCGATGGATCATAACGCAAAGTACGATCGGTTGTTGCATGACCCAAAAGCCTTTGCTAAGGGCCGCCTCCTACCAAGGCACCGGCCCCGCCGGTTTCCCTGTTGATGTGCGGTCGTGGCGGAATTGGTAGACGCGCAACGTTGAGGTCGTTGTGGCCGAAAGGCCGTGGAAGTTCGAGTCTTCTCGACCGCACCATCACTCCTGACAGCATGACGAAACACGGGCCTGGCAGCTTGCTCCGGCTCGCTTGTCGGCGTCGCACAGCATAGGGCCGGCGGACCCCGAAAGTCCCGCCGGCCACTTCACAGCATCTTGCGTGATATCAGATCGTTCGCACCCAACCGGCCGGATCGGCCACCGTGCCGCGCTGGATGCCGGTCAGTTCCGCGCGCAGGCTTTCGGTCACGATGCCGCCGTCGCCATTGCCGACCGTGAAGTCGCCGCCCACGCTCTTGACCGTGCCGATCGGCGTCACCACCGCCGCGGTCCCGCAGGCGAAGGCCTCGCGCAAGCGACCGCTCGCCGCATCCTCACGCCACTGGGCAAAGCTGTAGGGTTCCTCGCGCACGTCATGCCCCTTCGCACGCGCCAGGCTGATGATCGAGTTGCGGGTGATACCGGGCAGGATGGTGCCGGTCAGCGGGGGCGTGACGATCGACCCGTCATCCATCACGAAGAAGACGTTCATGCCGCCCAGTTCCTCGACCCATTTATTTTCCGCCGCGTCGAGGAAGACGACCTGGTCGCAGCCATGGCCGATCGCCTCCTTCTGCGCCACCAGGCTGGCGGCATAGTTGCCGCCGCACTTGGCAGCGCCCGTGCCCCCCCGCGCCGCGCGGGTATAATGTTCCGATACCCACAGCGTCACCGCCTTCTTGCCACCCTTGAAATAAGCACCCGCGGGTGAGGCGATCACGCAGAAGATATATTCGTTCGACGGGCGCACGCCCAGAAACGCCTCGCTGGCGAACTGGAAGGGGCGCAGGTACAGGCTACCCTCGCCACCGGGTATCCAGCCGGCGTCGATCTTCACCAGCTCCTCGCACGCTTGCAGGAACAGCTCCTCTGGCAGCACCGGCATGGCGAGCCGCTCGGCGGACTCCGCGAAGCGCCGGGCATTTTCCTCCGGCCGGAACATGGCGATTCGCCCGTCCGCCAACCGATAGGCCTTCATGCCCTCGAAAATTTCCTGCGCATAATGGAGCACGGCGCAGGCCGGGTCCATTTCGAAGGGCTTGCGTGGCTCCACCTTATGGCTGTGCCAGCCCTGCCCCTCGGTATAGCGGATCGTCACCATATGGTCGGTGAAGAGCCGCCCGAAACCGGGGTCCTCAAGCAGTACAGCGCGCTCGTTCGCCGCGACAGCCTGGCTGTTGCGGGTGACGGTAAAGCGCGACATCTGCTCGGCTGCCATAGTGAGTCTCCTTGGTCTGGCTCGAAGGGGCCGCCTATGTCACAGAGCGGCTTGCGAAACAATGGGTCATATATGCTGACCAATTTGGCCCGGCCAGGGCCAACCGGGCGGCGCCGGCCTCTTCCCGCCCGGCTGCTCCACCGCTATCGCTCGGTTCCATGCACTTTTTTTCCGACAATATGACGCCCGTCTGTCCGCCTGTCATGGCCGCGATCGCCGCCGCCGATCCCGCCGACCATGGCTATGATGGCGACGCGTGGAGTGCCCGGATGGACGGCGTCTTTTCCGAACTGTTCGAAACGGAGGTGAAGGCGCTCTGGGTTGCGACCGGCACCGCGGCGAACTGCATCGCGCTGGCCACCCTTTGCCCCCCTTATGGCGGCATCCTCGCCCATGAAGAGGCCCATATCGTCGTAGACGAATGTGGGGCGCCCGGCTTCTTCACCCACGGCGCCACGGTGATGACCCTGCCCGGCGAAGGCGCGAAGCTGACGCCGGACGTGGTGGCCGCCCGGCTTGCGACGATCCGCGCCGATGTTCATCAATCGCCTGCCCGTGCGATCAGCATCACGCAGGCGAGCGAATATGGCCGCGTCTATATGCCTGCCGAAGTGGCCGCGCTGGGCGACATCGCCCGCGCCCACGGCCTTGGCTTCCACATGGACGGCGCGCGCTTCGCCAATGCGGTCGCGCATATCGGCTGCGCGCCCGCCGACGTCACCTGGCGCGCCGGGGTCGATGCCCTGTCCTTCGGCTGCGTCAAAAATGGCGGCATGGTGGGCGAGGCGCTGCTCTTCTTCGGCCCGCAGGCGAAGGATCGCGCGGCGGAAGCAAAGCGCTGGCGCAAGCGCTCCGGCCATCTCTTCTCGAAGGGCCGCTATCTCGCTGCCCAGATCCTTTGCCTGGTCGAGGGCGACCTCTGGCTCGCCAACGGCCGCGCCGCCAACGCCGCGGCGCAGGCGCTGGCGCAGAGCGTCCCCAACCGCCTGCTTCACCCGGTGGAGGCCAACGAACTCTTCATCCGCCTCAGCGCGCCGGAGGCCGCGCGGCTGCGGGACGCGGGTTTCGATTTCTACGACTGGGGCGAAGGCGCAGCCCGGCTTGTCACCAACTGGGCGCAGGACGCCACCAGCGTCGCTCCGCTTGCCGTCGCGTTAAGGGCGCTCGATCCATGAGCGCACCAAGGAGCAGCGTCGCCCTGCCCTTCATTCTTGTCACCCTGATCTGGAGCTCGACCTGGATCGTCATCCGCGACCAGATCGGTTCGGTTCCCGCCAGCTGGTCCGTTTGTTATCGCTTCCTGGTCGCCGGGGTCGCCATGGCGATCTTTGCAAAGATACGACGGGTGCCGCTCGGGATCGGCCCCGCCGGGCTGTTGTTCGCCGCCGCGCTCGGCGTCGCCCAGTTCGTCCTGAACTTCAACTTCGTCTATCGCGCCGAACATTTCCTGACCTCTGGCGTGGTCGCCGTCCTCTATGCGATGTTGCTCATCCCCAATTCGATTCTGGCCTGGCTGATCTTCCGGCAGCCGGTCAGTCGCGCCTTCATCGGCGGATCGGTCGTGGCGGTGTCGGGCATCGTCCTCATGCTGCTGCATGAATATCGAGCAGCGCCATTGGCCGGTCATGCGGTGCTGCTGGGCGCGGCCTTCTCGATCGCGGGACTGCTCAGCGCATCGGCCGCGAATGTCATGCAAGGCATGCAGATCGCCCGGCGGCTGCCGATGGTGGCGGTCCTGACATGGGCGATGCTGATCGGCGCGGCGCTGGATGCGGCGCTTGCCTGGGCGACGGTCGGGCCGCCCGTGTTCGACACCCGGCCCGCCTACCTGCTGGGCGTCGCCTGGCTCGGCATTGCCGGGTCGGTCGTCACCTTCCCGCTCTATTTCACGCTGATCCAGCGCATGGGCGCGGGACGCGCCGCCTATACCAGCGTGCTGATCCCGGTCATCGCCATGCTCATCTCGACGCTGGCGGAGGGCTATCGCTGGTCGCCGCTTGCCATTTCAGGCGCGCTTCTGGCGGTGGCGGGCATGGCCATCGCCCTGCGCGCGAAAGCCGCCTGACGATCCGATCTCAGCGCAGCTGATAGCGCTGCTTGGCGGCGTTCACCCGGTCGATCAGGCTGGCGATGGAGGGCGGTTGCCCCCCGGCGCGGCGGGGCGCGGACATATCGCTCATGCGGTGGCTGAGGGCAGCGAAGCTCTTGTCGAAACGGGTCATGCCCCGCTTGTCGCGATCGCTGGTTAACGCCGCGTAAACCACGCGACGAACCGCATCACAGGCACGCCCGCAACCCTTGCGCATAGGTCGGATAGCGCGGCGACCAGCCCAGCAGCCGCTTCGCTCGCCCGTTCGCGACGCGCCGGTTTTCCGCATAGAAGCCGCGCGCCATAGGCGACAGCTGTGCCTCGTCCATCGTCTGCAATCGCGGCCAGGGCAAGCCCAGCAGGTCGCACGCCGTCTCTATCACCCGGTTCTGGCCGCACGGCAAATCATCCGCCAGATTATAGATGCCCGCCGGCCCGTCGAACGAGGCGATCATGCCGGAAACGATGTCGTCCACATGCACGCGGCTGAAGACCTGGCCCGGCAGCGCGATGCGATGCGCGCGCCCTTCGCGTACCCGGTCCAGCGCCGATCGCCCCGGCCCGTAAATGCCCGGCAGCCGGAAGCGCCGCATGTCAGCGCGCAATGCGCCCCATTGCAGGTCCGCCTGCGCGCGCGCCGTCCGCCGCCCGATGCCGACCGGGCTTGCTTCATCCACCCATGCCCCTCCGGTGTCGCCATAGACGCCCGTGGACGACAGATAGCCGGTCCATAGCGCCGGCGCCGCGGCAATCGCTGCGCCATAGCGTTCAAGGACGGGATCGCCTTCCCCCTCGGGCGGCACGGACGACAGGATATGGCTCGCCCCGGCAATGGCCGCGCGCACCGCCTCGTCGTCATCGAATGCTAAGGTCTCGGGTCCAGCCGCACGCCGCACCCCGGTCACCCGCCAGCCCTCGCCCCGCAGCCGTGCTGCCAGCAGCCCGGCCGTATAGCCCATGCCAAGGATCAGCAGATGGGGCACAACCGGCGAAACGCGCGTCAGACCGTGAAGCTCTCGCCGCAGCCGCAGCTGCCCTTCGCGTTTGGATTGTTGAAGACGAAGCCGGCAGTGAAGTCGTCCTCCACCCAGTCCATCGTCGATCCCACCAGATAGAGCACCGATCCACCGTCGATGTAGAAGGTGCCGCCGGGCGTCTCGATCTTCTCGTCGAACTTGGCTTCCTGCGTCACATAGTCGACCGAATAGGCAAGGCCCGAACAGCCCCGGCGCGGCGTCGACAGCTTGACCCCGATCGCGCCTTCAGGGGCCTGTCCCATCAATTCTGCGATGCGCGCCTCCGCGCTCGGCGTCAGGATGACGGCAGCGGGCCGGGCGCGGGTCTTGGTCTCGACAGTCATCACAGCATTCCCAGTTCGAGCTTCGCCTCGTCGCTCATCTTCTGCGGGTCCCATGGCGGATCCCAGACAAGGTTGACTTCCACGTCCCCCACACCGGGCACCGCGCCGACGCGCAGTTCGACCTCGGCGGGCATCGATTCCGCGACCGGACAGTGCGGTGTCGTCAGTGTCATGGTGACGACCGCATGACCGTCATCCGTTACATCGACCCCGTAGATCAGGCCAAGATCATAGATGTTGACCGGAATTTCAGGGTCGAAAATTTCCTTCAGCGCCAGGAAACCGTCCAGATAGTCGCGCTGGCGCGGGCCGGCTTCCACCTCTTCCACGCGTGCCTTGGGCGGCGCGTCCACCGCCTCGACTTCTTCCACCATGATCTTGCGTTCCTCGGTCATCCGAAGATCTTCCTTACCCGTTCCAGTCCCGCGACCAGCGCGTCCACGTCGCCCTCGTCGCTATAAATGCCAAAGCTCGCCCGCGCGGTCGCCTCGACGCCCAAATGCCGCATCAGCGGCTGGGCGCAGTGATGGCCCGCACGGATCGCCACGCCCGTCTCGTCCAATATGGTGCCGACGTCGTGCGGATGCACCCCCTCCACTTCGAAGGAAAGAATGCCCGCGCTATCCTCCGGCCCGAAGACGCGTACGCTGTTGATCTGATCCAGCGCCGTGCGCGCCTTCCCAACCAGCGCGCATTCATGCGCGTGGATGCGGTCAAGACCTATGGCAGCCACATAATCGATGGCGGCGGAAAGACCGACGACGCCGGTGATATGCGGCGTCCCTGCCTCGAACCGGGTGGGCGCGGGGGCATAGGTCGTCTTCTCGAATGTCACCTTGTCGATCATCGATCCGCCGCCCTGATAGGGCGGCATCGCGTCGAGCAGCTCCTTGCGCGCCCACAGCACCCCGATCCCGGTGGGGCCGTAGAGCTTGTGCGCGGAAAAAACGTAGAAATCGCAGTCCAGTGCCTGCACATCCACCGCGATGCGCGGCACTGCCTGGCACCCGTCGATCAAAATCTTCGCGCCATGCCGATGGGCAATATCCGATGCACGCCGCACGTCCAGCACGCTGCCCAGCACGTTCGAGACATGGGCCAGCGCCACCAGCTTGTGCGCGGGCGTGATCATCGCCGCCATCGCATCAAGATCGATCCGCCCGTCCGCCGTCAGCGGCACCACGTCGATCGCCGCGCCCACCCGCTCGGCCACCATCTGCCACGGCACGATATTGCTGTGATGCTCAAGGCAAGAGAGAAGGATGCGGTTTCCCGCCTCCAGCTGCGTCCCCGCCCAGCACTGCGCGACGAGGTTGATCCCTTCGGTTGCGCCGCGCACATAGACGATCTCGCTGTCCGACGCTGCGCCAATGAACCCCGCCACCTTGCGCCGTGCCGCCTCATAGGCGAGCGTCATGTTCGCCGACCGCTCATAGACGCCGCGATGCACCGTCGCATAATCGGGACCATAGGCCCGCGCGATGGCGTCAATCACGGCCTGCGGCTTCTGCGCCGTCGCCGCGCTATCCAGATAATGCCAGTCGCCCACGCCGGGAAAATGGTGGCGCAGGGTCAACGCGGACGTGACGCTCATACCAGCGCCTCCAGCTTGGCCATCGCCGCCGCCTCCAGGGCGTCCTTCACGCCCTCGTCGGCAACGTCGTCGAACACCCCCGCGACGAACGCCTTCAGCAGCAAAGTCTTGGCCGTCGCCGGGTCCATGCCACGCGACGCCATGTAGAACAGCGCCGCTCTGTCCAATTCACCCACCGTCGCGCCATGGGCGCACTTCACGTCATCGGCGAAAATCTCCAGCTCCGGCTTGGCGTTCGCCGTCGCCGTGCGGTCCAGCAACATCGCCTTCACCGACTGGAACGCGTCCGTGCGCTGCGCGTCGCGCGCCACGTTGATGGAACCGAGATAGCTGCCTGTCGCATGGCTGCCCAGGATCGAGCGGATGGTCTGGCCACTGGTCGCGTCGGGTTGCGCATGAACGACCTTCGTCACGATCTCCAGCACCTGATCCCCGCCACCGATGATCGCGCCATTCAGTTCGAAATGGCTGCCCCGACCCAGCGTCACGTCGAAGGTCACGCGCCCCAGCTTGCCGCCGACATTCAGCACGTGGAAATCGCACCGCGCCCCGTCCGCGACGTCGATGACATAGTCATGCACCGCCGCTGCACCGTCGGCCGCATCCTGCAGCAAATGGTGGCGCGCAGATTGACCGGCCGCCACGTCAATGTGCGTTGCCGCGGGCGTCGGCCAGAGGGTCGCCAGCGCATCAAGGTCACTGTAGCGCCAGGCTTCGTCCTTGCGGGTCGGCAGGGTGAGAGCGTTCACGCGGCCACCACCTCGGCATAGCCTTCGCGCTCCAGTTCCAGCGCCAGTTCGGGGCCGCCCGACTTGACGATCCGGCCGCCGGCCAGGACATGGACGAAGTCCGGCTTCACATAGTCTAGCAGGCGTTGATAGTGAGTGATGAGCAGCACCGCCTTGTCGGGTCCACCCTCTTTCTGGCGCATGATGGCATTGATGCCCGAGCCCACGATCTTGAGTGCGTCGATGTCGAGGCCCGAGTCCGTCTCGTCCAATATCGCCAGCTTCGGGTCGAGAATGCCCATCTGCACCATTTCGGCCCGCTTCTTCTCGCCGCCTGAAAAGCCGACATTCACCGGGCGCTTCAGCATCTCCATGTCGAGGCCAAGCAGCCCGGCCTTCTCCTTGGCCAGCCGGATGAACTCCCCGCCATTCAACTCCGCCTCGCCCCGCGCGCGCTTCTGACTGTTGAGGGATTCGCGCAGGAACTGCAGGTTGGACACGCCCGGTATCTCGACCGGATATTGGAAGCCCAGGAACAGTCCGGCCGCTGCGCGCTCATGCGGCTCCATATCGAGCAGGTCGGCGCCCTCGAAGGTCGCAGAGCCGCCTGTCACTTCATAGCCTGGCCGCCCGCCCAGCGTGTAGGCCAGCGTTGATTTGCCCGCGCCGTTCGGCCCCATGATCGCATGGACTTCGCCCGCGTTGATGGAGAGCGACAGGCCCTTCAGGATCGCCTTGCCGTCAATCTCGTTGGACAGGTTTTCGATCGTCAGCATCATTCAACCCTTATGTGCGCGCTGGAGTGTCCGCGCGGTCCAGAAGGCCATGTCGCGCACGTCGCCCGGCGCGGGGAACAGCGTGTCGATATGGCGCTTGATGGGCATATAGGGCCACCAGTCGGCCCCGGCTTCGGGCGACCCCTTGTCGAGCAGCCCGGTCACGAATTCAGTCACCGGCCCCATGCGGGCGAGATTGGGGGCCTTCGCCTTGTGGAAAGCCTTGTCGCTCTTCAGCTTCTCGGTAAAGGCGACATCGCCCTTCTCCAGTGCGTCGCGGCATTCCGCCTGATAAGCGTCGAGATCGCCAAAATCCTTGCGCGCCCGCGCCTCAAGCTCGCCCTCTTCCAGCTCATAATCCTCGGTCAGGATACGGATCGCGGCGGTCCACGCCTGGCCATTGCCCACATCTTCCGCGAAATCCGCCAGGGCATCCTGAATATCGTCTTCGTCGCTCAAGTCTCTTTCCTCATCATTCCGTTTTCGTCACCCCGGCCTTGACCCCGCGGCCCGCTGCCCTCGAAGACAAGCGGGATGCCGGATCAGGTCCGGCCTGACGTGCAATATTATCCCACGCTGCCTTCAAGACTGATGCCCAGCAGCTTCTGCGCCTCGACCGCGAACTCCATGGGAAGTTGCTGCAGCACCTCGCGCGCGAAGCCGTTGACGATCAAGCCGACCGCCGCTTCCTGATCGAGGCCCCGCTGCATCGCGTAGAACAGCTGGTCGTCGCTGATCTTGCTGGTCGTCGCCTCATGCTCGATCTGCGCGCTCGGGTTGCGCACCTCGATATAGGGCACGGTATGCGCGCCACACTGGTCGCCCAGCAGCAAGCTGTCGCACTGGGTGAAGTTGCGCACCCCCTCCGCCCCCGGCCCGACGCGCACCAACCCGCGATATGTGTTGTTGCTCCGCCCCGCACTGATCCCCTTCGACACGATCGTCGACCGCGACCCCTTGCCGTTATGGATCATCTTCGTGCCGGTGTCGGCCTGCTGCATGTTATTGGTCAGCGCGACGGAGTAGAATTCGCCGACGCTGTTCTCGCCATTGAGCACGCAGGACGGATATTTCCAGGTGATCGCGCTGCCCGTCTCCACCTGCGTCCAGCTGACCTTGGAGTTGCGCCCCTGGCACAAGGCGCGCTTGGTCACGAAATTATAAATGCCGCCCTTGCCCTGCTCGTCGCCGGGATACCAGTTCTGGACGGTCGAATATTTGATCTCGGCGTCGTCCAGCGCGACCAGTTCCACGACGGCGGCGTGCAACTGATTCTCGTCGCGCATCGGCGCGGTGCAGCCTTCGAGGTAGGAGACATAGGCCCCTTCGTCCGCGACGATCAGCGTCCGCTCGAACTGCCCGGTATTCTCCGCATTGATGCGGAAATAGGTGGACAGCTCCATCGGGCAGCGCACGCCCTTGGGAATGTAGACGAACGTCCCATCGGAAAAGACCGCGCAGTTCAATGTCGCGAAATAATTGTCGTGCATGGGCACGACCTTGCCCAGCCATTTGCGGATCAGGTCGGGATATTCCTTCACCGCCTCGCTGATGGAGCGGAAGATGACGCCTGCTTCTTCCAGCTCCTTGCGGAAGGTCGTGGCGACCGAGACGCTGTCGAACACCGCGTCCACCGCGACCTTGCGCGCGCCCTTTACGCCGGCCAGCACTTCCTGCTCGGCGATCGGGATGCCCAGCTTCTTATAGGTGGCGAGAATCTCGGGATCGACCTCGTCAAGGCTGTTCAGCTCCGCCTTCTTCTTGGGCTCGGCATAATAATAGGCGTCCTGATAGTCGATCGGCGGCACGTTGAGCTTTGCCCAGTCGGGCGCCTCCATCTCCTTCCACATGGCGAACGCCTTCAGCCGCCAGTCGAGCAGCCATTGCGGTTCGCCCTTCTTGGCGGAAATGAAGCGGACAGTGTCCTCGTTCAGCCCCTTGGGCGCGAAATCCTGCTCGATTTCCGACGACCAGCCATGCTCGTATGTCGAGGCGCGCTGCGCCGCGTCGAAAGCTTCCTGATTACGCACTGCGGTTGCTTCGTCGGTCATGCCATTTCTCTCGTCAAACTCGCGATCGTCACCCCCGCGAGCGCGGAGCGGATCGCATTGTTCGCCACATTCATGTGCGGGCGGATACGGCAGTCCGTCTCCAGATTGCAGTCATGCGCGCCCATTTCCGTGCAGGCGGTCATGGCGATGGGGCCTTCCACCGCCTCCACCACATCGGCCAGCGTGATCGCGGCAGGCGGGCGCGACAGGCGCACGCCGCCGCCGGTTCCCCGGCTGGATTCAAGCAGCCCCGCCGCCGACAGGCGGCTTACCAGCTTCTGCGCGGTGGGCAGCGGAATACCGGTCTCGGCGCTCAGCGTCGTCGCGTTCATCTTTGCAGCACCGCAATGGCGCGCGGCCGCGCTCATCAATACCACGGCATAGTCAGCGAAACTCGACAGACGCATTGCAAACCATTCTCAAATCAGATCGATTCGATCCGATTGCGCATGTGGTCCCCTCGAGCCCCGGAATCAAGGGCCAATCCGCTGGATCAGGACAGACGGTTGAGCACGGCGACATCGCCGCCGAGCGACCGGCGCAGCAGGGTGAGCTGCGCCACCGCGCTCGGCTCGGTCTGCAGCTGAAGCGGCGTCAGGCCGATGAAATGCTTGATTTCCCGGATGAAATGCGACTGGTCGTAAAAGCCGCCCTCGTCGCACAATTGCTGCCAGCTTTCCCCGTCCAACGCGATCTTGGCCGAACAGCGCAACGCCCGATATTTGCGCGCCAGCAATTTGGGCGGCGCGCCATAATAACGGTTGGTCAGCCGGGCGAGCTGGCGCTGAGACAGGCCGGTTTCCTCAGCCAGCGCCTCGACCCGGGGCGATCCTTCCCCCATCAGCCACTGGTCCACGGCCGCCAGCAGTTTCCACACCGCCTGCTGCGGCGGCCGGATCAGCCGCTCCAGTTCGCTCCAGCACAGCTCCGCCATCGCGTCCGCATCCTCGTCCATCGCCCGCAGCCGCTCCAGCAGCGTGCGATACACCTCTCCGCGGCCGCCCATGTCGCACAGCCTGTCCGCCATCAGGCTGGCGTCGCCACCGTGCAGCGCCAGCCAGCCGGCCGGCAACAGCGACAAGCCTAGAACGCGCGATGGCCGGTCCAGCTGGAACCGTGTCGCGCCCATGGTCGGACCCAGCAGGCAGACTTCCGGCGTCGCCGCCACCCCGCCGTCCTGAAAAAAATAGTCGCCGCCACCCTCCAGCATGAAACGGAGTTGCGGCACGTCGGCTCGCGTGAAATCCGCGAAGCGGTCCGCGGATACGGTAAAGAGATAGAGTGAACCGATATAAGGCGTGAGATACGCCGGAGGCGCAACATAACGGAGCCGGACCGGCCCCTGCGCCGCGTCGACTCGATAGGATAATGGACCCTGCTCGTCCGGCAGTGCGACCCCACTGCCGGGCGTATCCCCGTTAACCATCCCCATTAATCACCCCGGCCCACTATGCGCTATCAGTCACGGCGCGCAAGAGCCCGCAAAACAAGGGATAAAAAATCTTTGGCAGGCACGGATGAAAAAAATGACCCGGCGATGTCTCGCCGGGTCAGGAAAAGGTCTCATCGGCCAAATGGCCTAGAGCCTTCGGGTCGCAAGCGCGCCTTACGCCCGACTCAGAGACATTTTATTGGACGAAACGGACATTTGACGGAGCGGACCATTAGGATGGACCCACTTTTTTATAATGATCTGTCAAACTGGGAGCCCTGTGCCTTTTGTGCAACAGCGACTCGACGTTCCTGGTCGGGACTGGCATAGGCACGCCATGTCCTACCGCCTGCTTCGCCCGCTGCTCTTTGCGCTGGATGCCGAACGCGCGCATCATCTGTCGATCGCCGCGCTCCGCTTACTGCCAACCCGTGCGGCACTGCCACAGGACCCGATGCTGGAAAGCAGCG
Organism: Sphingobium sp. CCH11-B1; assembly: GCF_001556865.1. GTDB lineage: Bacteria > Pseudomonadota > Alphaproteobacteria > Sphingomonadales > Sphingomonadaceae > Sphingobium. The sequence goes on along the minus strand of NZ_LSJY01000204.1, from coordinate 27,946 downwards.
TCGCGGGAATCCGCTTCCCCAACCCGGTCGGACTCGCCGCCGGCTATGACAAGGACGGGCGCATCGCGCACAAGATGCACGGCCTGGGCTTCGGCTTCGCGGAGCTTGGCACGCTGACGCCGCTGGCGCAGCCGGGCAATCCCCAACCGCGCCTGTTCCGGCTGGTGGCGGACCGCGCCGTCATCAACCGGTTCGGCTTCAACAATGGCGGGCAGGGCGCCGCGGCGGATCGCATCGCCCGCTATCGACGGCCCAAGGGCGACGGCCCGATCATCGGCGTCAATATCGGCGCGAACAAGGATGCGACGGCGGCCGGGCGTGGCATCGCCGATTATGTCACGGGTGTCCGGGTGATGACCCCGCTCGCCGATTATCTCACCGTCAACATCTCCTCGCCCAACACGCCGGGCCTGCGTGCGCTCCAGGGGCGGGCCGCGCTCGACGATCTGCTCGGCGCGGTGATGGCGGCGCGGGGGGGGGATACGACCCCTGTCTTCCTCAAGGTCGCGCCAGACCTGGAACCCGTCGATGTGCAGGATATTGCCGCCGCCTGTCTCGACCACCGGGTCGACGCGCTGATCGTTTCCAACACCACGATCACGCGGCCCGCGCTGCGTTCACCTCACGCTGGGGAAGCGGGCGGCCTCTCCGGCGCGCCGCTCACCGACCTCTCGCACCAGCGGCTCACGGACTTTCGTCGCTTGCTGGGCACGCAGTTGCCGCTGATCGGCGTCGGCGGGATCGCTACCGCGGAACAGGCCTATGCCCGCATCCGCGCCGGCGCGTCGCTGGTCCAGCTTTACAGCGCCATGGTCTATGAAGGCCCCTATCTGGCGAAGCGCATCAATGCGGGGCTTAAACGGCTCCTGCAGCGCGACGGCATCGCCAATGTCGCGCAAGCGGTCGGCATCGACGCCTGACGCCTCTTCATGGCAAACAGGTTGCAGAGCGGAACCTTATAGCTATCGTGCCACCGATGACGTCCCGCTTCCTGAGCCTTCTGGCCCCCTTCGCTCTTGTCGCCCTCCTTCCCCAGCCGGCGACTGCCCGCACGCCGGTCTCCGCCAATGCCACCGTGTCCGCGGCCGATCCGCGCGCAGCGCAGGCGGGTCAGGAAATTCTGCGCAAGGGCGGTAACGCCACGGACGCCGCCATCGCCATGATGCTGACGCTGGGCGTGGTGGAACCGCACAACAGCGGCATCGGCGGCGGCGGCTTCATTCTGCACCATGACGGCCGCACCGGCGCGCTCGACACGATCGACGGGCGGGAAACCGCGCCCGCCGCCGCCCGGCCCGACCGGTTCATGAAGGACGGCAAGCCGCTTTCCTTCCGTGACGCCTGGCCCGGCGGCTATTCGGTCGGCGTGCCGGGCAACCTGCGCATGGCATGGGACGCGCACCGGCAATGGGGCAAGCTCCCCTGGGCCGACCTGTTTCAACCCGCGATCCGCTACGCGCAGGACGGTTTCCAGCTGGGCGAGCGCACCGCGACCGCCCTGCGCGCTACCCAGTCTGTCTGGGCCGACTTCCCCGAAATCCAGAAGCTCTTCTGGGTAAACGGCGCGCCGCCGCCGGTCGGCACAACACTGAAAAATCCGCCACTCGCCGCTCTTTACAAGCGAATCGCCGCCGAAGGGCCGGACGCCTTCTACACTGGTGAGAACGCCAAATTACTGAGCGCAGCCGTCACCAATGCGCCCAAAAACCCCGTGCCGATGACGGAGGCCGACATCGCCGGCTACAAGGCGATCCCGCGCCAGCCGATCTGTGGCAAATATCGCGTGTGGAAAATCTGCGGCATGGCCCCCGCCTCGGCTGGCGGCATAACCGTGCTGGAAATATTGGGCATGGTCGAACGCTTCCCGCTGAAACAATGGGGCAAGGACGATCCGCGCAGTTGGCACGTCATCGGCGAAGCGATGCAACTCGCCTATGCCGACCGCGAAACCTGGCTGGGCGATCCGGCCTTCGTCTCCGTGCCGGCCAAAGGTATGATCTCCCCCGCTTATCTAAAGCAACGCTCGGCCCTCATCCGCGTGAACAAGGCGCTGAACGACTACAGGCCCGGCACGCCCCCGGGCGCGCAGCCACGCACTGCCGCAAAGCCGCAGCCCGAAGAAGGCACCAGCCATTTCGTCGCCGTGGACCGCAACGGCGACATCGTCGCCTGGACCTCCACGATCGAAAGCTTCTTCGGCAGCCAGCTGATCGCCAACGGCGTGATCCTCAACAACGAACTCACCGATTTCAGCTTCACGCCCGAACGCAGTGGCGCGCCCGTCGCCAATCGGGTCGAGCCGGGCAAGCGCCCGCTTTCCTCCATGTCGCCGACCATCGTCTATGACGCCAAGGGCGTGCCCGTCTTCACCGTTGGCGCGGCGGGCGGCAAGACCATCATCATGCAGGTAGCAAAGGCGCTGATCGCCCATTTCGACTGGGGCCTGTCCGCGCAGGAATCCATCGCCCAAGGCCTCCTGTTCTTCAACGGCGACGGTCTCGTGCTCGAACAGGGCACATCGCTCGAAGCGATGAAGGCCCCGCTCGAAAAGCTCGGCCACCGCGTCAGCATCTCCCGCCTCGGTCTCAAGGCCAATGCCGCCGAACGCCTGCCCGACGGCCGGTGGCAGGGCGCCGCCGATCCTCGCAGCCCTGGCGTGTCCCTGCAGGAATGAGCCAACCCTGCTTCCGTTAATCCTGGGCGAGCAAAGGGCTTGGGTCAGTGCGAACGGCGACAGGTCGAATTCACCCCTTCAAATCCAACCCGGCCAGGTTGAACGTGAACGGCGCGGTCTTTTCCTTGCCGTCCACCACCAGATCGACCTTCAGCGTCTTCGCGCCTTTGATCGCGGCATAGGCCCCCTGCGACGGCGCGATGGTGATGCCATCGTCATTGGTCGCAACCCGGCCTTGCCATTCCTCCACCTCGCCCCCATCCACGCTGGCCCGCACGCGGCAATCGGACAGGTCGCAGGTGAAAGGCGCGCCGACCAGCTTCACGGTCACATCCGCCGTCCCGTTCTTGAGCGGCTGGACCAGCAGCACCGAAAAAGTGTCGGGCGCGGTCATCGTCTGCACCGTGTTGGTGCTGCCGATATAGGCGACCTTCGCGCCCTTCGCGCCGCCGCCTTCGCCACCTTCATATTTCCACGTCTGGCCGATCTGCTCGCGCTGGGTCGGCCCCTCGTCCTTCTTGCCCGAACAGGCCGCCAGCGTCAGCGCAACTGCCGCGATCGTCAGGATGGCGCGCATCGCCCGTCTCCTTGCCATTGATTACGCAAGGACAATGTTCGACGACTGGATAGGTTGCCTTCAACCGTACCGCGCGGCGGTCTCGCGAATGAGGGCGATCATGTTGGGAATGCCCTGCGTCCGATTGGAACTGAGCTGGTTCTTGAGGTCGAAGGGCGCAAGCGCGCCTTCTATGTCCGCCCCGACGATCTCCGCCGGACTTTTGTCCTGCACCGTCAGCAGGACCAGCGCGATGATGCCCTTCGTGATCGCGGCATTGCTGTCCGCCAGGAAATGCAACCGCCCCGGCTCGGGCGCGGTCGGATAGACCCACACCGCCGCTGAACAGCCCCGCACCAAAGTCGCGTCGGTCTTCAATGCGTCCGGCATCGGCTCCAGCCTGCGCCCCAGGTCGATCAGCAGCCGGTAGCGGTCGTCCGCGTCCAGAAATTCATATTCGTCCTGCAGGTCGGCGAGAGAAGGCAACTCGGTCATGTCCGCCATATAGGGCGAAATGTGACGCGCGAAAGCCGATTCCAGCCCTACCCATCATCTGCTCCCGCGAACACAGCAACCGAGTCCCGCCGCAAAGGCGCGCTCCTTCATCCTAGCTTGCAACTCTTCGCGGACGCCAACCCCCTCAGATAGCCGCGCCGCGCGATTCCCGCCGTCACCGCCGCTTGCAGTCGGCGCTCGGCCGGGGCCGCGCCGCTGATCTCGCGCACCAGCCCGCGGAAGGGGATCAGCGAGTTGACCACCGTCTTGCCGACCGCCTCCGCGATCTTGCCACTGCGGTTCTCATTGGCTTCTTTCCCGACGGTGAAGTCCTCGCCCAGCACGGCGTTCAGTTCCTTTATCGACGCGGTCAGCCCCTTGCAGGTCCGCGACGGCGGCGGGGCATAGGGATTCTCCACCGCTTTCATCAGAATCGGCGGAATTTCGGCCTTGTCGATGCCGACATCCTTGGCCGGCTGAGTGGCGATCTTGCCTGCCTTGTCGAGCGTGCCGTCCCGCCGTCCCTCTTCCTTCTTTTGCTCCTGCTTGTCCTGCGCCTGCGCGGCGGCGGGAAGCAGCAGCATCAGCGACAGCGTGGCGGCCATGGCGATTGTCTTCATGTCATCATTCTCCCTGCCCGCCAAACCGATGGCCGGCGCAACGGTTCCCGCTGCGAAACGATCATGCCGGGGGGCAGACAGCCGCACGCCGCCGCGCTACCACGACCGTCCCTCTCAGGAGCCTCCATCTTGCCCGAATCCAGCAACCGCCTCTCCATCGCCTCGCCCGCCCTTTCGGCCAGCATCGCGCCCGAAGGCGCGGAACTCTGGTCGCTCACCGATGCGGACGGACGCAACCTCATGACCGACGCCGATCCGCGCTGGTGGACCGGCCATGCGCCGCTTCTCTTCCCCTTCGTCGGCCGCTCGCGCGGCGACGTCTATCGCCTCGACGGGCGCGACTATTCCATGCCGCAGCACGGCTTCGCCCGCCGCAAATGCTTCGCCCTCGTCCACCAGTCCGAAGCCCGCGTCACCCTCCGCCTCCAAGCCGACGACGAAACCCGCGCCGTCTACCCCTTCGACTTCCGCCTCGACATGGATTTCGCGCTCGACGATGCGACACTCCGCATGACCGCCACGGTCAGCAACAGGGGCGAAGCGAACATGCCCTTCGCTTTCGGCTACCACCCCGCCTTCGCCTGGCCGCTTCCCTATGGCGGCGGCGTGGAGGACCATCGCATCGTCTTTGAAAAACCCGAACCCGCGCCGATCCGCAAGGTTGGCCACGAACCTGGCCTCATCGCCCGCGAATCTTTTCCCTCGCCGGTCGAAGGCGACACGCTCGCCCCGACCCACGCCATGTTCGCGGGCGACGCCCTCATCTGGGACGATCTCGCCAGCCGATCGCTGACCTGGGGGGTGCCGGGCAAGCCGCACCTCAAAATCGACTTTCCCGACACGCCCTGGCTCGGCCTGTGGCAAAAGCCCGGCGCCCATTATCTCTGCGTCGAGCCCTGGGCCGGCATGGCCGATCCGGTGGGGTTCACTGGCGATGTCTGGAACAAGCCCGGCATCATGGCCCTTCGCCCCGGCGACAGCCGCAGCTTCCGCATGGACGTGACGCTGGTCGGCGTGTAACGGGCTGTCAAAATTCCGTTCGGGCTGAGCCTGTCGAAGCCAGCGCGTTACGCCCTTCGACAGGCTCAGCCCGAAGGGCCGTTTGCAAGAGCCTCTGACAATGACCATCCCTTCCCGCCGCACCTTCGCCATCATCTCGCACCCGGATGCGGGCAAGACCACGCTCACCGAAAAGCTGCTGCTCGAAGGCGGCGCGATCCATCTTGCGGGCGAGGTCAAGGCGCGCGGGGCCAACCGCCGTGCCCGCTCCGACTGGATGAAGATCGAGCAGCAGCGCGGCATTTCCGTCACATCCTCGGTCATGACGTTCGAGCGCACGCGCGACGGCGAAACCATCACCTTCAACCTGCTCGACACGCCGGGCCACGAGGATTTTTCCGAGGACACCTACCGCACGCTGACCGCCGTCGACTCCGCCGTCATGGTGATCGACGCCGCCAAGGGGATCGAACCGCAGACCCGCAAGCTGTTCGAAGTCTGCCGCCTGCGCAACGTCCCCATCATCACTTTCGTCAACAAGGTCGATCGCGAAGGCCGTGAAATCTTCGGCCTGCTCGACGAGGTTGCCGACCAGCTCCAGCTCGACGTCTGCCCGATGAGCTGGCCCGCCGGCATGGGCGGCGAGTTTGAGGGCATCTATGATTTCGCCACGAACCGCCTGCGCCAGCCGACCGGCCCCTCGCGCGAGTTTGAGGGCAAGGAAGCGCATCTTTCCGGCCTTGCCGATCCGCAGCTTGCCGACCTGCTCTCGCCCCAGGCGCTCGACCGCCTGCGCGAAGAGGCCGAACTGGCACAGGGCGGCTACGCCGAATTCGACCTCGCCCGCTACCGCGCCGGCGATCTCACCCCGGTCTATTTCGGATCGGCGCTCAAGCTCTTCGGCGTGACCGAACTGATCGACGCGCTGGCCGCCCATGCCCCGCCGCCCCGGCCACAACCCGCCGAACCGGCCGCCGTCGAACCCGACCAGAACGAAGTCACCGGCTTCATCTTCAAGGTGCAGGCGAACATGGACCCCATGCACCGCGACCGCATCGCCTTCATGCGCCTCGTTTCGGGCAAGTTCCGCCGCGGCATGAAGCTGACACCGTCAGGCTCGGGCAAGCCGCTCGCGGTCCATTCGCCCATCCTCTTCTTCGCGCAGGACCGCGAACTGGCGGATGAGGCTTTCCCCGGCGACATCATCGGCATCCCCAATCATGGCGCGCTGCGCGTGGGCGACACGCTTTCGGAAAAGCCGGGCCTGCGCTTTACCGGCCTGCCCAATTTCGCGCCCGAAATCCTGCGCCGGGTGGCTTTGAAAGACCCCACCAAGACCAAGCAATTGCGCAAGGCGCTGGATGACCTTTCGGAAGAGGGCGTGATCCAGGTTTTTTACCCCGAAATCGGAAGCCAGTGGATCGTCGGCGTCGTCGGCCAGCTCCAGCTTGAAGTGCTGATTTCGCGGCTGGAAGCCGAATATAAGGTCACCGCCGGCCTCGAACCCTCGCCCTTCGACACCGCTCGCTGGATCAGTGGCGATGAGGCCGCGATCAAGGATCTGGTCGCCTATAATGGCGCGAACATGGCCAAGGACCGCGACGGCAATCTCGTCTTCATGGCCCGCAGCGCCTGGGACATCGGCTACCAGCAGGAACGCCATCCCAAGGTGAAGTTCAGCGCCACGCGGGAACGCTAGGTAAGCTGGGGGAATCCATATTCGGTCCTAGGCCCAGAATGTCGCCAGCCGCCGCACCCACTCCTGCGCCGCTGCATGGTCCGGTTCCTCATTGGCGTCGCCATAGCCGAACCATTCGTCCTGCCCTACCTCCTGCACGACGATGCCGTCGCGCCGCGCCAGCATCGACAGCGATCCGTAATAGACGCCATAGGTGACGCCCGGCTGAGGGATCAGCCAGGCGATCTGCCCGCGCACGGGCACGATGCTCTCGTCGCGCCAAAGGGCGCGCGCGCCATAGCCGGTGCAATGGATGATGGCCGGCTGCTTCAGCTTGGCGACGTCGCCCGGCGCATGGAATTCCATCGGGACGATCGATCCGCCTGAAAGTCTGAAATCGGTCGTCAACTGGCGCGTCAGGTCGGCGACGTTGAAGGTCAGCGAACTGTTGCGCCGCGCATAGGCCGCGCGAAAAGGATGCGTGCCGGGCGCAAGATCGACGCTGCGCGGCATGATGTCGGCCAGCCGGCTTTCCAGATGGAGGAAATCGTCGGGCCGCTCCATAGTGGGAGCGGACACACGCCGGGGGCCGAAGGGCGTGTCGGACAAGGCATAGCGATCCGTCCATTCGACCGGATCGCCCGCCATCCCCAGCAGGCTCTGGAAATAGGAAAAGGACGCGCGCGCCATCGCCTCCCACCGGTCGCCGAAACCCGGATCCACCGCCTTCTCCATCGCGACCCGGCTGTCTGGGGACCAGGTGCCGGTCGCGCGCGCCGAGCGGACGAAGGGGAATTGCTCCTTCGCATAGATGGTGACCCGCGCGCCCGCGCGCTGCGCCGTCAGCGCGGCGGTCAGCCCCAGCGCGCCCGCGCCGATCACCGCCACGTCGCGCACCCCGTCGGCCAGCGCCAGCGCGACCGCCGCCTCTGCCGACCCCCAACTCAGCGACCAGCCGCTGCCGCCATGACCATAATTGTGGACGACGCGCTTGCGGCCGACCTGCTCTACCTCGATGCGTGGCCCTGTGGCGCGGAAGGGACGCAGGCACACGGTGGTGCGGAAGATGCGGTCCGGCGTCGCGCGCACCGGCTCCACGCCCGCGAACGGATCGAACGCCGCGCCGGCCTTGGCTGCAAGGGGCAGCGCCGCTGCCATGCCTGCGGCCCTGCCCATGAATGCCCGTCTGTCCATCCGCGCCTCCCGCTTCGTTCGCCCTGTCCAACGAAGCAAGGCATCGGGACCGCAACCGGCCCGTCGCATCCCGAGCGCACGCCACCGTCGAGCGCGACGGGTTCGGCAATCGCTGACCGGCCTCTCCTCATCCGCATCGCTGTCTCACTGCGCCACCCAGTCCCGCCGCAACGCCTTGCCCGCAAGCGCCATGAACAGCCCTGCCAGCAGATAGAATCCCAGCGCCGCGACGATCGCGTAGCGCAGCGCTTCCGTCCCGAACTGCGGCGTCAGCGCGTCCGACAGGCTGCCCACCGCCCAGCTCCCCAGGCCGAGGCCCACGAGATTGTTGATGAGGAGGAAGCACGCCGCCGCGCTCGCGCGCATGTGCGCGGGCACCAGATGCTGCACGGCGGTCAGCACCGGCCCCAGCCAGACATAGACCAGCGCCTGCGGGATCAGGAACAGGAGGAAAGCGAAAGTGACGCTGGAGGAGAGCACGCCAACGACGAACAGCGGCATCCCCACGACATAGCTGACCGCCGGCACCCAGGCATAATAGGCCCGGTCGCCATTCCCCATCCGGTCGCCCAGCCATCCGCCCAGCAGCACGCCGGCGACCCCGCCGATCAGCAGCAATCCGCCCAGAAACTGTCCCGCGCCGACAAGATCGAGACCGAAGCTGCGCATGAGGAGGCTCGGCAACCAGAAGGCGACGCCATACCCGCACATCGAACTGCACGCCGCGCCCAGCGCCAGCAGCCAGAAGCTGCGCTTGGCGGCAAGGATGCCGAACACGGCCGACACCGGCACGGCTTGCGCGTCCTTCGCCGGCCGCGCCGGCTCCCGCACGACGAGGCGAAAGACCGGCGCGATCAGCAGGCCGAGCAGCCCCACCAGAATGAAGGCCGTCCGCCACTCCACGGTCTGCGCGATATAGCCGCCCAGCAGAACGCCGCCTGCCGATCCCAGCGGGATGCCAAGCGAATAGACGGATAGCGCCCGCGCCCGCTGATGCGCCGGAAAATAATCGGAGATGACGGCATAGGAGGGCGCGACGCCGCCCGCCTCGCCCACGCCCACGCCGATGCGGAACAGGAACAGCTGCGCGAAGCTGCCCGCCACGCCGCACAAGGCGGTGAAGCCGCTCCACACGGCCAGGCTGACGGTGATGACCCACGTCCGGCTGGTCCGGTCGGCCAGCAGCGCCAGCGGGATCGCCAGCGTCGAATAGAGCAGCGCGAAGGCGATGCCCCCCAGCGCGCCGAGCTGCGTATCGCTCAGCCCCAGCTCCGCCTTGATCGGTCCGGCCAGGATGCCCAGGATCTGCCGGTCGAGAAAGTTGAACGTATAGACCAGCAGCAGCATCGCCAGCACCAGCCTGGAATAGCCGGGGCCGTAGCGGGGGGAGGTTTCGCTTGTCATGGGCAGCCCCTTAGCCATCCGTTCGTTTCGCGCGAAGTCGGGAAACGCTTCCCGGCATGGCCTGCCCCGAGCGGCGTCGATGGGCCCGAAGCGAACGGATGACGGGGTTCATCTCAAAACTTCACCGTTCCGGTCACGAACACCTGTCGCGGATTGCCGTAGAAGGCGGTCAGCGTCCCTTCCCGCCCGAGCGAGGGCGTCGGGAAACCGGCGGCATTGTTGATGATAGCGCCCGTCACCGGGTTCGCCGCGACGAAAGTATAGCCCGACGTCTTATATTCCTTGTCCAGGATATTCTTGCCGTGGACGCCGAGCGACCAGCGGTCGTTGGGGGCGGTATAGACGATGCTCGCGTCCCACAGAGCATAGCCCTTTTGATCGATATAGGGATTGGGGATCTCGAACTGGTAGGTTTTCGACCGCCAGGACACGGTCGTCCCGGCATAGAGGCTGCCGTCCCCCACCGGCGTCGAGTAGGAGAATGTCCCGCTCGCGGTCCATTTGGGGGTGTTCTGCACCTTGCGGAAGGCCGCGACATCGGTCGGCACCCCGCCGATATTGGTGATATATTCGCGATACTCCGCGTCGATATAGCCCACCGCGGTCTGCAGGTTCAGCCGGTCGCCCGGCGTCATCATGTCGCGGCCCAGCCGCGCATTGCTCTCGAACTCCAGCCCCTTGAACCGCGCCTTGCCCGCATTGGACACAATGCCGCAGAAGGAAGGGATCGGGCGCGGCGGCGTGCCGCCGACGACGGTGCAGGCGACCGATCCCGGAATCTGCACATCCTTGTAATCGGCGTAGAAGCCCGCCAGCGCGACATAGAGCGCGCCGTCCATCAGATTGCCTTTATAACCGACTTCGTAACTGTCCACTTCTTCGGGACGGAAGGCCAGGAAGGATGCGACCTCGCTGTCCTGCCGTATGCCATCGCCGTTCAGATCCGGCGCGTTGGTGCCCACCCCGCGCGGGTCGAAACCACCGCCCTTGAAGCCCTTGGAATAGCTGGCATAGATATTGTGATCCGGCGTCGGCTTGTAGCTGACCGAAAAGCGCGGCGTGAATTTCCTGTACTTGGCCGTGCCCCGGAAATCGGTGCTCGGCGCGCCGAAGGGCAGGCCCGCGCCGCCGAATACGGGCGACCCGCCGCCCAGATAATTCTGGCGCAGAATATCTGCCGTCCGCTCGTCCCACGTATAGCGGCCGCCTGCCGACACGCTGAACTGCGGGCTGAAATCATAGGTGAAGTCGCCGAAGATCGCGTAGGTTTCCGTGTCAACGTCCGCCTGGGTGAAGGCGGTCAGGCCGGCCAGCGTCGTGAAGATGCGCGTGTCGAACTGCGTGTCCGCGCTTGCGTCCAGATAATAGAAGCCGATCATGCCCTTCAACGGCCCGGCATCGACCTGCAACTGCACTTCCTGGCTCAGCTGCTCGTTGCGATAATAGGCCGGCACGTCGACATCGACCGCAGGCAGCGCGTCGAAATCGATGGGCGAGGCGCTGTCGTCCTTGCGCCAGGCGCTGATCGACTTGAGCGTGAAGGTGTCGTTCAGTTCGGCGGTGATGTTCATCGACAGGCCGTAGGACTTCACCTCCTGCTGCGGATCGCGCAGCCCCCCGCGCGTGTCGAACACGTCGCTCAGCACCGGCGCGCCAGAAGCCTGTCCAGGGATCAGGCGATGGCCGCCGCGCGCATTGCTCTTGTCCTTCGTATAGTCGCCCGTAATCCGCATCAGCACCGGCTCGCCATAGCCGCCCATCTCGAACGTGCCGCGCGCCGCCCAAATATCCTTGTTATAATTGTCCTGACCCGTGGTCAGATTCGTGCCGAAGCCGCCACGCGACAGCCGGGCGAGCGCCCCGCCCACGCGCACGATGTCGCCCAGTGGCGCGGAAACGGTAACGATGCCGTCCGCCTGGTCATAGCTGCCATAGGTGCCCTTCAGCCGCAGCGAAAAATCCTGCGGCAGCATCTTCGTCACATATTTGACCGCGCCGCCGATCGTGTTGCGGCCATAAAGCGTGCCCTGCGGCCCGCGCAGCACCTCGATCCGCTCCACGTCGTATATGTCGAGCAGCGCGCCCTGCGGACGATTGAGATACACATCGTCCAGATAGATGCCGACGCCCTGCTCGAAGCCGGAGACCGGATCCTGCTGCCCGACGCCGCGGATGAAGGCCGTCAGCGTCGAATTGGTCCCGCGCGAAGCTTCCAGCGTGGTGTTGGGCGTGACATTGGCAAGGTCGGTGATGTCGATCGCCCCGCCACGCTCCAGTGCTTCGCCCGAAAAAGCGCTGACGGCAATCGGCACGCTCACCAGTGTCTCCTCGCGCCGGCGCGCGGTGACGACGATCGCGGCACTGTCCTCCTCGGCAGCGGCCTGCGGCGGCGCATTGTCCTGAGCGAAGGCGGGCACTGCCATCATGCCGCCCCAGGCGGCGGAGGCGAGAGCAAGGGTGCGAATGGTCTGACGAGCCTTCATCGGATCGGTCCTCTCCTGAAAAATCCTGCGTCCGGTCTGCCGGATCGCCTCGATCGGCCTATTCGATAATGAAAGTTGAACCGGGTTTCAACTTGAAATAAGAGAGCGCGTGACGACGGCGCACGAACGCTGCAAGAAGAACACAGCATCAGGGAGTGGAGATGGCCGACGCGCCGCCCGACAAGGATGACAAGACCCCCCGCACCGCCCGCGGCGAGCGGACCCGCCGCGCGTTGCTGTCGGCCGCCGCGCAGGAGTTCGGGGAGAAGGGTTTCCACGAAGGATCGATCAGCGGCATCACCCGCCGCGCGGGCTGCGCTCTGGGCAGCTTCTATACCTATTTCGCCAGCAAGGACGATATTTTCCGCGCGCTCGTCAACGACATGTCGGGACAGGTGCGCGATTATGTTTCCCCCCGAATCGCGCAGGCGCGCGACGGGATCGAGGCGGAGCGTATCGGCCTGCTGAGCTTTCTGGAGTTCGCCCGTGACCACAAGGAAATCTATCGCATCATCGACGAAGCCGAGTTCGTCGATCAGGCCGCCTATCGCGCCCATTATGAAAATACCGCGAACCGTATGGAATCGCGCCTGCGCCGCGCCGCCGATCGGGGCGAGATCACAGGCGCGGTCGATGAAGTCCATGCCTGGGCGATCATGGGGATGAACGTGTTTCTGGGTCTTCGCTATGGCGTATGGGACGACAGCCGCCCGGCCGAGGAGATCGCCAGCATCGCCAACGCGCTGATCGAGCGGGGCATAGGCCGCCGCTGACCAGCGCCCGCCCACCCATAGCGCAGCGCCTTGCGGACCAATGCCTGTCCGTTGGATAATCCATTCACAACCAATTCAACCGGCACGCGTTAGACGCCCGATATCATATCGAAGGAGACAGGCGATGACGGGCATCCGACATCGGTTACTGGGGATGATCGGTCTTGCAGGCGCGCTGGCGCTCGGTGGCTGCTATGACGATGGCTACGGCTATGGCGGCGTGAGTGTCGGCAGCGGCTATTATGGCGGCGGCTATTATGATCCCTATTGGAACGGCGGCTTCTATCCCGGCGGCTATGGCTGGTATGACGGCTTCTACTATCCCGGCAACGGCTATTATGTCTATGACCGGGGCGGCCGGCGCCAGCGCTGGTCGGACGCGCAGCGCCGCTATTGGGAAGGCCGTCGCGGCAATCGGCCGGGCAACTGGCAGGGTCGCCCGCCGCGCGGTCCCGACGGCAACTGGCAAGGCCGCCCGCCGCGCGGCCCGGACGGCGCGCCCGACCGCGGACGCTGGCAGGGCAATGGCGGCCCGCGCCCCGACGCGCAGCCGGGCATAGCCGCGCCGCAGCAGCCACAGACACAGGCTGGCCAGCCACGACCGCAGCGAAGCTGGGGTTCCCGCCCCGCGCGGCGCTTCGGCGGCGACCGGCCCATGCGTGGCGGCGGCGGCCGTGACGTCGCGCCCAGGGTTCAGCCCAACTGATGCGGTGGTCGGCCAGGACCGCCTTGATGCTGCCTCTCCTGTTCGTCGCCGCCTGCGACGGACGGGAGGAAAGCGCGATCGACAATCTTGCCAACGGGGCCAGCCAGACTCAGGTCGAAAACAACGTCCGGGCCGAGGCGATGGCGCTCATGGAACCGCTGGACCCACCTGCTCCCGGTACGCCGGGCGGCCTGCCCATCGATCCCGAACCGATCGTGGAAGGATCGATCGATCCGAACAGCGCGCAGGGCGCGGCGCAGGTCGTTCAGGGCTATTATGGCCTGCTGGAGGAAAAGCGCTTCATCGACGCGCAGGATCTGTGGAACCAGTCCGGCGCGATCGGCTCGCAGGATGACGCCCATTTCGAGGCGCGCTTCCGCGGCTTCAGCGAAATCCACGCCAATGTCGGCGCACCGGCCGAGGCCGAAGGCGCTGCGGGATCCCTCTATGTAACCGTGCCGGTGCAGGTCTACGGCCGGATCGCGGCCAACGGCAAACCCTTTTCCATCCTGCGCCAGGTCACGCTGCGCCGCGTCAACGACGTGCCGGGGTCCACGGCGGAACAGCGCCGCTGGCATATCGAAAGCATCGGCCCCTACACGCCGCCCGAAACGCCTGCCGCCGACAATGGAGCGGAACCGGCGCGCGCCATTTCCATGACGGACGGCATGGCGGGCAAGAAGCGTTAGGGCATCGCCTCGTTCGCCTTTTCCGTCACCCCGGACCAGCCCCGGGGTGACGGACGACATTCATTCAGGATATGGGTCGCTGAACCGCACGCCGCGTCAGGCGACCGTCGCCTTCACGATCTTGCCGGGCGTGCGCGGCGGCTCGCCCTTGGGCAGCGCGTCGACATGCTCCATGCCCGACGTCACTTCGCCCCAGACGGTATATTGGCCGTCGAGGAAGGTCGCATCGTCGAAGCAGATGAAGAACTGGCTGTTGGCGCTGTTGGGATTGCTGGCGCGCGCCATGGAGCAGACGCCGCGCACATGCGGTTCGCGGCTGAATTCGGCCTTCAGGTCCGGCTTGTCGGGGTGGCCGCCCATGCCGGTGCCAGTCGGGTCGCCGCCCTGCGCCATGAATCCGGGTATGACGCGGTGGAACACGACGCCGTCGTAAAAGCCTTCCTTGGCATTTTCCACGATGCGCGCGACGTGGCCGGGTGCCAGGTCGGGGCGCAGTTTGATGACGACGTCGCCGCCGCTGTCGAGGGTGAGGGTAAGCGTGTCGTCGGCCATGAAAAATCCTCTCTGTGCCGGGGAAGGGTTGGACGCTCCATATAGGGGCTCGGGCCCGTGAGCAAAGAAACTTGTGGAGAAGGGCCGCCGCTTCGTCTCGCCCATTGCAATTGGGTCTCCCATCAGCGAAAGCAGCGCAATGTTACAGGAACCGGACAGTAGGGGGCGCGATGAGCGAGCGCGGCGACTTCGCCGACCCCTTCGGTCATGGGGACGACACTGACGACACGCTGATCGAGGCGGCCGAGGCCAGCCACGATGAGGACGACCGGCTGAAGCCCGAATTTCTGACCGCCGTGCTCGACGCGGTGGAGGAAGGCGACAGTGAAAAGGCGCGCGACCTCGTCTCGCCGCTCCATCCCGCGGACATCGCCGACCTGCTGGAACTGATCCCGTCCGAACGCCGGGCAGAGGTGGCGGCCGCGCTCGGCGACCTCGTCGGCGCGGAGGTGCTGTCCGAACTCAACGACTATGTCCGCGACGACCTGATCGGCGCGCTGGCGCCCGAACAGCTGGCCGAATTCGCCGCCGAACTCGACACCGACGACGCGGTCGCCATCATCGAGGATATGGAGGAGGCCGACCAGCAGGCGGTCCTCGACGCGATGGAGCCGGAAGACCGCGCCGCCATCGAAAGCGCGCTCGCCTATCCCGAGGAATCCGCCGGCCGCCTGATGCAGCGCGACCTGGTCGCCGTGCCCGAACATATGACGGTCGGGCAGGTGATCGACTATCTGCGCGACAATGACGACCTCACCCGCGACTTCTGGGAAATCTTCGTCGTCGACGCCGCGCACAAGCCGATCGGGACCTGCCAACTCAGTTGGGTGCTCACCTGCCCGCGCGGCGTCGCCATGGCGGACCTCATGAAGCGGGAACAGACGCTGATCCCGGTCGACATGGATCAGGAGGAGGTGGCGCTCCGTTTCCAGAAATATGCGCTGATCTCCGCCGCCGTCGTCGATCCCGCCGGCCGGCTCGTCGGCATGATCACGGTGGACGACATCGTCCACATCATTTCGGAGGAAGCGGGCGAGGACATCCTTCGCCTGTCCGGCGCGGGCGAAGGCGACATCAACGAACCGGTGGTGGACAGCTATCGCGCGCGCGTGCGCTGGCTGCTCACCAACCTGCTGACGGCGCTGGTCGCCTCCACGATCATCGGCATTTTCGAAGGCACGATCCAGAAGATGGTGGCGCTCGCCACGCTGATGCCGATCGTCGCGGGCGTGGGCGGCAACGCCGGCAGCCAGACGATGGCCGTCACCGTCCGCGCGCTCGCCACCAACCAGATCACCGGGTCGAATGCGCGGCGCACCATCATCCGCGAAATCCGGGTGGCGTTGCTCAACGGCGCGACGGTCGCGGTGGTGCTGGGCCTTGGCGTCTCGCTCGTGTTCCAGAACCCGCATCTGGGCGGCGTCATCGCGGCGGCGATGATGACCAACATCGTGACGGCGGGCCTTGCCGGCGCGGCGGTGCCGCTCGCCTTCGACCGGCTCAATCTCGATCCCGCCGTCGCCTCGTCCATCTTCGTGACGATGATCACCGATTCCATGGGCTTCTTCGCCTTTCTCGGCCTCGCCACGGCGGCGGGATTGACGGGGTGAAACAAGCCCCCATTTGAAAGGACGTGCTCCTTTGGCAGCAGGAACAATGCGTCTGGACTCTCAATCATCATGCCGCTGCACATGACCAAGATCGCCTTTGGCGCGGAAAGCCCCGCCACGCTGCGCGCCTGGCTCGAAAGCCAGCCGGGGGAGGCGCGTACATCCACCCGCTACCTGCCCAAGCGCGTGGCGGAGATGGCGGGCGGCTCGCTCTTCTGGATACACCAGCACCGCATCGTCGGCCGCAGCCCGATCATCGGCTTCGAGGAAACGGGCACCGGCCTCCACTGGATCCGGCTGGAGCCGCGCCTGATCGCCGTCCAGGCCAAGCCCAAGCGCGCCCATCAGGGCTGGCGTTATCTGGAGGAGGCCGACGCGCCGCGCGACCTGGGCGACGGCGAAGCCGACGATCTCGACGCCATGCCCCCTGCGATGCTGGGCGAACTGGCGCGGCTGGGACTGGTCTGATCCCCCTGCCCCGTGCGACAATCTGCCCCGGCGCTACCCGCTGTTGCGCAGCGCCGTCGCGATCGCGTTGATCGACAGTTCGATCCCTTCCTTGATCCGCGCATCCTCCTCGCCCGCGCGGTGGCGCTTCAACAGCTCCACCTGCAACAGGTTCAGCGGCTCGATATAGGGCAGCCGCAGCCGGATCGACGAGTCCAGCGCCGGGCTCTTTTCCAGCAGGCGCGACTGGCCAGTTGCCGCCAGCAGCCCGTCATGCGTACGCGCCCATCCATCACGGATGCGCCCAAAAATCTCGTCGGCCTTGCCCTGATCCTCCACCAGCGGCAGGTAGCGCGCGGCGATGCCCAGGTCCGATTTCGCCAGCACCATCTCCAGATTGGCGAGCGCCGACTTCAGGAACGCCCAGTGCTGCGCCATGTCGGCCAGCAATGCCTTGTCCTCGAACGCGGTCAGCGCATGACCCACGCCATACCAGCCCGGCAGCATCACCCGCGCCTGCGCCCAGCTGAATACCCAGGGGATGGCGCGCAGATCCTCGATCGCATTGCTCTTGGTCCGGCTCGCCGGCCGCGAACCGATCTTGAGGCCGGCAATTTCCTGTATCGGGGTCAACTGGCGGAAGAATTCCTTGAACCCCTCGGTGCCGTAGACCAGGTCGCGATAAGCGGAAAAGGCGCTCTTCGACAGCGTGTCCATCGCCCCGCCAAAGCGCTCGGCATCGCGCGCCGAAATCGGGTCCGGCTCCAGGCTGGCGAGCAGCGTGGCGCTGGTCATCGCTTCCAGGTTGGTCATGGCGACGTCGCGCGTGCCGAACTTGGCGGCGATCACTTCGCCCTGTTCGGTGATGCGGATACGCCCCTGCACGCTGCCCCTGGGCTGCGCCTGGATTGCCTTGAACGCCGACCCGCCGCCGCGCCCGACCGCGCCGCCGCGCCCGTGGAACAGCTGCATCGCGGCGCCTGCCTCGGCAAAGACCGGCTCCAGCGCCTGGCTCGCCTTGTAGAGGCTCCAGGTCGATGTGATGTAGCCGCCATCCTTGTTGCTGTCGGAATAGCCGATCATCACTTCCTGATGGCCCCGCGCCTTCACGACGCCGACGATCTCGGGCAGGCCGAAATAGGCGGTCATGATGCTGGGCGCGGCCTCAAGGTCCGCGATCGTCTCGAACAGCGGGATCGCCATGATGGCGGCCTGCGGCGGCGCGCCGTCCACCCCCGCGCGCCACAGCCCGGCCTCCTTCAGCAGGATGTTGACCTCCAGCAGGTCGGACACGCTCTCCGCCTTGGAAATGATATAGTGGGTGATGCAGGCGGGCCCGTAGGTGCGGTGCGCCTCCGCCGCCGCATGGACGATCGCGAGTTCCGACGCCGTCTCTTCCGAATAATCGGAAAAGGGTGCGCCCAGCGGCCGGTTGTTCGCCAGCTCCCGCCGCAGCAATGCGATGCGCGCATATTCATCCAGCGCCAGATAGTCCGCCTCGACCCCCGCCTGTTTCAGCAGTTCGGCGACCACCCGCTCGTGCACCGCGCTGTTCTGCCGCATGTCGAGCGTGGCGAGGTGAAATCCGAATGTCTCGACCGCGCGGATCAGCCGCCCCAGCGCCCCGCCGGTCGCCAGCGCCCCGTCGCCCTCGCTCGCCAGCCCCTGCGCCACGATGACGAGGTCGCGGCGCAGATCCTGCGGGCTGACATAGGCCTCGCCCTTCAACATCGCTGGTCGCGCCGGTTGCCCGCCGGTGAGCGCGACGCAGGTCGCAGCCAGCCGCGCATAGATGCCGCTGATCGCCCGACGATAGGGCTCGTCCCTGCGGCTCGGCGACGCGTCGCCGCTCGCCTCGGCCAGGTCCAGCACCGCCTGAGGCACATGGGCCAGTTCGGTGGACAGCGACAGTTCCGCTCCCAGCGCGTGCAGCGCGTCCAGATAATAGGCGATCGCCGCGCCGCATCCCTTCTTCAGCGCCAGTTCCAGCTGTTCGGCCTGGACGAAGGGATTGCCGTCGCGGTCGCCGCCGATCCAGTTGCCCACGCGCAGGAAGCTTTGCGGCCGCGCGCCCAGCACCCGCTCCCATCGCGCATAAAGCGCCGGCAGCACCGGCAGGAAGATGTCGCGGAAATAAGCGAGCACATTCTCGATCTCGTCAGCGACGAACAGCTTTTCCCGCCGCAGCGGGCGCGTCTGCCACAACAGCGCGATCTGGCGGAAGATCGCCTCGTCCAGATTTTCGCCCTCGTCCGTCTCGATCCGCCCCGCATCCTTGAGCAGCATCAGCTCGGCGATCCGGTTCTTGTGGTCGATCATGCTCTTGCGCCGCACCTCGGTCGGGTGAGCGGTCATCACCGGCACGATCAGAGCGTTGGACAGCAGTTCCAGCACCGCGTCGCGCCCGACCCCCTCCTTTTCCAGCCGTTCGATCACCGACGCCACGTCCGCCCCCGGCTCGGCCGCCACCCCCTGCCGGTCCTCCGCCAGGTTGGCGAGCATCGAAAACAGCATGAAGCCGCGCGTGAAGGCCAGAGTATCATCCAGATTGAGCGCCTCCAGCCCCGTATCCGTCAGATCCGCGCCCTGCACCCCCCGCGCCCGGTCGACCGAGGCCGAGCGGATATATTCGGTCTGCTTGTAGAGCTTTTCCCCGCCATAGGCGCGGATGACATCGCCCAGCAGCCGCCCGAGATAGCGGATATCGGGATTCTGCGTGATCGCCGGAGCGGATGGATTGGATGCCGGAGTCGCCATGACTTGATGCTGCAACGCAGCAGGGTTTGCGTCAAGCTAATCCGCTCTCCGGCGCACAGCCGGAAGCAGCAGAAATCCGTCATGGCAAACGTTTGCGCATGAATCCCCGTCCCAGCGGGCTTGCGCCGCCCGCGTTGGCCCGGCAAAAGCCCGGCGTGACCGCCAGCATCAGCATAGGAACCGACAGCCACGGCAAGGACGTGACTGTAGACGTGGAGGAATTGCTCGCCACCCGCTTGCTCGTTCAGGGCAATTCGGGCTCCGGCAAGTCGCACCTCCTGCGCCGCCTGCTGGAGGAAAGCGCCGCCATGGTGCAGCAGGTGGTGATCGACCCGGAAGGCGATTTCGTCACGCTGGCGGATGAATATGGCCATGTCGTCATCGACGCAGGCGACCATAATGAACGCGACATCGTGCGCATGGCCAGCCGCATCCGCGAACATCGCGCCTCGGTGGTGCTCAGCCTCGATGCCCTGGAACTGGAAGCGCAGATGAAATGCGCCGCCACCTTCCTCTCCACCCTGTTCGACGCGCCGCGCGACCACTGGTATCCCGCGCTCGTCGTGGTGGACGAAGCGCAGATGTTCGCGCCCGTCGCCGCCGGCGACGTATCGGACGAGGCGCGCCGGCTCAGCCTTGCCGCCATGACCAACCTCATGTGCCGGGGCCGCAAGCGCGGCCTTGCCGGCGTCATCGCCACCCAGCGGCTCGCCAAGCTGGCCAAGAATGTCGCGGCGGAAGCGTCCAACTTCCTGATGGGCCGCACCTTCCTCGACATCGACATGGCGCGCGCGGCCGACCTGCTCGGCATGGAACGGCGGCAGGCGGAGCAGATTCGCGACCTGGAGCGCGGCCGCTTCCTGGGGCTGGGGCCCGCCATCGCCCGCCGCCCGGTCAATGTGAAGATCGGCGCTGTAAAAACCGGCACGCGTGGCGGATCGCACAAGCTGATGCCGCCGCCCGTCACCACCGGCGAGGATTTTCAGGAACTGCTGTTTGCAAGGCAGGAGGAGGAGGCACTGTCCCCGCCCCCGCCGCGCGCGGATCCGCCGCCCCGGCCGGCCGAGGACATCATGCGCCAGCTCGCCGACGCGCCCCAGGCGAAACCCGCCGCGCCCGAACTCGACTTCGGCCAGAACGAACCCATCGTCATCGCGGTACTGGAGGAGATCGTCGCTGATCTGGGGGACGCCGCGCCGTCGGTCGCCAGCCTCTATCAGGATTTCGGCGTCCGCTGCCGGATGCGCGGCCTCAAACAATCGCCGCTCGACCTCCCCGCCTTCCGCAAACGCTTCGCCATGGCGCAGGCGGGCATGGCCGACGCCGACGATCCCCGCTGGCAGGATGCGATCGCCGCCTCGGCGCCCGTGCCGGAGGATATGCTCGCCCCCTTCCTGCTCATCGCCCGTGCCGCCCTAGACGGCCGCCCCTGCCCCGACGACGCCGCACTCGCCCGCGCCTACGGCACCAGTTCGCCCGGCCGCGTCCGCCGCCTCATCGACTATATGGAAAAGCTGGGCGTCATCGTCGCCCGCACCGATTTTTCGGGCAAGCGTTCCATCGGCATCCCTGGCCTCGGCCTCTCCACGGCTGCCGCGGAAGGATGAGCGCGCCCGCCATCCTCTTCGTCTGCCTGGGCAATATCTGCCGCTCGCCGCTGGCCGAAGCGGCGTTGCGGGCGGAAGCGGAACGGGCCGGCCTTGCCCTCACCGTCGATTCCGCCGGTACCGGCGATTGGCATGTCGGCCGCCCGCCCGATGCCCGTGCCCAGCGGCAGGCGCTGCGCACGGGCATCGACATTTCCCATTATCGCGGGCGGCAGGTGAATGCCGGAGATTTCCGCCGTTTCACGCATATCTACGCGCTCGATGCCGACAATCTGCGCAATCTGCGCCGCCTCCGCCCGGCGGATGGCACCGCCCATCTTGGCTTGTTGATGGACCTCGTTCCCGGCCGCGAAGGGACCGGCGTCGCCGATCCCTATTTTGGCGACGAAGCGGGCTTCGCCACGACCTGGGACGATGTCAGCCGCGCAGCGTGTGCCATCGTGGCCGGGCTCCTCCGACGCTGATCCATATCAGGACAGCCGCATCTTGACGCGGGCGGCAAGCGCTGTAGCTTCGTTACCTTAATTCTCAGCCGGCTGGAGCGCGTTCGATGTGCCATGCCCCGAAGCTGATTGCCGCGGCGCCCGATGCCGGACCTCCCCCGTCCGGCCGCCTGCCCCCATGCCTTTCGCCCGTCCGTCATTCCCTGCGGAGCGCGCGATGATTCCATAACAGAAGGGGGAGAGGAACAAGCATGGACATCGTCATCATCGCGATAGGGTGCGGCCTGCTGGCCGTGCTCTACGGACTATTCACAAGTCGTCAGGTGCTGAGCGCATCGCCCGGCAACGAAACTATGCAGGCGATCGCGGGCGCGATCCAGGAAGGGGCGAAGGCCTATCTCGCTCGCCAATATACCACCATCGCCATCGTCGGCGTGGTGGTGGCCATCCTCGTCGCCCTGTTCCTCGGCCTTACGTCGGCCATCGGTTTCCTGATCGGTGCGATCCTGTCCGGCGCGGCGGGCTTCATCGGCATGAACATCTCGGTGCGCGCCAATGTGCGCACGGCCGAAGCCTGTCGCGGCACGCTGCAAAGCGGCCTCACCGTCGCGTTCAGGGCAGGCGCGATCACCGGCATGCTGGTCGCCGGCCTCGCCCTGCTCGCGATCAGCGTTTTCTTCTGGTATCTCGTCGGCCCGGCCGGCCACGCGCCCGACGACAGGCTGGTCATCGACAGCCTCGTCGCGCTGGCCTTCGGGGCCAGCCTCATCTCCATCTTCGCGCGCCTTGGCGGCGGCATCTTCACCAAGGCGGCGGATGTCGGCGCGGACCTCGTCGGCAAGGTGGAGGCCGGCATCCCGGAGGACGATCCGCGCAATCCCGCCGTGATCGCGGACAATGTCGGCGACAATGTCGGCGACTGCGCGGGCATGGCGGCCGACCTGTTCGAAACCTATGTGGTGACGGTGGGCGCGACCATGGTGTTGACCGCGCTGCTCGTCACCGGCGTCGACAATGGCTTCCTGCTGCGGCTCATGGCGCTCCCGCTTTCGGTCGGCGGCATCTGCATCATCACCTCGATCATCGGCACCTACATGGTCCGGCTCGGCGCCAGCCAGTCGATCATGGGCGCGCTCTACAAGGGCTTCTGGACCACGGCGGTCCTGTCGATCCCGGCCATCTATTATGTGACAGCGCAGGTGCTGGGCGACATGAACGCGGTCTTCGGCGCGGACCTGGACGGCGTGGGCGGCTATACCGGCATGGCGCTATTCTGGTCGATGATGGTCGGGCTTGCCGTCACGGGCCTCATCGTCTGGATCACCGAATATTATACCGGCACCAACTATCGCCCGGTCCGCTCAATCGCAAAAGCGTCCGAAACCGGACATGGCACCAACGTCATCCAGGGGCTTGCCATCAGCCTTGAATCGACCGCGCTTCCCACGCTCGTCATCGTGGTGGGCATCATCGTCGCTTTCAAGCTCGCCGGCCTCATCGGCATTGCCTTCGCGGCGACGGCTATGCTGGCGCTCGCTGGCATGGTCGTGGCGCTGGACGCCTATGGTCCGGTCACAGACAATGCCGGCGGCATCGCGGAAATGAGCCATCTGGACGACAGTGTCCGGGTCAAGACCGACGCGCTGGACGCAGTGGGCAACACCACCAAGGCGGTGACGAAGGGCTATGCCATCGGATCGGCGGGCCTTGCTGCGCTGGTGCTGTTCGGCGCCTATACGGAAGACCTCAAATTCTACAATTCGGCGCTCGGCCTCACCGCGCCGGTCGATTTCAGTCTGTCCAACCCCTATGTCATCGTCGGCCTGCTGCTGGGCGCGCTGCTGCCCTATCTGTTCGGCGCGATGGGGATGACCGCAGTCGGCCGCGCAGCCGGCGACGTGGTGAAGGACGTGCGCGACCAGTTCGCCGCCAACAAGGGCATCATGGAGGGAACATCGCGACCCAACTATGCCCGCACGGTCGATCTCGTCACCCGCGCAGCCATCAAGGAAATGATCGTGCCCAGCCTGCTGCCGGTACTGGCGCCGATCGTCGTCTATTTCGCGATTGCGGCGGTCGCCGGGACCGACAATGGCTTTGCGGCGCTGGGCGCGCTGTTGCTGGGCGTCATCGTTTCCGGGCTGTTCGTCGCCCTGTCGATGACCTCGGGCGGTGGCGCGTGGGACAATGCCAAGAAATATATCGAGGACGGCCACCATGGCGGCAAGGGCAGCGAAGCCCATAAAGCCGCGGTGACCGGCGACACTGTGGGCGATCCCTACAAGGATACCGCAGGGCCAGCGGTCAATCCGATGATCAAGATCACCAATATCGTCGCGTTGCTGCTGCTGGCCGCGCTGGCGCATGGCGGCTGACGACTGGCCTTTCAAAGCGCGAAAGGCCCGGCCGGTGCATCCGGCCGGGCCTTTTGCTGCGCGTCATGCCCCGCCTCAGCGCTGGGCCAGGACAACCGCAGACTTGTGGTGGATGGTGAGGCCTTCCTGTGCCCATTCCGCCTTGGTGCGGCACTCCGATACCGGCGTCAGCATTCCAGTGACGTTCCAGCGGAAGCAATAGCGGTCGGTCTTCGCGTTGTAGGTGACCTTGGCGGTTTGGAAACGGCCTTCCGCCTGCGCGAAAGCGGGGGTGGCGGCGGCCGAAACGGCGACAGTGGCGACAGCGACGGCGGCGGCGAAAGCGATGGTCTTCATGATGATGTCCTTCCCTGATTGGTCTTGCGTGGCCCGTCATGGGCACATCCCAAGCACTGCAGAGGCCGTGCCAACTCATAAAAAACGGCAGAAATCCGCCAAATCGAGACGCTAATTACCAGGAACGATGGAAATATATCCTGAATATCCGCAATTATTTCCATATGTTTGGATTATATTCGCACTTTGCCGAAGAAAGGGCGTTAACCTTTTTTCAACCGCCGCCGCGCACCTTCTTTCATCGCGGATGGAGGGGGTGATCCGCGGCAAGGCCAAGGCAGCGGATAGACATATGACCCCCCAGGACAAGCTCACCGACGAAGCCGGTCGCATCGCCGCATTGCGCCGCTACGACATTCTCGACACGCCGGCCGATAGCGCCTTCGACCGAATCACCGATCTTGTGCGCACGCTTGTGAAGGTGCCCATCTCCACCGTTTCTCTCATTGACTCGAACCGGCAATGGCTGAAGTCGCATCCCGGCCTTGCCGTCACGGAAACGCCGCGCAGCGTCGCCTTCTGCGATCATGCCATCCGCCAGCATCACCCCCTCGTCATCACCGATGCCCAGGCGGATCCACGCTTCTGCAACAATCCGCTGGTGACCGGGGATCCCGGCATCCGCAGCTATGCCGGCGTCCCGCTGCGCACGTCCGACGGCTATAATGTGGGATCGCTCTGCGCCATCGATACACGCGTTCGCGACTTCGCGCCCGACCAGCTCGCCGCGCTTCATGGCCTCGCTCCCATCGTCGTGGAGCAGATGGAACTGCGCCTGCTGGCGGAGCGTGACGCGCTTTCCGGCGCGCTCACCCGCCGCGCCTTTGTCGCCGCCGTCGACCGCCAGATCGCTCTCTATCTGCGACATGACCGCCCGGCCGCGCTGCTGCTGCTCGATATCGACCATTTCAAGGCGGTGAACGACACCCATGGTCATCCAGCCGGCGACATGGTGATAGAGGCGGTGGCCGATCTCTGCCGCACCCTCTCCCGCCCCAGCGACGCCTTCGGCCGGCTCGGCGGGGAGGAATTCGGCCTGCTGTTGCCGGAAACGGGAGAGACGGAAGCCGTGCTGGCGGCCCAGCGCTTTTGCGACGCCATCGCCGCGCTCACCATCCCGCACGATCCGCCTTTGCGCGTCACCGCCAGCTTCGGAGTCGCCGCCATCGATCCCCATCGCGTTACCAGCGGCAGCTGGATCGGCGCGGCGGACGCCGCCCTCTATGCCGCCAAGCGCGGGGGCCGCAATCGCGCGATGCTGGCGCCGCGGGTCTCGCTACGCGCCGCCTGAGGCGGGCAACACGCTGTTCGAACGTCCATTTTGCGGGTGACGAGACTGTGGCAACACACTAGATTTGCAGAGTCTAACGCAAGTTTCGGGGGAAGAATGGGGCGGATAACGGGGGTTCTGGCGATGGTCGCCAGCCTGTGGGGGTCAGTGACTCTGGCGCAGACGGCTGAGCAGCAGCAGCAGCCGGCCAAGCAATGGACGGTTCAGGATTTCGCGGCACTGCCCATGATGAACGCGCCGGGGCTCTCGCCCAACGGCAGGCACATCGCCAGCCGCATCGCAATCGGCGGCGAACAGAAGTTGATCATCGCCGACATTTTCGACAAAGGCGACAAGAATGTGCGGACGATACCCCTGGGCGACAACGACCTCAACTGGTGGAAGTGGGTCAATGACGACTGGCTGGTGATCGGCTTTGGGGCCGAAAGCAATGTCGAAGGTTCGCCCTGGTATCTTACCCGCGTCGTCGGCGTGAAGGCCGATGGCACCAAGATCAACCTGATCGCCAAGAATGTAGCGGCACAGAATGCCGGTGATGTGATCTGGATGGCGCGCGACGGCAGTCCCCGCATCCTTCTGTCCTACCAAAGCTCCATCTATTATTCCGACCGCGGCTTCTGGCCGCAGGTGGATGAGGTCGATGTCAGCACCGGCCGGCGACACAATGTCGTCGCGTCACGGGAGTTCGTGCGCAGCTGGTATGCCGACGCTGCAGGAACCGTCCGCATGGGCATTGGCTATAATGACAAAAGTCGCATGGCAAAGCTGCTCTATCGCCCTGATGCGACGACCGCCTTCCGCGTCGTGGACCGAGCAAACCGGCGCAAGGATGAGTCGCTGATCGCACCGCTCCTGTTTACGGCCGATACGACACGCGCCGTCGCCAGCGACAGTCGCGATGGTACCGACGCGCTCTACGAACTCAATCTCGACACTCTGGAACTGGGCAAGAAGCTGTTCGACGCGCCCGGTTTCGACATTGACGGGATAGAGGAGGATGCAGCCGGCACGGGCCTGGCCGGCGTATATTATACCGGCGACGCGCCCTCGGTGCACTGGTTCGACGCCAACCTCGCCAAGATCCAGGCCGACGTGGACAAGGCCGTGGGCGACCGCCGTGCCCGCATCGTGTCCACCAGCCGGGATGGGCAGCGCCTCATCATCCATGTCGGCACACCCGACCAGCCTGGTACCTATTATTTCTACGACACGTCAGTCGGCGTCATGAGGATTTTTACGGCCAAGACCCGCCTCTCACCGGTCAAGACCATCCGTTACAAGGCACGCGACGGACTGGAGATCGCCGCGATCCTCACCCTTCCAGCCGGGCGCGAGGCAAAAAACCTGCCCCTCATCCTGATGCCGCATGGCGGTCCCTTCGCCCGCGATACGGAGGGATGGGACTGGTGGGTGCAATTTCTCGCCTGGCGCGGATATGCCGTGCTTCAGCCCAATTATCGGGGCTCTTCGGGCTATGGCGTCGCTTTCGCGGAAAAGGGCGAAGGGCAATGGGGCCTGGCCATGCAGGACGACCTGAACGACGCGGTCGACTGGGCGGTGAGGGAAGGTATCGCCGATCCGAAGCGTGTGTGCATGGTAGGTGCCTCCTACGGGGGCTATGCTGCGATGCGCGCGGCCGAGCGTGACGGATCGAAATATCGTTGCGCAGTGTCTTATGCCGGTGTTTCGGATCTCGGCGCGATGGTGCAGTATGACTCGAATTTCCTCGACAGCGGCACGCGCAAGGACTGGATGAAGGAGCAAGCGCCGAATTTCGCCGCCGTCTCGCCTATCAACTTCGCCGCCCGCTTTTCTACACCCATTCTGCTGATGCACGGCAAAAAGGACCGTCGCGTGCAAGTCAACCAGTCGCGCAATATGGCGGACCGGCTGAAATCGGCGGGCAAGGTCGCTGGGCGCGACTATATCTATGTCGAACAGCCGCTTGGCGACCATCATTTTTCTCGGGAGGCAGACCGGCTGGCATTTCTTCAACAGCTCGACACCTTTCTTCAGACGCATAACCCGTCCTGACGGGCCAGCCTGATCGGCGGATAGCTGGATGTCCTATCCCGCCGCCGGCGCCCATATGCGGATCATGCCGACGGAAAAGGGATCGCCAGGGCTCGGAACGGTGTAGGAAATTCAATGCCCGTCCCCCGCAACTTTATGACGATTTGTACGGGAAATATGCGAAGTTAACCCGGCTTATTCACCGGCGGGGGTCTGAAGGTTGGCGGGAGTGGCATAAGCCTCT
>NZ_LSJY01000203.1 GCF_001556865.1 Sphingobium sp. CCH11-B1 | reverse complement strand
TGTGCAGGGCGGTGACAAAACCAGCCACTGGAACGCCAGCGAAGTGCTGAGCGTGGCGGAGTAAAAACCGGCCAGTGGTAAGGCTGCCCTTTTGAGGGCGGCCGGGATGTATGCCGTGGAAGTTTACGCGAGTGTTCGGCAGTTTGTGTTTGTGCAGGGGCGCAGCCAGCGAGAGGCCGCGCGGGTATTTGGATTAAGCCGGGAGACGATTGGCAAGATCTGCCGATTTTCACTGCCACCTGGCTATACGCGCACGAAGCCGGTGGAGAAGCCGAAGCTGGGGCCTTTGCTGCCGGTGGTTGACGCGATTTTGGAAGGTGACCGGACGGCGCCGGTCAAGCAGCGACACACGGCGAAGCGGATCTTCGAGCGGCTGCGCGATGAATATGGCTATGGCGGCGGCTACACGGTGGTGAAGGACTATGTCCGGCTGAGCCGGGTGCGTGGCCGCGAGACATTTGTGCCGCTGGCGCACCCACCGGGGCATGCGCAGGTGGATTTTGGCGAAGCGGTGGGCGTGATTGGCGGTGTGGAGCAGAAGATCCACTTCCTGTGCATGGATTTGCCGCAGTCCGATGCCTGTTTCGTGAAGGCTTTCCCGCGCGAGACGACCGAGGCATTTCTGGATGGGCATGTATCGGCCTTCGACTTCTTTGGCGGCATTCCCCAGTCGATCCTCTACGACAACACGACGATTGCGGTGGCCAAGATTCTGGGGGACGGCAAGCGTGAGCGCACACGTGCCTTCAGCGAGCTGGTCAGCCACTACCTGTTTTCTGACCGCTTCGGCCGACCCGGCAAGGGGAATGACAAGGGCAAGGTCGAAGGGCTGGTCAAATACGCGCGCCGCAACTTCATGACGCCCAAGCCGCAGGCGGCGAGCTATGACGCACTGAACGCGGCTCTTTTGGAGCGCTGTCATGCGCGGCAAGGCGAACGTGCTGGCCGCCATGCCCAGACCATCGGTGAGCGCATGGTTGCTGACGTTGCGGCGCTACGCCCACTACCGCCGGTGCCATTGGAGCCATGCGAGAGGCGCAGCGCCCGTGTGTCATCGACGGCGCTGGTGCGGTATCGCGGCAATGATTACTCGGTGCCCACAAGGTTTGGGTTCCAGGATGTGGTGGTGAAGGGCTTCGTGGACGAGGTGGTGATCCTGTCCGGCGCCGAGGAGATCGCCCGCCATGTGCGCAGTTATGGCAGCGGCGATTTTGTGGCCGATCCGCTGCATTATCTGGCGCTGATCGAGACAAAGCCGAATGCTCTCGATCAGGCGGCTGCACTGCAGAATTGGGCCTTGCCCGATGTCTTTGCCCACCTGCGGCAATTGCTGGAGGGACGCATGGGCCGCAAGGGCAAGCGCGAGTATATCCAGGTCTTGCGCTTGCTGGAAGCGATGCCCATGGCCGTGGTGACCCATGCTGTCACTCAGGCGATCCACATGGGCGCGATCAGCTTTGATGCGGTGAAGCAGATCGCACTGGCCAGGATGGAACGGCGGCCCGCCAGGCTTGACCTGACGACCTATCCCCACCTGCCAAGGCTGGATGTGAAGGTCACGCAGGCGGCTGATTATGCGGCTCTGATGCCCCAGGTCTCGAAGGAGATGGCAGCATGAGCCGGGCGCCCGATGACAACCTGCCCACCGGCACCACCGCTGGTGCGCCACAGGTGCTGCTGGCCCACCACCTCAAGCAACTCAAACTGCCGACCGTTTTGCGCGAATATGAGAAAGTAGCCCGGGAGTGCGCGCGTGATGGTGTCGATCATCCCCGCTATCTACTGCGCCTGATCGAACTGGAACTGATCGACCGTGAGCGGCGCACTGTCGAACGCCGGATCCGTGCTGCCCGGTTCCCGGCCGTCAAAAGCTTCGATACCTTCGACTTCACCGCCATCCCCAGCCTCAACAAGATGCTGACGCTGGATCTGGCGCGCTGCGAATATATCCTGCGGCGCGAGAATATCATTGCGCTGGGCAATAGCGGGACGGGCAAAACCCATGTGGCGCTCGCCCTGGGGCTGGCCGCCTGCCAGAAGGGCTTCACCGTGACCTTCACCACCGCCGCGGCGCTGGTGAACCAGTTACTGGAAGCCCGCGACGAGAAGCGGCTGCTCAAGATGCAGCGCGAGTTGGCTGCAGTGAAGCTGCTGATCATCGACGAACTGGGTTACGTCCCGCTCTCGCCCACCGGCGCGGAGCTGTTGTTCGAGACCTTCTCCCAGCGCTACGAACGCGGCTCCACCATCGTTACCTCCAACCTGCCGTTTGAGGACTGGACGCAGGTGCTTGGGTCCGAGCGCCTGACCGGCGCATTGCTGGATCGTTTGACCCACCACGTCAGCATCCTGACCATGAATGGTGACAGTTACCGCCTAAAGCAGTCAGCCAGTCGCCGTCGCGCCACTGCCAGCGGGGCGGAGCAAAACCAGGCCACCGTCGACGAAAACTGACCCATCAAAACGGCCAAAAGCAAAGGGCCCCGATCGGGGCCCTTTGCTTTGCACCTGCCGCAACATCAGTGGCCTACTTTTACTCCGCCACAGTGGCCGGTTTTTGCTCCGCCGTTGACA
>NZ_LSJY01000202.1 GCF_001556865.1 Sphingobium sp. CCH11-B1 | reverse complement strand
TCGCGGAAGACATCCAGTTCCGGCCCCTGCCGGGCCGGGTCCGATGCCGGCGCAGCATTGGAGGGCGGCAGCGTGAAGACGGGCGCGCCGTCCTGCGCCTGCTGCGCATGGACAGCGGTGGCGACAAGCAGCGGCGCGGCCAGCAGCAACGAACGACGAATGGACCCCATGACCCCGTGCCAAGGCACAAGATCGGCTGAACCGCAAGTGAACAATGCGCGGGCATGACATCGGCCGTGCGATGGCGTAGATGGCCGCCCATGACCGACCTTAGCAAGACGCCCCTGCACCTGGGACAGACCAGTGCTTTGCCCGCCAGCCCGGAAGAGGCGGTGCTTGATTATGTGCCCAATCCGCGCCCGGGCAAGCCCTATCTGGTGCGCTTCACCGCGCCCGAATTCACATCGCTCTGCCCGGTGACGGGCCAGCCCGACTTCGCCCATCTGGTGATCGACTATGCCCCGGCCGGGACGATCGTCGAGTCAAAGTCGCTGAAGCTGTTCCTGGGGGCGTTCCGCAACCATGCCGCCTTTCACGAGGATTGCACCGTGGGCATCGGCGAGCGGCTATTTGCCGAGATGCGTCCGGTCTGGCTGCGCATCGGCGGCTACTGGTATCCGCGCGGCGGCATCCCGATCGACGTCTTCTGGCAGTCGGGCGAGCCGCCCGCCGGGCTGTGGCTGCCGCCGCAGGACGTGCCGGGCTATCGCGGCAGGGGCTGATCCGCGCTGCCCTGTTTGACGAATGGGCAACAAGGTTCGACGAATGACATGGCCCGGTCACCGCATCGCTTGACCGCCGGGGCGAAACGGTTGATCCCGCAGTCATCGGGCGCGGCCTAGGATGCCGCGCATCGCCCAGATGTCGGAGTCTCATCGTCTATGTCCTTGACCAAGATCCTGCCGCTGCTGGTCGCAGCCGCTCCCATCGCGCTTGCCTCCACGGCCATGGCGCAGAGCACAGCCCCCGCCGGGCCAGCCGCCGGCGTCACCACCCAGCTCCCGCGCGGCGCCGCCCCCAGCCATTATATGATCGAGGTGACGCCGGACGCCGCCAACCTCAAATTCACGGGCAAGACGGTGATCGACGTGACGGTCGCACAAAGCCTGCCGGCGCTGGTGCTGAACGCCGCTGACCTGAGCTTTGGCGAGGTGACGCTGACGGCCCAAGGCGGCCGGCCGGTCAAGGGAACCGCGAAGATCGATGCCGACGCGCAGACCGTGACCTTCGATTTCGGCAAGCCGGTCGCGCCGGGCGCCTACAAGCTGGCCATCGCCTATGCCGGCGTCATCAACCAACAGGCGAACGGCCTGTTCGCGCTCGACTATACGGACAATGGCGGGGCGGCGAAGCGCGCGCTCTTCACCCAGTTCGAGGCGCCCGACGCCCGCCGCTTCGTGCCCAGCTTCGACGAGCCGAGCTACAAGGCGACGTTCGACCTCAGCGCCGTCATTCCGACGGGCCAGATGGCGGTCGGCAACATGCCGGTCAAATCCTCCACCGACCTGGGCGGCGGCAAGACGCGAGTGACGTTCGGCACGTCCCCGAAAATGTCGTCCTACCTGCTCTTCTTCGGCCTTGGCGAACTCGACCGCGCGACCAAGATGGCAGGCAGCACCGAAGTCGGCGTCATCACCGGCAAGGGCAATACGGGCAAGGCGCAGCTGGCGCTCGACGCGTCGGCGGCGATCCTGCCCTATTATAACGATTATTTCGGCGTGCCCTATCCGCTGCCCAAGCTCGACAATGTCGCGGGCCCCGGCCAGAGCCAGTTCTTCAGCGCGATGGAGAATTGGGGCGCGATCTTCACGTTCGAGCGCGCATTGCTGGTCGACCCGCGCTTCACGTCCGAAGCGACCAAGCGCCGCATCTACGAAACCGTCGCGCATGAAATGGCGCACCAATGGTTCGGCGACCTCGTCACCATGGCCTGGTGGGACGATCTGTGGCTGAACGAAGGCTTCGCCAGCTGGATGGCGACCAAGGTGACGGACAAGCTGCAGCCCGACTGGGAGATGCTGCTGACCCGCGTCGACGGGCGGGAGGCAGCGATGAGCCTCGATTCGCTCGCCACCACCCATCCGGTCGTCCAGAAGATCACCACCGTCGATCAGGTGAACCAGGCGTTCGACGCCATCACCTACCAGAAGGGCGAGGCGGTCATCACCATGCTGGAAGGCTATGCCGGCGAGGATGCGTGGAAGGCCGGCATTCAGGCCTATATGAAGGCCCATGCCTATGGCAACACCGTGACCGACGACCTGTGGAAGGCGGTGGAGGGCGCGGGCGCGAAGGGGCTGGTCAGCATCGCGCATGACTTCACCAGCCAGCCGGGCATTCCGCTGGTCAAGGTGGACAGCGCCCAATGCCGCGGCGGCCAGACCGTCCTGACGCTGAGCCAAAGCGAATATAGCCGCGACCAGAAGAGCAAGACGCCGCTCAAGTGGAACGTGCCGGTGAAGGCGCAGACGGTGGGCGGCGAGGCGCAGCGCCTGATCCTGCAAGGCAATGGCCAGATCACGCTGCCGGGCTGCGGCGCCTATATCGTCAATGCCGGGCAGACGGGCTATTTCCGATCGCTCTATCCCGAAACCAACGTGAAGGCGCTGGCGAAGGATTTCACGAAGCTGGCCAGCATCGACCAGACCGGCCTGCTGGCGGACAATTTCCAGCTCGGCCTTGGCGGCTATCAGCCGATCGGACTGGCGCTGGACCTGGTGGACGCGGTCCCGGCATCGGCCACGCCCGCGGTGATGGCCGAGGTGCCGTCTTACCTCAGCAGCGCCTACGACATGCTGGATGGCGACGCGGGCGCGCAGGGCCGCGTGCTCGCCTATGCGTCGCGCAAGCTGACGCCGGTGCTGGCCTCGATCGGCTATGACCCCAAGGCCGGCGAAGGCCCGCAGGTTCCCGTGCTGCGTCAGTCGCTGGTGTCGACGCTGGGCGATATGGGCGACCAGGCGGTCGTGGCCGAAGCCAATCGCCGTTTCGCGGCGCTCGCCACCGACCCGGCGGCGCTCGACGGGCCGCTGCGCAACACATGGCTGTCGATCATCGCCAAGAGTGCCGACCAGGCCACCTGGGACAAGCTGCGCGCGATGGCGACGGGCGCGAAGACCGATCTGGAAAAGAGCAGCACCTATGCCCTTCTGGGCGGGGCGAAGGACCAGAAGCTGGCCGCCCAGGCGCTCGACCTGGCGCTGACCGACGAGCCGGGCAAGACGACCAGCGCGGCGATCATCAGCGCGGTGGGGTATGAGCATCCGATGCTGGCGGTCGATTATGTGCTGGCGCATCGCCAGCAATATGAGGCGCTGATCGACGTGTCGGCGCGCAGCCAGGCGCTGGCGCGGCTGGGCGGCGGATCGGCCGATCCGGCGATGGCGGCCAAGCTGGACGCCTATGCCACCCAATATCTGACGCCGGAATCGCGCAAGGTGGTCGACCGGGCGATTTCGTCGATCAAGACCCGGATCGAGACGCGCGGACGGCTGAAGGCGCCGCTGGCGGCCTGGTTCGCGGGCAAGCGCTGAAGGAAGAGAGGGCGGTGGAGCGATCCACCGCCCTTGCCTTAACGGAGGCCGAGCGCCTTCGCGATATCGTCCCACGCGACCAGCTTGAAATTCTGCGCCGCGGCGGCATTGTGACCGTCCTGCGCGATGAAGAGGCCGCCCGGATAGGCCGGGCCGAAATCGCCCAGCATCAATTCGATCCCGTCGGTCTCCTCCGATCCCCCGACCGTGCCGTCAACGACGCGGAAGCGGCCGACATAGCTGTCATCGTCGAGGCGATAGACGACATAGGCATTGTCGCCCTGGCTGGAGACAAGGACATAGCCGTCCTTTTCGCCGGTCGGCGCGATGGCGACGCCTTCGGCGTCGGCGACGAGATTTTTGCCGTCGGCCGCCGCGATTTGCGTGGGCGCGGTCGATCCGGTCGCGCGCGCGTCGAAGCGCCAGAGGCCGACATCCTCCTCCGCGACATAGAGGATGTGGGTGCGGTCATCGACCGCGCAGCCTTCCGACTGGGTGCCAAGCTTCATGGTACGGACGATCCGGCCGATGGGGGCCGCGCCTGACGCGTCGATCAGCAGTTGGTGGATCGTGCCGTCCTTGAGCACCATGAAGGCCGACAGGCCCGCTTCGTCGCGGCCAAGACAGATGCCATAGGCCTCGCCCGCCCCGCCATCCACCGTGCCGAGCGCCGTCAGCTTCGCGGTCGCCGGATCGAGGCGGAACAGGGCGACCCTGGCCTTGGCGATGTCGTTGCGGTCGGACGCGGCGACGAGGATGCCGGGCGTGCCGCCGATCACCACGCCGTCCTTCAAATCGACATTGTTGACCCGCCCGGCGTCGAGGAAGTCGCGGGTCCGCCCGTCAAGGCCATAGACGTAAAGGCCCGCTTTCTTGTCGGTACCCACGATCAGGCTTTGCGACGGGTCGGCGGCATTGCGCCAGATGGCGGGATCGTCCGCCGCGTCGGCGTTCGGCGTGCCCACCGGCGTCGTCTCGCCCCGCGCGGTGACGCTGACCGCCGGCGTCGCGTTGGCGATGCGCACGGCCACCGGCACTTCCTGCTCGGTGGCGGCGCATCCCGCAAGCAGGATCCCACCGGCCGCGAGCACGGCCACGGACAGGCATTTCGACATGGATATATCCCCCGATCTGATAGCGCGGCCCTGCTGGCGAGTAGGGGTGACAGCATGATGACTCTTGCGTGACACTTTTGTCGCATATTGCACCAGGGATGACTTCAATCTGACTTCAAAGGGTCATGTAGCCGTAGCAGGCTGCGCTTAGTTGCCGCGGCGAACGCCGATGAGGCGCGATCCAGACGGGGGACCAACCATGACTTTCACGCGCAAGCGGCCAGTGCGCCGCGACATGATCCTGTGCCTGCTTGCCAGCGCCGCCGCCCCTGCCGGCGTCGCCTTCGCCCAAACGCCGGAGGCGGAGGCTGAGGCGGATGCGATCGTCGTCACCGGCACGCGTCCGATCGCGGAGTCCGAAGCGCTGGCGCTGGACATCCAGAAGAATTCCGACTCGCTGGTCACCGTGGCGGCATCGGATTCGGTCGGCCGCCTGCCGGACCAGAATATCGCGCAGGCCGCCAGCCGCCTGCCCGGCATCAGCGTCGAGCGCGACCAGGGGCAGGCGCGCTACATCAACCTGCGCGGCAGCCCCAAGACGTGGACCACCCTGTCGTTCGACGGCATCAACGTGGTGAGTCCCGAAGGACGTGACGCGCGGTTCGATTCCATCCCGTCCGCCATTGCGGGCAAGATCATCGTGTCGAAGGCGGTGACGCCCGACATGCCCGGCGAAACGGTGGCCGGCAACGTCAACGTCGTCACGCGTTCGGCTTTCGACTATGACGGCTTCCATCTGGCGGGCAAGGCGGGGCTGGGCTTTGCCGAACTGGGCGACCGCAAGGAATATGAAGCCAATATGGTCGTGTCGGACCGGTTCGACACCGGCATCGGCGAGATCGGCGTGCTGCTGTCGGGCAGCTATTACGAACGCAACATGATCACCGACAATTTCGAGAATGACTATGAGCGGGTTCCGCGCGACCTGCGTCCCGGCAACCAGACGCGCTTCTGGGTGCATGAGACGGAGAACAAGCTCTATCGCCTGACCCGCAAGAACTGGTCGGTGTCGGGTCGGCTGGACTGGAAGCCGGACGACCGCAACATGATTTCGGCGCGGTCGATCTACACCATCTTCACCGACGACGAGGCGCGCGACAATTACCGGTTCGACCTGGACGACCGCGAGGCCGACCTGTCGAACAGCACTGCCGCCTGCGGCGCCAGCACGGCCAACACGACGTCGGGCTATGCCGACATCTGCGCCGGCAACCTGCCGCAAAAGGGGATCATCTACGGCATCGACATCCGCCAGCGGTCCACGCTGCGGGCGTTCCGCCAGTCGGTCTTCACCAACACGCTGGAGGGCAGCCACGAGATCGCCGACGGGTGGAAGCTGAGCTGGGTCGGCAACTACACCGAATCGAAGGACGACCGTTCGGTCGTGGGTGAGGCGACCTGGGACAGCCCGTCGACGCGCAATCTGCGCCCGACCGTCGCCTATGACTTCACTGACCCCAACTATTCGCGGCTGACGCTGTTCAACACCGTCCAGACCGGCACCGGCGCAGCCACCCGCTACACGGCAGGCGCGCAGGTGACGGCGGTCGACAGCTTCACCAAGCCGCTGAGCGGCTTCACGGTACTGGACGCGGTGGACACGACCAAGGCCTATACCGGCCGCGTCGTGCTGGCGCGCGAACTGGACAATGCGACGCTGAAGGCCGGCTTCCAATATGACCGTCGCAACAAGATCGCGGACGAAAACCAGATTAGCCTGAACGCGGCGCAGGCGGCGACGGTTCTGCCCACCAACTACAACCAGTTCTCGCTGGACCAGGAGTTCCTGGGCAAGATCCCGATGGGATATACGTTCCGCTATTTCGACCAGGACAAGATGCGGGCGGCATCGCAGGCGGCGCAGGCCGCTTTCGCCTTCACGCCCAATACCGGCAATAACTATAACGTCCGCGAGGAAGTGTTCGCCGGCTATGTGATGGGCACGGTCCGCTACGACTGGGGCAGCGTCGTGGGCGGCGTGCGGGTCGAGCATGTCAGGAACGAGGGCCGGGCGATCGGCACGATCGGGACGACGCCGGGCCTGATCGTGGCGGAGGCGAGCCAGACGCTGGCCTTCCCCAGCCTGCACGTCAACTATAACCTCGACGACACCAAGAAGCTGCGGCTGTCGTTCAACAGCGGCGCGGCGCGGGCGGATTACGATCAGTTGCGCCCCAATGTCGTCGTCAACGACGCCAACGCCACCATTTCGGGCGGCAACCCGGCGGTGAAGCCGGAGCGGGCCTATGGCGTCGATGCCTATTTCGAATGGTATGTCCGACCGCAGGGCTATCTGATGATCGGCGCCTTCTACAAGAAGATCGAGGATGTGCTCTACACTTCGTCGAGGACATTCAATTCCACCGCGCTCAACAGCAACGGCATCGACCGGTCGGACTATGTCTATAGCGGCATCGTCAATGGCGGGACCGGCCGCATATTCGGCATGGAAGCGGCGGCGCAGTTGCAGCTCGAACCCTGGACGCAGGATCTGGGCCTGCCCGAATTTCTGGGCGGCTTCGGCATTTCAGCCAACGTCACGCTGAACGACAGCAAGGTGGAAAAGCCGGGCGTCGGTGCGATCCCTGCACGCAAGGTGCGGCTGCCCGGCACGTCCGATTTCGT
Organism: Sphingobium sp. CCH11-B1; assembly: GCF_001556865.1. Lineage (GTDB taxonomy): Bacteria > Pseudomonadota > Alphaproteobacteria > Sphingomonadales > Sphingomonadaceae > Sphingobium. Next base: position 261,852 of record NZ_LSJY01000202.1, on the reverse strand, counting down.
TTACAATATCGGCGGCTATTACGAGAAATACGGCCTGTCGCTGCGCCTGCAATATCAGAACCGCAGCAAGTGGCTGGACACCATCGCCGACACGCTGACCGATGGCGGCGATACCTATTGGGATTCGGACGACGAACTGGATTTCTCGGCGCGCTACGCGATCACGAAGAATGTCGAGATTTATTTCGATGCGTCGAACCTGCTGAACCATCCGGGTCGCCGCTTCTCCGACCCTGCGAGCCTGCTGACCGCGACTGGCATTCCGACCAAGAGCATCACGAACCAGACCATCGAATGGGAACGGTTTGGACGCCGCTACAGCGGTGGCGTCCGCGTCAACTTCTGATCTGACAGCGGCATGAACGGGCGGGGGCGGGGAATCGGATTCCCCGCCCCCTTTTCGCTATCCGGCTTCCTTGCCGGAGCAGCCATTCGGTAACGGCGGCGACATCCGTGCCCGCAACCCCGACCGCCCTGTCGAGCAGCGCGGGTGGCTGCTGCGCGGCCGCTATGATTCAGCTTCCCGCTTCGGTGTTGACGGGCGGCGCGAGCGGATTGGGGTCGTCATGCTCGCCCTGTTCGGTTCGCTTCGCGGTTTCCTTGTCGACATCGTCGCTGTTGCCGCCGGGCGAGCCCTGTTCGGGTGCGGGGATGTCGGGACTGTCCTCTGCCGGATCCCGGCGTGTGTCGGGTTGATGGTCCTCATTCATGGCGCGTTCCTTTCTCTCTTCGAAAGGCAACGCGCGGAAGGACCGAACTATCCGCGCCGCCGCGCCGGATCGACATTGAGATAGGCGGCGACCGCCGCCGGGCTGTCCCCGACTGTCTCCACCGCTTCCTCCAGCTCCTCGCGCGAGACGTCGAAGCGGGAGGTCCAGTAGAGAATGGACGCCTCGTCGCCCAGCGCCACGCGGTCGGGTTCCTGATCGGTCATGCCGGCTATCCTTCTCCTTTTCCCGTCAAAAGGAGAGAAGCGCATAAATCGGGCGGTTTTTCCGCTTCCCTTTAGGACAGGGCATCAGGCCAGCGGGGCGGATGCCCAGCGCCGCAGACGGGCATAGAGGCCCGCGATCGCAGCGGCGAAGATCAGGATGGCGAGCGGTACGGCCCAGGGACTTTCCCCGACCAGCGCCAGCGGCGCATCGCTGTCCGTACTTGCGACGATGCCGGCGAAGGCGACCCCGAACAGGCTTTCCCCGACGATGAAGCCGGTCGCCATCAGCACGCCCATGCGCTCGGCGAATTCGGGGTTGGACTGGCGCAGCGCCCAGCGATTGTAGAGATGGCCGACGAGCGCGCCGACCGGGATCAGCAGCGTGAGCGCCATCGGCAGGTAGATGCCCATGCCGACCGCAAGCGGAGGGAGGCGCAGCTTGCCCGCCCGGCCGAGCGCTTCGTCGACGGCGATGACCACCACGCCGATCCCCGCGCCGATGCCGATGAGGTTCCAGTCGAGATCACCGCCAAGCACGCCTTTCGCCAGCGCGGAGATGAGCGCGGCCTGCGGGGCGGGCAGGGCGTTCGCGCCCGCCCCGCTCGCGCCGGCAAAGCCGAAGGCGCTGTTGAGCAGGTCGAGCACAGGAGGGATCACCAGCGAGCCGAAGATCACGCCCAATATCAGCGCGACCTGCTGCTTCCAGGGCGTCGCGCCGACGAGCTGGCCGGTCTTGAGGTCCTGAAGATTGTCATTGGAGATGGTGGCGATGCCGAAGACAATGGCGGTGGTGAACAGGGCATAGGCGATCAGCGCCTGCGTTTGCGACGGGTCGCCGCCCGACCCGTAGATGGCGGCGAGCAGCAGCGACGCGCCGAGTACGGCAAGGATGCCGACGCCCGAGATCGGGCTGTTGGACGCGCCGATCAGACCCGCCATATAGCCGCAGACCGATGCGATGACGATGCCGGCGACCAGCACATAGGCGAGCGTCAGGCCAATGACGGGAACGGGATTGGCCGCGATCGGCCCACCCTGCGCAAAGATCCAGAGCAGGAGGCCGATGGGCAGCAGCGTCAGCAGGATGGTGCCGCCGACGATGCCGATCGGCAGGTCACGTTCGGTAATGTCCAGGCTGGCGGCATTGCCCGCCTTGCGCGTGGCGTTGGCGACGAGCGCGGACCGGATGCCGCTGACGATCGGGCCCAATATCTTGAGCAGCGTCCAGATCGCCGCCACGCCGATCGTCCCGGCGCCGATGAAGCGCGCCTTCATGCGAAAGGCGGTGCCGACGATGTCCGCCAGATCGGCTCCGGCGGGCAGCGGCGCGGTGAGATAGGGGACGAGCCCGACCCAGCTGATGAGCAGGCCGATGAACATGGCGATGCCGACCGACAGGCCGACGAGATGGCCGACCCCGATCAGGGCCATGGAAAAGCTGGTCGAGACAGATGTCGCGCCCGCGCCGAAGCGGAAGAAGGTGGCGGCTTCCTCCGCGATCAGCCGGGTCTTGGCGACGATCGAGAAGGATGCGGCGGCAAGGGAGCTGGCCAGGATGGCGGCGAGGCCGCGCTTATTCTCTTCCAGGCCCTCGCGCGATCCCGCGCCGACCTTCAGCACTTCGGCAGCGGCGACGCCTTCGGGATAGGGGAGGTCGGAGCCGGTGACGAGCGCGCGGCGCAGCGGCACCGAATACATGACGCCCAATATGCCGCCCAGCGCGATGGTGAAAGCGGACAGCCAGTAGGGGAAGCCCTGCCACCAGCCGATGATGACCAGACCGGGCAGAACGAAGATGATCGCCGACAATGTGCCGGCGGCGGACGCAATCGTCTGGACGATGTTGTTTTCCAGGATCGTCCCGGTCGAAAACAGCCGCAGCACCGCCATGGAAATGACCGCCGCCGGGATCGACGTGGCGAAGGTCAGGCCGATCTTGAGGCCCAGATAGACGTTCGCCGCGGTGAAGACGAGCGTGATGAGCGCGCCCAGAATAACGCCGCGCAGCGTCAGTTCCGCCATCGCTCCGCTTGCTGCCCTGTCCGTTGCCACTCGCGACTCCCCTCGATTATCCGCACGTCCTACGCTCTGGTAATAATGTTGCGAGGGCGTGGATCAATCGTAAAGTGTCAGGAGGCGCTCGCCCGGGCGCGGGAGGGCGGTGGCAGGCTGTCGAGCCACGCGTCGACGCTGGCCGTCCAGCGCTGGTAGCCGCGCGCGTTCATATGCAGTCCGTCAGGCCGGAACAGGGAGGCGTCGGGCAGACCGTCGGTCGCCAGCAGCAGCCGGCCGACATCGAGATAGCGGACGTCCAGCTTCTTCGTCAGGTCGACGACCTGGGCGTTCACCATGGCCATCCGCTCGCGCAAGGCCCAGCGCAGCGGGCTGGGCTTGAGCGACAGGAAAGCGATGGGAGCGCGGGGATAATCCTTGCGCAGACGGCCGAGCAGGGTGGCGATGTCGCGTGCGACCCGATCGGGCGGAGTGCCGGCGGCCAGATCATTTTCCCCGACATAGACGATCACCGCGCGCGGCGGGGCGGCGGGCAGGAGCCGCCGGTAATAATGGAGGACGTGCGCGGTGGTGGCCCCGCCAAAACCCCGATTGACCGTGCCGGTGTCCTGGAAGCTGGCGGCTATGTCCCAGAGGCGGATGCTGGACGCCGGGAGCGCCGCCGCCGACATCGCGCCGGCGCAGGCCAGCGCGGCGACAACGGCGACCCGCCTAATGGCGATGGAGCGGGCGCAGGCGATATTTGCCATCGGCATAGGCGCCGAACATCCCCAGAATGGCCGGATGGTCGACCGGCTCGTCGCTGTCGTCCGCATCCAGATTCTGCTGGCTGACATAGGCGACATAGCTGGATTCGCCATTTTCGGCGAGCAGGTGATAAAAGGGCTGATCCTTGTCGGGCCGTGCGCCTTCGGGAATGGCGTCATACCATTCCTCGCTGTTGGCGAAGACCGGATCGATGTCGAAAATCACACCGCGAAAGCCGAACATGCGATGCTTGACCACATCGCCGATGCTGAAGCGGGCATGGACGATCGGCGGTGCCGTGACACCTGCGCCGAAGATGCTGCCGGAGCCATAATTCTGGATCATGTCTTTCATACGTCCAATTTAGGGGCGTTGCAGCAGGAGACAAGAAAAATACCGGACTGGCCGCTTGGCAAGGGTGATTTCATTCGCTAATGGCCGCCGCTCGACCGGGTCGGCAACGCCGAACCTTCTGCGGAGAGGTGGCAGAGTGGTCGAATGCGCCGCACTCGAAATGCGGTGTGCCTTTACGGGTACCGTGGGTTCGAATCCCACCCTCTCCGCCAATTACTTCCATAAGTAGATGACTTCGCCAGTTATTTCTGGAAGGATGGCGCGTCGTCCCACATGAAATCCCACTTGAAATCTGCGCTGGATTTCGGCGACTATTCTAGGACGGGCCCGCCGCCACGCTCCCACAGCGTCGCCCAAAATTGCTGCCCCCAATCGGTTTGATGACCGTCGGGATAGCGCGATTTGCCAAGTGCGATGCCCAGCCGGTTTATGAGCGCGGCGAATTCGGGGTCCCGGCGTTCGCCGCGATCCATGTCCGGCCAAGGGCATAATGAAGCAACGCATGGAACAGCGTATGCGCGTCGCCTTCTGCGGATCATATGCCCTAGGTGTTTAGTCCCAGCATGTGATGGCGTGGCTTGACGATAAAGCCCCCTGTTCCGCAGCGAAGCGCGAACCGCCTTCGCGCAAGATTTGGCGGGCAGCCGCCAGCCCAGCGCCTTCCAGTGGCGCGCCGGGGATGGCAAGTCCGCTAGCGAGTTGCCCCGGATCTGGCATAAGGATGCTGTGCATCGTCATAGGCGAGTATCCCCCGGTTTTGGCCAATGTTGTAGTAGAGAACATCGGTAAAGCGCCTGTCGCTCGACCAGGTGTTTTCGCGCCCCGGCATCATGCCCACCATATCCACTACGCAGCCCCTTTCATCGAGCATATTGATCGGATCGGCCAAGCCGCGCGGGCCCTCGCCAATGCTCCATTACCGGGATTAGTCAGCATGGGAGGCTCGACAAAACGGGCAGTCGGATCGCGTTTGAGGCGATGCGAGGTGACCTGACGCCGCAACAGCCTTGTGCGCCGCTGCCCCCGATAATCATTCCTGCCTGAGATAGAGCGTCCCCTCACCCGAGGGGAGCGACGCAGGGCGGTAGCCATGGGCGACGGCCCAGGCGATCAGGGATGAGTCGAGACCCTGCGGACTGGCTGGGGAAGGCGCGCTTTCTTGCCCCGTTATGATCGCGGCGGGCGGATGCCGGGTCAGCCCTTCTGCAACGCTTGCGCCATTCAGCACATGGAATGCGCGCTGTTGCGCCGGGGTGAGAAGGTCACGCGTACGGAACAGGAAGGGACCGGCGGCAAAGCGCGGATCGAGGGGCATGCCGCTGTCCACCACCCGCTCCGGCGAGAGGCTGACGATCGGACCTGCGACGGCGGAGGCGCGCACGTTCCGTCCGATCGCATGGGCATCGCGCATCGCCGACACGACCGGGCTGTGGCCGCTGGCGACGTTCGGTGCGATGCGGATCAGCGTGTCCGCCGCCCCCGCCATCATGCACAGCGCCAACGCCGTGACCGCTGCGGGGCGGCGCCAGTGGGGCGCATCCAGCATCAATCCGAAGCGCAGGAACAAGGCGGGTAGCAGCGGCACCAGATATTGCACATAAATGGGCCGGGGCAGCCACGCCGCGATCAACCCGGCAACGATCACATAGTCGAGCAGACCGGTCGTCGTGGAAGGCGTTGCGGATCGACGCAGGACAGAAATGGCCAGCGCCAGAAGCGCCAGCAGCGCCGACCCCTGCGCAAGGAAACGCAGGAACCGCAAAACGCTGAGCGGGGCTTCCGCCATATAGGCGCGCTGGTTCAGCATCTGCCATTCCAGCGGCGCCTTCAGGCTATAGTCGATGATGCCGAACCAGGCCGCATCCGGCGCGATCGCCCAGAGGACCAGGGTTGGCAATCCGCCCGCGATCCCGCCCACCGCCAGCGCGAGGACGCTTTTCGGGCCGAACCGCCGCACATGCAGCAGCGCGAACAGGCCGATGGCGGCGGCCGGCAGCCCATAGCTGATCTTCGCGGAGGATGCCGCGCCCAGCAGAAGCCCGGCAAGCAAGAAGAACAGCGGTCGACGAACCTTTTCGAGCGCGTCGATGAGCAGCGTGAGACCGGCCATGTGCAGGAGCAAAGGCAGGGCATCGTTCCGCGCAACCGTGGCTGCGAACAGGAAAGCATGGCTGGTGACGAGCGCCATGGCCGCAATCCCGGCGCTGCGCCGCGATCCTCCCACTTGGCGCGTTGCATGATATAGCAGCGCCGCTGCGCCCGCCGCACACAGGGCATTGACGACGCGCAGGGCAAGGAACAGCCAGCCCTCGCACAGCCATGCCAGCGGCGCGAAGAGCAGGGGTTGCAATGGCGTCTGGAGATAGGCGAAATCGCGGTAGGGCAAGCCCGATCGCATCAGGGCCACAGCAGCGACATATTGCCCTTCGTCATGGTCGATCGGCCGGAGGGCGGCAATGCCCAGCAGCACCGTCAGCAACAGCAGGACGACGCACAAGGGGGATGCGCGGACAGCCTTTGTCATGTCCGGGCCGGTGCTTACCAGCCCATGTCGGCGCTGAACATGACGGCGCGGGTATGGTCGACGGCATGAAGGCTCCCCATCGCGGTCGGGCCGGACAGGCCGATGCTGACGAGGCGGCTGGGATTGATGAAGCGCGCGGCAAAGCGCAATCGCTGGCCATCCCGTTGCACGGGCGTATATTCGATGCTGCCTTCGGCGCGCAGGGGCGATTGTCGGGTGCCCAATGCTGCCAGCGCCGCGCGGCTGCTGCGCGATGTCTGCGCCGCGACACGCCACGCGCCGCTGGTCCATGCGGCTGCAAGGGCCATTTCCCGTTCCTGCACGGATCGCCCGCTCATGGTGTCCACCGCTGCCTGCTGATAGCGGACGGACCAGTCGAGATGCGGCGTCAGCTGATGCCGGGCCGTCATTTTGACGCCAAACAGGCTGGCAGACCCGATATTGGTCGGCAGATAGGCACGATCGGCAAAGGAAAGGCGGTTGCGAATGTCGGCCCGATAGAGGCTGGTCGTTACCATCATGTCCCCGCCCGACCATTGACCGCCAATCGACGCGATCCGGCCTTTTTCAGGGCGGAGGGTGCGGCGCAAAGTCTCGAATTCGGGGCGCGAAAGGCCGAGCGGGCCGGTAAAGCCGGTATCGCCATAGGCGCGCATGGACTCATTATAGTCCATCGACAGCGTGATTGCAGGCGTTGGACGGTAGTGGACGACGGCGTGGGGCAAAAACCAGTCCCGCGCGCGCAGGCGATCATCGCCACTGCCGATGGTCACATTGGCATTGCGGTTACTGACTTTCAGGCCGGCAAAGCCCAGCGTCATCGCCATCTGATCGGAGAGGGCGAAATGATCCTCGACCGAAAGCATCCTTGTACGGCTGCGCGGGCGATGGTCGTAAGCCGATTTGTCCATCTGGGGTGCAATGTCCGCCTGCGCCCCGATGAACCGCCGGCTCTGGCGCTGGAGGCGCAGGGCGACGACATGGTCTGGCTCGTCACGGGGCACCGGGCGGATCGCGCCGATCCAGCCCTGATCCGGCCTGATGCTCCGCGCTTCGAGCAGGGGCGATCGCCGGATCGCAGGCTTCAGCGTGAAGCTGATGCTTTGGTCGACGAACAGATCCTGCGCCGATGCGGTACCGGCCTGGAGCGCGAGCGCGACCAGGCCCAGTAGATACAGGCCGCGCATCAGCGATATTCGCTTTTCAGCGCAGGGCTGGCATCGGCAAGCGCCAATTGTGGGCGCTGGCGGTCATAGGCGATGACATAGCCGAAATGATCGGAGAGCGGCTCGCCGTCAGGCTCCGACCCGAACGGCACATGCGCGCCTTTCACGACGAGCGAGGTGCCGTGCCCGGCGCGCGCGAAGATCCAGTCCTTGCGACGCTGGGCCGCGTGGATGAGGTCATCGCGCACCTGCCGAACGGGGACGGCTGCCTGTTGCAGCGCGATCTGCGCGCCGCCCTGCGCCGGTGCGACGAACGACAGGCCATGGCGGGAAAAGCTGTCGAAGAAGATGTGGCTGCGATCGTTATTGCCGCCAATGTTCATGTCGCCGCCGATCATCAATGTGCGGTCGCGCGGGACGGCGCGGGCAATGAAGCGCGCGGTCAGATCGACCTGCCGCGCAAAGGCCGCCAGCGATCGCGCCACGGAGACGCCCGACGCCTTGCGCGCATTGAGGTGGGTATTGACGATGGCCACGGGCTTCTCTTCGCCGGGAACCTGTATGTCGGCGATCACAACGCCCTTGTTGGCGAGGCAATCGAACCCGGCGCAGGCGAAATCGGGGAAGGCGAGGCGCTGGACGCGGAGGATGGGATAGTCAGACAGGATGATGAGGCCGCTGTCGGTCTGTTTCCCCATCGCCTCGCCGCGATCCCACCGGGCGTCAGCAAGAAACGCCTGGTCCGCCGTTGCGGGCGCGATCGACGAACGCATCAGTCGATCCGGTCCGAAGGTCATGTGTCGATAGCCGGACGTCCGCGCAATCTCTGCCGCCTGTGGCGTGAAGGCTTCCTGCAATAACAGGATATGGGGTTGCTGCCCCCGTTGTCGCAGCGCGCGCAGACGTCCGCCTATCCGCGCCAGCGCGGCGTCGCGGTCAAAGGCGAGCGGCCACGGCAAACCCTTGATATTATAGGTCATCATGGAGAGCGTCGTATTGCCGCCGTGCGGCAATAGCTGCGCCGTATCGAGACGATATGGCAGGCTGCTACTGGTCGATCCGGTCGCGACGAAACTGACCAGCCCTGCAAACAGCACGGCTCGCATAGTCTTGTACATGATGATGCCCCCCAATGGCTGGCTTCGTCATAGCCCGCCATTGAGTCGTGCGCGTTTCTTGTGCGCTGCAATATGATGAAAGTTCGAAGGCGGACCCCGTCACCGATCCGACCAGCAATTGTCATGCAGCGAGGGGAAGTCTCCGTCTGGTCCCTTCATAGAGGGTGAAAAGCTCAGCGAAATGCGCGTCCATCGTGCGCGTGCCGGCGGCCACTGAGCAGGCGTTGGCGAGATGATCGGCTGGCCCCTGCGTCAGGAACAGGCGAATGGCGGCCGCCAGGCTGGATGCGTCCGCCGCGCGGTAATGATGGCCAGCGCCCGGCACCAGATGATCCGCCGCCGCGCCGCCATCGGGCAGGAACATCGGAATGCCACTGGCCCGCGCCTCTGCCGCGATCATGCAGAAGGTTTCGGATTCGCTGCCATGGACCAGCGCATCGGCGCTTGCGAGCAGACTGGCGAAGGCCTGGCGGTCGGTGACAGGTGCCATCAACCGGACATGCGGATTGTCCGCCGCGGCGCGTTGCACGCTGGCGCGCGCGCGGCCATCGCCAGCAATGACGAGGCCGACCGGACGATCAAAGCCACAGGCGGTCGCGGCCTCAATGATCATTGGCCACCGTTTTTCCGGCGCGTGACGGCCCGCGCCGAACAGCAACAGCGCATCTTCATCCAGATCGCACCATTGCAGCAGCCGTCGCCGCAGATCCGTGTCGCGGTGCCGGGGGGAGAAGATGCCGGGCTGCACCCCCATGCGGTTGGTGACCACATGCCGCAAACCGCCATTCGCCAGCCGTGTCGCCAGTTCGTCGCTGGCGCAGACGATATGATCGAAGCGCGCGTCCAGACGCCGCAAATGCCGCCAGAACCAGTCGAACCCGCGGTCGATCTGCTCGCGACTGGCCAGACTGCGAAACCAGCGATAGGCGTAGTTGCCCAGCGGATCGGCGTGCATGATCAGGCTGCGTGGCACATCGCCACGCCAGTTGGCGACCATCGATGCGCTGCCCCACGGGGTCGATGCTTCCACCAGATCGGGACGCAAGGCGTCCAGGCGGGCGTGTAGAGCCGCTTCGTCATGGAAATAATGATAGCGCCCGTCGAGCGGGAAGCGGCGACCCGGCACATATTCGATGCGGGCATGATCGCCGAAATATTCGACATGCGCCTGCGCCGCCGGCGCAAGGATGATGACTTCATGGCCGCGCGCGGGGCCCGCCAGCATCTTGTGCCGGACATAGGTTTTGACGCCCCCGCCCTGCGGTGCGTAAAAGGCGCATATATCGACGATCCGCATGGCCTAAAGCGCCTTGAGCGGGCCGAAGGACAATAATCCCCGACGGTAATTCATGATGATCCGCCCGCGCGTAGGGCCGGTGCCAACAACCAGGGTGGCCGACGCCGCCTTTGGCTTGCCCATGCCCAATTTGGGATTGCCGCCAAAGCCGACGCCATCAACCGACAACCCGAATTTCCGGTTACCGTCGCGATCGTGCAGCACGCTGACCGCATAACGGCCCGGCCCCGGCACACGGACGCATATTTGCGCGCTATGGTCATTTTGCGTGGAACCTTGCCCGACCGGCACCTCGACCCGGCGGAAAATCTTGCCCTGAGAGATCAGGATATTGTCGTCCTGAAGAAAGTCCTGATCGTTGGCGGGATAGACTTCCGCCTTCAGGCGGCCCTTTCGGTCCTTCAGTCCCACTATGTCGAGCAGCAAGGACGGGCCGTTCTCACCGGGGCGACAGCGTGCCTCCGCCTTGCCCAGATCGGGGGTTGAAGGGATGATCGGCACCGCAGCGGCGGCGATCATGCTGGTTACCCAGATCGCCAGGACGGTCATGCCCGCCTCCGATGTTTCACGACGCCGCTCAGGCCAAGGATCAGTCCGACCAGCAGATGCGCGGCGAGCAGCAGGCTGGCGACCATCGCCAGCACCTCCGCAATTTCCAGCTCACGCCCGACCAGGAACACCGCGACGCCTGCAAACAGCACATCCTTGTTCGGCACCATCGGCAGGCGGGACAGGACCAGCCGTAGCGTCGAAAGCATGAACCACCAGCTCAACGCGACATCGGGCAGCAGCAGGTGCCACAACGTTGCATAGAGCAGCACATTGGCGATGATCCGCGCCAGATGGACCCCTGCCACCATCCGCCGCTCCCGCCAGGGCAGGCTGAATACCTTGCGACTGAACAGGACCGGGCCAAAGGAGGTCACAACAAGGATGGTCAGCGATATCCCCAGCGCCCGCCCGTCCATCGCCAGTCGCAGCGATGACAGGAGGGGCAGCGTGAAGAGCAGCATCGCCAGCGTGACAATGTTGCCCATCACGCCCGACAATATCGCTGAATCCTTGACCGCGCCAAAGGGTGATCCGGCCATCGACACATGCCGCCGCGCCCAGGCGTAGAAATAGACGTCGCCCACATAGCCGAGCAGCAGTTCGTTGCTGATCCGCTTGCGGAACAGGGCAGACAGGCCGCCGGCGGGGATCGACCACAGCCGGTTGAAGATGACCCAGTCGCATAGCGGCGTCAGGCTGTATGTCACAGCGAACACCAGCCAGAAAAGCGGCGTGCGCGGCAGCATCGCGATGAGTTTGTGAAAATCGAAGGAGCCGATCTGAACGAACACGACCGCCAGTATCGCAAAGGAGATGAGCGGGCCGAACCATGCCGTCCAGTTGCGACCGGACCGGACAAGCGGGGTGGGGTCCAGCATCGCGCGCGTACCCTGCGCATTGATCAGCGGGACAAGCGCATCGGCATGGCTCATGATAGCTGCGCCTCAAAAAGAGATTGCGAACAAGGTTTGGCAAGGGCAGCGCGCCGCCGGTGGGGGTGCGTTGCCAGCATGTGATGGAAGAGCGCGCGGTAGGCGGGAACAGCGCGTTCGATGGTGAACGACGCCGCCTTGTCACGAGCGCGCGGGCGGTCCTGACTATCCGGGTCCGCGGTGCGGATGGCATTGGCGAATGCGGTCTCGTCGCCACCATCGATCAGCGTGCCGAGCGCGCCATCGTCCAGCAGGGAGGACATGCTCGCGCAGCAGCGGGTGGCGATGACCGGAAGGCCGCACGCCAGCGCTTCGACCACGACGCCTGGCTGCCCTTCATAGCGGGATGAGAGCAGCAGCAGGTCATGGTGCGGCAGTTGGCGACGAATATCGGCGCTGAACCCGGCAAAATGCACCTTCGCCGCAATGCCGAGGCGGTCGGCCAGGCGTTCCAGCTGAAAACGCGCACGGCCTTCCCCGAAAATGGTCAGCCTGTCGTCTGGCCCACGCCCCTCTGCGAAGGCGCGCAGCATCAGCGGATAATTTTTCTGGCGTTCCAGCCGGCCGACAGCCACGAAACGCCTGCCCTGTTGCGGTGATGACGATGAAGGTGGCGCCACGACGGCATCCAGATCCGTCAGCGCCAGCACCGGATTGGGCACCACATGCACGCGCGCCCGATCGACGCCCATCCGTGCCGCCACTTCCCGCGCCATGGGATCGGACAGGGCGGCGAAATGGTCGATCATTTTGCCCTGCATGCGCAGCCAGAAGCCATAAAGGGGCCGCATGATCCAGTGCATGTCGGATCGCATGAGGTCGTTGCTGACCTTGGCCAGAATGAGCGGACAGCGCCGTCCCAGCCGCAATTTCAGTAGCACGGCAATGATCGCATAGACGTTGCCAGCGCAAAACAGAATGTCGGGTCGTCGCGCATCGATGGCGCGCAATGTCGCGACCAGGAGGTGGAGGCTAGCCAGGCGGCGACCGATCAGCGGCCAGGATGGCATATATTGGGTGGCATTGCCGGGCGGCAGGTCATGCTGCATCGGGCCTGCCGGATTCCCTAGCATCAGGCGCACGTCAATCCCGACTTTCTGCCAGCCCGTGACCAGCCGCAACGCAATACGCTCTACTCCACCTGGTCCGGGGGCGTGAAGAAAGACCAGGATATGTGGCGGCGAACTGACTTCGCCATCGCTATCGACGATAGCTTTATCGTTCGGCGATAGCGGCTCACGGAAGCACTGCATAAACCGCCCATGTCGGACGTTGGTAACAGGCTGATGCACTATTCGTGACGGAACGATGAAGTCTGAACGAATGGCATGTCATGATTGCACCGATCATGATCCCGTCACAAATATCGGGATATATATGGGTCATGTTTGCGCCGCTCCTCCTGCCATTTCTGCTTGCCGTTCAGGGCATCGAAGCACCGCCATCCCCTGCGAACAGCGCGCCGGTTACGTTGCGCATAGCAGCCGAGGAAGCGCGGCAGGGCGTCGCGTCCGATGGCGTCCATATCTATGCGATCGACAATGACCGGATCGGAAAATACCGGATCAGCGACGGCGTCCGTATCGCGCAGTGGAAGGGCGACCGGAGACTTTTCCCGCATATGAACAGCTGCACAATCGTGGGCAGCGAACTAATATGCGCCGCCTCCAACTATCCTGCCGTGCCGCAAACCAGCGCCGTCGAAATCTTCGATACGAAAAGCCTGCGCCATGTCCGCAGCATCAGCCTGGGCATGGGGCCGGGGTCGCTAACGGCCCTTGATCGCCATGACGGAACGTGGTGGGCGATGTTCGCCAATTATGACGGGAAGGGCGGGGAAGCTGGCCGCGACCATCGCTACACCACGCTGGTGCAGCTTGACGATGATTTCCGGCGGCTGCGCGGCTGGCTGTTTCCTGCCGAGGTGCTGGCACGCTTCGCGCCTTTCAGCTGTTCCGGCATGAGCTGGGGGGCGGACGGCCGCCTTTACGTCACAGGACATGACAGGCCTGAACTCTACGTCATGCGTCTGCCCGAAGCCGGATCGACGCTGGAACTGGCGACGACCATCCCCATCGCCACCGAAGGTCAGGCGATCGACTGGGATCCCAAAATGCCACATCGCCTCTGGTCGATCACGCGCGACCAGTCTGTCATCGTGGCAAGTGAAATCCGCTGGAATGAAGGCATGCACAAATAAGTGCTAGACTCGTATCCGACCGAGTTGAATCGTTGGGAGGATTCCCATCTGTCGTGAAAACTGATTGAGGCTTTCAGCCGAGTTTGAGGCTGGCGATATATGGGCAGGCCCTATTGATGATTTGCGGGTGCGTATTGTGGCGGCGATGGAGGGTGGTGGCGCCTGCCGGGCAGTGAGAGACGCGTTTGGGATAGCGCCGAGCACCGCAATGACCTTGGCATCGGCTTTATCGGCCGACCCAGACATACTCGGCGCGGTCGATGGGAGGCGATCGTCGCTCCAACCTTTTGGAGCAAGCCGATCATGTTGCGGCGTTGCTGGCGGAGGCGAGCGATCTGAGGCTGGTCGACGTTCATGCGGCTTGTAGCGTGCCTTGTCCGTCAACCTGCGGTCATACGAAATGCGGTGGTCGTTTCGCCAAGAAAGCGGCGACTCCTTCCCGCCCTTCGGCCGCTCCGGCGGACTCGGCAATAGAGGCGGCTTCGCGATCCAGTTGGGTGGAAAGGTCGGCGGTTGCCGATTCGACCAGCAAAGCGCGACATCTGGCGAGCGCGCGGATCGGCCCCTTCGCAAGCGCGGAGGCAACAGTCGATGCTTCGGTACGGAGCGCGTCGTCGGGAACCACGCGCGTTACCAGGCCGATGGTGGCCGCTTCCTCCGCCCCGATCCGTCGATTGGTCAAGATCATCTCCTGCGCCCGGCGCATACCGATCAGGCGGGGGAGCCACCATGACGCGCCACCATCCGGCGTGAGCCCAACGGCGCTGTAGGCCGAGGTGAAATGCGCAGAGGCGGCCGCAAGGGCGATGTCCCCCAGTATCGCAAGGCTGAGCCCGGCGCCGGCGGCAGGACCATTGATCGCCGTGACCAAAGGCTTTTCCATCGTGGCAAGCCGATGAATGCCGGTGTGGAAACTGCGGGCGAGGGCCCCGACCGCTGCTTCGGCATCTTCCCCGGCGGCGGAGAAAGCATCAATGTCGCCGCCGACGCAAAAGAACTTGCCGCTTCCGCTGAGGACGACGCAGCGTATGGCCGGGTCCGACGCGCATCGCTCCGCCAGTTCATACAGGCGGAATGCGAATTCAGGATCGACGGCGTTGCGCTTTTCGGGGCGTGCCAGCGTCAGCCATGCGATGCCGTCATCAATGTCGAGAGTGATGGCCGGACCGTTCATCGAGCGCCGGCTCTTTCCGCCTGCCGCCACGCGAGGTGCATCAGCTCCGGCAGCACGGCGACGCGCTCGCGCGCCTGCGCGGAGGAGGCGTTGCCTCGGATGACCCGACCCTTGATTCCGTGGAAGATGGCCGCGAGGCGAAAGACGTTGAAGGCGATATAGAAGTCGTAGCCCGGCATGTCTGCCAATCCCCTGCGCCGGCAATAGGCGGCGAGATAGGCCTCTTCATCGGCTATGCCGAGGGCGGCCGCCACATGATCGATGCTGTGGAGGTCGGCGATCGTCGCGTTCATCGCATCGAATAGCGCGGCTCTTTCCGCATGGGATACTTCAGGAATCGCAGCATCCCAGAAGATGCGGCCTTCGACCATGTCCATGACGTAGAAGATCGTGCCGATGACGGTGGGATCGGTGCACAGGCCATGGACGGCGGCGACCGGAAAGCCCGCCTGCGAGAGGCCGGTGAGCACTCTTGCCTCCCGGTCGAGCGCGTGGGCGCCCTTGAGCAGGGGGCCGGGCGGTTGCTTGCCCAGGACGTAGGTCTTGGCGGGCGTGATCAGCTTGTAGGTGGGGTTGGATTGCCCGCCCCTGAACTGTTCAACAGTCAGCGGTGCGCCATAGTCAGCGACATTGGCGCGCATCCAAGCGTCCAGTGCTCCCAGATCCAACTCATATCCCGGACGCACGGCGGCAGTGCCGCTATTGTCTTCGACAAGGGCGTTCATCGCGCGTCGTCTTCCTTCGAAATGGGCGGGGGCAGCCATTGGCCGGTCAGCCTCTCAGGCTTTGGCCCGTAGGCGCGAATCACGACGAAAAATGGGCCCGCGGGCGCAGGAAGCCAGTTTCCCCCGGACGATGTAGCGTGCTGTATGCGGATGTCGATCGACCCATCCTTCTGTACCTTCAACCCCTTGGTCCGGTCGCTTACCAGATAGCGGCGCAGGGGGTTAGGATAAAGGGCGAAGGTCTTCGCGTCGTAGAGCGTGACGGACCAGAAGCTGTTGACGGGCGGCGGCGTTCTCTTCGCGCACGTTTGCGCCGAGCCCAGCCATGTTGATAACGGAACGGCGCAGATAATTGAAGCCGTACACACCCTTGTTGACCTTCATCCAGCCCGTGCCGGTCGGCTCGCCCAGTTGCGACTTGGCAGGTGTAAGAATGCCCAGCGCATCCGCATAACCGCCTTCGATCGCCGCTCGCGTCGCGGGGGACAGCGTATCGGGATCGAAGGGGCGGTCGCCCATTATGCCGAGCGGCCGGAAACGCGCCACGAGCGCCTCCTCGCCCGGCTGCAAGCCATTGGCCCGAAGCACATGGTCGAGCGCCCGGATATAGCCGATGGCGCCGGGGACGGGTGGTGGTGGCAATGCGTCGCCATCGGAGCCCGCCGTTCCGTCGCCTTGCGGAGCGATGATCCTGACCGCATCCTGAAAAGCGCGCGCGGTCCGGACTTCGGCGTCGGACTGGGCGAAGGCGCGCACCAGAATCGTCGGCAGCGTCAGATGTGTATAAGAGACAGGTTCCCCGCCAGCCGCGCGGCACGAGCAGGAAGCGGCCACCCTTGACGGCGATGGTGCGATTGCTGAGGTTGCTGGGATTGCCGAAAATATCGAAGATGTTGAGCGTGAAATATTTGAACCGGGTTGCCGGTATGGCGATTTCGACCGGAGCCTTGCTCAGGTCGATTGCGCGAGCGTCGTGTCAGCGATCGACGAGAATTTTCCGAACCCGGCGTTGTTCACAAGGATGTCAAGCATGCCGAACCATGTTTGTATCCGATCAGCCAGCGCAGACCATGCCTGTTTGAGGTTGTGCTGGAAATCTGGACAGGGTGTTAAGCTCATTCCGACCCAAGGAATGGACGGGAATGAAGACGACGAGAAAGCGTTACAGCGCAGCGCAATGCTCTATCGCCAGCGCCCGAGCCTGACGCAAATTACTGTTCATCCCTGTTGGTCACCACGTTGCTGGCGTCGGATTTCAGCAGCCGGTTCGTGAATGTCGCGCAGAAGGCCGTCAGGCCGATGGCGATGAAGACTGCTGCGATCGCGTCAACGGACACGGCGCCATTCAGTTCGAGCAAGGTGGCGGCAAAGCATATTCCGAGCGACAGGCTGAGCTGCTGAAAGGTGGCATAGAGGCCGGTAGCCGCGCTCATCTTCATCTGATCCACATCGACGAAGGCCAGGGCGTTGTAGCCGGTAAAGAGCAGCGATGTGAAAAAGCCGGACGCAAACAGGATCGCCGCCACCGCCAGGTGGGGCCAATCAGGCCTGAACAGGGCGCAACTGCCGATTGCGATCGCGGCACCGATGCTGGCGCCGGTAAGGCTGTTGCGGTAACCGAACCGGCGAATGATTGCAGGCGCGAGCGGCTTCATCGCCAGAGCGCCCAGGGCGTTGGCCATCATGATCGTGCCTGCGGTGGCGGCCGACAATCCAAAACCGAGCTGGAACAGGAGTGGCAGGAGGAACGGCTGCCCTCCCTGCGCGATGCGGACGAGCGTCCCGCCAGCCACGGATAGACCGAAGGTCGGTATCCGCAACAGGGACAGGTCCAGGATCGGATCGGCAACGCGCCGCGCGCGCCGGCCATATGCGGCCCCGAACAGGATGCCACAGGCGAGAAGCCCGACGATCAAGGCGGTGGGAACGGCATGGCTCGCCAGTTCCAGGCCAAAGACGGCGCAGCCGAGCGCGATGCCGGAGAGCAGAAAGCCCGGCAAATCGAACCGCGTCGCGACCGTCGTTTTGATCTGGGGTATCAGGCCGATCGCGAGAGCAAGGCCGACCAGGCCAATGGGCACGTTGATGTAGAAAATCCACCGCCAGTCGAGATAGGTCACGATAAAGCCGCCGATCGGCGGACCCACGATGGGGCCGACGAGCGCCGGCATGACCAGCCAGGACAGGGCTGCGACCAGATCGTCCTTGTCGACGCTGCGCAGCAGCACCAGCCGCCCGACGGGCACCATCATCGCCCCGCCTATCCCCTGCAGAAAGCGCGCGGTGACGAGGGCGGCAAGAGTGGAGGATTGCGCGCATGCGATGGAGCCGGCCATGAAGACAACGATCGCGGCGCAGAAAATCGTGCGGGATCCGAACCGGTCCGACAAGCTGCCGCTTGCGGGAATGAACACGGCAAGCGCAACCAGATAGGATGTAAGCGCGAGGCTGAGGCCCGATGCCGGGATGCAGAAGTCGCGGGACATGGCAGGCAGGGCGATCGACAGCACGGTGGAGTCCAGCTGCTGCATGAACAGCGCGAACGCGACGACCAGGGCAATGACGCGGTAAGAGCGGGGGGAATCAGGCATGGGCCGACCAAAATTCGATGACATGCGGTAAGCAAGGACAATTGCCCCGGCTCACCTCCAATGATCGCGATGCCCTACCGACTGATACCGTCAAAAACCCGCTGCTCCAATCGTTCGGCGACCGAGTTGCGGATCGGATCGCCTGCCCGGATCTTGCGCCATGTATTATAGCTGATGCCATATTGCATCATCAGAACATCGCTCGTCTGGCCGCGCATCTGGGCCAGCATATGATCCAGCACTTGCCGTTGCACCGGCCTCATGCCGGCGGGTGGGGCGGTGACCATGGAATGCTCCATAAAAGGGCGGGGGCGCGGCGGACCGCACCCCCATAGGGAGGATCAGAACGATAGCCGCACGCCGGCCGTGATGTAGCGGCCGATCGGATCATAGGCGCTGCTGGCCGCTGTGGTAAAAGTCGTCACGGGCGGCGGCGAGAGCGGGGGATCGCGGTCGAACAGGTTGGCGACCGACAGGTAGACCTGCTGCTTCCCGCCGCCCAGATTGAGATTATAGGTTGCGGTGACGTTGGTGTAGAAGACCGCGGGCGTCGTATTGTCATTGATGTCGATACCCTCGATCCGCGTCGCGTCCAGCTTCGCCGCGCTGATGAAACGCTCCTGCACGAACAGCGAGAAGGCCTCGTTCGACCAGTTGGCCTGAAGTACGCCGCTCCATTTGGGCGTGATGGTTTCGCCCAGCGCCTCGCGTACCGGCGATCCGGGAGTCTGCGAGTTGTTTTCGGTCGCGTGGTTTCCGATCAGTCGCACGTTAAGGTCGCCGCCGGCAAACTCGGTCTTGTAGCCGAGTTCGAAATCGATGCCGGCGACGGTCTGCACCGCCAGGTTGAGGTTGGGGCGCAGGATGCTGAGCGATCCCGAAGGCAGCACCGTGATGTTGGCGCACTGGGTCTGGTTGCCCGCCGCGCATTCGTCGACCACGCGCTGTTCCGCTAGCGTCGTGATCGCGTCCTTGAGCTTGATCTTGTAATAGTCGACCGACGCCTGGAAGCCGGGCAGCCAGCCAGGCTGATAGACGCCGCCAAAGGTCAGCGTGCGGGCGCGCTCCGGCTTCAGGTTCGGGTTGCCGGTGGCAAAGTTCACCTGCGGTGTCGTCACGCCCCGGTAAACGACATTGCCGTTAAGCTGCGTCGCGGGATTGAACAGTTCGAGCAGGTTGGGTGCGCGGATATCCTGCGACCAGGTGCCGCGGAAGCGCACGGCGTCATTCACCTGCCAGCTGCCGCCCAGTTTCCATGTCGTGACGCCGCCCGACGTGCTGTAGTCGGCGTAGCGGATGGCCCCGTTCAGGTCGAGCGACTGGGCGATCGCGCTGTCCCTGAGGACCGGGATCGCGACCTCCAGATAGCCTTCGCGAATGTCATATTCGCCGGAGAAGGGAAGCGGGTTGAAGAAGCGATAGGGGCCCTGACGTCCGTTGAGCGCAGCCGGGCCACCGCGAATGCCGGTAAAATCGATGCGCGTGGGCGAGAGGGCATCGGTGGTCTGATCGGCCGATTCCTTGCGATATTCAACGCCAGCCGCGACCGCGATGGGACCGGCCAGTTGCAGATTTTCGCCCAGGTCGCCGCGAATATTGGCCGACACCACATGCTGCCTCAGCCGCAGGTTGAGGACGTTGTCGCCCGTCACATAATCGCTAATCGCCTGGTTCGGGGCCTGCGGGCCAAAGAGGTTGCGCGGGGTGCAGCCCGGGTCGAGGCCGGCCAGCGTCGAACGGCACACGATCTGCCCGGAGGGCGCACGAACCGCGTCGGCCGAGGCGTAGAGGTTGCGGGCGATGGTAAGGTGATTGGACCGCAACTCCTGATCGGACTGGCCGAAATTATAGGAAGCGTCCCACTTCCACGTTCCGCCGATGTCGCCGCGCGCGCCAACGGAGGCGTGATAGACGTCGATGGTCGATTCATTCTCGACCAGCGGTAATTCGCCTTCGAACCGGCCGAGCTGGAAGGACTGGACGTTGGCCGCGATCATGCGCGCCAGGATGTCGGCGGGCAGGTAGGCGTTGTCGCGATAGATGGTGTAGGCGGCGTTGGAGCCCACATTCTGGCTGACGAACGCGCCCTGGTTGGTATGGCTGCGCGCGTAAAGCCCTTCGGCGAAAAGGGTGAAGGCGGGTGACGCTTCGAATTCGACGCGGGCAAAGCCATTATAGCGTTCCTGCGTGGGCTGAAGCCCGATATTGGCGCGCGCGCCATCGCCGCCGCTCTGGAAGGCCGTGCCGGTGATCGTGCCATAGTTGAACGGCGCGGAGCGGCCACCTTCGAGAAACTGCGTGCCCCGCAGCGGCCCTGCGCTGATCAGGCCGCCATAGGTGCCGATCGAGCTGCGGATGGAGGGGATGATAAGGTTGAGCGGGCGGGCGCCCGCCACCGGATTGACGATCTGCCCCGCATTGTCGTCGAACCAGTCGCGATGGGTCTCCTGGTCGGCGCGCAGGCCCTTCTGGTAGAAATAGTCGATGCCAGCGATGAAGCGCAGCCGGTCGTCCGCGCCCGATGTGCCATAAGCCAGCGATCCGCCGAAGGACGGCAGGTCGCCATGGGTCGAAATGCCCGTCAGCGCTTCGGCCTTGAAACCCTTGAGCTTGGTGTCGAGCACGAAGTTTACGACGCCGGCCACCGCGTCCGAGCCATAGGCGGCCGACGCGCCGCCGGTCACGACGTCGACGCGGCTCACCAATCCCTGCGGAATGATGTTGATGTCCACCGACCCACCGCTGTTGGTCGCGGGCAGGCGGCGACCGTCGAGCAGGATCAGCGTCCGCTGCGCACCCAGGCCACGCAGGTTGAGCAGGTTCTGGCCGCTGCTGCCGCCACGGCTGTTGGTGGTCGAGGGGTTGGACGTCTTGGTGCTGCCGTTGAAGGCGGGAAGCTGGTTCAGGCCATCGGCAAGGTTGGTCGGCGCTGCGACGCGCAGCTGTTCGGAACTCGCCATGGTGACGGGCGTGGGCGTCTTGAAACCGTTGGCGACGCGGCTGCCGGTGACGACGATGTCGCCATCGGAAGCGGCAGGCGCGCTGGCTTCGGCGCTGGCGTCCAGCGCCGCCGCGTCAGTGGGCGTGGCGCTGGCCGGTTCGGCGGCGGGGGGCGTCGCATCCTGCACCTGCGCGGCGACAGGCGCGCCAAGGGCCAGCGCGATCGCCAGCGGCGCGAGTGCCGCGCCTTGATAAATCATGCCTTTCAGAGTGCGGTTCATCTTCAGTCTCCCAATTTTATGTTGTTATGTCGAATTCGATCAATCTGCGGTTATTCGGCCTTTGCCCGGTTGACCCGGCTGCCGATCAGCAGCGCGAGCAGGGACAGCAAGGCGGCGGCGGCGCACCAGGCGCCGGGGATCGCCTTGTCCCCCGTCGCGCCGATCAGGGCGGTGCTGATCGCCGGCGTGAAGCCGCCGAAGATCGCGGTCGCCATGCTGTAGGCCAGGCTGAAGCCGACGGTGCGGACATGGCCGGGGATCACTTCGGTCAGATAGACGATGAAGGCGCCGTTGTAGGTGGCGTAGATCGCCGCCAGCAGAAGCTCGACGGCCAGCAGCTTGCCAAAGGTCGGCGCGGCCACCAGCCAGCTCATCAGCGGATAGGCGAGTGCCGCGCCAAGCAGCGTGGCGGTGATCAGCAGCGGGCGGCGGCCGATCTTGTCCGACAGCGCGCCCATGACCGGCAGCAGGACGAAGTTGGTGACGCCAACGCAGGCGGTGACGAAGAGGCTTTCGCCCGCACCCAGGTTCAGCACCTTGCTGCCGAAGGTCGGGGTGTAGGCGGTGATCATGTAGAAAAAGACCGTGGTCATCACCGCCATCAGCGCACCCTGGAGGACGATGCCCCAGTTGGCGCCGATGATGCGCATGATCTGGCCGATCTGCGGATGCTCCTTGCGGTTCAGGAACGCCTCGGTTTCCTCGACATGGGTGCGGATGACGAACAGGAAGGGGATCATCACGCAGCCGATGATGAAGGGCACGCGCCAGCCCCAGGCCTGCATCGTTTCGGGCGACAGGCTGGTCGAAACCGCAAGGCCGATGAGTGCGGCGAACACCACCGCTGCCTGCTGGCTGGCGGATTGCCACGACGTGAAGAAGCCCTTGCGGTGCGGCGGTGCGATTTCATTGAGATAGACGGATACGCCGCCCACCTCCACGCCGGCGGACAGGCCTTGGATCAGGCGTCCGACCAGGATGATGATCGGCGCGGCAAGGCCGATCTGTTCATAGGTCGGGGTGACCGCGATGGCGAGCGTGCCCAGCGCCATCAGGCCAAGCACCAGCAAAAGCCCCTTGCGGCGACCATGATGATCGACATAGGCGCCCAGCACCAGCGCGCCGACGGGGCGCATCAGGAAGCCAGCACCGAAGGTCATCAGCGTCAGCAGGAGCGACGCAAACTCGCTGCCTGTCGGAAAGAACGCCTTCGAGATGTAGGTGGCGTAATAGCCGAACACCATGAAGTCGAACATCTCCAGGAAGTTGCCGCTGGCAACGATGAAAATGGACTTGAAGGCCGACTTCTTCTTTTCGGCGTCTTCCGCCGGACGATCGGTGGACGACGAAATGCTGTGCGCGGTCATGGGGTCACCTTTTGCGATGCCGGTTCCAGGCCCGTGTCGCGGATCGCCGCATAGGCCCTGGGGGAAGAAAGATAGGCGAGGAGCGCCTTGGCCGGCTTTTGGCGAGGCGAATAGGCGACAACACCGCCGGAAAAGGGCGTCACTTTCTGAAGCGAATCGGGCAGCAGGCCGACGATGCGGATGCCCTTGACCGGCTTCAGCTCGGACAGTTGCTGAAAGCCGATCTCGGCCTTGCCCTGGGCGACGATTTCCCCCACCGGGGTCGCCGGGATCATCGTGCCCTTGGGACGGACCTGATCGGCGACGCCCAGCCGGTCGAGCATGGTCGTCTGGATATAGACGCCGCTGGCACTGTCGGACCAGGCGACGGACTTGGCCTTGAGCAATGTCGCCCGTACGGCCTCGGCCGTCGAAATGTCGGGAAGGGGCGCGCCTTCCTTTACCGCGACCGCGATCTTGGACAGGCCAAGGTCGATCTCCGTGCCGGGCGCCACCTGACCCGCGGCGGCCAGCTTGTCCAGCGCGGAACGGGCGAGGATGACGACATCGGCGGGCTCACGCCGGGCGAGGCGGGCGGGAATGGCGTTGGCCGTATCGCCCATCGACGGGCCATGGCCGGTCACGATCCTGATGCCGGTCTGGGCGCTATATTGCGACGCCAGGGTGTCGAAGGCGGCGCTGAATCCGCCCGAGGTAAAGACGTGAAGTTCGGCGGGGCGCGCCGAGGAGCCGGCATGGGTCTGGCAGCCGGCCAGCAGGAGGGCTGCCGCCGCCAGCATCGGCATGCGACAAAATGCGCGCCGCGTCGTGCGTGTCGACCCGGTCATGCCAAGTCGCTCATCTGGCGAGCGCATTGCCGCCTCTCCTCTCTTCGGCCTCTTCGCTGTGGCCGCTTGTGACGCGACCGGCAGCGCATTGTGTTGACGATCTACGCGCCGCCCAATATTTTTATCAAATGCAATGAATGGGCCATGTGATCCATTTTGCGCATAAATGGGGAGGCGCGATTGTTCCGTCAGCTTTATGTGCAGATGGTGGTGGGGGTGCTGGCCGGCACAGTGCTTGGCTATGCCTGGCCGGCGGCGGGCATCGCGCTCGCGCCGCTTGGGCTTGCCTTCATAAAGATCATGCGGATGATGGTTCCCCCGATCCTCTTCTGCACTATCGTCAACGGGATCGTGCTCCATGGCGGCGCATTGCGCACAGGCTCCACCATCGCCCGTGCGCTCGTCATCTTCCTGGCCATAACCATGGTCGCCCTGCTGTCGGGCATGATGGTCGGCATGGTGATGCAGCCGGGCACGGGGCTGAATCTGAGGTCGGTCGCCTTGGACGTTGCGCCGCATGTCCAGCAGAGCGGCGCGCCGATCAATGGACCGGGCGATTTCCTGCTGCGGATGATTCCGGACACCTTCTTCTCCGCCTTTACGGCGGGGGATGTCCTTCCCGTGCTTTTCATCGCCGGGCTGGTCGGCTTCGGCCTCATCCGCATCGGCCCGGCGGGAGAACCGATCGCGAAGGGACTTCGAGCGCTTACGCAGTTGCAGTTCGCGATCTTCGGCTTTCTCGTCCGCCTGGCCCCGGTCGGAGCCTTCGGCGCCATCGCCTACACGGTCGGGGCCTATGGCATCGGCTTCATCGGTTCACTGGGCATGCTGGTCGCCACGCTCGCGGTCGCCTGCCTCGTTCTTGCCGGCATCCTCGTCCTTACCGTACAGATCGCCACTGGCCTGCATGGCTGGGCGCTGCTGCGTCATTTCCGGGACGAATTGCTGATCGTGGTCGGCACGTCGTCGAGCGAAGTGGTTCTTCCGCGGCTCATAACGAAGCTGGAGGCGATGGGCGTCAGTCCGGCGGTCGTCGGCCTGACCGTGCCGCTCGGCTACACGCTCAATCTCGCCGGAACGGCTGTCTATCTCGTTGTCGCAACATTGTTCCTGTCGGAAGCGCTCGGCATCCCCTTGCCGCCCGACAGGCTGGCGCCTTACCTGCTGGTCATGCTGGCGACGTCGAAGACGGCGGCCGGCGTGACTGGCAGCGGCTTCTCGGCGCTTTTGCTGACCTTGTCCCTGCTGCCGGATATCCCCTTGAGCGCAGCTGCGATGCTGATCGCGGTGGATCGCATCCTCTCGCCCATCCGCGCGACGACCAGCGGTCTGGCGAACATCAGCGCCACCTTGCTGGTGGCACGATGGGACGGAGCCCGGATCGAGCGGATCACGCCGCCTGCCAAGCCTCCGCCAGAAGCGTGACGAGGCGTGCCGCGGCAGGAGAAATGGGCGCGGACGGCCGTTTGAGAAGACC
Source organism: Sphingobium sp. CCH11-B1 (assembly GCF_001556865.1). Classification (GTDB taxonomy): domain Bacteria; phylum Pseudomonadota; class Alphaproteobacteria; order Sphingomonadales; family Sphingomonadaceae; genus Sphingobium. The sequence continues at coordinate 236,633 of NZ_LSJY01000202.1, read as the reverse complement.
GATGGTCCGAAAAATTACGGGCTCTCCCAAGGGCCGCCAGACAAGGTCGCGCGCTTCCGGCCCGGCGCAGGCGAGCCGGGGCAGGATCGACGGCCCCAGCCCCGCGTCGACAAGGGCGAGCGCGGAGGTGAGCCGCGTGACTTCATAGAACCAGGTCAGATGAATGCCTTGCGCCGCCAACCCGGCCTCCAGCGTCGTCCGGTTGCCACTGGCCCTATGCACGGTGACGAGGCGCAAATCCGCCAGATCGCTCCACGCGACATCCGCCATCGACGCAAGCGGATCGTCCTTCCGGCAGACGAGACCATAGGGATCGTCGTGCAGCGGCTCGTATGACAGGTCGGCATCGGTCGACACCGGCAAGGACAAGCCGAATTCGGCCTCCCCGGTGCGGACCGCTTCCGCGCAGTCCGTCGCGGACAGATCGAGGATCCGGACGCGGGTGTTGCGATAGTCCTGCCCGAACCGTTGCAGCACTTCAGGAAGGAAACGCACGGTCGCGCTTGGCACGCTCGCGAGCGTGATGCGGCCTGCCTGCCGTTCGCCGTCCGCCATTAGCCCGACCAGAGATCCGTCCACTTCATCCAGCATGCGCCGGATGAGCGGCACCACTTCCCGACCCGCCGCGGTGAGGCGGACGTGGCGGGTGGTGCGTTCTATCAGGACAGTGCCGACCGAATGCTCCAGCTTCTGAATACGCCTGCTGAGCGCAGGTTGCGACAGGTTCAGTTGCTGTGCCGCACGATGAAAACTGCGGCCTTCAGCCACCGCGACCAAGGCCCTTAGATCAAGCAATTCGCAATTTATCATCGGGCTCGTCCTGCGGTTGAAGCGGTACTGTGCGATGATGTGCAAGTGACATGTCGGATGAAGCACTGACAAGCCTGTCATCCGACACCATCGGGCGGTGGTCGAATATTGTCCCGCGCCCGCGCCTCAGGAGCGATGCCGCCGATCCCGACGCCCATCCGCTGCTGTGCCCCTATGGGTTGATTTTCCACGACAGCACAGGGGCAGCGCCCTGGTGCCCGACATGTGGAAGGGAGGCGGCGTCGCCCTCGGCAAGCCCAATGCCCGTATATTTAATGCTTGCCGACCTTGCCTTCATGGCTGCTGGCGGTGGGATTGATCAGCTGGACGCCGCTTGGCAATGCGGTGCCGCCCATGTCGAGCTTGCGCGCGGCTTCCTTCGCGACCCTGGCCGGATCGTCCCGTTCCTTGATCGCGGCGCGGGTTTCCGCGTCCATTTCGTCGTCGCCGCTGCCGCCGCCCCGGGTCCAGCCCAGGATGATCGACATGCGTCGGTTGCGGGGGTCATAGGCATCGTTCTTGATGAAGGGTTCGCGGTCGGCGACCCCTTCGATCCGGGCGAAGCGGGCGTTGGGAATACCGCTCTGGCTCAGCACCTGACGCGTCGATTCGGCGCGTGCGGAAGAGAGCATCCAGTTGTTCATCGTCCGACCGGCCGCATAGGGCAGGCCATCGGTATGGCCGCGCACGATCAATGGGTTGGGCATGGTCTGAAGCGCTTGCGACACTTCCGCGATCAGCGCCCGCGCCTGCGGCACCAACTGGTCCGTGCCCGACTTGAACATGGCGAAATCGGCTTCGTCGATCAGGTCGATGCGCAGTCCCTCGCGCGTTTCGGTGAAGCGGATGTTGCGGCGCAGCTTGGCCAAGCCCTTCTTCGCCATGCGCTCCTCAAGGCTCTTCTTGATCGCCTCGAACTTCTGCCGGTCGGCGGCGCGCGTCGCCTTTCCGCCCTGATCCTTGGTGCCGGTGGCGTCGCGCGGGATGGTGATGGCAAGATTGCCCTGGCCGCCTGTGGTCGGGTAATTTTCCTTGCTCATCATGCTGTCGCCGCCCATCAAGCCAGTCGAACCGGCCGACGCCATCTTCAGCTCGACCAGCGTCGGCGTGAAATAGTCGGCCAGGCCCTTGCGCTGCTTTTCGGTGGTCGCGCCCAGCAGCCACATCAGCAGGAAGAAGGCCATCATCGCCGTCACGAAGTCGGCATAGGCGACCTTCCATGCGCCGCCATGATGGCCGCCATGGCCATCGACGATGATCTTCTTGACGATGATCGGCCTGGGTTCGGGCTCGTTCGCGCCGCGCTTCTTCTCGGCCATCGCTTATTTGCCCCGCATGCCGTCAAACACCTCGGCAAAGCCGGGCTGATTGGCGTGCATCAGGCTGGAGCGCGCGGCTTCGATCACCAGCGGCTGGGGATGGCCGTGGAGCGAGGCGATGATGATCTGCTTGACGACATGATACATGGCGCCGTCCTGCTCGATCACCGCGCGGCAACGATTGGCGAAGGGGTTGACCATGCCATAGGCAAGCAGCACGCCGAGGAAAGTGCCGACCAGCGCCGAGCCGATCATCGCGCCCAGCACCGATGGCGGCTGGTCGATCGAGCCCATGGTCTTGACCACGCCCAGCACCGCCGCGACGATGCCGAGCGCGGGGAGGGCGTCGGCCAGGCCCTGCAAATTGTCGGCGGGCTTCAGGGCTTCGTGATGATGGGTCTTGAGGCTGTTGTCCATCACCTCCTCGACCGCGTGGGGATCGAGCGTGCCGGACGACACGACCACCAGGCGCAGCGTGTCGCTGATAAGGTGGATCAGCGTCTTGTCCTTCATCAGCTTGGGATATTCGGAGAAGATGGTCGAGCTGGCCGGATCCTCGATATGCGGCTCCAGCGCCACCGGCCCTTCGACCCGCAGCGTCTTCATGAGCTTGCTGACAAGGAAGATGCAGTCGAGAAAATCCTGCTTCTTATATTGCGGCCCCTTGAACACCTTGCCCAGGCCGCCGCCCAGCGCCTTGAGGTCCGCGCCGCTGTTGCCGATGATGAGCGCGCCGACGGCTGCGCCGCCGATGATGATCATTTCATGGGGAAGCGCGTGCAGCACCGGACCGATGTCGCCGCCGGTGAAGATGAAGCCGCCGAACACCATGCCGAGCAGGACGACTAGGCCGATGATTGCGAACATGAATATCCCCGAAAAAATGGCCCGAAGGCGCCAAGCCGTTTGAGCATCGCACCGGATGCCTGTCAGATGGTTAATACGGCCTGGTTGACATCCGGTTTAGGAAAGCCGCCGCCTTTTTTATTTAGCGGATAAGGTCGAACAGGGTTTGCCGATTGATGCGGGCGAAGGCCGATTGCGCCGCTTCCAACTGGAGCAGTTGCGCCTGCACCCGCGAGATGACTTCCTGCAGGTTGGTCGATTGCAGATCTTCCCGACGGTCGCTCAGGTCCAGGTCGACGTCGGTAAGACGATCGCCCACCGTTTCAAGCCGGTCGGCGCGCACGCCCTGCTTGGCCTGTTCAAGGACGATATGTCCCTGCGCGGCCTGAACGGCCTTCAGCGCGTCCTCCATCCCGGCGTCGCCGCCATTCTGGATCGCGGCGATGCTCTGGGCCAGGATGTCGTCGATGGACATGGGCGTGCCGTTGACGTCGATGCCTTCCGATACTTCCTGCTTCGTTCCGACGACGGCGAGGTTGAGGCCGCGGCTGACGGGCACCAGCACGCTTTGTCCGTCGTCGAAGACGGGAGTACCCTGATAATCCTTCTGGTTCAGCAGTTCGTTGACGGTCGTACGGATGGTCGACAATTCTTCCGTCAACGCCGCGCGGCTGGTGTCGTTCAGCGACCCGTTGCGCGCCGACGTCACCAGTTCCTGCGCGCGCTTCAACAGATTGTCCATTTCCGACAGGTTGGCCTCGGCATTGCCGGCGCGGGCCGATCCATAGCTGACATTGGATTGCCAGGCGGATTGCTGCGCCTGGGCGCGACCCACCTCGGACAATTGCACCCAGGCAAGCACGTCCTGCGACGGCTTGGTCAGGGACACGCCGCTGGAAATGGCGGTCTGACCATCGACGATGCTCTGCGACAGTTGCTGCTGCCGACGCATTTCGGCGATCATGATCTTGCTGGTGATGCCTACCATGGGTCAGCCTTTCGCGGTCAGATGATGTTGAGGATGGAGTCGATGGTTTCCTTGGCGATCTGAAGCACCTTGGCGCTGGCCGAATAGGCCTGCTGGATGCGCAGCAGATCCGCCGCCTCCATGTCGAGATCGACGCCGCTGACGGCTTCGCGCGCGGCGACGGCCTGATCGTTGCGACTTGTGGCGGTGTCATGTTCCGCCTTGGTCGAGGCAAGCAGCGTCGCGTGCCCGGAGATCAGCGCGGTCCAATTCTGTTCGACGCTGCCGTTGCCGCGCAGGACGGTGTTCGCCGCGATCAGATTGCCGTTGAGCTTGCCATCGGCGGACCGGGTCGCAAGCGCCGTCGGATCGCTGATGAGCGCGGTGAGCGTGGCGGCGGTCGTGCCCGACAGCAGCGGCGTGCCCGCCGTCCCGGCATCGGTCCGACCCTGGGCATGCCAGGCATTGAGGTTGGCGGTGAACTGTGCCGCCAGGCTGTCCAGGCTTTCTCGCCGCGTCGCCACGGTCGCCGCTGCGGAGAAGAGTCCGCCCAATGTGCCGCTTGCCGGCGTATCGAGCGCCCCGCCACCCGTCAGCGTGAGCGAGAGTCGGCCGTCCGTGCCCGCCGTCGCGGCGACGGTTGTCGCCTGATCGCCGCTGACCAGCGTTTGGCTGCCATAAGTGATCTGCGCGCTGTCATGCGCGCCGAAAGTGACGGTCACGTTGAGATTGGCGGACAGATCCTGAAGCGCGGCGTCGCGGCTGTCCAGCAACTGCGCATAGGCCGACGTTCCCGGCTGGGCGCGAAGCAGGCTGTTGTTGATGCTGGCAAGCGCCGACAGGGATTCGTTGATCGTATCGACCGACGAATTGGCTTCGGTGGCGATGCCGCTGGATACGGTCTGAAGGTCGGACGCGGTCTGGTTGAAGGCCTGCGCGACGCGCGTGATGCTGTCGAGCGTGGTGACGCGCAGCGACTTGTCCGATGGGCTGGCGGCCAGCTTCTCGAAATTCTGATACATGCCGCTCATCAGCTGGCCGATGCCGGTGCTGCTGTCGTTGAGCGCATTTTCCGCGTCGCTCAGCCAGCGCAGGCGCGCCGTCGCGCTGCCCAGCGCCATGCCGGTCGACCGCATGGTGGCGTCCAGATAGGGGTCGGCCGCGCGGTTGATGCTTTTCACCTGCGTGCCGCCGAAATTGGCGAGCGAGACATAGGTCGCCATAGTCGCCGTCGACGACCCGGACTCGACCGTGGATACCGACCGGCGGGCGTAGCCGGCGGTGCTTGCGTTCGCGATATTCTCGGAAATGGCCGCCATCGCGGACCGATAGGCCTTCGTTCCCGATGCGCCAATGATGAAAAGGTCGCTCATGCGCCTTCAGCCGGGGTGGGGCCGTCCGGCGCGTTGGGTGAGGGCTTGTCGACGGGGGCAGGGGCGACGCGCGAACCGAACTGCTGAATCAGAAGCTCGGCAATGCCCATCGCGCCCTTGGACGCCATGGCATCGGCGGTGCGCGCGTCGGCCATGTCCTGAAACTGCTGGGTTGCGCTCGAATCGGTGATGCCCTCGGCGAGGGACGCCGAGCGCATCGCGCCGATCATCTGGCGCAGGAACACCGCCTCGAACTGCTGCGCGACCTTTTCGAGCGCGGCCTTGCCGGGTTGGCCGGCGGCGGCGGGAGCCGACGCGGGAGAAAGTGTAGAAACCTGCATCAGAGCACCACCAGTTCCGCTTTCATCGCGCCCGCCTGTTTGAGCGCCTCAAGGATCGCGACCATGTCCGCCGGCGAAGCGCCGATGGCGTTCACCGCCTTGACTATATCGGCCAGCGAGGCCCCGCCTTTAAAATTAACCATAGGTTTTTTCTGCTCGTCGATGCTGATGCTGCTCGACTGTTCGACCGCCGTGCGCCCCTGGCTGAAAGGCGCGGGCTGAACGACGCGCGGGCTTTCGTTGACGCTGACGGTCAGTTTGCCATGCGCCACGGCGGCGGGATGGATCTTGACCGCGCCATTGATGACGACCGTTCCCGTGCGCGCGTTGACGATCACCTTGGCAGGGGCATCGGCGGGCGCGATCTCGATATTCTCGATCATGCCCATCATCATGATACGGGTTTCCGCGCCCGGCTGCGCGGCGATCGAGACCGACACAGCGTCGACGGCGCTGGCGCGCTTGTCACCGAAGGCGCGGTTGATGCCGTCCGCGACGCGCAGCGCGGTGGTAAGGTCTGCTTCGGCGAGGTTGAAGGTCAGCACGGGCGCGGTGTCGAAGCCGGTCGCGACCGCGCGCTCCACCGTCGCGCCACCGGGAATGCGGCCGGCAGACGGAATGTTGACCGACACCTGGCTGCCGTCCGCGCCCGAAACGCCGAGGCCGCCGACGGCGAGATTGCCCTGCGCCATGCCGTAGATTTCATTGTCCGCGCCGCGCAGCGGCGTCATGATGAGCGTGCCGCCCCGCAGCGACTTGGCCTTGCCCAGGGCGGAGACGGTGACGTCAAGCCGCTGGCCGGGCTTGGCGAAGGCGGGCAGATCGGCCGTCACCAGCACCGCCGCTGCATTTTTGAGCGCCGGGTTCACGCCCGGCGGCAGCGTAAGGCCGAAGCGCGAGACGACGCCCTTCATGCCTTCCGTCGCATATTGAATGCTGTCGTCGCCCGTGCCGGCCAAGCCCACGACGATGCCGTAGCCGGTCAGCTGGTTGGGGCGGACGCCCTGAAAGCTGCCAAGATCCTTGATGCGTTCGGCATGGGCGACCGGCGCCGAAGCCATCGCGAGTGCGGCGAGGAGGAAGCGGAACAGGCGGGTCATGATGCTATCCAAATCCCTCGTCAGAAGGGGCTGATCGCGGAGAAGAAACGCTGGAGCCAGCCCTGGCGGCTGGCGTTGGCGATCTCGCCCTTGCCCTTGTAAATGATCTTGGCGTCGGCCACGCGGGTCGATGCGATACGGTTGTCGGGCGCGATGTCGGCCTGGCGGACGAGGCCGCTCAGCTGGATATATTCGTCGCCCCGGTTGAGCGTCAGCGCCTTCTCACCCTTCACCAGCATGGTGCCATTGGGATAGACGGCGGCGATCGTCACCGTGATCTCGCCGGACAGGGCGTTGGACTGGCTGGCCCCGCCCTTGCCGGTGAAGCTGTTCTGCCCGCCGGCCGCCACATCGCTCGCCGAGAAGAGCTTGGACAGGATGCCGGTGCTGGGAGGGGTCAGGCCGATATTGCCGGCGCGGCTGGTATCGGCGCTGGTGCTCTTGGTCGCCTGTGTGCGTTCGACCAGGACGATGGTGATGATGTCGCCCACGCTGGTCGCGCGCGCGCCGCTGGTCAGCGGGGTATAACCCATCGAAGCCTGGAATATGGAGCCGTTCGCCGCCGGCGCGGCCGGCTGTGCGACCACGGTCGGCGCGTAATATTCGCGTTCGACGTCGCGCTTCTTGCGCCCCGCATCGGCGGGAGCGGCGGCAAGCGCGAGAACCGGCAGGGCGGCAAGGATGGGGGAGAGGCGCATCGATCAGGCTCAGATATTCTGATTGGCGTATTGGAGCATTTCGTCGGTGGCCTTGATCATCTTGGAATTGACCTCATAGGCGCGCTGCGTCTCGATCATGTCGACCAGTTCCTCCACGATGTTGACGTTGGAGGTTTCGAGATAGCCCGAGCGGATCATGCCGCGCCCTTCAAGCCCCGCCACGCCGACCTGCGGCGTGCCGCTGGCGGCGGTTTCCGCAAGCAGGTTGCCGCCCAGCGACTGAAGGCCGGCCGGGTTCATGAAGCTTGCCAGTTCGATCTGGCCCAGCTGGCTGGGTTCGCTTTCGCCCTGCAGCGTCGCCGCCACGGTGCCGTCATTGCCGATGGAAACGGACGTCGCGCCCTGCGGCACAGTGATCTGCGGGATCAGCGGCAATCCGTCAGCGGTGACAATCGTGCCTTCCGCCGTGACGCTGAAATTGCCGGCGCGGGTGTAGGCAATGGAGCCGTCGGGCTTCTGCACCTGGAAATAGCCCGATCCTTCGATCGCCATGTCCAGCACATTGCTGGTCTGGTTCAGCGTGCCCTGCGTATTGATCTTGCTGGTGCCCTGCAGGGCGACGCCCGATCCCAGGTTCAGGCCGTTGGCGAATTTGTTTTCGCTGTCGGAATTGGAGCCGGCCTGGACGATCTGCTGATAGGCCAGCGTCTCGAAATCCGCACGGTCCTTCTTGAAGCCGGTCGTGTTGACGTTCGCCAGGTTGTTGGCGATCACGCGCATCTTCGTGTTCTGCGCGTCGAGGCCGGTGCGGGCGACATGAAGGGCGGCGTTGCTCATCTAGACTTCTCCGTGACACGGCCCTTGATCGGGCTGATCATGCACGCATCAAAGCAAGAGGCGTGCCAATGTTAACCATTCTTCCTAGCCGTCGAGGCGCATCAGCGACGCGCCGCCGTCATCCAGCTGCTTGGCGGTATCGATCATCTTGACCTGCGTCTCGTAGGCGCGGCTGGCCTCGATCATCTGGATCAGCGCGGCCGTCGCGTTGACGTTCGATCCTTCCAGTGATCCCGACGTGACGGTCGCCAGCGGGTCGGAAGGGAGCGCGCCGCCATTGACTTCGCGGAAGAGGCCGTCCTTGCCCTTGGCGATGCTGGATCCGGCCGCGTTGACGAGCTTGAGCTTGTCGACCTGCTGCGGGTTGGCGGGGTCGCCGCCCTGCGGCACGCCCCAGATGCTGCCATCCTGCGCGATCGAGATGCTGTCCATCTGCGGCAGGACGATGGGACCGCCTTCACCGAGCACGGCAAGGCCCTCGCCCGTGGTGAGGAGGCCGCTGTCCGTGACCCGCAAGTCGCCCCGGCGACTATAGGCTTCGCTGCCGTCCGCGGCCTGGACGGAGAGCAAAGCGTCTCCGTCCATGGCTACGTCGAGCGGGTTGCCGGTGGCGGTGACCGCGCCTTGCGCCATGTCGGCGGCGATCACCTGCTCGGACGCCTGCGCCCGCGTGTCGAAGGTGTCGCCCTGGATCCAGCGCGTCTCGGCATTGGCGATCTCCGCGCGAAAGCCGACAGTGTTGACGTTCGCCAGGTTGTTCGCGACCGACGCCTGCCGCGCCATCGCGCCGCGCATCGCCGTGAGTGCCGTGTTGACGAGCCGATCCATGGGCTGACCCTTCTACCTTCCGATCAGGTGCGCAGGTTGACGATGGTCGTGGTCAGCGTGTTGGCTGCCTCGATCGCCTTGCTGTTCGCCTGGAAGTTGCGCTGGGCAGCGATCAGCGCCACCAGTTCATCGGTGATGTCGACGTTGGAGCGTTCCAGCATGCCGCTGTTGACGCTGCCGTACATGCCCTGATTGGCGGTGCCGAAGATCGGATCGCCGCTGGCGACATTCGCGCTCCAGTGGGCATCGCCTTCCTGGCGCAGGCCTTCCTGGCTGTTGAAGGTCGCCATGGCGACCTGGCCCAGATAGACCGTGCTGCCATCGGCATAGACGGCCGAGACCATGCCTTTCTTGTCGACGCCGACGCTGGTCAGCTGCGCATTGTTGGCACTGGTGGGAATATTGAGGTCGGTAAGGTCGGCGGGCGTCGCGGTCGCTGGATTGCCGGTCGGAACGCCGGTCTGCGGATCGACGGGAAAAATCTGGATGCGCGCGCCGGTCGTGTCGACGGCGAACCGGTTGTCGTCGACGGCAAAGGCGCCGTTGCGGGTATAGCTGATGGTGCCATCCTCGCCTTTCACCGTGAAATAGCCTTCGCCCGCGATGGCCATATCCAGCGTCTTGTCGGTGGTTTCCAGCGTGCCCTGCGTGAACTGCTGGGTCACGCCCTGGACCCGGACGCCTTGCCCCGAGACCTGGTTGGTGGTCTGCATCGGCGCGGCGGCGAAGATGTCGCCGAAGATCGTCTTGCTCTTTTTGAACGCGGTGCTGTTCACATTGGCGACGTTGTTCGAGATCGTCGAAAGATCGACCTGCGAAGCCTTGAGGCCCGAGAGAGAGATGTAGAAGGACATGGCGTTGCTCCTTGGGTGAAAAGGAAGGGTTCGGAAAAATTACATGAGGCTGATCGCGTCGGACGGGCTGTAGCTGCCGAGCGCGGTGATGAGTTTTGAGGACGAGCCGTCGGCAGGAGACTGCACGGCGGCGATGGTTGCCCAGGTCGCGACCCTGGTGGGCGTCGCGCCATTCACCTTGACCTGAAGGGCGGAGGTGGAGACCGTCTGGCCGGCGTCGTTCTTGCCGTCCCAGTAGAAGGTGACGTCACCGGCCTGTTGCGGACCCATGTCGATGGTCTTGACGGTGTTGCCTGCGGCATCGACCAGATCGATCGACGCGCCATCCGTCGCGGCGGGCAGGGTGACCTGACCCGCATAGGTGCCGGCGACGTCGGGTGCGGCGATGTTGCTGTTCACCAGCATCGACTTGCCGATCCAGCTGGCGGCGTCGCCCAGCCGGGTGCCGGTCATTTCCTTGGTAAGCGTCTTTATGGATGCGTTCATTTCCGCGATGCCGGACGAATTGGTGATGGTCGCCATCTGGGCCACCATGTCGCTGTTCTTCACCGGTTCGAACGGGTCCTGGAACTGCATCTGCGCGGTCAGCAGCGTCAGGAAGCTGGACTGGTCCATCGTCGCGCTGCCGGTGCCGACATTCGCCGTGGGTTTGTAAACCGAAAGGCCCGCGCTGTCGGTTGCGGTGGTCGTCGTCATTTGCCGATCCTTATGGTTTCCATCATCAGCGACTTGGCGGTATTCAGCACCTGGACGTTGTTCTGGTACATGCGGGCGGTCTCGATCATGTCGACCAGCTCGGCATTCTCGTCCACCGCCGCTTCCCACACATCCCCGTTCGCGTCGGCGAGCGGATGGTTGGGGTCGTGGCGCTTCGTCGGCTGCGCGTTGGTGGTGACGACGTTCTTGACCTTCACGGTCGATACGCCGGGCGTGTCGGTGACGGATTCGAACACCGGCTTGATCGCGCGATAGGCTTCGCCCGCGCTTCCGGTGACATTGCCGGCGTTCGCCATGTTCGATGCGGTGGCGTTGAGCCGGACCAGCTGCGCGCTCATCGCGCGGCCGGCGATGTCGAAGACGTTCATGGGCGGATTGCTCATGCTCATTCTCCCTTCAGCGCGCGGTTGATGGTGTTGATGCGGCCCTCCAGGAAGGAGAGGGTCGTGCGATATTTGACCGCATTCTCCGCAAAGAGCGTCTGTTCGGTGCTGAGCTCGACCGTGTTACCGTCAAGGCTGGGCTGGAGCGGGACGCGATAGCCCATCGAATCGTCGACGGCCTTCGACACGTCGGTCGCGGAGCCGCCGCCCCGGGCGGTGGCTTCCTTCAGCGCCGCCTCGAAATCGATGTCCCGCGCCTTGTAGCCGGGCGTGGAGGCATTGGCGATGTTGGACGCGAGCAGGGACAGGCGCTGCGACCGCAGGGCCAGCGCCTTCCCATGTATCCCGAACAGATTGTCTTCAACCGACATGTTCATATTCGCTCTAAAGTTTCGCCTTCACCCGCCGTTCTGAAGCCTGATGGCGTCTCCTGCGGGTGATCCAGCCTGTAATCAGCAAGAGCCGTGCCAATTTGCGTGGGTGACGCATGGTTGGCGCGGAAATCGGCGGAAAACCGGGCTTCCGCGTGGGCGGGCGGCAAGGGCGGCAATTATTTGCCGGCCAGCGGCAGGCTGTTGCCGCCACAGGTGCGGCTGACGAGGGAGGGACATTATGATCGCGATTATCGGCCATTTGTTCGATCCCGTTACCCTTGGAGCGATGCTGGTCGGGATCGCCCTTGTGGCGTTGTTCCAGAATGGCTGGGCATCGATGGGGCGCGGCTTCGCGGCGTTGAGGCCCCTGCTCATCGCCGATCCCGATCGCGCCAGGGATGGCGCGCGCGCCGCCATGCTGAAGATCGACCAGGTGGCGCAGCTACGCGGCCTTGCCTGCACGGATCGCGTGAAAACCGCCAACGCATTCCTGACCGAGGCCGCGCGCAAGCTGGCCAATTGCGAGCGCGCCGAGCAGTTCGAGCAGTGGGCGGCACAGACGCTGTCCGATCGGGCCCAACGGCACGGCGCCGCGCACAAATTATGGCTGTCGATCGCCGACGCCGCGCCCGCGCTGGGCATGGCGGGAACCATCATCGGCCTTGTCGGCATGTTCGCGGCAATGGACGACCCCGCCAGGCTGGGGCCTTCAATGGCGCTGGCGCTGCTCACCACCCTCTATGGCGTCATCATCGCCAACATGATCGCCGCGCCCATCGCGGCCAGGCTTGCCGACCTGTCGGAACGGGAACTGGCGTGGCAGCGCGAGGTCGCCGACCGGATGCTGCTGATCGCGCGGCGGGAAAATGCGCCGCTGCGCCGTGCGACGATCCGCGAGGTCGCATGACCGGCCCCGCCTCAACTACTGCTGCCCGGCGCAATCGCTGGGCAATAAGCTTTGCCGACCTGTTGCTGCTGCTGCTCGGCTTTTTCGTCCTGCTGCAGGCGAGCGGCAGCAAGCGGGACGCCATGCTGGCGCAGGTGAGCGCACGATTTGGCGGAAAGACCGCGCCACGCGGCATCGAGCTGCACGCGGCGGACCTTTTCCTGCCGGATGAGGCGTTGCTGAGCGCGAGCGGGCAGGCGCGTCTCACGCGCATCGCACATGATATCGGGCGGCAGGACAGGATCGAGTTGCGCAGCGACGGGATCGATCCGTCCGCCCGTCGCTTCGATGGATGGGATCTGGCGGCGGCTCGTCTTGGGGCTGTCGCGCGAGCCTTGCGCGCGAACGGCGTGGCGCAGGATCGCCTGGTCATACGCGGGCTGGATCAGGCGCAGGACCAAGCGGGCAAGGGGCAGACGATCCGCATCGCGACAAGGCCCTCCGGCCCGCGCTGATACCGGATGGCACGGATTTTGCTGATAACGCGGTATAGATTGTCCGCCTTATCAGGAGACAGGCCGTGTTCCGCGTTTCGTTCCTTCTTGCCGCCGTGGCCATGCTGGTGGGCGTGCAGCCCGCACTGGCGCAGCAGAAATTCGAAAATCTCGATCGCATCGACAGTCTGGTCGCGATGACGGTGGGCGCCAATCTGGGCGAGCCGGGCGGCCCCGCCGCGCCGGTCGACCGCCGCCTGCGGCTGGCGGCCTGCCCTGCAACCCCAACCGTAGAAGGGCCGGTCTTCGGTGCTGCGATGGTCAAGTGCGACGCGCTGGGCTGGCGCATCCGCGTGCCGCTGGCGGCAGGCGCGGCTGCGGGCGCTTCCGGTCCATTGCCGCGCACAGCCGCGGCGCCTCAATCCCGGTTCGCACGCCCGGCCGCCGCGCCATCGCGCGAAGCGGTGGTGCGCCGGGGCGATCCGGTGCAATTGATGGCCGGCAACGCCGCCTTCAGCGTGTCGCGCATGATGGTCGCGGACGAGGATGGTGCCGCCGGCGAGACCATTCGCGTGCGCGAAGACAAGAAAAGTGCGCCGATTTTCGCGCAGGTCGTGGAAATGGGGGTTGTGCGCATTCCGGGATTTAATGATTTTTGAACTTGTCCGTTATAGTCGACAGGGACGAGTGAAGGATTGAACCCAATGATCAACTCCGTTGGCCAAGGCATCAGCAGCGCGATCGGCGCGAACAGCCTGCGTGAAAGCGGCAAGACCCGTGCATCCGCCGTGGGTGGATCCAGCCTGTCCGCGTCCGCATCGGCTTCGGCCAGCCCAGCCGCCCGCATGGCCGCAGAAGGCGCGCCTGTCGACCTGGACCGAATCGCGCAGATCAAGGCCGCGATCGCTTCGGGCAACTATCCGGTCGATCCCGACGCCATTGCCGAGCGCATGATCGCGCTCGACCTGCCGGCCTGAGCTGCGTCCCATGCCCCTTGGTCTGGCCGCGCTGGATGACCTCTTCGATGCGTTCGAGGAGCTTCGCGCTACGCTGGACGGGAATGACCCGGCCATGATCGAAGCAGCCAGCGGGCGGGTGAGCCGCGCGACGGCTGCCGTTCGCGCCATCGGCGCGTGGCGATCCGATGCCGCCGTGACCGAACGGCTGAAGGCGATGCTGCCGTTACTGGAAAGCGCGCGCATCCGCACCAGCCTGCTCGCCGATCATGCGAATCAGCGTCTTGCCCTGCTCGCCTCGCACGGGTCCAGCACCGCGCCGTTGACCTACGGCCGCTGAACGAAAAAAATTTCACCTGTCCCTAAAGCGGCGCCGATTGGCGCCGTTTTTCGTTATGCGGGTCTTTTTCATGAAGGCGCGTTAACCAAATCTTGGCACAAGCCTTGCTCTAATGTCCTCGCTAGCAAGTGAGGATATTCGCGTTCGTGTCGCTTTTCGCTGACATTTCGGCAACCGCAGCATCGGCGGGCAATCGCGTTACCAACGCGATTGCCATGGCGAGCCGGCGCACCGGCGTCGACTTCAGCTATCTGCTGGGGCAGGCGAAGATCGAGTCGAGCCTTAATCCCGCCGCTCGCGCAACGACATCCTCCGCGACCGGCCTTTACCAATTCATCGACCAGAGCTGGCTCGCCATCGTTGACAAGCACGGCGCGCAATATGGTCTGGGCTGGGCGGCCGATGCCATCCAGCAGAGCGGCGGCCGCTATTATGTCGCCGACCCCGAATTGCGGCAGCAGATACTCGACCTGCGCAAGCATCCTGAAACGGCGTCGGTCATGGCGGCCGAACATGCCGCCGACAACAAGGCCTATCTGGAAAGTCGCCTCGGCCGCGAAACGCAGCCGGTGGACCTCTATCTTGCCCATTTCCTGGGCGTGGGCGGCGCGGCCAAATTCCTGTCCGCGCATGACCGCGCGCCCGACGCCACGGCCGCATCGCTGTTTCCGGCGGCGGCGCGCGCCAACCGCTCCATCTTCTACGACCGGCAAGGCACGCCGCGCAGCTTCACCGAAATCCGCGATCGCTTTGCCGCCAAGCTGCAGAAGGGTTCCGACGCGCTCGGCGGTCCTGTCCAATATGCCGACGCTTCGCTGCCTTCGGGCGCGAAGACCGTGCAACCCGCCGACTATGTGCGGATCGAAACCCAGCGCCTCTCCGAACGGCCCGACGTGACCGTCGCGCCGCAGCCGCAGACCGCGCGTCTCGCCTATCTCATGCTCGCCACCCTCGGAAGGTAACGGCCCGATATGACTCCCGCCCAAGTCAAAGCGAAGATCTGGATGAGCGCCGCCAAGGGGGCGGTGCTGCCCATCGCCACGCTGATGGTCGTGCTGTTCATGATGGTGCCGGTCCCCGCGATCATGCTGGACATCGGTTTCATCACCAACATCATGATCAGCCTTGCCGTGCTGATGGTGGCGCTGAACGCGGCCAAGCCGCTCGATTTTTCCAGTTTTCCGACGGTCCTGCTGTTCGCGACGCTGCTGCGCCTGGCGCTCAACGTCGCTTCGACGCGCGTCGTGCTGGTACAGGGGCATGAAGGATCGGACGCTGCGGGTCAGGTGATCGAAGCCTTCGGCCACTTCCTGATCGGCGGCGACTATGTCGTGGGCATCTTTGTCTTCGCGATCCTGATGATCATCAACCTGGTCGTCATTACCAAAGGCGCGGGCCGCGTGTCGGAAGTGTCGGCGCGCTTCACCCTGGATGCGCTGCCGGGCAAACAGATGGCGATTGACGCCGACCTGAATGCAGGCCTGCTCACGCCCGAAGAGGCCAAGGTCCGCCGGCAGGAAGTCGCGACCGAAGCCGACTTCTACGGTTCCATGGACGGCGCGAGCAAGTTCGTGAAGGGCGATGCGGTCGCGGGCATCCTGATCCTGGCCATCAACATCGTGGGCGGCATCATCCTGGGCGTCGTCAGCCACAAGCTGCCGATCGGCGAAGCCGCGCAGACCTATATCATCCTTGCGATCGGCGACGCGCTGGTCGCGCAGATCCCCGCGCTGCTGCTCTCGATCGCCGCGGCTTCCATCGTCACCCGGGTCAAGAGCGAGCAGGATCTGTCGGCGCAGGTCGCGGGCCAGTTCGGCACCGGCAAGGCGTGGGTCCCCGTCGCCGCCATCCTCGGCTTCCTGGGCATCCTGCCCGGCATGCCGCACATGATCATCCTGCCCGCTGCGGCGGTCGCCGGCGGCATCGCCTGGCAATTGCGCAAGGCGAGCCAGAAGAAGGCCGCAGAGCCGGCCCCGCCGCCGCCTGCGCCCAACCCGGCGCTGATCGAATGGGACGATGTGTCGGACGGTGCGATCCTGGGGCTGGAGATCGGCTATGGGCTCATCTCCCTGGTCGACGAGCGCAAGGGCGCGCCCCTGATGGCGCGCATCACAGGCATCCGTCGCCAGCTGTCGAAGGAACTGGGCTTCGTTGTGCCGATGGTGCGCGTGAAGGACAATCTGGCGCTGGAGCCGCATCAATATCGGATCACCATCGCCGGCGTGGTCGTGGGCGAGGACGAGATTTGGCCCGACGACCTGCTGGCGCTGGACAGCGGCGCGCTGGAAGGCACGGTGCAGGGCCGCGTGGCCAAGGATCCGACCTTTGGCCTCGACGCGGTCTGGATTTCGCAGGCGAAGCGCAGCGAGGCGGTGATCGCCGGCTATACCGTGGTCGATCCGCCGACGGTCGTCGCGACGCACCTCAACCAGCTTATCGCCATGAACGCTTCGGAAATGTTCGGCCTGGACGAAGCGCGCAAGCTGCTCGACAATTTGAAGGACGCCGCCCCGCAACTGGTCGACGGGCTGACGCCGGGGCTGCTCAGCCTGACGCAGATCAGTGCGCTGTGCCGCGCGCTCTTGTCCGAAGGGATCGCGCTCAAGGACTTCCGCCGCATCTGCGAGGCGATGGTCGACGCGGCGCGGCCAGACATGAGCCATGAACAACTGGTCGAGGCGGTGCGCCAGCGCATCGGTGCGCTCATCATCCAGGGTCTGGTGCCTGTGAAGATGCCGCTGCCCGTCATCACGCTCGATGGCGAACTGGAGGCCATGCTGGCGCAGGCGATGCGCGTGGCGGGCGACGCCAAGCATCCGATCGAACCCAGCCTTGCCAACCGTATCGTCGAACAGGTCATTCAGGCCGCCCGTCCCATCATGGGGCAGGCCCGTAACTTCGCCATTGTGACCTCGCCGGTGGCGCGTCGCGCGCTCGCCCGCCTGTTCAAGCCGCACCTGCCCGAAACCCCCGTCCTGTCCTTCCTGGAAATCCCGGACGGTAAGGGAGTGGAAGTGGTTGCGGTCGTAGGAAACGAATCACGGCCCACGCCGCGGCACGATCCGCTGCCGCAACGGGAACGGGTGGCCTGAGGGAAGACTGAGCCATGTACATGAACAAGATCGCGGCCGGCGCCCACACCTACGGCAAGCCTGGGGAAAACAGCCCCGAACGGCTCGCCCGCCAGTATATGCCGCTGGTGCGCAAGATCGCCTGGCACGTCCATGGCCGGGTTTCGACCGCCATCGAAGTGGAGGATTTGCTGCAGATCGGCATGGTCGCGCTTGTCGAGGCGGCGAACAGCTTCGAGGACCGGGGGCTGGGCTTTGCGGCTTACGCGCAGTTGCGCGTGCGTGGCGCGATGATCGACCATCTGCGGCGGCAGGCAACGCTCTGCCGCTCCGCCATGGCCAAACGCAAGGAACTGGCGGGCGTGCGCAACCGGCTGGAGCAGAAGCTCGGCCGCTTGCCGACCGAAGCGGAAATGTCCGCCGACATGGGGCTGGAACCCGCCGCCTATCGCGAAGTCGCCGACAGCGTCGAGATGGTTCAGCACAGCAGCATGGACGAGGTCTATTCGGACCAGTCCATGTGGTTCGCCGACGTCGAGGACCGCGCAGACGAAGTGATGGAGCGCGAATCGCTCAAGAAGGCGCTGGCCGCCTGCATCGGTGAATTGCCGCAGCGTGAAGCGATCGTGCTCCAGCTTTATTTCGTCGAGGAACTCAACCTGGAAGAAATAGGGCGGACGCTGGACATCGGCGCGGCGCGCGTGTGCCAGATCAAGAAGTCCGCGCTCGACAAGCTGCGCGAGAAGCTGCGCGACTGGAGCGATTAAGGCAGTCGAGGCGCGGCCATTTCATTCGTCGTTCGCGACGATGACCGGCCGCTTGGCACGCGTGGGCCAGCGGAAGCGCAGGGGGCGATAGCTTTGCGTGCGCCACCAGGGATCGGCCACCCTGAACAGGCCGCCTTCTTCCGCCTTGCGTCCCAGATCCTTGCGCGCGGTGATCGCCGCCAGCAGCGGCGCGGCGAACAGCCCGGCGACAACGGGAAGCGTCCAGCCAAGCGCGCCAGCGCGGATCGCGAGGGCGGTAAGCCCGACGCCCAGCAACAGATGCCATTTGAACAGCCAGACAGCGCTGAAGATCGCCATTCCGTCCCGATCGCGCGTCTGACCGTTCCAGCTGCTCTTCCGACCCATCAGGATGCCGAACAGGTTGATCGTCTGCGTCAGCATCGCGACCGGCGCCATGAGGATGGAGAGGATGATGTCCGCAATGACCCCGCGGATCATGGTCGCCGCGCCGCCAAAGCCGATGCGCCGCGCCGGGTCCGCCATCGCCCACAGGATCGCCAGGATCTTGGGGCCGAACAGCAGCACCGCCGTCACCGCCAATAAGCCACCAGACGGCAGCACCGCGGCAGGGGGCCACAGGCCGCTGGCCGCACCTCCCAGCACCACCAGGATGAGCGCCAGCCACATGGGCGATGTGCAATAGGCGCTTGCTCCCACGAACAGCTGGAACCGGCTGACCGGATGCAGGCCGGCAATGCGAAAGAGCAGCGGCACATGCTGGATATTGCCCTGGCACCAGCGCCGGTCCCGCGTGAAGACATCGGGCATGGAAGGCGGGAATTCCTCGAAACTGTCGTCCGCCGTCACCATATGCACGTCCCAGCCGCGCCGGCGGAGCAGTGCCGCCTCCAGCATGTCGTGGCTCATGATATGGCCGCCGAAGGGCGCGCGGCCGGGCAGTTCGGGCAGCCCACAGCTTTCCGCGAAGGCACGGACCCGCACGATGGCGTTATGCCCCCAGAACATGCCTTCGGATCCCGCCCACCAGATCATGCCGGCAGCCGAGATCGGCCCGAACAGCCGGCTGGCGAATTGCTGCCAGCGGGCGAACAGCGTCGCCGCGCCCATTACGGTCGGCACTGTCTGAATGAGGCCCACATGCGGGTGGCGTTCCATATCGGCGGCAAGGCGTGCCATGGTCTGGCCGCTCATCACGCTGTCGGCGTCCAGCACGACCATATGGTCGTAAGCGCCGCCGAACCGCTGGACCCACTCGGCGATATTGCCCGGCTTGCGGCCGATGTTGATCGCACGGCGACGATAATGAACGGGGCGGGAGAAGGAGTCGCGCATTTCCAGATAGGCGCGCCGTTCCGCCTCGCCATTGTCTGCGTTCGAATCCGACAGGATGAAGAATTCGAACCGTTCGCCGCCCAGAACCTGAGCCAGTGACCGCTCCATGATCGACAGCCGGCCGAGCACGCCCAGGAAATCCTCGTTGCATACCGGCAGCAGGATCGCCGTCCTGCCCTGCAGCCGTTCCGATGCGTGCAACGGGCGGGGGGTGACGCCCCGGCCCTTGCCGACTGTCAGCAGCAGAAAGCCGATGGTCGCGGTGGAAAAGCCAAACGCGATCCAGGCGAACAGAGAAATGAACAGGGCCAGATAGATGCCCTCCATCGGGCTGATCCCGTCCAGGCCGATGGACCGGCGCATTTCGTGCGCGGCGACCGCCGCCGGCAGCAGGGCGAGAGCCACGACCAACAGGCGGCGCGCCCAGATATCTATGTTGAGGGGGCGGCGGTCGGTCGAGAGGGGCCGGGACGCGAAATCCTGTTCCGGCATGGCCAACGGGCTTTCGGCCGGCACGCTTTCAAACGCGTGCGCCAACGGCCGGTCCTCTGCCGGGGCGCCTGCCGTCGGCGTGCCTCGATTTGCCATGATCCATTCGTCCGCTATTAACCCAGGCATGGGAACCTATGTTAAGCCAGTCGGTTCCGTTACGCACCCAAGGGATAATGCACATATTCGCTGAATGCGCGATTGCCGGACCGCAATTGCACGCGAATATCGGCCGGGGCGGTGCCCTCGCGCCTCAAGTCGAGGATCACGCGATAGATGCCGGGCTTGTTCACCAGCGGATAGCCGGCGCTTTTCAGCAATGTGCCACGCGCGACATCGGTCCAGATGTCGGGCTTTGTCCCTGCGGGCAACCCTGAAAAGTCCAGTATCAGCCTGTCGGACCCGGCACCGTCGCCGCGCCCGCGCCAGACATCCTGCAATATCGCCATGCCGCCGCCCGCAGGCGCAGGGTCGGCCGTCCAATCGAGCCGATAGGCCAGGTCGATCCGCGAACCCGCTCTGGCAGGGGCATCGGGGGTCCAGAATGCAGCGACATTGTCCGTATATTCGCTGTCGGTCGGGAAGGCGTACAGGCGGACCTGGCCCGCGCCGAGCGGGCGGGTCGGGGTCGCCCATAATGATGGCCGCCGGTCGTAGAAAACGCCGTCATCCTGATAATGATCGAAATCCCGGTCCCGCTGCAGGAGGCCGAACCCCCTGGGACTGGTTTCGCGAAAGGCGCTGAAATGCGGGGTGGACGGGTTGACGATCGGCCGCGCCTGGGCCGTGCCGTCCGCACTGGCGATGGAGAGGAGGTCGGAATCGTGGATTTCCGGCCGCCAGTCGGTTCCCTTGGCCCGGCTCGACTGGTCGTACCAGAACATGCTGGTCATCGGCATCAGGCCGAGTTCCTCGATCGCACGGCGGGGGAAGAGGGCGGCGGTCACCTCCTGCTTCACGCCTTCCCGGCCCAGGCTGTTGACGAATCGATAGGCGCCAGTGATGGATGCGCCATCGAGCAGGGCGTAAACCGTGACGCTGCTTGCCCCGGTCCGTTCGAGCCAAAAATGGGTAAAGCGTGGAAACTCCTCCCGGCCCGGCATGCTGGTGTTCACCGCGATGGCACGGGCCGACAGGCCGAATTGCTTGGTGGGGCCGGGCGCGCGGAAATAGCTCGCGCCCAGGAAGGAGAGCCAGTCGCCATCGCGCGCGGCGTTCATGATGCGGAACCCGGCAAAGCCGGCATCTGGCCCAAGGGCGGCGACGGCATTGCCGGCGGGTGCGTCGAACATGCCGGGATCGTAGCGCAACGGCGTCGCGCGTCCCTTCGCCACAATTGCGATCTGCACCGGCTGGGCCGCGTTGGCCGACAGCGGAAAGAAGCGGATGCCCGTGTCACCGGGAAGATCGCCCCAGAGCGTGCGGTCGTCGCGGAAGCGAGCGGCATGCAATGCATCATAATTGACCTTCGCCGCGCCGGGATAGAGCGGGGTTTGCCGATAGGGCGCGCGGGACAGTGCCCGTGCCTGCGCCACCGCCGCCTCCCACGAAAATGGACGCGATCCGTCCTGCGCGGCGGCGGGAAAGGGGAGGAACATGGCGGCACCGGTGGCGGCGATCATCGCGCGCCGGTCTAGCTTTGTCATGGGATCGATCATGGAACGCCAGAACGACCAAGCCAAGTCTTGTATCCACGGTCCGCCCCGATGCCCGGCCGACGCGATGAAGCCTCCGCCCGGGGGGACGGAGGCTTCGGGATTTCTGGTCGTTCGATCGAAGGTGTCGCCCCCGGCGCGGTGGGGACTGTTGATGCGCCGGAGGCCACTTGGGCGGCTGTCAGGTGACCATGACCCCAGCCGACCAATCTTTAGGCGGGGCTTAGCCGATCAGCTTCAGCACGCCCTGCTGGCTCTGGTTGGCCTGCGCCAGCATCGCGGTCGAAGCCTGGCTCAGGATCTGCTGCTTGGCGAGCATGGTCGTTTCGGCCGAGAAGTCGGCGTCTTCGATGCGGCTGCGGGCGTCGGTCAGGTTGGTGACGTTCGCGGTCATGTTGTTGACAGCCGATTCCAGGCGGTTCTGCGTCGCACCGAGAGCGGCGCGGGCGTTCGAGATCTGCGACAGAGCGGTGTCATATTCCGCCAGTGTCGCGACGTTCGCCGCGTCGGCGAAGGTTTCGGCGTTGATGACGCCCACGCCGCCGGCGGCTGCGGTCAGATCGACCGACTTCAGCGTGACGGTGTCGGTGGCGCTGGCGCCGGTCTGGATCGAGAAGCCGGTGGCGGCGGTGGCGTCGAACAGCAGCTTGCCGTTGAACGAGGTCTTCGTGACGATGTCGTTGATCTGGTTCTTGAGTTCCAGCTGCTCCGAACGGAGGTTCGCCGTATCGGTGGTCGAATAGGTGCCGTTCAGCGCCTGGACCTGCAGTTCACGCATACGCTGCAGCATGTTGCTGACTTCGCCGAGCGCGCCTTCCGCCGTCTGCGCCATCGAAATGCCGTCGTTGGCGTTGCGGATGCCCTGGGTCATGCCGCGGATCGAGGCGGTCATGCTGGAGGCAATGGCGAGGCCGGCGGCATCGTCCTTCGCGCTGTTGATGCGCTTGCCGGTCGACAGGCGTTCCATCGCGGTCTGCAGAGCCTTGTTGGCGCTGTTCGAAGAGTTGGCGGCGCGCAGGGCCGGAGAGTTGGTTCCGATAACAGTCATGATGTTCCCTTTCCGTGTCTATCAGGTCGCTGCCATCAGGGCGCTTGCGGCCTCGAAAGGGGATAACGGCAAGGGGTCGGGAGCCTTTAACGCGCACCGCGATTTTTTTGATCGGCCGGGCGAATCGGCGGCTGTTTCCCGCCCCTTACGTGCGCGTCACGCGCGCGGGTCATATCAAAGCCGAGGATATTGCCGTTTCTACCGGAAAAAAATTGCCGCCCTGCGGCAAGCTGCCGGACGGCATTAACCATCTGATAACCACGCACGGGGTAAACATTAACCATCGAAGGTGCCTGGGGCGTACGGGGGTACAAGCCAGTGGAATTTGGGGTTTCTGTTCATGTCATCGCTTGACGTGAGCCGTGGCGTCTGCGCGCTCGTTCCCGGGCTGCAGCACTGGCTCGAAAATGCGCTCTACGCCGTGCGGATCGTGGATGCCGCCAGCCCGCGCGACAAAGAGAGCCGCCGCGTGCTGCTGGCGACCGAAATCGGTCATGCCACCCATCGCGACATCCTGATCACGCTTGTCGACGGCGCCCCGTCGCTCGTCGCCGCGGCGAACGGCCTGCCTGCGCGGGTCGCCTTCGGCATCGCGGACATGGGCTTCGCCTTCGCCCTGATCGCCGAACTGGCGCGCCCCGCCTTCGTCCCCGCCGTCGGCGACGCGGGCAGCGCGCGTCTCATGACGCTGGCCGGCCGGGTCGCGCGCAGCGACGCCACCGTCCTGATCCAGGGCGACACCGGCACGGGCAAGGAAGGGATGGCCCGATTCCTTCACGCCCAGTCCGGTCGCGCCGACCACGACTTCATCGCCGTCAATTGCGCCGCGCTTCCCGAAACCATGATGGAAGCCATGCTCTTCGGCCACAAGAAGGGCAGCTTCACCGGCGCGGCCAACGCGTCGGACGGCCTTTTCCTGGCGGCCGATGGCGGCACGCTGTTTCTCGACGAAATCGCTGAACTGCCGATCGCTCTCCAGGCCAAGCTGCTGCGCGCGTTGCAGGAAGGCGAAGTGCTGCCGGTCGGCGCGACCCATCCGGTGCCGGTCAATGTCCGTGTCGTTGCCGCCTGCAACCGCAATCTTGCCGAGGAAGTCGCCGCAGGCCGCTTCCGTGAAGACCTTTACTGGCGCCTCAACGTCATGCCGCTGGAACTGCGTCCGCTCAACCAGCGGCGCGGCGACGTGAGCGCCATCACCGCCGCCATGCTCTTGCGCCTGTCCGACATGGGCAAGGCCGGCCTCGTCTGGCCGACCGCCGACGCGATCGACAAGCTGGCCGCCCATGGCTGGCCCGGCAACGCCCGCGAGCTTGGCAATATCCTCCAGCGCGCGTTGGTGCTGCGCGACGGCGACCGGATCGAGGCAGGCGACCTGCACATGGGATCGGCTCCGCAAATCGCGCCCGTGATCGCGCAACCGATCTTTGCTCCCGCCTCCCTGGCGCCCGCCGAGCCCATCCGGCTGCGCGACGTCGCCCGCCATTCCAAGCTGGAGGCGATCCGCACCGCCCTGCGCGAAACGGACGGTCACCGTGCCGCCGCCGCCCGCAAGCTGGGCATTTCCGAACGCACGCTGCGCTACCGGCTCGCCGAGATGCGCGAGTTGGCCGCGGCTTGAAGGAGCGCTGAACCATGGCGATCAACGGCATGTCACCCACTGACAGCGTGATGGCGATCCGCAACGCTATCCTGCAGAAAAACGCCGCGCTTCGCGACGTGTCCTCGGCCGGCGCTGTCGGCGGCAACGCTCCGATTGGCGGCGCGCAGGACGCCAAGCCCGGTGCCTTCACCGAAGCGCTCAGCAACGCACTGCAGCAAGTCAATGGCCTCCAGAACCAGGCCGGCGAAGCCGCCGCCGCGTTCGAACGGGGCGAAACCACGGACATTGCCGCCGTGATGCTGGCCAAGCAGCAGGCGTCGGTCAGCTTCGAAGCGACCCTTCAGGTCCGCAACAAACTCCTGTCCGCTTACAAGGACATCATGAGCATGCCGGTATAAACGATGAGCGAGAACGCACTCTCCACCTCGGTCGGCGCCGCTGCGCCCGCTCTGCCCGCCGCCCCGGCCGCATCCTTCGGAAGCGGACCCAAGGGCATGGACGCCATCAAGGCGCGCTTCACAGGCTTCATCAAACAGCCTGCGGTTGCCAAGAGCCTGCCGCTGATCGGCCTGCTCGGCACGGTCGCGGTCGCCGGCGCGGCCTGGCTGGCGCTGCGCGAACCGCCGCAGCGCGACCTGTTCCGCGGCCTGCCCGATGCCGACAAGTCGGCGGTGGCGCAGGTGCTGGACCAGAACGGCATCAAATATGACTTCGACAATAGCGGCGCGATGACCGTTGGCGAGGGCGATTATTTCAAGGCGAAGATGATGCTCGCCGCCCAGGGCCTGCCCAAGAGTGCGCCCGACGGCAACAGCATGATCGACAGCCTGCCCATGGGCGCGAGCCGGGCGGTGGAGGGCGAAAAGCTGCGCTCCGCCCGGGAAATGGACCTCGCCCGCACGATCGAGGCGATCGACAGCGTGGAGAGCGCCAAGGTGCACCTCGCGGTCGAACCGCCCAGCGTTTTCCTGCGGGATCGGGCGAAGCCGTCCGCGTCCGTCATGTTGCGCCTCGCCAACGGTCGTACGCTGACCGACCAGCAGGTGAGCGCCATCGTCCATCTCGTCGCCTCCTCCATCCCGGAACTGAGCCCGGACGACATTTCGCTGGTGGACCAGAATGGCCGCCTGCTGAGCAACAATGACGGCAATGCCGCCGACGATCGTCAGCTTGCCGTCCAGTCGAAGATGGAGGATCGCTATCGCCAGTCGGTGATCGCGCTGCTGACCCCGATCCTGGGGCAGGGCAATTTTTCGACCGAGGTGCATGCTGAGCTGAATTTCGCCGAGCGCCAGGCGACGCGCGAAACCTATCCGCAGGATGAGGCGCGCCTGCGCGCCGAAACCGGCAGCTGGGCGTCCGATCCGCGCGGACAGGGCGCTGGGGAGGCTTCCGGCATTCCGGGCGCTCTCAGCAACCAGGCGCCGGTCAATCCGACCGTGACGCAGACCAATCCGAACGGTCAAGCCGTGGCGCAGGGGCAAACGGCGCAGGGCGCGCAGGCGGGGCAGCCCGGCACGCCGCCCAATCCGCTGATGAAGACCGAGGAAACCTTCAACCGCAGCTTCGAACTGGGCCGTGAAGTGTCCGTGACCAAGGATGCGATCGGCACTGTCAAGCGGCTGTCCGTGGCGGTCGCGCTGGACAATGGCCCCGATGGCAAGCCCCGCTCGGCGCAGGAGATCGCGGCACTGGAAGCGCTGGTGAAGGGCGCTGTCGGCTTCGATCAGGCGCGTGGCGACGTGGTCGCGCTGTCGTCGCGCAGCTTCGTCAAGGAAGCGGTGGTTGCCGCCCCATGGTATGAAGCGGACTGGATCGCGCCGCTGGCCCGCAACATTTCCGCCCTGCTGGTCGCGCTGCTGGTCATCTTCGGTATTGGCCGTCCGCTGCTCAAGCGCCGCGCCGCGGCCCAGGCCGCCGCCAGCGAACAGAGCGCCGAAGCCGGACAGCGCATCGGCCGCGAGATTTCAGGCGAATTGTCCCGCCAGGCCGCCGTCGCCACCATGAGCGGGGGCGAGCCGAAGGTCACGCTCGACATGATTTCCTCCACCTATGACTATGCCCAGCGCGCTGACCTGATCCGCAACTTCGTGAAGCAGGATCCTGACCGCGCGGCGCTCGTCGTCCGCGACCTTCTGAAGGAAGCCAAGAAGGAAAAGGAAAATGCCTGAGATCGTCCCCGGCCGTCCCGAGGCGCTCAAGGGCAGCGCCGCCGCCGCGGTCCTCCTGATGCTGTTCGACGAGGACGAGGCCGCGCAAATCCTTTCCCGCCTGGAACCCGACGAAGTGCGTCAGCTCGGTTACGCCATGTATGACGTGCAGGATGTCGAACCCGAGGAAGTGAACGAGGCGCTGGACCATTTCGTCAACAAGGCGAAAAAGCGCACCACCATCGGCTATGGCGCGACCCGGCATATTCGCGGCGCGATGACCAAGGCTCTGGGCGAGGAGCGCGCGGAGACGATCCTGGCGCGCATCACCCCGCCGACCCGGTCCACCCAGCTGGAAATGCTGAAGTGGATGGACGCGAAGGAAATCGCCGTGCTGATCGAGGCGGAGCATCCGCAGATCATGGCGATCGTGCTCGCCCATCTCGAAGCGCCGGTCGCTGCCGACGTGCTGCAACTGCTGCCTTCCGAATATCAGGAAGAGATCGTCTATCGCATCGCCACGCTCGGCCCGGTGTCGAACGAGGCGCTGGAGGATCTGGAGAACCTGCTGCTGCGCGGCCCGGTCAACAAACAGGGCGCGGCATCGCAGCGCGGCGGCACGGTCGAAGCGGCCGCGATCATGAACAATGTCCGCAAGGACAATGAGCAGCGGATCATGAAGGCCGTCGCCAAGCGCGACAAGATGATCGCCCAGACCATCGAGGAGGAGATGTTCGTCTTCGACAACCTCATCGACATGGACGACAAGAATCTGGGCACGCTGATGCGCACGATCGACAGCAGCGTGCTGGTCGTGGCGCTGAAGGGCGCGAACGACATGCTGAAGGCCAAGATATTCGGTTCCATGTCCGCCCGCGCCGCGCAGGCCATTGCCGACGAGATCGAGGAACGCGGACCCATCCGCCTTGCCGAAGTGATCGACGCGCAAAAGCTGATCATCGCCACCGCGCGCCGCATGGCCGACGCCGGCACCATCATGCTTGGCGGAAAGGGCAATGACTTTGTCTAACGCATTTTCAAGTCGGCTTTTTGCCGAAGACACGGAAAATGCGCCAACAGGACGAATCTGGGGCGCAGAGATCACCCATGATGCAGCGCCCGTCGCGGTCGCCGGGTTCCGGCCGGTAGAGGGCGGATTCCGCAGTCTGTACACCGCGCCAGCCGGACAGCAGACCGCCGCGCTGCGCGGCGAACTGATGTCGGCGGAGCCCGTCGACGCGATGGAAGAAGCGCGGATGGAAGCCTTCACCATGGGGTTCGAGGAAGGGTGCCGCATCACATCCGAAGGCCATGCCGCCGATGTCGAGGCGCAGGCCCGGCTGGCCGAGGCGCTGGAGATGCTTTCGCCCGCGCCGAGCGGCATGCTGTCCACCATGTTGTCGGCCACGGTCGTGCGCCTCGTCGAACAGATTGTCGGCGAGGTCGAGATCGACATGGAGCGGCTGGTGCAGCGCTGCGACACGGTCGCCGCCTTCATCGAGAGCAATCAGGACCGCAGCGCGCTGCACGTCCATCCCGAAGACGCAGACCTGTTGAAGGACGAGGCGATCGGCGTGCCCCTGGTCGCGGACAAGACGATGCAGCGCGGCTGCGTGCGGCTTGAAACCGCCGATGGGTGGGTCGAGGACGGTCCGGACGTGCGCCTCTCCCGTTTGCGGGCATTGCTCGACGATATGGAAGGGAAGGCATGATCCGCGCGGCGCTGATGCAGGCGGAAAGCCTGTTCGATCACCTTCAGGTGCAGAATCGCGCGCCGCGCCATGTCGGCCGCCTGGTCAGCCATGACGCCGGGATGCTGGAAGTCAGCGGCTTTCGCCGTCCGATCGGTTCGGGCGCGCGCGTATTGGCCAGCGACGGGTCCGTCTGCCGGGCCGAGGTGGTGGGCTTTCGCGGCGACCGCACGCTGCTGGTGCCGCTCGACGCCGACGCGCCGCTGGAAAACGGCATCCGCGTCGAACCGGACAGCCAGGCCAATATGGTGCAGGTGGGCGACGGCCTCATCGGCCGGGTCATCGACGCCATGGGCCAGCCGCTCGACCGCAAGGGGCCGATCATCGCCGGTGGGCTGTGGCCGCTCAACGGCGTCAAGGGCAATGTCCTGGACCGGGGACGGGTCACCGAACCTTTCGATCTTGGCGTTCGCGCCGTCAATGCGCTGCTGACCGCCGGGCGCGGCCAGCGCATCGCCATCATCGCTGGATCGGGCGTGGGCAAATCGGTGCTGATGGGCCAGATGATCGCCGGGGCCGAAGCCGATATCGTCGTGACCGGACTGATCGGCGAACGCGGCCGCGAAGTCAGTGATTTCCTAGAAACCAAGCTCAAGGGCGCGATGCACAAGTCCATCGTCGTCGCCGTGCCCGCCGATCATCCGCCCGTGCTGCGCCTGCGCGCCGCCGCCCGCGCCACCGCCATCGCCGAATACTTCCGCGCGCGGGGCAAGAAGGTGCTGCTCCTGATCGACAGCCTGACCCGCTGTGCCCATGCCCAGCGTGAGATCGGGCTGGCCCTGGGCGAACCGCCCGCGATGAAAGGCTATCCGCCCTCCGCACTCGCCCTGATCCCGCGCCTGGTGGAACGGGCGGGGGTGGATACCCGCACTGGCGGGTCGATCACCGCGCTCTACACCGTCCTGGCCGATGGCGACGACACCGACGACCCCATCGTCGATGCAGCGCGCGCCATCGTCGACGGGCATTTCGTGCTGTCCCGGCATCTTTCGGAACAGGCGATCTTTCCCGCCATCGACATCGGCAAATCCCTGTCGCGCGTCATGGCCGATGTGGTGGATGACGAACATCGGCAGGCGGCGGCGGGCTATCGCCGCCTCTGGGCCGCCTACGAGGAAAATCGCGATCTCATCCTGATGGGTGCCTATCGCCCGGGCAACGATCCCGTGATCGACGAGGCGGTGCGCCGCCGTCAGGACATGTTGGACTTCATCCGGCAGGATCAGAAGAGCCGCGTCGATCTTGTCGCCAGCGCCGACGCGCTCGTCGCAGGCTTCGGCGCATGAAGGGGATGGTAGGCCGCCGCCAGCGCGTATTGCGCGTCCGCCATGTGCAGCATGCCATGGCCGTCGCCGAAACGGCGCGCGCGCGCGACGAGGCGGCAGGCATCGCGCACAATATCGAACGGCTCGCCCGCGTGCGCAACGAGTTGTTCGAATCGCAGGGACTTGCGACCGGCGCTTCCTTCGCTGCGATGCAGGAACTGGCGACCCGGCTGGAGAAGGCCGGACGTCAACTCGACGGCGCGCTCTATGATGCGCAGAAGAAGGTCGAGACCAAGGAAGGGCTGACGCTCGCGGCGAACCGCGAAAAGGAAATCGCCACGCGCCTCAAGGACCGCGCCCGCGCGAACCTGGAGGAATGGCGCGAAAACAAGCTGGCCGCGCTGCCGCGCTATCGCCGCATGCAACGGACAGAGGGGGCATAAAGACATGAACATGCTGACCAGCCTGAAGGCGCTGCTATTTCCCGCGACCGCTGTTGGCCAGGCGCCTACCGCCATCGCCGGTGCCGCCGAAGGCATCGACTTTTCCGCCCTGCTGAACGGCGTCACGGACATGCTGAAGGCCGCCGCCGGGCAAGCCCCCGCGCCTGCAAAACTGGACGCAGAAGCCGCGCCCGCGCCTTCTCCTTTGACCGGGGCGCTTCCCCCGGATCGATCAAGCGCGCCGCTGCCGCTGCCGGTGCCGCCGGTGACGGTGGAGGTGGCGCCGCCGGTCGATGGCGCGCCGCAAGCCGCCATAGCAGCCGAGATCCAACCGCCCATGGCCGATCAGGCGGCGGGCGAGGTGAGCGAACCGCTTGTGCCGGCACCTGTGGCCATGGATGCGGCGCTGCCCGATAGCTTGCCTCCCTCCGCGTCCGAACCAATGCCGGCTACCGGAACAACGCCGAAGCCGAACAACGCCGCCGCGCAACACCAAGCCGGGGCATCCGCCGGCCTGGCGATGTCCCGGCTGGATGAAGGTACGATCGAAGAGGCTGTGGGTGAACGCGATACGGGTCAGCAGGACGACGCACCCCTGGGGCACGTCCATGACGCTCAGCCAAAGGACGTCGCCACGCCCCAGCTCGTTCCGCCTCTTCCCGTCCCACTTTCCAATGTCGCCGCTGCTGCGCCTTCCGCCGCCTCGGCAGGAAGCGTTGACGTAAAGGATGCCCCTACGGAGCGAGGTTCGGGCAGCATTCCTGCTGTTCCAACGAAATCCGGCGGGGTTTTATCGCGGAGCGACGACGCATCGTCGACAGCGAGTCCTCTCGAAGGCGCCGGGACAGTCGTCCCGACCGCCACGGCAATCGCGCCATCGGAGGATTCCGACGTTAAAGCTGTCGGTAACGGGTCTCTCGCAGGCGAAACCCCGGCGGCGCCGCGCAACTCCGAACCCCAGTCGCGGCGGATTGCCGATGCGCCATCACCGCCGGCTCCCACCCAGGCCATGAAAACCGACCTGCAGACGTTTCAGGCGGCTTCGGCACCCATTGTGTCTGCACAGCCCGGTGCTGGTGTCGCCCCTGCAATGGCCGATGCGCGTATGTCGGCACAGGAGCGTCCGGTCCCTTCGGGCATGGATGACATCCGGGCAACACATGCCGCGTCGCGGCCCTCGATCGCCGAGGCGCTGTCGCTGCTGCAACTGGCGCGCGACC
This sequence comes from Sphingobium sp. CCH11-B1, assembly GCF_001556865.1. Taxonomy (GTDB): domain Bacteria; phylum Pseudomonadota; class Alphaproteobacteria; order Sphingomonadales; family Sphingomonadaceae; genus Sphingobium. The sequence goes on along the minus strand of NZ_LSJY01000202.1, from coordinate 205,776 downwards.
AACTGCATGATCGGACAGGCGACCGCAGCCCGGCGCTGCCGGAGCGGAGCAGCGACCCCGCTGTCGCCACGCCGACGGGGACGGACCGGCCGTTCATGCCCCTGATGTCTCAGCATGTGGTGATGTCCCAAGGAACGGCGCAGCTTTTTGCCGCGCCCGCCGTGGTCGATCTTTCGGCCAGCCTTGGCGCGCAGGTCGTTGACATGGGCATCTCGGGGCAGTGGATCGATGGCCTGGCGCGCGATATAGCCAGCTTTTCCGCGGACGGGGCGCAGGGGCGTTTTCGAATCGACGCCGGGCAGCTCGGTCCCGTTCAGGTCGATATCCGCCAGGGTGTCGACGGCGCGGCCGTCAGCCTGACCGTCGCCAGCGACGTTGCCGAACAGATGCTGCGGCAGGAAGGCGACCGGCTGAAGCTGGACGCGGGTCTGGCGGCGGTGCGGATCAGCGACGTGAAGGTGGAACGCGCGCATATCGTGAGCGAACCGTCACGGTCGGACGGGGCCGGCGCACAGTCTTCCGGTCAGCAATCGACGGGATCGCAGTCCCAGGGCGGCGCGTGGACGATGCAGGGACAGGGCTGGGGCCAGTCGTCGGCGCAATCGCACATGCAGGGGCGTGGGCAAGGCCGCGAAAATTTCGGCGCAACGGCTAAAAGCGGCGGGGATCCGGCCGTTCTTAACCATGAGCAGAGCGGTGGACACGCCGTGGAGCCACCGCGCGCGCGCTATGCGTAAGCCGCGATGAATTCAGGGGACAGGTGACATGAGCAACGAGCCGAAGGCCAAGAAGAAAAAAGGCGGGAGCATGAAGATGATCCTGCTGCTGGTCGTCGGTGTGGTCGTTGGTGGCGCAGGCGCGGCTGGCGGGCTCTATGCCGCCGGCTTCTTCAGCCCCAAGGCCGAAGGCCCCAAGGTGGACCCCAACAAGCCCGTGCTGGTCCTGGCAGGAGAAGACGCGCAGGCCGTCGCGACCGCGCACGGCTGGGCCGGCGAAAGCGGCGGCCATGGCGGTGGCGGCGGCGAAAGCCATGCCGTGTCCGCCGGTCATGCGCCGGGCAAGGGCATTGACCTTCCCACGCCCGCCAATCCCGCGGCCTATCAGGCGACCTATTTCCAGCTGCAGGCGCCCTTCACGTCCAACATGTCGGACACGGACGCCTTTGCCCAGATCAGCGTCGCGGTGTCGACCTATTATGACTATCGCGTGATCGCCGCGGTCAAGCAGCATGAAACGCCCATCCGCAGCCAGGTGCTGATGATGCTGGCGCAACAGCCGCAGGAAGTGCTCGACACGCCGCAGGGCAAGCAGATGCTGCAGAAGAAGATTCGCGACGTGGTGAACGACGTGCTGAAGCAGAAGACCGGCTATGGCGGCGTCGACAATGTCTACTTCACCAATTTCGTGATCCAGTAAGCGCCAACTGCGCAGGCGCGACGCTCGGATTAACCGGACTTTTACCATTTTCGTTATTTTATAGGCCCGCTCCACACGGAACGGGACGTCCCCCGCTCCGCCATGGAGCAGGGGACCATTATGACCGAAGTTCAGGCCTACGCCTTCGGGCGGGGGGACACGCAGGCGCCGATCATGCTGTCGGGCCTCGACCGGCTGGCGGAAAAGCTCGGCCGGCGCATGCGCGCGCTGATCGAGCCGATCGCCGGCGTCCGCCCGCATGTCGCGGTGCAGGATACGCGTGTCATCGAATTCGGCGCCTGGTCGGCGGACGTGCCGGCCTTTTGCAGCCTCTCCCTTTACCGCATGTTGCCGCTCAAGGGGCAGATGATGCTGTGCCTGGATGCCGGCATGATCTCCACGCTGGTGGATTGTTTCTACGGCGGCATCGGCAACCGCCCCTTGCCGACGCGCGGGGAATTCACGCCCACCGAAGATCGCCTGATCGCCCGGCTTGCCGATTCCATCGCGGCCCGGCTGGTTGATACCTGGACCGACATATTGCCGCTCGACCGCAGCCTGATCCTGCGCGAAAGCGGCATCGGCTACGCCGCGGCCGCCCAGCCGACCGACCAGATGGTGTTGCAGCGCTTCACGGTCTCGCTCACCCGCGAACAGGAATGGCCGATAGACATCCTTTTCCCGCTGTCGGCCCTGCGCGCCGTGGAAGCGCTGACCGGCACGAGCCTGCCCGCCGACGATGAACATCGCGATCCCGTATGGCAGACGCGGATCGCGCGCCGGATGCGCGACATTCGCCTGCCCGCCCGCACCGTACTGGCACGGCCCAATCTTTCCATCTCCGACCTCATGCAGTTGAAGGTCGGCGATGTCATTCCCGTCACCATCGGCCGGTCGCTGCCGCTCATCGTGGGCAACCGCATCGTCGCGCACGGCAGCATCGGCGAACAGGACGGCCGCGCCGCATTCCAGATCGAAAAGCTTGCACAGGAAACCGACCAATGAGCGATATGAGCGAAGCCCCCCGGATGGACCGGCTGGACGATCCGGTCAGCCGGATGACCAGCAACCGCCAGTTCAAGCTGCTGGCAGACATTCCGGTCCGCATGTCGGTTGAGGTCGGATCGACCTCGCTGCGTCTTGCGGAGGTCATGGACCTGTCGGAAGGCAGCATCGTGGAACTGGACCGGCAGGCGGACGACCTGCTCGACATCATGGTCAACGGCGCGCTGATCGCCAAGGGCGAAGTGGTGACGGTGAACGGCCGCTATGGCATCCGCATCGTCGATATCGCCGCCACCGAAAACCGCCTGGCCGGGATCGAACGGCGCGGTTGATCGCGCGCTTTGGATTTTGCGCTTGCCTTGGACGCGGAAAGTGCGAATCGACAGGCATTAACCACGACAAGCGGGCGGCCCTTCCATGGTCTGGTATTTCGTCAAACTGCTGATCCTCCTGCCGCTGGTCGGCGGTATGGCGTTCGGCGCGCTGTGGCTGTGGCGCAAATATCAGCCTGGCATGATCGGCGCGGGGCAGGGCGACCGTTCCCTCAAACTGCTAGAAGCGCTGCCAATGGGCACGTTCGGCAAGCTTGCGGTGGTGGAATTCGAGGGCAGGAAGATCCTTGTCGCCGTCACCCGCAACCGGATCGAGAAGATCGCGGAAGGCGAGCCCTATCGTGCGCGCTAGGATCTGGCTGATCGGCGGCGCGCTGCTCGTCGTCGGCCTTGGTCTTGCCGATCCGGCGCTGGCCCAGGCCTTGCCTGCCGCGCCCGCGCCGGTGGACAATGGCGGCGCGCTGACCCGCGCGCTGGGCCAGGTGTCGGGCGACGGCCGCTCGCTGTCCCTGTCGCTTCAGATCCTGATCCTCATGAGCCTGCTGACGGTGCTGCCGTCGCTCGTGCTCATGATGACCAGCTTCACCCGCATCATCATCGTCCTTTCGCTGTTGCGCCAGGCGCTGGGCCTGCAGCAGACGCCGCCCAACCAGGTGCTGGTGGGGTTGGCGCTGTTCCTGTCGCTGTTCGTCATGCGGCCCGCGATCGACACCATCAATGCGCAGGCCTTCGATCCTTATGGCAAGGGGCAGATCAGCATCGAGGAAGCGGTCGGCCGGTCGGGCAAGGTGCTGCACGGCTTCATGAGCAAGCAGACGCGGGAAAGCGACCTCAAGCTCTTCGCCAACCTTGCCAAGGCGCCGGCGTTCCGCACGCCCGCCGACATCCCTTTCTCGATCCTGCTGCCGGCCTTCGTGACGAGCGAACTCAAGACGGCGTTCCAGATCGGCTTCATGATATTCCTGCCCTTCCTCATCATCGACCTGGTCGTCGCTTCCACGCTGATGGCGCTCGGCATGATGATGCTGTCGCCCACCATCATATCCATGCCCTTCAAGCTGCTGCTGTTCGTGCTGGTCGATGGGTGGGCGCTGACCATGGGGTCGCTTGCCGGGTCGTTCGCGACATGACGCGCGGGGGCGTGCCTTTTCCGTTCGGCGAGCGATAGCGCATGGAAAACGCCGATTTCTTCATGGGTCTGGCCCAACAGGCGCTGTGGATCACGGCGCTTGCGGCCGCGCCCGTGCTGATCCCGGCGCTGATCGCGGGCCTCGTCATCGGCATGGTGCAGGCCGCGACGTCGATCAATGAACAGACGTTGAGCTTCATTCCCAAGCTGCTGGTCGTGGGCGGCATGCTGGTGCTGTTCGGCGGCTCCATGATGGTGCTGATCGCCGACTTCACCCGTGAAATCTTCGAGCGCATCCCGGACCTCCTCCAATGATCGCGCCGGGCTTTGTGGGCGTGGAGACGCAGCTCTGGGTCTGGCTGATCGCCATGATCCGGCCAGGCGCGGCCTTCATCGCAGCGCCGGTATTCGGCGCGCCCGCCGTCCCGCTCCAGTTGCGCCTGATCCTGGCCCTCGCGCTCGGCCTCGCGGCGCTCAACAGCGTCACGATCCAGCTGCCGCAAGATGGCGTCGCCAGCTTCGCGGGCGTGCTGATGGTGATGGGGGAAGTGCTGGCCGGCCTTGCCATGGGGTTTGCCGTGCAGATCGGCTACGCCGCCGCCTTCGTGGCGGGGGAGACGATCGGCAACGCCATGGGCCTCAACTTCGCGGCCATGGTCGATCCGTCTTCGGGTCAGGGCACCCAGGCGGTGGGCCAGTTCCTGTCGATCCTCGCGACCTTCCTGTTGCTCGGCATGGACGGTCACCTGCTGCTCGCCAGCTTCGTCGTGCAAAGCTATGTCGCTATTCCGCCGGGTGGCGCGCTGCTGTCCAACGACACCATCTGGCGCATGATCGAATTCGGCGGATCGCTGCTTGGCGCTGGCGTGACGGTGGCGCTGCCGGTCGCCTTCGCGCTGATATTGGTGCAGATCGTCATGGGCATGCTGTCGCGCGCGGCGCCCTCGCTCAACCTGTTTGCAGTCGGCATGCCGATGGCGATGATGGCCGGCCTCGTCCTGCTCGCCATTTCGGTGCCGATCCTGGCGGAAGGGATGACCGCCGCGCTCAAGGCCGGCCTGGAACAGGCGCGCGACCTGTCGGAGGGCCGCTGACATGGCCGGCGGGAGCGAAGGCGGCGAAAAGACCGAAAAGCCGACAGCCAAGAAATTGCAGGATGCCGCCAAGAAGGGCGATATCCTCCAGTCGCGCGAACTCGGCACCGCGCTGGTGGTGATGGCCGGGATCGGCTGCATGGCCGTAATCGGCCCGGCGCTGATCGACGCGCTGTCCGCCATGTTGGTGGAAGGATTGCGCTTCAAGCGGGAAGATATCGTCGATTTCTCGCCGGCCCGGCGGGGCGTGGAATTGCTGACGGGCATATTGCTGCCGGTTGCGGGCGTCATGTTGGCGACCTTCCTTGCCGCGGTCGCCGCGCCCGCGCTGCTGGGATCGCTCGGCTTTCGTCCCGGCGCGTTCACGCCCAAGCCCGAAAAGCTTAACCCGGCCGCGGGCCTCAAGCGCATTTTCGGCATGCAGGGCCTGATCGAGCTGGTGAAGTCCATCGCAAAGGTGCTGCTGCTGGGCAGCATCGGCGTTTGGATCATCTGGGACCGGCTGGCGGAGATCAGCGGGCTGGGGAAGGCAGGCGTAACCGCCGCCATCGCCGACGTTGGCAACATCTTCATCTTCACCTGCCTGGTCATGGCGGGCGGCCTGTTCCTGATTGCTGGCATCGACGTACCCGCGCAGATCATGCAGCGCGCCAAACGCCTTGGCATGACCAAGCAGGAAGTGAAGGACGAACATAAGGAAAGCGAAGGTTCGCCTGAGCTCAAAGGCCATATCCGCCGTCGCCAGTTCGAGGTGCTGAGCGGATCGACGCGCAAGGCGGTGCAGGACGCCAGCGTCATCCTGACCAACCCCACCCATTTCGCGGTCGCGCTGCGCTACAAGCCTGGCGTCGATGCAGCGCCTGTCGTCGTCGCACGCGGCAACGATGCCATCGCCGGGGCCATCCGCGAACTTGGCGACGCCAGCGGCGTGCCGGTGCTGCAATATCCTGAACTCGCCCGCGCCATTTACTTCACCAGCCGCGCCGGCCAGATCGTCAACGAAGGTCTCTATATGGCTGTGGCGACGGTGCTGGCCTTCGTGTTCCGTGTCGAAAACCGGATGGCCAGCGAAATGGACAGGCCCTTCATCACGATTCCCGAAGATCTGCGCTTCGATGCTGACGGCCGCAAGATTTAGCGCGGCATCCGGATAAGGCGACAACGAAGTAGACAGCTATCCCGTCGCGGCCGTCAACGGCGTTCGACGCCATTTCGGCTGTCCATTTCCCTGTCTCATGTCGTTGTTCTAAGTTAAAAATCATATATCTTTCAAACATTTGCAAAAAATTTAAAAATTTTTCGATCCGGCCCTAAAGTTTTTGCGCATCCGTCCGTCCTAGGATGTTGGGGACGTGTAAGGATGATGCGTCATGGACGATTTCATATCGCGGGCTGAACTGTCGCCGGTCGACCGGACGGTGGTGCGGTCGGCTGCGCCCACACAGGCGATCAAGCCCGTGACGGCCAGCCGCGCAAGCGACCGGGCGGATGACGATACGCGTTCCGCAGCCAATCCCGCCGTCCTTGTCGCCGTCGATTCGGATGTGGCGAGCGTCGCTGAATATGTCGAAGTGCATGCGCGCGTGTCCGAAATCCTGGCCGATCTGGGCAACGGCCTGATGGGCGTCGATGATGCCGCCGGTGCGATCCAGGCCATGATCCCCCGGCCAATGGTGCTCGTCCCGCTGCCGCCCGCCAGCCGGGAAGACGTGGAGCACGCCAAGGCGGTGGCCCGGCGGATCGTCGAGCGCGCCTCTTATGCGCATTCCGCCCAAGCGCACGTATCGCGCGGTGCGGTCGAGCAGATCACCGCGCCTTGACCGGTCGGTCACGTCGCTGAAAATCATTCCTAAAGGTCTCGCCGCTACTGCCGTTCTACCCTCTTGAAAGGACGGCGGATGAGTTCGATAGGCAGCACGGTTTTGGGAGCGCTTGGCGCGGGGTCGGGCATCGACACCTCAGCGCTCGTCCAAAGCCTGGTGAGCGCGACGCGCGACCCCAAGCAGCAGTCCATCACCAGCCGTCAAAGCCTCAACAGCTCGCGCATTTCGGCCCTGGCCTCTGCGATCAGCTCGCTCGACACCTTCGCCAACGCTCTGAACGAAGTGCTTGCCGGACCGAGCTATATCGGATCGGCCAGTTCCAACGACGCCAGCATCGCGTCGGTGACATTGCTGAGCGGCGGATCGCCGAGCGGCCTGCCCGCGCAGTTGACGGTCAAGCAGCTGGCCACCGCGCGTGTCCTGTCATCGGCCGCCGACCCGGCGGCGACCAGCGCGAGCCAGGTCGGAACCGGACAGATCACCATCACGGTTGGCAACGGCACCCCCAAGACGATCACGATCGACGCCAGCAACAACAGCTATGCGGGTCTTGCGGCCGCGATCAACGCCGCCGATAGCGGCGTGACCGCCCGCGTTGTCACCGACGCCGACGGCACGCGCCTGGTGTTCAAGGGCGCGACCGGCGAAGCCAACGATTTCAGCATGACGCCCGCATCCGGCAGCAGCGGCGTCCTCGCCGGCCTCAGCTTCGATGCGGCGACGGAAACCGGTTCGCTCACCAGCAATTCGGCCCCCCAAAACGCCATGATCACGCTGGATGGCGTGGACCATGAATATGCCAGCAACAGCATCGACGGGGCGATCGACTATCTGCGCATCGACCTCAACAAGGCGGCGCCGTCCTCCACGGTCACGCTGTCCCTGTCGCAGCCGACATCGGGCATTTCGGACCTGCTCAAGGAATTTGTCGACGCCTATAACACCTTGATGAAGGCGTTGAACACGGCGACCGCGGCGGGCGTTGACTCCTCCAGCGCAGGGGTGCTGAACGGCGTGGCCGCCGTCCGCGACATGAAGCGCCAGCTATCCAGCATCACCTCTGCCCAGCTCAGCGCAAGCGGCAGTTTCAGGACGTTGGCGGACATCGGCATCGCCACCAACCGGGACGGCACGCTCAAGCTCGATACGGCCCAGCTCGCCAGCGCGATCGAACGCGATCCGCAAGCTGTGACCAACATGGTCAATCCAAAGGTTTCCACGACCGCCAATCCGGGCTTGTCCAAGCTGATGGACACGGTTCGCGATACGATCGAGCAGGACGACGGCGCCATGAAGCAGGCGCAGAAGCGGTATGACACGCTGGCCAAGGACTTCACCGAACAGCTCAAGAAGCTGGACGAGCAGATGACCGACTATGAGGCGCAGCTCACCAAAATCTACGCCGCCATGGACACGCGCCTCAGCGCGCTCAAGGCGACGCAGAGTTACCTTGAACAGCAGGTCAAGGTTTGGACCAACAGTAATAATGATTGAATCGGGACGATAAGGCGATGTTCTATAGTCAGGGTTATGCAGGCGGTGCTGCGGCGCGGCGTTATGCGGCGGTCCATTCGGGCAGCCGGACCGAAGGCGCGACGCCGCACGGGCTGGTGAAGATCCTGTTCGACGAACTGCTGCTGGCGATGGATGCGGCGGCGCTGGCGGAACGTAACGGCGACCGGACGAAGGTTTCGGACAAGCAGGCCCGCGCCATGTCCATCCTGTTCGCGCTCGAATCCAGCCTGGACTTCGAAAAGGGCGGCGATGTCGCTACCGGGCTCGCGCAAATCTACCGTGAAGCGCGCCGTCTTCTGCTGAGCGGCGCCCAGGAGCGATCTGCAGCGCCCGTCGATCGCGCCCGTGCGATCGTGGGAGAAATCGCCGAAGCCTGGAACCAGATCGGCTGATCCAATTGCTGCTGGCTGGCCCGGTCCAGCGGGGTTGCACCCCCTGTCGGGCGAGGGTATAGGCGGCGCTCGCAAAGGGCGGCCCGGCGGGGGCCGCCTTTTTGCGTTTCGCGCAATCACGCGCTTGTGACGACCACATCAGTCCAGAAAGGGAAGGACCATGTCGATTACGCCGCTCATGCCCGTTTACCCCCGGTGCGATGTGCGTCCGGTCCGAGGCGAGGGCTGCTACCTGATCGGGGAGCGCGGCGAGCGCTATCTGGATTTCGCGAGCGGGATCGCGGTCAACCTGCTGGGCCATGGTCACCCGCGGCTGGTGCAGGCGATCGCGGATCAGGCCGCGACCCTGATGCATACGTCGAACCTTTACGGCATGCCGCTGGGGGAGAAGTTCGCGCAGCGCCTTGTCGATACGACCTTCGCGGACACTGTCTTCTTCACCAATTCGGGGGCCGAAGCGGTAGAGTGCGCGATCAAGACCGCGCGCCGTTACCATTATGCCAATGACGAGGCGCACCGGCACAAGATCATCAGCTTCGACAACGCCTTTCACGGGCGGACGCTGGGCACGATTTCGGCCACCAGCCAGCCCAAGATGCGCGACGGGTTCGAACCGCTGCTGCCCGGCTTTCAGGTTGTGCCGTTCAACGATCTGGATGCTGCAACGGCGGCTGTCGACGACAGCACCGCCGGCTTCCTGCTGGAGCCGGTGCAGGGCGAGGGCGGCGTGACGCCGGCGACGCAGGAATTCCTCAAGGGCCTGCGCCAGCTGTGCGATGAGAAGGGGTTGTTGCTGATCCTGGACGAGGTGCAGTGCGGCTATGCCCGCACCGGCACCTTCTTCGCGCATGAGCAATATGGCGTGACGCCGGACATCATGGCGGTCGCCAAGGGGATCGGCGCGGGTTTCCCGCTCGGCGCATGCCTCGCCACGGAAGAGGCGGCCAAGGGCATGGTGTTCGGCACCCACGGCTCCACCTATGGCGGCAACCCGCTTGCCATGGCGGTGGGCCTGGCCGTGCTGGAAGAAGTGCTGGCCGACGGTTTCCTCGATCATGTGAAGGCGATGGGCGCGCGTCTGCGCTCCTCGCTGGAACAGCTCATCCCCAATCATGACGGCATGTTCCAGGATGTGCGGGGCATGGGCCTGATGCTCGGCATCCGCATGAACGAGGCCTATGACGCGCGTGGGTTCGTGGCGCATCTGCGCGATCATCACGGCCTGCTTGCGGTATCGGCGGGGCAGAATGTCGTGCGCATCCTGCCGCCGCTCGTCATCGAGGAAAGCCATATCGCCGAAGCCATGGAGAAGATTTCCGCCGGCGCGCGGAGCTTCGCCGAGGCGAAAGCGGCCTGACCAGAACTTCCGTGCTCCGGCTTTGAGCCGGAGCCCAGGGCCTTTGGGCGTAATGTCCGGAACCTTGGGCTCCTGCTTTTTGCAGGAGCGCGACATTGTTTAGGGGCATGACATGCCAAGACATTTTCTGAACCTGTCCGACGCGGGCGGCGACGCCATCGCCGCGATGATCGCCGACGCGATCGACCGGAAGGCGGCGCGGATCGGCAAGCCCAGGGGCGCTGCGGATGCCGACGCCCCGCTCGCGGGCCATACGCTCGCAATGATTTTCGAGAAGAATTCGACCCGCACCCGTGTCAGCTTCGACATGGCGATCCGCCAGCTTGGCGGCACCTCGCTCATCCTCGACGGCGCGACTAGTCAGCTTGGACGCGGCGAAAGCATCGCGGACACCGCCCGCGTCCTTTCCCGCATGGTCGACGCGATCATGATCCGCACCGACGATCATGCCAAGATCGAGGAAATGACGCGTCATGCCACTGTCCCCGTCGTCAACGGCCTCACCGACCTGTCGCACCCGTGCCAGATCGTCGCGGACCTGCTGACGGTGGTCGAACATGGGCTGGCCTTGCCGGGTAGCCAGTGGGCGTGGTTGGGTGACGGCAACAATGTCCTTCATTCGATCATCGAGGCGGCGGGCCTGCTGAAGTTCGACGTGCGCGTGGGCGTGCCGGAAGGCTATGATCCCGATCCCACCTTTGCCGAGGCGGCCCGCGCTGCGGGCGCCAATATCACCCTGACGCGCGATGCAGCGGAGGCAGTGAAAGGGGCGGATGTCGTCGTTACCGACACGTGGATATCCATGGGGCAGGCCCACGCCGAGGAAAAGCTCGCGGCGATGATGCCCTATCAGGTGACGCCTGCGCTGATGGCGCTGGCCAAGCCCACCGCCAAGTTCCTGCATTGCCTGCCCGCGCATCGCGGCGAGGAAGTGGTGGCGGACGTGATCGACGGTCCGCAATCGCTGATATGGGACGAGGCGGAAAACCGCATTCATGCGCAGAAATCCGTGTTGCTCTGGGCGCTCGGGCGGCTCGATTGAGAAATGAGGAGGGCCGCCCTATCTAGGCGGTCTGCCCGCATCATCGGATGCTTATCTGTTCTGTCGCTTCGCGCGCCGGACGAACGGAGCCTTATCTTGACCGCCGACCATATTGACCAGTGCCTTGGCTTCACCATCCCCGCGCGGCACGCGCGCGGGCGGGTGGTGCGGCTTGGCCCCGTGCTGGACCAGATTCTTGCCGCCCATGCCTATCCGCCGCCGGTCGAACGGCTGCTGGCGTCAGCGCTTGTGCTCGCGGCGCTGCTCGGGAGCACGCTGAAGCAGGAAGGTGGGCAGTTGACCCTGCAGGCGCAGACGGAAACGGGCGTCGTCAGCCTGCTGGTCGCGGATTACAAGAATGGCGACCTGCGCGGCTATGCCAAGTTCGACGCCGACCGCCTGGCGGAGCTGGGCACGGACCCGTCGCTCTTCGGTCTGTTCGGCAAAGGCTATCTGGCGATCACCTTCGACCTCGCCGAAACCGGTGAACGGTATCAGGGCATCGTGCCACTGGAAGGCCAGTCGTTGGCCGAGGCGGCCGAACATTATTTCTTCCAGTCGGAACAGATCCCGAGCGTCATCCGGATCGCGACACGCCACGATGCGGGCGAGGGCTGCGTCGCCGCGGGCATGCTGCTCCAGCATCTTCCGGAGGGCGAGGTCGGTCGCGAGCGGCTTCATGTGCGGCATGACCATCCCGAGTGGGAGCATGTGCAGGTGCTGGCGGAGACGCTGAAGCCGGAAGAGCTAACGGATCATACGCTGCCGCTGACAGACATTTTGTGGCGCCTGTTCCACGAGGAAGAGGAAGTGCGGGTGACGGAGGAAGGCGCCGTAGCCAAGGGATGCCGTTGCGACCTGGCGCACATCCGCGACGTGATCGGCCGTTTTCCGGCGGCGGAGCGTGCCGAGATGGCGGACGAGGAAGGGGTGATCGGGGTCGATTGCGCTTTCTGCTCGCGCGTCTTTCCGCTGACACTCGAAAGTTTTCAGACGCATTGATGAACGGTTGCCGCCGCCGCTTTGAAATTGAGGCGAACCGTGCCACTTTCGTTATGAAATCGCCGCAATTGCCCGCCAAGGGCACAGTGCCGGGCGTCGACGCCGGCGGCGAATCGATCGGAACGGGCGTAAGCATGACCACGGCTTTGGTGCGGACATTCTGGGTCGCGGCGGCGATGATGGCGGCCGCAAGCGCCAGTGCGGCAAACGCGCCGGTACCTGCCGCCCTGCAGACGCTGGAGCCGGGCGAATGGGAATTGCGCGGCCGGGGCGAAGGGGCGGAGGTGCGCAAGCTGTGCGTCACCGACCTGCGCCAGTTGCTTCAGGTCCGCCACGGCAAGGCGCTCTGCCGCAGCTTTATAATAAGCGATGCGCCACACGACACGTCCGTGACCTATGATTGCGCGGCCGCGGGGAACGGGCGCACCGACCTTCGGGTGGAAACATCCCGTCTGGTGCAAATCCGGTCGCAGGGCGTGGCCGAAGGCGCGCCCTTCGCCTTCGCTGCGGAAGGCCGGCGGGTCGGCGCTTGCGCGGGATGAGGCATGCGCCGCCGCTTGCTTTGCGGCGACGCGGGCTTTAGCGCGAAGCCATGGTTGCCAATAACGGAAAATTCGCCGTCGTCCTGCTTTCGGGTGGGCTCGACTCCATGGTTGCAGGTGCGCTGGCGCGGGAATCCGGCTACCGCCTCCTTGCCCTGTCGATCGACTATAACCAGCGCCACCGGGTCGAGCTGCGCGCGGCCGCGCGAGTGGCCGAATCGCTGAACGCCATCCGGCATATCGTGCTGCCACTCGATCTCACGGCTTTTGGCGGATCGGCGCTGACGGCAGATATTGCCGTGCCAAAGAGCGGGGTGGGGGCGGATATCCCCGTCACCTATGTTCCGGCGCGCAACGCCATCTTCCTCTCGCTGACCCTGGGCCTTGCCGAAGTTGCGGGGGCGAGCGATGTCTTCATCGGCGTCAATGCCCTCGATTATTCGGGCTATCCGGATTGCCGGCCGGAGTTCATCGACGCTTTCCAGAAAATGGCGACGCTGGCCACCAAGGCGGGGGTCGAGGGTCATCCCATACGGATCAACACGCCGCTGCAATATATGAGCAAGGCCGACATCGTGCGGGAAGCCGACCGGCTGGGGCTGGACGCCGGGATCAGTTGGTCCTGCTACGACCCGACGCCCGACGGCCGGCATTGCGGGCTGTGTGACAGCTGCCGGCTGCGATCGAAGGGGTTCGAGGAGGCAGGCGTGCCGGACCCCACACGCTACGCCGCGCGGCCCTGAAAAGGCGGCGGGACGATGAGCTACGCGGTCAAGGAGATGTTCCTGACCCTGCAGGGTGAAGGCGTGCAGGCGGGCCGTCGCGCCGTGTTCCTGCGCTTTGCCGGCTGCAACCTGTGGAGCGGGCGCGAACAGGACCGGGCGAGCGCGATCTGCCGTTTCTGCGACACGGATTTCGTGGGTACAGATGGCCTTGGCGGCGGGAAGTTTGCCGATGCGGACAGTCTGGCGGACGCCGCGCTGGGTTTTTGGGGAGACGGACGGGAAGGGCGCTACATCGTCCTGACGGGCGGCGAGCCGATGCTCCAGATCGACGATGCGCTGGTCGATGCGCTGCATGCCCGGCATTTCACCATTGCCATCGAAAGCAACGGTACGCTGCCAGTGCATCCGGGCGTCGATTGGATCTGTATCAGCCCCAAGGCGGGCAGCGATGTCGTTCAGCGGTCAGGCCATGAACTCAAGCTGGTATGGCCGCAACCGGGGGGTGGACACAGCGTGGCCGAGGTCGATGCCATGGCGGCGTGGCCGTTCGACCATCATCTGATCCAGCCGCTGGACGATGTTCGGGCCATCGACAATGCCCGTTCGGCCATTGCGCTGGTCATGGAACGGCCGCAGTGGCGGCTGACGGTGCAGGCCCATAAATATCTGGGCCTGCGTTGACCGTTCAGGGTTGGCCCACGCCGGTCTTCTCGTTCCATGCCCGATGGCAGGCGGGCTGAAGCACGCCCTTCTTCCAGCAAGCAGGGTCTAGCGACGGCATGGCGACCGCATAGTCATAGCCCGGCGTTCCGTAGAATTGCTCGCCGGCGAGTATCGTTGCCTTCTTGATAGAGCCAAGCCCCTTGCGCGCGACATCGCTCAGCGTGCCGCGATCGGCAAAGATCGCATCCCGCCCCACGACCGCTGCGGCCTGGCAGAATCCCTTCTGTGCCTGAACCGTCGAGTAGCTGGAATAGATGCGGGTGTTGTACATGTCGGAAGCGGACTGGCCTGCCTTTCCCTTGCCCACCGTGCGTTGGAAATAGCCGAGCAGCGCTGCCTGAGCCGCGTCCAGCTCCGCATCATGATGCGCGATCATGGCGTTATAGTTGCTCGTCGTCAGCAGCGTGCGGTCGAAATCGCATTGGAGCGCGGCGACATTGAGCGCGGCGCGCAGATTCCAGGCGAGCCCGGCCTTGACCTCCGCTGCGGTCGCGCCGGGCAAGCCCAAGGCCGTTGCGGCCGTTGCGTCGGTAAATGGCGGCGCGCTCAGGTCAGGGGGAGTCCAGAAAAATTGCGCCTGCGCCGGTTGCGACAGCAATGGCGCGATCAGGATCGCCGACGCAGTTGCGATGCGGCGTAAAAACAAACCAAATGTCATGAATCCACCCTCTCAAGGAAGCCCGCCTGCGCTCCCGCATCTTGTTTCTCATCATGCGCCTGCACGGGCGCTGAATGACAGCCTACCCCTATTGATCCGAAACGACTTCCGTCGGTTCCGTCGTCGCCTTCTCCTGCGCGGGCGCTGCCGGCGCGCTGGTGTTGGAGGTTGCGTTGCCGCCCGGCATGGCGGCGGACGCGCCTTCGCCCTGTACGCCGTCCAGATCGGTCATCGCGTCGGTGGCCGTGCCGTCCACGACCTCCATGTCTTTCATCTGCACTTTCGTGCTTGTCTCATCCTGCTTTCCGCAGGCGGCAAGGGGAAGGCAGCCGAGAAGCAGCGCAGCGGTAAGGGCGGTCGTAGCGGTGCGGCGCATCCGGTTCTCCTCGGAAGGGTTGATGTCCGGTGGCCAACCGGCAAATGACGGGGCAACCCTAGCCGCCGGTTGCACATTGCTCAAGTGCCGGGCCGCACCGCCGTAGATTGTTGAGAAAGGACGGGAAGTGGGCCCTGAGAGCAGCGTCGAGCGCCGCCATCGACGCGTTCCCGCCCACCGCTGCGACGCTGGTGACGGGAAATTCGCTGATGCCGCACGGAACGATGCCGCCGAAATGGGACAGGTCGGGATCGACGTTGATCGAAAATCCGTGCAGCGTCACCCAGCGGCGGACGCGAATGCCGAGCGCGCCGATCTTCGCCTCGCGCCCGTCCCGGTCCTCGGTCCATATGCCGATACGTCCGTCCGCTCGGCGGGCGGCGACGCCCAGTTCGGCCAGCGCGGCGATCATCCAGCCTTCCAGATGATGCACGAAATTACGGACGTCCCGTCCCCGCTCGCGCAGGTCGATGTTGAGGTAGCCGATCCGCTGGCCTGGCCCATGATAGGTGTAGCGCCCGCCACGGCCCGCGTCGTGGACCGGGAAGCGGGGGTCGATGAGCTCTGCAGGGTTGGCGCTGGTGCCGGCCGTGTAAAGCGGCGGATGCTCCAGCAGCCACACGCGTTCGGGCGCCTGACCTTCGAAGATGGCGGCGGCGCGCGCTTCCATGTCGGCCAGCGCCGAAGGATAATCGACTGGCGCGGTTTGCATTCGCCATTCGACGGATGCGGGAAAGGCGGATGGGTCGGACGCGGCGACGGACATGGGCTTTCCTTGACTTGGGCGGGGCGAGCGATCAAGTCTCGGGCCGCATTTTCAGGATAGTTCAGGCGAGCACCAAGATATGGCGACGATGTCGATCGGCAAGGCGTGGGAGGAAGCGGTAGCCTTCGTCGCGCGGGAAGCGGCTTTGCTGCTGCCTGTCGCCCTGCTGTTCGTGGCGCTGCCGATCGTCCTGCTTCAGGAGATGACGCCGGCCGCGCTGGTGCAATGGTCCTCGACAATGAAGGGGCCGATGCCGCCGGTGCCCCCCAGTTACTGGCTTAGTCTGACACTTGCGATCCTGCTGATCTGGTTCGGGTCTTTGACGCTTTTCGCCCTGGCGCTGCGACCGGGGATCAGCGTTGCCGAGGCATTGAGGCTCGCGCTGCATCGCTTGCCGGTGCTCATCGGAACGAGCGTGCTGGCGGGGCTGCTTCTGTTCGTCGCCCTCCTTGTGGTGTCCGCCCCTCTCGTCATGGTGGCGGGCTATGCGGGGCCAGTCATCGCCATGGTGGGCGTGGGGCTGTTCATCGGGACGCGGCTAGCGCTCCTCAATCCGGTGGTGATCGACGACAATCTGGGCGTACTGGCGTCGCTCAAGCGCGCCTGGGCGCTGACGAAGGGCGGCTTTTGGCGCATCTTCGGCTTCCTTGCGATCGTGCTGGTGCTGTCGACCATAGCGGGATCGGCGGCGCAGGCCGTGTTCGGCGTCCTCGGCGGGCTGGTCGCGGGCGTCGATGGCGCGCGGCTGGTGGGCGGCATCGCGTCGGCCGGCGTGTCGGCCGTGGTGCAGGTCTATATGCTAGTGATGCTGGCGCGGCTCTACCGTCAGGCGGCGGGCTGATCCAGCAGCGGCACATGGGGCGCGGCGTCGCGTGGCAGGACGCCGGCGAGCCGCGGGTCGGCAAAGGTCTCGACTTCCCGCGCATAGGGGACGAAGCCCGCCTTGATGTAGAATCCCAGGGCGGCCGGGCTGTCGAGCGTGCAGGTATGGACCCAGAAACGGTCGACGCCCTTGCGCCAGGCAAGCGATTTGGCCTGCGCCATCAGCCATTGGCCGAACCCCTTGCCGGTCAGTCCGGGCGCGAGGCCGAAGAAGCTCAACTCGCAATCCGGGGCCGAGCGGAAGTCCAGTTCCAGCAATCCCACTTCCGCGCCCCGTGGATCCGTGACGGCATAGACCTCCACATCGGGGTGATGGATGATCGCGCGCAGCATGGCGTCCGGCATGACGAGGCGGGAAAACCACAGCCACGGCTCGCCCACGCGGCGGAACAGGGTGCGATAGGCGTCGGGGTCCGGCGTCTTCCACCGGACGAGGCGCAGCGGCGCGGCGGGTATCGGCGCGGGCCTGGGCCGATCCAGCATTTCCAGATGCGTGACGATGGTCGCGACCATGCCCGGTTCCACCGGTATCAGCGCCATGCCGTCAGTTCCAGCGCGCCACGGGCGGCAGGCTCATCAGGATGGCGTCGATGTTGCCGCCCGTCTTGAGGCCGAACAAGGTACCGCGATCGTAGACAAGGTTGAATTCGGCGTAGCGCCCACGCCATTCCAGCATGGTGGCGTAATCGGCGTCAGACCAGTTTTCGTGCATGCGGCGGCGCACGATCGGCGGGAAGGCGGCCAGGAACGCGTCCCCCACATCGCGGGTGAAGGCGAAGGTCGCGTCGAATGCCGCATCGTCGGCACATTCGAGATGGTCGTAGAAGATGCCGCCAACGCCGCGATGAACGCCCCGGTGGGGGAGGAAGAAATAATCATCCGCCCATGCCTTGAACCGGGGATAATGATCCGGGTGATGGGCGTCGCACGCCGCCTTCAGCACGGCATGGAAATGGTCCGTATCCTCCTGCCGCGGCAGGGGGGGATTAAGGTCCGCGCCGCCGCCGAACCAGGCCTTGGTCGTGACGAGGTAGCGGGTGTTCATGTGCACCGCGGGCACGTTCGGATTGGCCATGTGCGCGACCAGGCTGATGCCGGTGGCGAAGAAGGCAGGGTTTTCCGCCGCGCCATGGATCGTCTCGGCAAATCCCGGCGCGAACTCGCCGCCCACGGTGGAGACGTTCACGCCGACCTTTTCGAAAACCTGCCCCTTCATGACGCCGCGCACGCCGCCGCCGCCTTCGCCGGGGGCCTGGCCTGCCGCTTCGCGGTCCCAGGGCGTGAAGTCGAAGCGCGCATCGCTCCCGGCCTCCCGCTCGATCGCCTCGAACTCGGCGCAGATGCGGTCTCGAAGCGATTCGAACCAGGCGCGCGCGGCCTGCTGACGCGGATCGAGGGCGAAGGGTACGGAAGGAACGGGATTGGTCATGATGGGAAGCTTTCGGTCTGGCGCAGTGCTTCGGCAATGGCGATGCCGGTGGAAACGGCCACGTTGAGCGACCGGAAACCCGCCGCCATAGGAATGCGCACACGAATATCGGCCAAGTCGCGCACTTCGGGCGGCACGCCCGCGCTTTCCGATCCCATCAGCAAGACGTCGTCCCGCTGAAACCGCACGTCGGGCAAACGCTGCGAGGCATGGGCGCTCATCAGGAGCAGTCGCCTGCCACGCGCACGCCTTTCGTCGTCGAATGCCGCGAAATTGGCATGGCGGGTCACGTCGGCGGCCTCCCCATAATCCATGGCCGCACGTTTCAGCCGCGCGTCGGAAAAAGCGAAACCCGTCGGCATGATGATGTCCACAGGCACGGAAAAGCAGGCCGCGAGGCGCAAAATTGCGCCGACATTGCCGGCGATCTCCGGTTGATAAAGGGCGATACGCATGGGCAGCGCCTTAATGCACTGCGGCAAATTGTCATAGTGCGCGCGAGTTTGCTGTTGGCAAAGCGCTTGCAGTCCGGTTATCAGGCCCTCGAACCACGCCGGGGGGAAGGCGGGGCAGCCATGACCGGCGACCCATTTCCCTTGATAATCAGCGCCGGTAACGGCATGCGGTGTGCCAGGGAAGTCTTGCAAGGGTAGAGGTGCATGGCGAGCGTAGAGCATTCTGACGGTCACGATCTATCCGGCGAAGAAGGTGTGCGTCGCCGCGATTTTATCAATATCGCTGCGGTCAGCTTCGCCGGGGTTGGCGCGGTTGCGGTTGTCTTGCCGCTTATCGACCAGATGAACCCCAGTGCCGACGTGCTGGCGCTTGCTTCGACAGAGGTCGATCTTTCGGCGATCCAGCCGGGCCAGGCGATCAAGACCACCTTCCGCTCGCAGCCGCTGTTCGTGCGGCAGTTGACCGAGAAGGAAATCGCGGAAGCGGACAAGGTCGATCCTTCCACTCTGCGCGATCCGCAGACGCTGGAAGAGCGCACCGTCGATGGCAAGAAGCAGTGGCTGATCACCATGGGCGTGTGCACTCACCTGGGCTGCGTGCCGCTGGGTGCGGGCGAGGGTGAGAATCGCGGCGAGTTTGGCGGTTATTTCTGCCCCTGCCACGGATCGTCCTACGATACCGCCGCGCGAATCCGCAAAGGCCCCGCGCCCAAGAATCTGGAAGTTCCGAAGTTCAGCTTCACTTCCGACACCGCCATTCTCGTAGGCTGAGGTAAGAAACGATGAGCTTTCCCTGGGCTGAACATTACACGCCAAAGCATCCGCTGATGCAGTGGGTGGACGAAAAGCTGCCGCTTCCGCGCCTCGTCTACAATGCGATCGGCGCGGGCTATCCCGTGCCGCGCAACCTCAACTATTTCTGGAATTTCGGCGTGCTCGCGGGCCTTGCGCTGGTGATCCAGATCGTCACTGGCGTCGTCATGGCGATGCATTATGGCGCGAACGACCTGGTCGCGTTCGGCACGGTCGAGCAGACGATGCGCGATGTCAACGCCGGCTGGCTGATGCGCTATGCGCACGCCAACGGCGCGAGCTTCTTCTTCATCGTCGTCTATCTCCATATCTTCCGCGGCCTGTTCTACGGGTCGTATAAAGCGCCGCGCGAAATGGTGTGGCTGCTGGGCCTCGTCATCTTCCTTCTCATGATGGCCACCGCCTTCATGGGTTATGTGCTGCCCTGGGGGCAGATGAGCTATTGGGGGGCGAAGGTCATCACCGGCCTGTTCGGCGCGATCCCTGTGGTCGGCGAGCCGATCCAGACCTGGCTGCTCGGTGGTTTCGCGCCGGGCAACGCGTCCCTGAACCGTTTCTTCTCGCTGCACTTCCTGCTGCCCTTCGTCATCGCAGGCGTCATCATCCTGCACATCTGGGCGCTGCACATCCCGGGATCGTCGAACCCGACCGGCGTTGAGGTGAAGGGGCCGCAGGACACCGTGCCTTTCCACCCCTATTACACCGCCAAGGATGGCTTCGGAGTCGGCGTGTTCCTGATCCTCTTTGCGATCATGCTGTTCTTCGCGCCCAATTATCTGGGCCACCCGGACAATTATATCGAGGCGAACCCGCTCTCGACGCCCGCGCACATCGTGCCGGAATGGTATTTCTGGCCCTTCTACGCGATCCTGCGCGCCTTCACGGTGGACTTCTTCTTCGTGCCGGCAAAGCTGCTGGGCGTGCTGGCGATGTTCGCCTCGATCCTGCTGCTTTTCTTCCTGCCCTGGCTCGACACGTCGCCGGTGCGGTCGGGTAACTACCGCCCCACTTTCAAGAAGTTCTTCTGGATCCTCATCCTCGACGTGCTGATCCTGGGCTATTGCGGCGGCGCGCCGGCGGAAGAGCCCTATGTGATGATCTCACAGGTCGCGGCAGCTTATTATTTCGCGCACTTCCTCATCATCCTGCCGCTCATCGCGCGCTTCGAAAAGCCGTTGCCGCTGCCGGGATCGATCACGGAATCGGTGCTTAATCGCCACAACATAAAAGGCGAAGAGGATGCGCTGCCCGGCATGGGCGCCGATCCGCAGCCTTCGCACGCCGGTTAAGGGGGACAGCATCAATGGTTCGCATCGGCGCATTTCTTGTCGGCCTCTTCTTCGCGGGCTGGCTGCTGATCTCCTTCCTGGTGGGGGCTGCGGCTTATGTCAGCGAGCCGCCGCAGCCTACGGTGGAACATGAGTTCCACCTTCAGCCCAAGCATGTCTCCTTCTCCTTCGACGGCCCTTTCGGCAAATATGACCGCCGCCAGCTGCAGCGCGGCTTCCAGGTGTTCAAGGAAGTCTGTTCGGCCTGCCACAGCCTGAAGTTCGTGGCGTTCCGCGATCTGGAAGCGCTCGGCTACAATGAGGCGGAAGTGAAGGCGATCGCCAAGCAGTGGGCGATCAAGACTCCCGACGTTGATCCCAAGACCGGCGAGATGTCGACGCGCGATCCGGTTCCAGCCGATCATTTCCCCAAGCCCTTCGCGAATAATGTCGCGGCGGCGGCGGCGAACAACAACGCCATCCCGCCTGACCTGTCGCTGATGACCAAGGCGCGTCACCACGGGTCGGCCTATGTCTACTCGCTGCTCACGGGCTTTCAGGCGCAGCCGGCCGCACTGCTCAAGGAGTTCCCGGACTCCAAGACGCCGGAGGGGCTGCACTACAATCCCTATTTCGCCAACCTGAACCTCGCCATGGCGCCGCCGCTGACGGCCGAAGGTCAGGTCAGCTATGGGGATGGCACCAAGGCGACGGTCGATCAGATGGCGCAGGACGTTGCCGCGTTCCTGACCTGGACCGCCGAGCCGAAGCTGGAGAACCGCCACCGCGCGGGCGTCGCCAGCGTGATCTTCCTGCTGATCGCGACCGCGCTCGCCTACATGGCCTACCAGAATATCTGGGCGGACAAGAAGAAGGCGGCCTGAGCGCGCCATCTGCAAACAGGATGAAGGGCGTGGCTTCCTTGAGGAGGCTGCGCCCTTTCCCTATGGAGACGGCATGAGCACCCATCTCGCCGATCTGATCCGCACGATCCCGGACTTCCCAAAACCAGGCGTCCAGTTTCGCGACATCACAACCCTGCTGGCCGATGGCGAGGGCTTCCGGGATCTGGTCGATGAACTCGCGGCGATCGCCGCTCCTCTCGACCCCGACCTTGTCATCGGCATAGAGGCGCGCGGTTTCATTCTGGGCGCGGCGATCGCGCATGCCATCGGCAAGGGCTTCGTCCCCGTCCGCAAGGCGGGCAAGCTGCCGGGGCCGACCGTCGGCATCGATTATGTTCTGGAATATGGCACGGACCGCCTGGAACTGCATCGCGGGCAAGTGCCCGCGGGAAGCCGCGTCATTCTGGTCGATGATCTGATCGCCACCGGTGGCACCGCCATAGCGACCGCTCAGCTGCTGCGCGAACAGGGGGCGAGCATCTCGATGGCGCTGTTCGCGATCGATCTGCCGAACCTTGGCGGCCGCGCCGCGTTGGAGGCCGAAGGAGTTCCGGTGCGCGCGATCCTGACCTTCGACGGACATTGATCGGCCTTCTTTGGCCGTTGCACCGCTAGACTTGCCAGTCGCGCAAGGCAGGCTCCAGACCATCCACCGCCACGGCCAGTCTTTCGTCGATGAGGCCCAGCAACTCCATCCAGCTGTGGATGCCGTCCAGCTCACCCGGGCCATCGGAAACGCCACGCAGTCCCATGAGCGGCACGTCGAAACGCGCACAGGCGCGCGCCACCGCGAACGTCTCCATGTCGACCATGTCCGCGTCTATCGAGGCATAATCGTCGCCGCCTACGACATTGGCGCCGGTGGAAAGCCGGGCGAGCGGCAGCGGAAGGGGGGTAACGAGCGGAATGTCGACCGGATGGTCGGCGAAGGGAGTCACGCCCCTGGCAAAACCCAGCCGGGATGCGTCCATGTCGCGCCACGACACGCTCGCAATCTGGAAAATGTCACCCAGCGGGCAGGTTCTCGACCCCGCCGATCCCAGGGAAACGACAAGATCCGGCAGGGCATTCTGGCGCTCAAGCTCCTGAAACGCGATGCCGGTCGCCAGCGCAGCTTCGACAGGGCCGACGCCGGTGAGCAGCGGCGAAAAGCGCGCGCGCAAATGCGCGCCATATTCCGCTTCGACCGCCATGACGAACAGCACGCGTCTGCCACCGATCGTTTCGCATCCCAAGGGCATCGAGCGTCCTCCAGCCACGCGCCTTAGAAAGGTCGCGGGATGCGGGCAAGATGCGTCCTTGAGGCCTATTTGAGGGAGAGGCCGGATGAAGGGGAGGGCGGCACGGCGCTCCGCGCATGAAACGCGGCAGGCTTAACCCGAAACCCGTTGGGCCATGCACCCGCCTAACGATCGCGATGCTCTGCCGCGCGGTCGAGTTCCTGCGCGACGCGGCGGATTTCCGGTATATTGGCCGGCGTGCTGCGGGGTGTAAGGTAAAAGGCCTCGTACCTGCCCAGGCTTTTCCGCTCCCGAACGTCATAGGCGGTTCGAAAGGCGTTCGCCCAAGGCTGGAATCCCGGTCCGACGACGATCCAGCCCGGACGCCGGTAGGTTGCCGCGCTTCGCTGGACATAGTCCAGAATCATCGCGCCGGGCAGGGGCTCGAAGTTCGCGACGTTGTTGACGCTGGTCCAGGGCATGCTGCCGGGCGCACGGGGTACGACCCGGCGCTCATCGAACAGCATGACCGTCCCGGCGTTGCGGCCGCGAAGATAGTCCAGCGCCCCGACGGCATCCGGCGATAGAATGGCGCTGTCCCCGCGTTCCGGCGCGAGGCGGGACAGCAACCGATCTGGCCCTGTCACAAACCCGGCCCTGGCGAGGCCTTCCCGCCATGGCTGGTAGTTGAACGTGGCCACGAACGCGACCATCGCCGCAAGCGCGGTATGGACGAAACCCCTGAGGAAGGCACCCGCCAGCGTTGCGAGCAGCACTGGAATCAGCAGCGGAAAGAGGTTCAGGATATTATTGTCGTGGCTGCGGCTGAGATAATAGATGCCCGCAGCGACGAACCCCGAAAGGCAGGCATAGAAGGAACGCGCTGCGGGCGACAGACCGTGCCGCGCCAGCACCAGCATGGCGAGCGCAATCGAAGCCAGCGCGATCCAGATCGTACCGGTGGGCTTGATCGGCCGCATTCCCGGCGGATGCTGAATATAGGCGAAAAAGTCAGCCAGCGTGATGCTGCCACCCGATAGCAGCCACAGGACGAGCATAAGGGCGCCGACCCCGCCGGCCAGCGCGATGGCGCCGCGCCCGGCGCCGCGCGCCAGGGCGAGGAAGGCTGCGCGCCGATCATGGGCAGCGGTCGCGTCGCGCAGGGCCAGGTAGGGCCACCAGATCACGGTGGCGAAAAAGGCGGCTTCCGGCGACCAGAACAAATCGGCCAGCCAGATCGCATGGCCTATCCAGTCGCGTCGGACCTGTCGCTGTTCTGAAAGCAGTATGTGAAACAACAGGGCGGAGATGGTCAGGAAGCGCAGGCCGGCTACCGCCGGCGTTATGACGGGCCCCGCATATTGGATCGGAAAGCCTGTCCAGATGAAGCTGGCGCAGAACAGAGCCAGCAGCGCCAGCCAGCGGACGCCAAGAGGCGCACGCGCGGTCAGGATGATCGCGCTGCCTGCCAGAGTGGCGAAATAGAGCGCGTTGGCGACGACAGCCGTGTAGAACAGGCCGCGCCAGCAATCGGTGCCGCAGGTGGTCAGCAAAAGCGTTGTCGGCCCAAGCCCATATTGGATGGGAAAGTCGCGATACGGCACGCCGCCGCCGCGCCAGGCCTCAACCGGGGCGAGGAGGGCGCTCCAGTGATGCCAGGCGGTATAGAGCGGGTCTTGAGACTCGAAGGGGACGGTGACCAACCCTGCGCCCAGGCCAATCAACAGGCATGCCAGCATGGGCGCGAGCAGGCGGGGGTCGCGATCGCTGATTGCCGAGAGGCGCTTCCAGCGCGGCAGAGCGCTGGCCGCGAGCGCGAGCGCAGCGAAAAATATGGCCGGACCAGTGCTGATCTGAAAGGTGGACCACCACCAGATGACGGTGGCGAACAGCAGCGCCGCCGTCACGCCGCCCAGCAGAGCGGCCACTCCCAGTCCGGCAAGCGGTAACAGCAGGAACGCGGCCAGCCCCGGCAGGTCCTGCCGGACGATCGTCAGAATGATCGCGCCGCCCAGCAAAAATGCACAGAGCAGGCGTCCCGAAAAGCGCTCCGGCCGGACACCGAACGACGCATAGGGCGCCAGCAGCACGGCAGCGAGGAGGATTGCGTAGGCGGCGAGGATCGTGAGGGAAGATGTCATCGGCGATCCCGCCTGTCCGTGTGAGCGTCCTTTGCCATGGGCCATGGTCGATCCCAGCAGCGAGCTGGCTGCGCGACCGTCACCCGATCTACCGGGTCAATCCTGATCGGAAAGGCACTGCGCTTGGCGAAGTAGGAGGCGTGCGGCACGACAAATCCGGTCTGACGGTCCCATACGCCGGCAAGCGAGCAGCGCGGTACGGGCGAAGGAGCAAGGCGCAGCGCGCGCGCCGTTTCTGCGGTGCCGGTTATCGCCCCAAGTGCGACAACCGCGCCGAACCAGGCTTTGCCCGGCCAATTTTTCCGCTGACTTCCCCATCTGGCAAAGGCAATGGCGACCAGCGCCAGCGGCATGATGGACGCGCGCATCTGAAAATCTATGCTCGAGCCAATTCCCCAGAGCGGCATGAGGAAAAGGCATGCGCCGGCAATCATGATCGTCGCGCGATCGGCCGCATTATCCTGGTCCCGCAACAAGGGGGCCAGGAAAGGCAGGACTTCCAGCAGAATGAAGAGGCTGTAGGCCGCATTGGGAGGGCGGATGCCCGAGCCGACGGACGCGGCATCTGCGGAGAGATACAGGAATGCGGGAATGGCCAGCAGCATTGCTGTCGTACACAGCAGGACATCGCGCCAGGCCCAGACCTTGGTCCGAAGGGCGACGAAACCGGCATATAGGGCGAAGGGCAGGGCACCCATCACCGCGAGGGGGGACCAGATCGCCATGAGCGGGAGCGTCGCTCCAAAAAGGCCGATGGGCGCTATGCCCTTGCGCCAGAGCAGATAGGCGAGCGCCAGCGTCCAACCCGCAAGGCAGTGCTGGGGCACCCAGAACATCTGGGTGATGTGGGCGCTATATTGATATGCGCCGGCCCAATGTTCGATATGATCCCAGTCGGCCCACCCGGCGACCCACTGATGGATGATGCTGCCGACTATGTCGAGGCCGCTGAACATCACGAACACGACAAGCGCGATCAACCGCGCCCCGCGCGACGGAAAAAGAGCCGAGCCGACGGCGAAAACCAGCCCGAACGCCACGCTATTATGTGCCAGCAGCGCCCAGTCGCGGCCGGCCTGGCTTGCGCCGCCCAGCAGCGCGGGAACCAGATACATGCCGACCGGCGCACGCAGCATCTGCGACCTGTCTTCGAGCCAATAGTCGAACGGCCATCGATGATTGCCCATGTCGGCCAGCACGGCGTCGCGGATCTGCCAGTCGGCCGTGGCGTAGAAAAGGCGACCTTCGCCACCCAAAATCAGCAGCAGGGCGGCGACCAGGAAGCAGACGAGAATAGTGGATGTGCCGACCTCAATCTTGCCGGGCATTGCCGCCCGGATGAGCAAGGCTAGCGCCGCCGGGACGGCGAAAGCCAGCGTTCCGACCAGCGGGGGTGGCAGGCCGAGCAACCCAAGCAGCAGCACGTTGTCGAGCGCCAACAAGGCGACAAGTGTTGCCACCAGCGTCCGCAAGGATAGCGAAGCCGGGATAATGCGCTGGCGCGTAGCGCGGCCCGGCCTGGCCGGCGCGGCTTGAAGTGCAGCGGACACGATCAACAATCCGGATGATTTAGCCGCGTCACGCAGCCTCGGCATCCAGCTTGCGCTGAAGCGCGTGGACTGGATTTTCGGGTTGCTCAAGGCCCATGTTGATCCGCTCGCGCTCTACCACCAGCGGCCGCTTGCGGACCTGAGCGTGGATGGATGTCACATATTCGCCCAATATGCCCATGAAAGCGAGTTGGACGCCGGACAGGAAGAAGAGAGCGACGATTAGGGTCATGATGCCGCGCGGGGCGAGATCGGGCCGCGCGATATACAGGCCTATGGATGCGATGGCGTACAGCATGCACAGCGCCGCCATGGTGACGCCCGCAAAGGTGCAGAGCCGCATCGGCGCATTGGTGAAGCTGAAGATGCCGTTGAGCGCCTGATCGATGAGACGGGGCAGATTGTTCTTGGATATGCCCGATCGACGTGCCGCCCAGGTGTAGGGAACGATGGCCCGGCGGAAGCCCACCGAGGCGATGATGCCGCGGATATAGGGATAATGGTCGTCATGGCTGACGACGGCTTCCCACACCTTGCGGTCCAGCAGCTGGAACTCGCCGACGTTGAGCGGGATGTCGATATCGCTGAGTGTGCGGACGGTGCGATAGAAGATTGCCCGGCAACTGCGCAGGGCCAGGCTTTCCTGCCGGTTCACGCGAGCACCAGCCACCACTTCAACGCCACTTTCCCACAGCTTCACGAATTCGGGGATCATTTCCGCGGGATCCTGGAGATCGGCGGGAAGGAACACGACCACCGCATCGCCGGTGGCGGCCCGAAGCGCATTGAAATTGGACCGGAAGGGGCCGTAATTGCGGGCGTTCAGGATCACCTTCATCGACGGGTCGCCGGCGGCAAGCGTACGAAGAATGTCCTGCGTTCCGTCGCTGCTGTCATTGTCGGCGAAGATATGTTCGCGGCCATAGCTCGCCAGCGGCCCGCCGGGGGCGAACAAGGCTGCGACAGCGTCGCGACAGGCCTGGACATTGTCCGCTTCGTTGAAGCAGGGCGTCACGATGGAGATAGTCTTCATGATGTCTGCTCCGGCGAGGCCGCGAACACGAAGCGGCGCATGACAAGGAAGGTGAGGGCGAAGATCGGCAAAATGACCGCCTGCGCCAGAAGGGCGGGCAGCCCCGCGCGCATGCCCAGATCCAGCAGAGCCATGTTGAGGCCAAGCACGCCTGCATAGACAAGCAGGAAGCGCGGCAGCCTGCGCGGGTCACGCGAACGGAATACGGCGCTGGTCGTCAGGAAATTGAATAGTACGCCCGAAGCCGTGCTGCCGATCAGGGCGATATGAGGCGACACGCCCAGCAGCATGAGGCCGCCAAATACGGCGTAGCCAAACAGCGTATTGATGCCGCCTGCAATCAGAAAGCCGATGAATCGAATGTCGACATTGCGCATGATCATGCCGCCAGCCTCAGGGCGTCGACCACCGTAGCGAGGCCGTCTTCGATGGCGATGCGGGGAGCCCATCCCGTCGCGGCGCAAAGTCGGCCGCAGTCTCCTTCCAGATGCATGATCTGGTTCGGGCCGAAGGGAATGTCGCCGAATCTGAGCTGCAGGTTCGGGCAGGCCAGGTCGCGAATACGCTCGACGATCGAACGTACCGACACCGCCCGCCCGCTTGAAAGGTTGAACACGCCTTGGGCGCTGTCGGTTAAGCCCGCAGCCAATACCCCTTCCGCGCAGTCGGTGATGTGCAGATAGTCCCATTTCTGGGTGCCGGCGCTGGTGCGCGGTGCGCGTCCGTCAAGAATTTGCGCAGCGACCGACGGAATCAGCCAGTTTGGATTGTCGCCCGGCCCGTAGGGGGAAAAGAGCCTGAGCCAGGCAAAGCCGATTCCGGCTTCGCCCGCACGCTGGCGGGTCAGATGGTAAGCGGAAAGCTTGGCGGCGCCATAGAGAAGAAACGGTTCGGTTGCGGCGCTTTCATCGATGCGACGATCGTGTCGCCCATATTCGGCCTGACTGCCGATGCCGATGAAGCGGCGCGCGCCCGTCGCGATCGTCGCATCGAGCAGCGCTACAGTCGTACGGATGTTGTCGAGCTGGATAGTGCCCGCTCGGGCAGGACCGCCGACTCCTTCCCAGGCTGAATGGATGACGATGTCGGGCCGCGCCTGCGCCAGGGCGGTGCGCACCGCTTCGTCATCTGCCAGATCAGCCACGACAATGGCGCAGCGTCCGCGCAGCGCCACGACGCGCGGCGAAGCGGGATTGCGCACCATCATGGTAACTTGGTGCCCCCGCCGTGCCGCGAGATCGGCAACTGCGGCTCCTACGAATCCGCCCGCGCCAGTGACAAGAATGCGGCTCATGCCGGCGCCATGGCGAGGAAATCCTCGGCTTGAGCCTGCGTGGCTGCCCGCTTGTCGCCAGCGCGATACCAGTCGGCCGTGACCTGCAGGGCTCGGCTGAGCGTCAGGCGCGGGCGCCATCCCAGCGCTTCTGCCGCCGCCGCCGAATCGAGCGTCAGCATGGAAGCCTCGTGCGGATGCTCACCAGCCTGTCTGGTCCATGGCTGCGTCATGCCCCAATGGCCCGCGAGCAGATCGATGACCTCGCATACACTCGCCATGTCGCCTGCTGCCGGGCCGAAATTCCATCCCCGTGCGAAGCGCGCAGGATCGGCGGCGAGCGCTTCGGCAAGCAGCAGATAGCCTGTCAGGGGTTCCAGCACATGTTGCCAGGGACGAACGGCTTGCGGGTTGCGGATTTCGAGCGAGCGGCCCGCGGAAAAAGCGCGGATCGCGTCGGGTACGAGCCGGTCGGGCGACCAGTCGCCGCCGCCGATGACGTTGCCTGCACGGGCCGTAGCGAGACCTACACCCTGCGCACCGAGGAAACTGTCGCGCCAGCAGGCGCTGACCAGTTCGGCACAAGCCTTGCTGTTGGAATAGGGGTCATGGCCGCCAAGCGGCGCATCCTCGCGATAGCCTTGGGCGCGGCCGTCATTGGCGTAGCATTTGTCGGTCGTGACCGAGACGATGGTGCGCACCGATCCCACCTTGCGGCAGGCCTCCAGCACATGCGCCGTACCCATGACATTGGTGCGATAGGTGCCGAGCGGGTCGGCATAGGAAGCGCGGACCAGCGGCTGTGCGGCAAGATGCAGGACGATTTCCGGCCGTGCCGCGGCGACGATCGCCTCGACCGCAGCCGCATCGGCGATATCGGCAAGGTGATGGTCGCACAGCGCAGCGCCGCCGATGAGCTCGAACATCGAGGGCGTCGTGTCCGGCGGCAACGCCAGCCCCGTCGTTCGCGCGCCTAAAGCCTGGAGGAGCACGAGCAGCCAGCTGCCCTTGAAGCCGGTATGGCCGGTAACCAGTACGCGTCGCCCGGTCCAGAAAGCGGGATCGGGCGTGAGCGCCAGCGCGCCCTGGCGCTTTAGTGCCAGGTTTTCCATGGAGCCTCGTCCCGTTCCCACATGCCTTCGAGCATTTGCCGGTCACGCAGCGTGTCCATGGGCTGCCAGAAACCGTCATGGAAGAAGGAGCGCAACTCGTCATCGGATGCGAGCGCTTCCAGCGGTTCGCGTTCCCATATGCATGCGTCGCTGTTAGCCAGATAATTGCGGATGGAGCGGTTAAGGACGAAGAAGCCGCCGTTGATCCAGCCACCTTCCTCCACCGGCTTTTCGGCAAAGGCGGCAACGCGATCGCCTTCGAGGTCCAGCTGCCCATAGCGGCTGGCGGGCCGCACGGCGGTTACCGTCGCCTTGCGGCCGTGGCTGCGGTGAAAATCGATGGCGGCGCGAACATTGAGATCGCTGACGCCATCGCCATAAGTCAGGCAAAAGTCCTCGTCCTCGCCCAGATACTGCATTGCCTGACGCAGGCGGCCCCCGGTCATCGTTTCCGCGCCCGTGTCGATCAGAGAGACTTTCCAGTCTTCGCAGGCATTGCGATGGACATCCATCGTGCCGCGCCGCAGATCGATGGTGACGTCGGACATGTGGAGCGCGTAGTTGAAGAAATATTCCTTGATCATGTAGCCCTTGTAACCAAGGCACACGATGAACTCGTCCACGCCATGCTGGGCATATATCTTCATGATATGCCAAAGAATCGGCTTGCCGCCGATCTCCACCATGGGCTTGGGCCGGACCGAGGTTTCCTCGGCGAGGCGGGTGCCGAGGCCCCCTGCAAGGATGATCGCTTTCATAGGGGATATGCTATGAACAGGCGTGGTAAAGAAGCCGTTAAAGGGTGAGGCCCCCGATACGGTTGAGCGTGGATTGTCCGGCGACCAGGTCGCAAATCTCCGCGGACAAAGCGATCGGCTCGATACAGGCGGCGGCGGGCGTGCCCGCGACGGCTTCGGTGAGCCAGGAGCCGAAGCCGCCATCGGCCAGATGATCCTCCAAAGTCGTTATTCGTGCGTGGCGTGCAAGCTGTTCGGGCTGCTGCTGCTTGGTCGCCATGCTCCAGAGGGGGAGTGACCATACGGGCCTGCCCTCTGCGCGCGCAATGGCAGCGCCCAGCGCCGCGCCGGTGGACAGCAGGATTGCGTCGCCATCGCCTTCACGCACCGGCACCCATCGGCCAGGCATGACGGCGGGGATGCTGTCGTGAAATTGCGGCTCTCCGGCCTTGCCGAGCCGCAGATAGGAGGGGCCTGGATTGGCGACCAGCCAGCGCAGGCAAGCACGCGTTTCCAGCGGATCGCCTGGAGCCGCGATGGTCATGTTCGGCATCGCCCGCATGAGCGCATAGTCCTGCACCGCATGATGGGAATAGCCAAGCGCGCCGTAGGCCACGCCGCCGCCCACGGCGACTATGGTCACCGGCAGTCGGTGATGATCGACATCGTTTCGAATCTGTTCGGCGCAACGGAAGGTCGGGAAATTGGCGATGGAATAGGTGAAGACATGATAGCCCTCGCTCGCCATCCCGGCGGCCAGGCCGGTCATATTCTGTTCCGCGACGCCCGCGTTTATGAAGCGGTCGGGGAACCGGTCGGCAAACTCCTCGATCACGCTATAGCCCAGATCACCGACAATCAGGGCGATATTGTCCCGGGCTTCCGCGAGCGCGGTCAGTTCTTCGATGAAGGCATTACGCATTGCCTGCCGGTCCCTCGATCTCCGCCAGAGCGACGTCCAGCAGTTCGGCCGTGGGGTTGCGGTAGTGCCACTCCACCTTGTTCTCCATGAAGCTGACGCCCTTGCCCTTGGTGGTGTGGGCGATGAGCATCATCGGCTTGCCTGATTCCCAGGGCGGCCCTTCGAGCTTCTGGATCAGGGCATCATGATCATGCCCATCGACCTCTCGCACAGCCCAGCCGAAGGCTTCGAATTTGGAATGCAATGGTTCCAGTCGCAATGTCTCGTCCACGCTCTTGAGGCTTTGCAGCTTGTTATAGTCGATGATGCACACAAGGTTATCGAGCCCATGGTGCGCAGCGAACAGCGCGGCTTCCCAGTTGCTTCCTTCGCCCCATTCGCCGTCGCTGGTCAGGACGACAGTGCGCCAGCCCTCGCCCCGACGCTTTGCCGCCATCGCCTTGCCGGTGCCGAAAGGCAGGCCGTGGCCCAACGCCCCGGTCGAGAATTCGGCGCCCGGCACCTTGTGGCTGATATGGGCCATCAGCATCGATCCATCCGTACCGTAGGTTTGCAGCAACCGCCGGTCGATGAAGCCGGTTTCCGCAAGTGCCGCATAGACGGCGACGCAGGCATGACCCTTGGAGAGAATGAAGCGGTCGCGCTGCGGATGCCGGGGCGCGGCAGGGTTGACCCGCAGGGCGCGGCCGTAAAGTACCGCGACGATGTCGGCGATCGATAGCGCAGATCCGATATGGGATGCCTTCGCCTGCGTGACCATGCACAGGGCCTGGCCCCGGATGCGCGTGGCCAACGCGCGTGTGTCTTGCAGGCCAGCCCCGATGATTGGCGTTTCTTTCATGGCCACAAAATCGGCCGATATGGTTAAGATTTATTCAACCAAAGCCCCCTAGCGTCGCGATCATGAAACACGCACCCATCCTGACGGTCCGCCCTTGTCCGCTTTGCGGGGCTGGTGCCGATCAAGCCGAACCCTTCCTGTCGGATTCGCGGGACGAGAGCCGGCTGAGCGCGTCCAGCTTCGCTTCCCGCAAGGTGCCGGAATATATGAGTCACGCAATGGTATGCTGCCGCGTGTGTGATCTGGCCTATGTCGATCGCCCGCCAAGCGTCGAGTACCTTGCCGCCAGCTATCATGCGGCGGACTATGACAGTGCCGATGAGGCGGAGGATGCCGCAGATGCCTATGCGCGCGCGCTGGCGCCGGTGTTGCAACGACTGAAGGGCCGTGGCGCTGCGCTGGAGATCGGAACCGGGACGGCTGCGTTTCTCGACAGGCTGAAGGACGCAGGTTTCGCGGAACTGGTGGGGATCGAACCTTCCAGCGCCGCGATCGCGGCCGCGCCGGCCCACCGGCGGCCATGGATACGCGAAGGCATATTCGAAGAAGCGAATTTCCGAGCCGAAAGTTTCGACCTTATCTGCTGCTTCATGACCCTGGAACATGTTCAGGATCCCGGCGCTTTGGTGGCGTCCGCGCTGCGGCTGTTGAAGCCTGGCGGCGTGTTCGTCGGCGTAACCCATGACCGCCGGGCATGGCTCAACCGTCTGCTCGGCCGGCGTTCGCCGATCGTCGATATCGAGCATATGCAGCTTTTTTCGGCGCAAAGCGCTCGACGACTGCTTCAGCACAACGGCTATGACGCAGTCGGCGGTGCCAGCTTCCGCAACAGCTATCGGCCCAGCTATTGGTTGCGGCTGGTTCCGATGCCCGCTGCGTTTAAGCGCGTGGCGACCCGGCTTCTCCGCGGATCGTGGTTCGACCGATGGCATCTGCCGCTCAACGTCGGGAATTTCATGAGCTGGGGCTTCAAGGGGAATTGATGGGGAAGGCGTGAATGCCCCAGCCTTGCTAGCGGTCTAAAAGATAAAACAAAAAGCCTGCCAACCCGAAGGTTGGCAGGCTTTTTGATGGTGGGCGTGGCAAGGATTGAACTTGCGACCCCTGCGATGTCAACACAGTGCTCTACCACTGAGCTACACGCCCACTGTGGAGGGGGCCAATAGCGGGGGGCGGGACAGGGTGCAAGCGGGAAAATGGTGGCCGGCCATATTCTTCTGGACAGGGCGGGGGCCGATCATATGCTGCGACGCAAACAGGGGGACGCTTCCGCGACATGCTGCCATCGACATCCTCGCCGATCCAGACGCCGCCGCGCCTTCCTTTCTATCGCCAGCTCTATGTCCAGGTTCTGACCGCCATCGCGCTGGGCGTCCTGATCGGCCATTTCTGGCCGGACGCAGGGCGTCAGTTCAAGCCATTGGGCGAAGCTTTCATCAAGCTGGTGAAGATGATCATCGCGCCGGTGATCTTCCTGACCATCGTGACCGGCATCGCAGGAATGAAGGAACTGGGTGCCATTGGCCGGGTGGCGGCGAAGGCGTTCGGCTATTTCCTGACCTTCTCCACGCTCGCGCTGATCGTCGGCCTGATCATCGCCAATCTGGTGCAGCCAGGCGCGGGCCTCAATATCGATCCCGCGACCCTCGACGCGGGCAAGGTGGCCGATTATGCGCATCAGGCGCATGAGCGCACCCTGACAGGCTTCCTGATGAGCATCATCCCGTCGACCATGGTATCGGCGGTGGCGGATGGCAACATCCTTCAGGTTCTGTTCGTCGCCATCCTGTTCGGGATCGCGCTGACGATGATCGGGGATAAGGCCACGCCATTATTGACGGTGCTTGACTCAGCGAGCCATGCCGTCTTCAAGCTGGTTGGCTTCCTGATGAAGGCCGCCCCGATCGGCGCCTTTGGCGCGATGGCCTTCACCATTGGCGAATATGGCGTGGGCACGCTCGCCAATCTGGCCGGCCTTGTTGCCACCTTCTACCTGACCTCACTGCTGTTCGTGCTGGTGATCCTCGGCGCGGTGGGATGGCTGGTCGGGTTCAACATCCTCCACCTCATTCGCTATCTGCGGGCGGAACTGTTGCTGGTGCTCGGCACATCTTCGTCCGAGGCCGCGCTGCCGAGCCTGATCGAGAAGATGGAGCGTGCGGGATGCCGCAAGTCGGTGGTCGGACTGGTCGTGCCGACAGGCTATAGTTTCAACCTCGACGGCACCAACATCTACATGACGCTCGCGGCCCTTTTCATCGCGCAGGCGTGCAACGTCCATCTCAGCCTGGAGGAGCAGATCCTGCTGCTGCTGGTCGCAATGATCTCTTCCAAGGGCGCGGCGGGCGTCACGGGGGCGGGCTTCATCACGCTGGCCGCGACGCTGTCCATCGTGCCTTCCGTCCCGGTTGCCGGGATGACGCTGATATTGGGGGTCGACCGGTTCATGAGCGAATGCCGGAGCCTGACCAACTTCATCGGCAATGCGGTTGCCACCATCGTCGTGTCGGCGTGGGAAAAGGGGTTGGACCGTGAGCGGTTCAACGCTGCCATGGCGGGGCTTCCGCTGGAGCCGGCGCCGGGCAGCGAGGAAGTGGTGCCCGACTGACGCGGGATATTTCAGTTAAGCCCCGACAGGCTTTCCGTGCCGAACATGCGTTCGACTTCCAGCACCAGGTCGCGCAGATGGAAGGGCTTCGACAGCACCTTCGCCTGCGGCACGGCCTTGCCGGCTTTCAGCGTCACCGCCGCAAAGCCCGTGATGAACATGATCCGCATGTCGGGTGCGATTTGGGCGGCGTGCTGGGCCAGTTCGATCCCGTCCATTTCGGGCATGACGATGTCAGTCAGCAACAGGTCGAACCGGTCGGCCTCGATATGCGGCACCGCTTCGGTGCCGGTGCCCACCGACACGACATCATAACCCGACTTTTCCAGCGCGCGCGCCAGATAGGTGCGCATGCTTTCGTCATCTTCTGCCAATAATATGCGGATCATCGCCCCACTTCACCTTCGGCCGCGCCGCCGATCGCTCGCGCCGGACCGGGTGGCGCGCAGCCCCCATATATGCGACAAGGTGTAAATATTATCCAGCCGAGCAGATGTTTTTTGGCGCCTCGATGAAGAAAGACATGGTGGATCATCCCGCGCCACAGATGCCGATGGTGAGCGAGCCGGCGTTCGATCTCTACGGTGCGATCGTGCCGCGCCACCCCGTCATCATTTCCGTTCCGCATGCGGGGCGGGATTATACCGACGCGTTGCTGGAGAGCGCCCGGGTCGATCTCGCAACGCTCCGGCGGCTCGAAGATCGTTGGGTGGACCTGATCACGCACCCGCTGATCGAGCGCGGGAGCAATGTGATCGTTGCTCGCACCGCGCGTGCCCTTATCGATCTCAATCGCAACGAGCGTGAGATCGACCCAGCGATGATCGCGGATTTGCCGCGGGGCGCTGCGGTCCAGAGCAGCGCCAAGTTGCGCGGCGGGCTTGGCCTCTTCCCCCGGCGCTTGCCCGGCGCGCCTGAACTCTGGCGGCAGCCGATCCGCTGGGACGAGGCCCGTCGACGGATCGATGACATCCATCGTCCCTATCACGCCGCCATCCGGCAATCGCTGCTGGCGGCGCGGGATGCACATGGGCAGGCCATCCTGATCGACCTTCATTCGATGCCACCCGTCCCATCGTCCGCGCCGGGGCAGCCTTCCGCCACGATGATCTTCGGCGATCGGTTCGGACGCAGCGCGTCATCCCGGCTGGTGGCGCTCGCTGCCGACGTGGCGCAGGGGCATGGCCTGCTTGTTGCGCACAATCATCCCTATGCCGGGGATCATGTGATCGAGCGGCACGGGCGGCCCGAACAGCGAATGCATGCCATTCAGATCGAGATCGACCGGACGCTTTATCTTGATCCGTCGCTCGACGGGCCGGGCGCCGGCCTGCCGCTGGTCCAGAAGGTGATCGGCGATATCGTGGACACGCTGGCAGATGAATTGCGGCGACCGACCTACGCCTTGGCGGCCGAATAGGCGATGACCCTTTTTGCGCCGCTGACGCTCAGATGGTGGGAGTCGAAGTAGAGCGGCTTGCCGTCCCGCTGGATGACGCAGTTCTGGCGGTCGCAAAGGGCAGCCACGGGGTCGATGATCCCCACGCCCTCTCGCCGGAGCCGATCGAAAAGCGCGCGCAGATGGGTGGTTCTTGCGTCCACAAAGGCACGCGAAACCCCTTTGGCTTCAGACAGTTGGCCGCGTTGCGCCAGATGGGCGAGGCGGCGGGGCACGTCGAACGGCTGCGGCGGCACCGGGCCGATGATCGTCACCCTTCGCCCCGCCGCACGCAGGCGCCGTACCGTGCGGTCAAGCTTCGCGACAAAGGCAGGCGCGTCGAAATCGCCATTGGCCCAGAAGGCGGAAAGATAGACGGTGCGGATCGCGGGATTGGCCTGGATGGCGGCAAAGGCGGCACGATTGGCTTGCGCGCAGCGGGCATCCATGGCCTCATAGTCCAGCACCGGCGGGCAACTGGACGTCGTGCGTTCGATGAGGGCGTGGCCTTGGTCCCGCGCGCGCAGCGACAGCGCATAGGCCAGTTCGACGCCGTGGCTGTCGCCCCAGAGCAGGGCGTCCGGCGGAACGTCCGCGCCCAGCGCGCAGGGGGCGGCGTCACGCATGAAGCTGTCATGGCATTGTTTGCGCGCCGGGCTGAAATCATCCCGCCCCGCCACTTGGGCCAGCACAGCGGGGGAGAAACGCGTGGGCCATCCTCCGGCGGTCATCAGGGCTAGCGACAGGCTGCTCAGGCAGGCGACAGATAGGCCGGTGATCATGAAGATGGCCTTTCCGGTGATCTTGCGGCTGTCGCGGAACGGCCGTTCGACGAAGCGCCACGACAGATAGGCGGAGGCGAACGACGCGGCGATGACGATCCACCGGCCCGATCCCGATAGAGGCAGGTCGGTCGCATATTCGGTGAATACGATCAGGGGCCAGTGCCAGAGATAGAGCGAGTAGGACAGCAGGCCTGTGGCTACCAGCGGTGGCAGCGACAATAGTCTTCCCGTGCCTGTGCCCGGCGTGCAGTGGAGGAGCGCCGCCGCGCCGAGAACGGGTGGGAGCGCGCCAAGGCCGGGGAAGGGGCTGTTCTTGTCATAAAGCAGGACGGTCGCGCCGATCGCCAGCAGCCCGGCAAGCCCCAGCGCTTCGCGCATCCAGCGGCGGGAAACGGGCGGCACTATGCCAAGCGCAAGGAGGGCGCCGGCAAGCAATTCCCACGCACGCGCGGGCAGGAGGTAGAAGGTGAAGCCGCTCGTGTCGCGCTGCATGGCCGCGGCCAGGGCGAAGGAGGCCAGCATGGCTGCCGCCATGATCGCGCCGCGCCGGCGGGGCGCGTAGCGGGCGATCAGGATCAGCAGGATCGGGAAGCCGATATAATATTGCTCCTCCACCGCGAGCGACCAGGTGTGAAGCAGCGGCTTCACGTCCGCGCCGCCCGCGAAATAGCCTGTGTCGGTGAAGAACCAGAGGTTGGAGGCGAAGAGGGTCGCCGCCAACGCGGATTTGGGCACGCCTTCCAGATCGCCGGGCAGGTAGAGCCATGCCGCCACCGCCAACACCGCCAGGATCATCACGGAGAGGGCGGGGATGATGCGGCGGAAGCGGCGTTCGTAGAAGCGCAAAAGCGAGAAGCGGCCCTCGTCGACTTCGCGGGCGATGATGCCGGTGATGAGAAAGCCGGAGATGACGAAGAAGATATCGACGCCCACATAGCCGCCCGAAAAGCCGGGAACATGGGCGTGGAACAGCAGTACCGGAAGAATCGCGAACGCGCGCAGCCCGTCTATGTCGCGGCGATAGCCAATATGAGCGATTCGTTCGCTGCTGGTGGCGGCCGGTCCGTGCATCCATCCGCCCCTAGCGACAAAGCCCTGCCATTTCCTTTCCGCGCCAGACCCGATGCCGATTGCGCTTCATGCAACCGTCCTTTTATCCTTCGCATTTGCAGCACGATCCGTATCGAGGCAAACAGACTGTGCCTTTCAGGCATCCTCTCCTAAAACTTTTCAGGCTGGTCTTGCGATCAGCCTTTTTTTTGTCATCCGCCTGGGCTAGGGAATCGCTGCCCATGCCGGGCCACTAAAACAAGTTTCTGGAGAGGAGCCGCCGGTCGGACCGGCAGGCACGGCATGGCTGGGGGATCGAGCGCGTGGCCCGCGCTCTCCCCCAGTTTTTTCGCCTCAACTCGCCAACGCGTCCGCTTCCCGGCCATAGGCCACGACCGCCTCCACCTCCGCGCGGTCGCCAAGCACCACGCCGACACGCTGGTGCAGGCCCTTCGCGGGCACGTCCATGATCGGCATGAAGCCGTCGGTCGCCGCGCCGCCCGCCTGTTCGATGAGGAAGCTCATCGGATTGGCTTCGTACATCAGGCGCAGTTTAGCCTTGCCGGGCGTGCGATGATCATAGGGATACATGAAGATGCCGCCCCGCTTCAGGATGCGGTGCACGTCGGCTACCATCGATGCGGTCCAGCGCATATTATAATCCTTGCCGCACGGTCCCTGCGCACCCAGCACGCGTTCGTCGATATAGCGGGCAATGGCGGGCGACCATTGGCGGCGATTGGACATGTTGATCGCGAATTCGCACTTGCCCTGGGGCATTTTCATGTCGGCATCGGTCATCACCCAGCTGCCGACTTCGCGGTCGAGGGTGAATTCATAGACGCCGGTGCCGACGCTGAGCACCAGGATCGTCTGCGGCCCGTAGATGGCGTATCCGGCGGCAACCTGGGCCCGGCCATCCTGCAGGAAGTCCTCTTCGGTCACGTCGCGGCCAGCGCAGCCTTCGGGCGCCTTGAGCACCGAGAAGATGGTGCCGACCGAAAGGTCGACGTCGATGTTGCTGGACCCGTCGATCGGATCGAACAGCATCAGATATTCGCCCTTGGGATAGCGGTTGGGGATGGGATAGATGGTCTCCATCTCCTCCGACGCCATGGCGGCGAGATGGCCGCCCCATTCATTGGCGTCGAGCAGCAGTTCGTTGGCGATCACGTCCAGCTTCTTCTGGACCTCGCCCTGCACATTCTCGCTGTCGAGGCTGCCGAGCACTTCGCCCAGCGCGCCCTTGCCCACCGAATGGCTGATCGTCTTGCAGGCGCGGGCCACGGTTTCGATCAGCAGGCGCAGTTCGCCGGGCAGGGCGTTGGCCTGCCGCTGCTGTTCGATCAGGAAACGGGTCAGGGTGGTTCTGGACATGGGCCGCCTTTCGCTAAGGGACGGGAAGGAAGGGACGCCCCTTCGCTAGGGGAGTGTAAGGGCCTAGTCCAGCGGGAGGACGGTGGCCCGCAACCCCTGATAACGTTGTCCTGTGACAAAATATGTCTGGCGGAACCGGAGGCGTGCGGTTCCGTTTCGGCTGCGTGTCGATATCCGGCGCTGAGGACCGATCATGGACAGCCTGCTTTCCGCCTTCACCGACCCCGCCGCCCTTGCCGCGCTGATCGCGCTGGTCGTGATGGAGGTGGTGCTGGGCATCGACAATCTGGTCTTCATTTCCATCCTGACCAACAAGCTGCCCGAAGCGCAGCGGCCAAAGGCCCGGCGGATCGGCATCGGGCTGGCGCTGGGCATGCGGCTGGTGCTGTTGTCGATGATCGCCTGGCTGGTGGGGCTGACGCAGCCGGTGTTCGACCTTGGCCTGACCGGACCGCCGGACATGCATGGCGCGCCGACGTTCGAGACGCAATTTTCGTGGCGCGACCTGATCC
The DNA here is from genome assembly GCF_001556865.1 of Sphingobium sp. CCH11-B1. GTDB lineage: Bacteria > Pseudomonadota > Alphaproteobacteria > Sphingomonadales > Sphingomonadaceae > Sphingobium. Next base: position 165,528 of record NZ_LSJY01000202.1, on the reverse strand, counting down.
TGATCGCCGGCGGCCTGTTCCTGATCTGGAAGGCGACGAAGGAAATCCATCATAATGTCGATCCCGATGGCGGCGACGATGTGCTGGGCAAGGGCGGCAAGGCAGCGATCAGTTTCGGCAGCGCGATCACGCAGATCATCCTGCTGGACATGATCTTTTCGCTCGATTCCATCCTGACGGCGGTCGGCATGACCGACAATCTGGCGGTGATGGTGATCGCGGTGATCGTGGCGGTGACGGTGATGCTGCTGGCGGCCGATCCGCTCGCCAATTTCATCGCGCGCAATCCGACGGTGGTGATGCTGGCGCTCGGTTTCCTGCTGATGATCGGCGCGGTGCTGATCGCGGACGGCTTTGGCGTGCATGTGCCCAAGGGCTATATCTACGCGGCGATGGCCTTTTCGACGCTGGTGGAGGTGCTCAACATCTTCGCGCGGCGGGCGAAGACGCGGAAGGGCAGCGCGTAGCGCGGTCGCTGTTCGCGCGATCCTGCGAAGTTCATACCGTTGTGCCACGGAAAAGCGTCGAATCTGCCGCGAGGCGCTCGCGACGCGTCTCCGACGCCTCGCCGACGCTTCCCCGAAGCGCTCGCGACGCCTCTTGCTCCTGTCGGGCGCACGCGGGGAAAGCGGACGGGGGAAGGCGGCAAGACAGCGAGGCATTTTTCCAGTGGATCAGGCGCGCGGCCAGTAGGAAAGCGCGGAGCCGCTCGGCTGGAATATCAGGATGATCGCGTGCTTTCGACGGCATAATGGACCATGTCGTGCGGGATGATGCCCTGTTTGGGGCAAGCGATGGGGCTGGGCGCGCGGCCGGGGCGAGCGACGGTGCGTTCGTCGAATTTCCCGCCGGGCTTGGTGAAGGTCAGGTCCATGCAAAGGGACTTATCGCCGGCAATCCGGGCCGCAACGAAAAAGGGCCGCCCTGTCGGGCGACCCTTTCTATCCTCTCCCTTGTGACAGGGACGATGTCCGTTCGGTTCAGTCGGCCTTCGACTGGAGGTTCACCGCGGCATATTTGCCACGGCGATCGACTTCCAGTTCGAAGTCGAGGCGGTCGCCTTCATTGAGGGCGGCCATGCCCGCGCGTTCGACGGCGCTGATGTGCACGAAGGCGTCCGGCTGGCCGTCGTCGCGCTGGATGAAGCCGAAGCCCTTCATGGCGTTGAAGAACTTGACCGTGCCGCTGGCGCGTTCGCCGGTCAGCTGGCGCTGGGGACCACGGTCGCCACCGCCGAAGCCGCCACGGTCCGGGCGATCGCCGAAGCCGCCGGCGCGCGGTTCGCGCGGCGGGGCGCGATCCGTGACGGGCAGGGGTTCGCCATCGATCACCAGATCGGTGGCCGACACCTTGCCGCCGCGATCCACCAGCGTGAAGCCGAGCGGCTGACCTTCGGCAAGGCCGGTCAGGCCGGCCTGCTCGACGGCGCTGATGTGGACGAACACGTCTTCACCGCCATCGTCACGGACGATGAAGCCGAAGCCCTTCTGACCGTTGAAGAATTTGACGACGCCCTTGCCTTCGCCAACGACCTGGGCGGGCATGCCGCGTCCACCGCCGCCGCCGCCACCGAAGCCACCGCCACGGTTGCCGCCGCCAAAGCCGCCACCGCCGCCGAAGCCGCCGCGGTCTCCGCCGCCGAAGCCGCCCCGATCACCGCCGAAACCGCCACCGAATCCACCGCGGTCGCCACCGAAGCCGCCACCGAATCCACCGCGGTCGCCACCACCATAAAAATTGTCGTCGCCGAAACCGTCGCGCTTGTCCTTGCCGCGCCCGCCGCGGCGACCTCTGTCAAAACTCATGCCCTGTTAGTCACTTTCGCTTCGCCCCAAGACCAATCGGACAAACATGTCGGGCGAATGACATGCAGAATCCACCGCAAAGGCGGGTTTGGGAATCACTATAACAACTTTTCAGGGCAGCGCGAATGATTTTCGCCGCGAAGATCATGATCCGTTCTTCTGGTGCAAAGGGGGGGATGAAGGGAACATTTTGCCGCATCTGCCGGGCGTTTGGTCGCCGGTCGGTGCGGGACGAAAGCGTCGATTGCGGCGCGGGCGGTTTCGCCATAAGGGGAAAGCCATGACCGTGCATTTCCATGAAGAAGACCTGCCTGCCGACGTGCTCGCGCCCGGCCCCATCGCCATCGATACCGAGACGATGGGCCTCATCACCCCGCGCGACCGGCTTTGCGTCGTCCAGATCAGCGACGGAAAGGGCGACGAGCATCTCGTCCGCTTCAATCCCGGCAGCGATTATGCCGCGCCCAACCTGCGCGCGGTGCTGGCGGACCCGGAGCGGCTGAAACTCTATCATTTCGGGCGGTTCGACATCGCCGCGATCAAACATTATCTGGGCGTGGTCGCCGCGCCCGTCTATTGCACCAAGATCGCCTCGCGGCTGGTGCGCACCTATACCGACCGGCATGGCCTGAAGGAACTGGTGCGCGAACTGCTGGGCCAGGACATCAGCAAACAGCAGCAGTCGAGCGACTGGGGCGGGCCGATACTGTCGGACGCGCAGAAGGACTATGCCGCGTCCGACGTGCGCTACCTGCACCAGTTGAAGGCCGAACTGGACAAGCGGCTGGTGCGCGAGGGGCGGATGGAACTGGCGCAGGCCTGTTTCGATTTCCTGCCGCATCGCGCGGAACTGGATCTGGCCGGTTGGCCTGAGATCGATATCTTCGCGCACATGTAAGGGAGCAGCGGGTCCGTGTCCGTCCAGGCCGATCAGCAACGCGACGTGCGCCGCCACTGGGCGCGGCCGGGCGGCGGCCACGACCGGCTGGTCGCGCTGCTCAAGAACTGGCTGCCCGTCGCCGTCGGCGTGTTCGCCGCGCTGCTGGCGACCGCGCCCTTCACGGGGCATGAGGGCGTCAGCTTCGTGCTCGACAAGAACAAGGTCGAGGTGGCGAAGGAGCGGATGCGCGTGACCGAGGCGCTGTATCGCGGCGAGGACAGCAAGGGACAGCCCTTTTCCCTGCGCGCGGGAAGCGCGGTGCAGAAAAGCTCGCGCGAGCCGATCGTGGACCTCAATGCCATGTCCGCGCGCATCCTGCTGTCCGACGGGCCTGCCGTGCTGACCGCGCAGAAGGGCCGGTACGACATGGAAACCGAGCGGGTCGGGATCGACGGGCCGGTGCAGTTCGAATCGGCCGGCGGATACCGGATGACCACGCGGGACGTGGGCGTCGACCTCAAGACCCGGCGGATGAAGAGCGCGGGGCGGGTGGACGGCCGCATGCCCATCGGCGTGTTCAGCGCCGACCATCTGGAAGCCGACATGGCGGCGCGCACGGTGACGCTGAACGGCCGCGCGCGCTTGCGCATCGATCAAAATGGCCTCAAAGGGCAGAAGTGATGAAACGCACCCTGATCCTGACGTCCGCCGGCCTGATCGGCGTCGCGGCGATGATGCTCGCCGGGGCCGGCGCGCCGTCCTTCGCGCAGGTGTTCAAGAATCATGACAGCAACGCGCCCGTCAATTTCACCGCCGACCGGATCGAGGTGCAGGACCGGGCCGACCGCGTCCTGGTGTCCGGCAATGTCGAGGTGACGCAGGCGGGCATGACGCTGAACGCCGCGCGCATGACGGTGGCCTATCGCAATCCGCCCGGAAAAGCGTCGGCCGGGGACGGCATGGGCGGGGTCGAGATCGACCGGATCGACGCGTCGGGAAATGTCGTGGTGCGCAAGGCGGACCAGACGGCGCGCGGCAATGTCGCGATCTACGACCTCAATGCCAAGCTGATCACGATGCTGGGCAACGTCACGCTGACGCAGGGAGCCAACAGGCTGACCGGCGGGCGGCTGGTGATGGACCTCAACAGCGGCCGCTCCACCGTCGACGGGCGGTCGACCGGCAGCGGCGTGCCGGGTACGGCGACCAGCCCGAGCGGGCGCGTGTCGGGCACCTTCACCGTGCCCCAGCGCAGCAACTGAGGGCGCGCCGGGCAGAGCCGCAGGCCGGGAGTAGCCGATTGCCGAAGATGTGGGTTGCGGCAGGCCTGCTGGGCGCATCGGTCGCGGCGCTGGCCGCGCCGGCATGGGCGGAAACCTATCATGTCAATGCGCTGACCGGCGACGACCGGGCGGACGGCACCGCGCCCGAGCGTGCCTGGCGATCGCTGGCGCGGGTCAACGCCTTTCCGTTGAAACCCGGCGACCGGGTCATGCTGACCGCCGGGTCGGTGTGGCGCGAGGCGTTGACGCTCACCCGGTCGGGCACGGCGTCGGCGCCGATCATCGTCGCCGCGACCGGGCAACTGCCCCGCCCGCGCATCGAGGCGGGCGGCGTGTCGCCCCATGGCGTCGCCGTGCTGAACGCCGAATATGTGACGGTGAGCGGGCTGGAGGTCACCAACGACGCGCCCGGCAGCCTGGCGGGCACGGAATCGCGCTTTGGCATATTGGTGTCGGCGCAGGACCGGGGCGTCACGCGCGGCATCCGCATCGCCGACACCTATGTCCATGACGTGCGCGGCACGAACGCGCGCAAGGACAATGGCGGCATCGTGTTCCAGGCGCTGGGCCCCAAGCTGCCGACGCGGTTTCAGGGCATCACCATAGAGCGGAACATCGTGTGGCGGGTCGACCGGTCGGGCATCGCCGGGATCAGCGATCAGGTGACGCGCGCCAACTGGTTCCCCAGCGAGCAGGTCGTCATCCGCGACAATCTGGTCGAGGATGTGGGCGGCGACGGCATCGTGCCGCGCGGCACGGACGGCGCGCTGATCGAGCATAATATCGTGCGCCACGCAGGGGCGCGGGCGCCGGGATATAATGCCGGCATCTGGCAGTGGAGCACTGACAACAGCCTGATACAGCTGAACGAGGCGGCCTATACCCAGACCCGATATGACGGGCAGGGGTTCGATTCCGATTTCAATTCGCGGCGCACGACGCTGCTCTACAATTTCAGCCACGACAATCAGGGCGGGTTCCTGCTGATATGTTCGCCCAGGGTCGATGATCGCGACAATCTGGGCAATCGGGGCACGGTGGCGCGGTTCAATGTCAGCCGCGACGATGGCACGCGGATATTCCAGCTTGCCGGCAACGTGACGGATGCGCTGGTCGAGGGCAATGTCGTCCATGTCGGGGCCGCGCTGGACGTGCAGATGGTGGTGGCGACGCAGTGGGACGGATGGGCGCGGGACGTGCGGTTCCGCAGCAATGCCTTCCGGGTCGCGGGCACCGCCCGCTATGGCCATGAAGCCGGTCGCAGCGGCCCCGATTATCTGATCGAGCCGGGCTTCGCGCCCGCCGACTATATCCTGTTCGACGGCAACAGCTTCCTGGGCCGCCATATCGACGCGCCGCAGGATCCGTCCGGCCGATATGATGCCACCTACACGCCCGCGCCTGCCGACTGGGACGTGCCGGTGTTCGACCCGGCAAGGCCGGAAGGCTTTTCCGATTTCCTGATCCATCATCGCAGCTGGATGATGACGATGTTGCAGCGGGAATTGTTCGCGCCGGTGAGGTTGCGGCAGGCGCAGCCCATATCCCTGTTCGAGGCGCGGCGTCAGGCTTCCACGCGCTGACCGGTGCTTACCCATGCAGCGACGATCGGAGCCATTCGGGCCGATCGCCGCGATGTCGTGTCGCGCGATTGGACGATCCGGGGGCAAGGGCGGCGGCCGCCCGAACCGGGATGCCGTCCCGTCCTGTCCCGGCGCGCCGCGCCACCCTGCCGCGTACGGCCCGGATCAGGCCTTTATGCGGACGCTCCGATGCTCGGCCGCGGAGCGGTAGATCGCCTCGATCACGCGCATGTCGGCAAGGCCTTCCTCGCCCGCGACGATGGGCGTCGAGTTGGTCAGGATGCATTCGGCCAGATGGTCGAGCTGCCCCGCGAACTGCGTCTTGGGCGCGGCGGGCAGCACGCGGGGGGCGGCGACGCCGTCCTTGCGGATGGTCATGCTCTGGCCCTGATAGGGCGTGGCCGGCTCCATATCGATATAGCCCCGGGTGCCGATCACCCGATAGCCGTTGTGCGACGAACTGTAGCTGGACACGCAATTGGCGATGATGCCGGAGGGGAAGCGCAGCATGAAGTTGATGCGGTCTTCCACCGTCTTGAAACGCGGATCGTTGCGGTCGGTGGATTCCACCGCGCTGACTTCCACCGGCTCCTCGCCGGTCAGGTAGCGCGCGGCGTTGAGGCTGTAGATGCCGATGTCCATCAACGACCCGCCACCCGACAGGGGGCGGTCCAGACGCCATTGGTTGGGCTGCGCCGGAAAGCCATGTTCGGCGGTGATGAGGCGCGTCGGGCCGACATGGCCGCTGCGCGCGAGATCGATGGCAAGGCGGTTATACTGTTCAAAGCGCGAGCGGTAGCCGATCATCAGCTTCTTGCCCGCCTTCTTCGACGCGGCGATCATCGCCTGGCATTCCGCCACCGACACGGCCATCGGCTTTTCGCACATGACATGCTTGCCCGCCTGCGCCGCGCGGATGCTGTATTCGGCATGCATGCTGTTGGGCAGGACGATGTAAACGACGTCGATGTCCGGGTTGTCGCGGATGCGGTCGAAATCCGCGTAGCTGTAGCGGTGCGTGCCGGGGATATTATATTGCGCGCCATATTGTTCCAGCTTGGCGGGCGTGCCGCTGACCAGCGCCACCAGCCGGGCGCTGTCGCAGCCGGCGAAGTTCGGCATGATCTGGCGCGTGGCGTAGGAGCCCAGGCCGACGACGGCATAGCCGATCTTGCGGGTCTGGGCGAAGGCGCGGGGCGCGCCGCTTCCGGCCAGCGCCATTCCTGCGCCGATACCGCCGATCAATGCTCTGCGCGAATGCTCCATGCCTTCATCCCTCCGACAAATGGGTGTGACGCCACATCCCTGTTCTTGCTCCACACATCCTATAGGATAGTAAATAGCAGAGGGGTAGTCAGGCGTGCTGCATCCAGCCGAAATGTCCGGCGGCGATCGCGACCTGGGTGCGATTGCGGACGTTGAGCTTGCGCATCAGGGCGGTCATGTGAACCTTCACCGTGGCTTCGGCCATGCCGAGTTCATAGGCGATCTGCTTGTTGAGCAGGCCCGAATGGACGCAGCGAAGAACCTTCATCTGGGTCGGGGTCAGATGGGGCGCGGGGATGGGCGGCGTATCCGCGACCCTGTGATCCTGCGGATCGTGCCTGTGCTGCAGTTCCATGGCGAATTGCATCTGACCTCTCCCTTTGCTGATCCCGCGGAACATGGACGCGTTCCGAAAGCCAGGATTCGTTATCGCTAACGATATGAGAATCAGTCAGACAGATTCAAGCAGATTTTCACGGGTCGCGCGAATTATCCTAGTTTAGCGTGGCATATATGTATAACCTGTCTAACAGATTTCCGGGGTTCGACCGTTCGAATCACTGGATGCGGGTTCAGGGGAGGGGCGGAAATGATGACGTTACCAACGTATCGGTCGATGGGAGGCGACAGCGTCGGCCTCATGCGCCTCCAGCCGGAGCGGGCGCTGTGAACCCGGCCGACTATCGTTTGCTGATTGCCGCCGTCGCCGGCATCGCGCTGTCGATCCTGCTCATCATCAAGGGCCGGCTGCACCCCTTCGTCGGGCTGCTGTGCGGCGCCTTCACCGTGGGGCTGCTGGCCGGCCTGCCGATGGAGGAAACCGCCAAGGCGGTCGAAAAGGGCGCGGGCAGCATTTTGGGCGGCACCGGGCTGGTGGTGGCGCTGGGTCTGGGCCTGGGCGCGATGCTGCAACTGTCGAACGGCGCGGGCGGGATCGCGAGCGCGGCGCTGCGCATGTCGGGCGTGCGGGGCGCGCCCTGGGCCAGCCTTTTCACAGCGCTGCTGATTGGCCTGCCGCTCTTCTTCGAGACGGGCCTGGTGCTGTTGCTGCCGATCGTGGCGTCCGCCGCCGCCGCGCTGCCCAATGGCCAGAATGACGATACGGCCAAGCTGAAGCTGATGCTGCCCGCCTTGTCGGGCCTGTCGGTGGTGCACGCGCTGGTGCCGCCGCATCCCGGCCCCTTGCTGGCCGTCAACGCATTGGGCGCCAATCTGGGGCTGACGCTGGTCTATGGGCTGATCGTGGGCATCCCGACCGCGATCATCGCCGGGCCGCTGCTGGCGCGATTCACGGCGCCCGGCGTCAAACTGAGCCCGCCGCTGCTCGATCCCGTCCAGCTCGACGTGGCCACGCCATCGGTCGGACGCGCGCTCGCGGCGGTGCTGCTGCCCGTGGTGCTGATCGCGGCCGGGCAGGCGGTGGCGCTGATGCCGGCGCAGGTCGCCACGCATTTCGAATGGCTCAAATGGATCAGCCATCCGGTCGTCGCATTGCTGGTGGCGGTGCTGGCGGCGTTGCCGCTGCTGTTCGGGCGACGCATCGCCGACGCGCAAGTGCAGGGCGCGATCTGGACCGAGGCGATGACGCCTGCGGGCGGGATCATCCTGGCGATCGGCGCGGGCGGCGCGTTGAAGCAGGTGCTGGTGACGGCGGGCCTGTCCGACATGCTGGTGCGGCTGGCTGAAGGCGGGGCGATCTCGCCCATCCTGCTTGCCTGGGGCGTGTCCGTCTGTATCCGCCTCGCCACCGGGTCCGCCACCGTCGCGACCATCACCACGGCGGGCGTGATGGAGGGGCTGGTCGCGGCCTCCGGCGTTGCGCCCGAATGGATGGTGCTGGCGATCGGCGCGGGGTCGCTGTTCTTCAGCCATGTCAACGATCCCGGCTTCTGGCTGGTGAAAAGCTATCTGGGGACGGACATGCCGGGCACGTTCAAGACATGGTCGGTGATGGAGACGGTGGTCGCGGTGGTTGGCTTGCTGCTGGTGCTGCTCGCCAGCAGCATCCTGTGAACGGGCCGTCGCGATGAGCGCACCGCGCCTGTCCGATCATGCCTATGCGGCGATCGTCGACATCATCAATGCACAGGATCTGGAGGTCGGGGCGCGCCTGCCTTCCGAAGCGCGGCTGGCCGAAATGTTCGGCATGTCGCGCGCGATCGTGCGCGAGGCGTTGATGCGGCTGGCGTCCGACGGCATCACCGAGGCGCGGCGGGGAGCCGGCTCCTTCGTCAAGAGCCGCCCGTCCGAGCGGCTGTCCGCCTTCATGTCGGCGGCCGAGCTGCCGACCACGCTTGGCAGCTACGAGGTGCGCTTCGTGCTGGAGGCGGAAGCCGCGCGGCTGGCGGCGACACGGCGAACGTCGCAGGAAATGGCGCATATCGAGGAAGGGATGGAGCTGCTGCGCGAGGCGCTGCTGTCGAGCGAGCCGGCCCATGCCGAGGATATGGAACTGCACCGCCGGATCGCGGAGGCGACAGGCAACCCCGCCTTTCGCCTGGCGTTCGAGGCGCTTCATCCGGACATCGACAAGATCATGCGGGCGGGCGTCGATATCTCGCGATCCCGCCCGCCGCAGGTGATCGCGACGATGCTGCGCGAGCATGACGTGATCGTGGACGCGATCCGGGCGCAGGACCCGGAGGGCGCGGCGCTCGCGATGCGCTGGCATCTGTGGGAGGGCCGGCGGCGGTTGATGCCGTAAGGCGCGTCGGCGCGGCGCGGCGCGGTCCGGCCTAGCGTAGCGCGCCCAGCACCCTGTCGCGCAATGTTTCGGCGGGCATGTCCGTCGTGAGGATCATCGCGCCTTCGTCGGGCAGCGGCCGCTCCAGCGTGGCGAGTTGGCTGTCCAGCAGGCTGGCGGGCATGTAATGGCCCGGCCGGTTGCCAAGCCGTGCGAGCAGCGCATCCCGGTCATTGTCCAGCATCACGAACCGGACCGGCCCCCCGATCGTCGCGCGCAGCCGGTCGCGATAGATTTTGCGCAGCGCCGAGCAGGCCGCGACGGCACCGCCGTGCCCCTCCTTCGCGGTCGCGATCGCACGACCGAGCCGATCCAGCCACGGCCAGCGATCCTCGTCGGTCAGCGGCGTGCCGTTGCGCATCTTGTCCACCGCATCGGCCGAATGAAAATCGTCGCCCTCCAGGAAGGGGCATGCCAGCGTCTGTGCCAGCAAGGCCCCGAGGGTCGATTTGCCGCAGCCGCTGACGCCCATGACGATGAGGACGGGCGGCGCGGACGGAAGCAGGGCGGGGGATGAAGGCAAGGCGGTCTCGCGCGAAGGAAATGCGGGCCGTTTGCAGCCTCGCCATGATGATCGCGCTATACCGGCAGCGGCGGGGCGCTGAAAACTACGACCTTTGTCGCAAGTGCCAAGGCGGAGCCGCTCCCCTAGCGAGGAAGCGTCCAGCACCAGCCAATGAGGAGAAGCGGCTATGATCGCACGCAGCATGATCGCGGCGCTTTTGGCGGCAACGGCCCTTGGCGCGCCCGCCACTGCCCTTGCCGCCGGGCAATCGCTCTTTCCCGTCGCGCCCGACGAGCCCCACGCCGTGACGGTCGCGGCCAGGGGTGATGGCCGCGCCGACGACAGCGATGCGATCCAGGCGGCGCTGGACAAGGCGCGCGACAGGACCGGGCATGGCATCGTGTTCCTGCCTTCGGGCCGTTATCGGATAACCAAGACGCTGGTCGTGCCGGCGGGGGTGCGCGTCTATGGCGTCGGCGCGACCCGGCCGGTGATCCTGCTGGGGGCGAACACGCCGGGATTCCAGAAGGGCGTGTCGACGATGATCGTCTTTGGCGGGGGCGACCAATATAATGTCGGGCAGGTGCCGGTGCCCGTGCCCACGGTGGTGCCGCGCGACAGAATAGTGCGCGACGCCAATTCGGGCACTTTCTATTCGGCGATGAGCAATGTCGACATCGAGATCGGCGCGGGCAATCCGGCGGCGGCGGGCGTGCGATTCCGCATGGCGCAGCATGCCTTCCTCAGCCACATGGATTTTCGCCTTGGGAGCGCCTTTGCCGGCGTCTATCAGGCGGGGAACGTGATCGACAACGTCCATTTCGAGGGCGGCCGATACGGCATCGTCAGCGAAAAGACATCGCCCGCCTGGCAGTTCACCTTGCTCGATTCGACGTTCAACGGGCAGAAGGCCGCCGCCATCCGCGAGCATGAGGTCGACCTGACGCTGGTCAATGTCGCGATCCGCAATACCCCGGTCGGGATCGAGATCGACCGCGGCTATGGCGACAGCCTGTGGGGCAAGGATGTCCGCTTCGAAAATGTGTCGAAGGCCGGGATCATCATCTCCAACGAGGAGAATGTCTTCACCCAGATCGGGTTCGAGAATGCGCTTGCGGTGAACAGTCCCACATTCGCGCGGTTCCGCGACAGCGGGCAGGCGGTGAGCGGGAAGGCGAAGGCGTACAAGGTTGCGGCCTTTTCCTACGGCCTGGCGGTCCCGGCGCTGGGACAGATGGGGGAGTATAGGACGGAGGCGCGGATCGAGGCGTTGCCCGCCATGCCCGCGCCGCGCGCGGATGCGATCCGCGACCTGCCGCCCATGGCGCAATGGGTGAACGTGCGCACCCTGGGCGCGGTGGGCGACGGCAAGGCGGACGATACGGCGGCGATCCAGAAGGCGATCGACGCCAACAAGACCCTCTATTTCCCGACCGGCTTCTACAAGGTCACGAACCGTCTGACGCTGCGGCCCGACAGCATCCTCATCGGCCTGCATCCGGCGATCACGCAGCTCTATATTCCCGACAACAACCCGGCCCATGCGGGGCTGGGTTCCGTGCAGCCGATCCTGGAGAGCCCCAGGGGCGGCGACAATATTCTGTCGGGCCTTGGCCTCTTCACCGGACGGGTCAATCCGCGCGCATCGGCCTTGCTTTGGCGATCGGGCGAGAATGCCCTCGTCAACGACGTCAAGATCATGGGCGGCGGCGGCACGCCCACGGCGGACGGCACGATGCTGGTCGCGGCGCGCGTCCATACCGGCGATCCGATCACCGACGACCGGCTGGATGCGCAATATCCGAGCATCTGGGTCACGGACGGGGGCGGGGGCACTTTCGTCGACGTGTGGAGCCCGAACAGCTTCGCGCAGGCGGGCTTCTATATCACGGACACGGCGACCCCCGGCCACGTCTATGAAATGTCGGTCGAGCATCATGCCCGCAACGAGTTCGTTCTGGACAATGTGCAGAACTGGGAGTTCCTGGCGCCCCAGACCGAGCAGGAAGTGGGCGACGGGCCGGACGCCATCTCCCTCGACATCCGCAATTCGAAGAATTTGCTGTTCGCCAACTATCATGGCTATCGCGTGACCCGCACCTATGCGCCGGAAAAGAGCGCGGTGAAGATCACCAACTCAGGCGACATCCGTTTCCGCAACGTCCATGTGAACGCCGAAAGCGGCTATGCGACCTGTGACGAGGAGGGGTGCGGCACGTTCCTGCGGGCGAGCAAATATCCGTTCGACAATGCGATCGAGGATGTGACGCGCAAGCTGCTGGTCCGCGAGCGCGAGTTCGCCAGCCTCGACATCGGCCCGGCGGGCAGTGCGATCCCGGCGGTCGCGCCGGCCGGCGAGGTCAGGAAGCTGGAGGAAGGATTCTGGTCGATTTCCGGCGCGGCGGTGGACGCGCAGGGCGCGCTCTATTTCATCGACCGGCGGTTCCAGCGCATCCACCGCTGGAGCGAAGAGAAGGGGCTGGAGATCGTGCGGGACAATGCGCTCGATCCCGTCAACCTTGCCATCGATGCGTCGGGGCATGTGATGGTGCTGTCGTCCCTTGGGGCCAAGGGCGGCGTCTATTCCTTCGATCCGAATGGCCCCAAGGACGCGATGACGCTGATCCAGCCGACCCCGGTGCGAAGCGGCGGCGCGGCGCGCACGCTGTTGCCGGTCAACTGGTGGAACAATGGCGAGTTTCGGGACCAGCTGGACTTCAAAACCTATGAGTTCACGACCCTGGCAGAGATGTTCGTGCGAGACGCGGGCACGCCCAAGGCGAGCGAATATGTGTCGCCCGACGGCAGCCTGTCGCTCCCGGCCTTCCGCACATGGCAGCAGGGGCCTGTCGACCACACCGGCTGGCGCTGGTCGGACAGCCTCAACGCCCATGGATTTGTGGCGGGGAAGACCGGCGACCGACTGTTCGTCACCAACGCGTCGGAGAATGTGACCTATAGCGGCATCGTCGGTGCGGGCGGGGTGCTGAAGGCCCTGAAGCCCTTCGTCAATCGCGGCGGCGAAAGCGTGGCGGTGGACGGGCAGGGACGGGTGTTCGTCGCCAATGGTCAGATCTTCGTTTACGGCCCGGACGGCAAGGAAACGGGCCGGATCGATGTGCCGGACCGGCCGCTCCAGATCCTGTTTGGCGGGCCCGACAAGCGCACCCTGTTCATCCTGACGCACCACGCGCTTTACGCCGCAAGGCCCTGAAAAAATGGCCGTCGCGCCGACACCTACGACCTATGTCGTAAGTGTCGGCGGCGCGCCGGACGGCTAGGGTTGAAGAGATCGCTCGATATGGGCGCGGCCGCCTATGGGAGGGTGGCCGAGAGAAAAGGGGAAGATCCATGAAAGTGACGATCGGAATTCATCGGCAACTGGCGAGCGTAAGCCTTGCGGCGGTGGCCGCGATGGCGCTGGCGGGCGCCGCGCAGGCGCAGGACGCGAAATCCGCCGCCCCGCAGGAAGCCGCCGGCGACGCGAACATCGTGGTTACCGGATCGCGCATCACCACCAGCGGCTTCAACGCGCCGACCCCGACCCAGGTGATCGGCGAAGAGCAGATCACCAACAATGCGCAGCCCAATATCTTCAACACCATCGCCCAGCTGCCATCCCTTCAGGGATCGACCGGCGCGGCCACCGGCACCTTTTCGACATCCAGCGGCCAGCAGGGCTTAAGCTCCTTCTCGCTGCGCGGCCTTGGCCCCATCCGCACGCTGACCCTGCTCGACGGCCAGCGTGTCGTAGGCGCGAACGTGACCGGCGTGCCCGACATTTCGATGTTCCCGCAACTGCTGGTGAAGCGCGTCGACGTGGTGACGGGCGGCGCGTCCGCATCCTATGGTTCGGACGCGGTGGGCGGCGTCGTCAACTTCATCACCGACACCCATTTCGAAGGGTTCAAGGGCAACATCATGGGCAGCATCACCAAATATGGTGATGACGAAACCGCATTGGTGCAGGGCGCATGGGGCAAGTCCTTTGCCGACGATCGCCTGCATGTGGTGCTGAGCGGCGAATATGACCATGAAGGCGGCGTGGGCGCGGGCGATTTCGGTACCGACCTGGCGGGCAGCCGCAACTGGTATCGCGCGACGACGCTGATGAACACCGGCGTCACCAACAACGGCCTGCCGCAGTTCAACTATCGCGACTTTGCGCAGCCCTACCAATATGCGCGCTATGGCCTGATCAACAACGGCCCGCTGCAGGGCATCGCCTTCGACCAGAACGGCGTCCCCTATAATTTCCAATATGGGTCCAACGGGCAGCCGCAGGGCAACGGCCGCGTCAGCAACTGCTTTCCGGGCAACAGCTTCTGCGTCGGCGGCGACCTGACCGGCGCGCCAGGCTCCGGCGCATCGCTCAAGTCGGAACTGGAACGCATCAACGGCTATGGCCGGATCGGCTATGAATTCGCCGACAACAACGAAGCCTATCTGACCGTCAACGTCGCGCAGGTGAAGACCAATAACCAGCCGAGCCCCGGCTATAACCGCCCGAGCCTGACCGTCCAGTGCGCCAACGCCTTCCTGCCGCAGCTTATCAAGGACCGCTGCGCCACGGCCGGCATCACCAGCTTCAGCTTCGGTTCCAGCAACGCCAACTTCCCCGACCCGCATGTCTATACCGACCGCAAGCAATATCGGTTCGTGGGCGGCCTGAAGGGGGCGGTCGATGTCGCCGGCACCGACTGGAACTACGACTATTATTATGAGCATGGCATCACCATTTCGGACATCAACGTCCGCGACATCGTGCTGCAGAACCGCTACGTCGCCGCGACCGACGCGATCGTCGTCAACGGCGCCATCGTGTGCCGCGATCCGGTGGCGCGCGCCAATGGTTGCCAGCCGATCAACATCTTTGGCGGGGCCACCCCGTCCGCCTCGGCCATCGCCTATGTCGCGCCGGGGGACAATGGTCCGTTCCAGCACACCAAGCTGACGCAGGACGTCGCGAGCCTCAACATTTCGGGCAATCCCTTCGATAGCTGGGCCGGCCCGGTGTCGGTGGCGTTCGGTGGCGAGTATCGCAAAGAATTCTATCGCGTGAACGCCGACCCCTATGGCGCGGGCGTTTCGGCGCTTAGCCCCAACAGCGCTGAATATCCCGCCGATCCGCTGCTCAATTCGACGCTGGGCAGCAACTGGGCGGCCGGCAACTACAAGAATGGCCGCGGCAAATATGAAGTGTGGGAAGGCTATCTGGAAGTCGACCTGCCGCTGATCAACAGCGACGCCATGGGCCGCGCGAACCTGAACGGCGCGGCGCGTGTCACCAATTACAGCACGTCGGGCACGGTATGGACCTGGAAGGTCGGCGGCACCTGGGACACGCCGCTGGATGGCATTCGCCTGCGTGCGGTGACATCGCGCGACGTGCGCGCGCCGAACCTGTCGGAACTGTTCGCGGCGCCGACGGTCACCACGCTGCCCAACTTCAACGATCCGTTCCGCAACCAGGCGGTGCAGGTGTTCCAGAACACCGTCGGCAACACCAATTTGCGGCCGGAAGTGGCGCGCAACACCGAACTGGGCATCGTCCTGTCCCGGCCGTCCTGGCTGCCGGGCCTCAGCCTCTCGTTCGACTATTACAACATCAAGCTGAGCGGCGTGGTTTCCACCCTGTCGGCCGACCAGATCGTGCGCTTCTGCTTCGAAGGCAACCAGGCCTTCTGCGGCGGTTTCCAGCTTAACGGCGCGCAGGGCACCAACTTCGTCAACGTCCAGCCGTTCAACCTGGCGTCGTGGAAGACGAGCGGCTTCGACATCGAGGCCAGCTATCAGTGGCAGCAGCCGCTGGGCCTGCCGGGCAGCTTCACCGTCCGGGCGCTGGGCACCCACATCCAGAAGTTCATCGTCAATGCGGGCATCGCCGGCGTCGATCCGGTTGATCAGGCGGGCGCGAACAACGGCAATACGCCGGACTGGAAATGGCTGGCGGTACAGACCTACGACAGTGGCCGCTTCACGCTGACGGTGCAGGAACGCTGGTTCAGCGACGGCACGTTCGGCAACCAATATGTGGTTTGCCAGACGTCCTGCCCGGTTTCCACCGGCAACCACCCGACCATCGACTATAACAAGATGAAAGGCGCTTTCTATGTGGACGTAGGCGCGTCGTTCAAGATCACCGACGCCGTGTCGATCTATGGCAAGGTCGATAATCTGTTCGACAAGGATCCGGTGGCTTCGCCGCAGACGAACACCGGCCTCGACATCAATCCGGCGCTCTATGACACTCTGGGCCGCATCTACAGGGCGGGCGTCCGCTTCAATTTCTAGGACGCTCGTTCATTCTCCCCAACCTTGTCCCGGCCCTGCATGGCCGGGACATTTGTTTCTAAAGAAGGAATAACGCATGGTTCGCGGACTGAGTGGTGCTTGCGCGGCGGTGATGCTGATGCTGGGGGCTGCCGCGGCCCACGCCTCTCCGTCCGTCTATACGACCGCGCCGGACGAGCCGCGCGCGATCACCGTCAAGGGCGTGGGCGACGGCCGGGCCGACGACAGCGCCGCGATCCAGCAGGCGATCGACCGGGCGGCGGCGAAGGGCGGCGGCGGCATCGTGTTCCTGCCGCAGGGCACCTACCGCATCAGTCGCACCCTCTTCCTGTGGCCGGGAGTTCGCATCTTCGGCGTCGGCGCGCAGCGGCCGGTGATCCTGCTGGGCCGGAACACGCCCGGTTTCCAGAAGGGCGTCGCCCACATGCTGATGTTCACCGGGGCCAAGCGCCAGACGGACAAGGACACGCCGCCCGCCGCCTTCCCGCCCGCGGGCAGCGTGCCGTTCGACAAAACGGTTGCCGACGCCAATCCCGGCACCTTCTATTCGGCGCTGGGCAATATCGATTTCCGCATCCTGGACGGCAACCCGGCCGCCACCGCCATCCGCTTCCACAGCGCCCAGCACAGCTTCGTATCCCATGTCGATTTCGACCTCGGGACCGCGCTCGCCGGGCTGTACCATGTCGCCAACGAAGCGGAGGATCTGCATTTCAAGGGCGGGCGATACGGCATTCTGGCCGAAAAACCGTCTCCGGCCTGGGGTTTCGCCCTGGTCGATGCGACATTCGAGGGGCAGCGCGACGCCGCCATCCGCGAACATGAGGCGGGGCTGACGATGGTCAACGTCGCCTTCAAGAACGTGCCGGTGGGGATCGAGATCGACCGCGGCTATGGCGACTGGCTGTGGGGACAGGATCTGCGCTTCGAGAATGTGCGACAAGCGGGCGTCGTCATCTCGAACGAGAAGAATGTCTATACGCAGGTCGGTTTCCAGAATGTCGTGGCCTCCGGCACGCCGACCTTCGCCCGGTTCCGGGACAGCGGCCGGACGGTCGCCGGCAAGGGGGCGGCCTACAAGGTCACGTCCTTCACCCATGGCCTGACCCTGCCCGGCGTCGGCCGGATGGGAGCGTATAAGACCGACATGCAGGCAGCCGCCATCGGGGCATTGCCCGCGCCATCCGCACCGGCGATCCGCGCGCTGCCGCCCGTGGCGGACTGGGTCAGCGTGCGCACGCTCGGCGCGAAGGGCGACGACAGAACCGACGACACCGCCGCGATCCAGAAGGCGATCGACAGCCATCGCGTCGTCTACCTGCCCGCCGGCTTCTACCGGGTAAGCGAAACGCTGAAGCTGCGGCCGGACAGCGTGCTGGTCGGCCTGCACCCCAGCCTGACCCAGATCGTGCTGCCGGACGGCACCGCGGCATATCAGGGCATCGGCGCGCCCAAGGCGCTGGTGGAGAGCGCGTCGGGCGGCGACGCCATCGTCATGGGGCTGGGCCTCGACACCAACGGCGCCAATCCGCGCGCGACCGCCTTGCTGTGGAAGGCCGGCGCGAACTCGATGGTCAATGACGTCAAGTTCCAGGGCGGCCATGGGACCGACCGGTTCGACGGCACCCGCGTGGTGCCCTATAACAACAACGCCACCGGCGATCCCGACGCAGCGCGGCGCTGGGCGGGGCAATATGCGAGCCTGTGGGTCACAGAGGGCGGCGGCGGCACCTTCGCCAATGTCTGGAGCCCCAGCACGTTCGGCCATCCGGGCATCTATGTGTCCGATACCCAGACGCCGGGGCGCATCATCCAGGCGTCGGTCGAACATCATGTGCGGTCGGAATTCGCGCTGAACCGCGTCGCCAACTGGGAGATACTGGCCCCGCAGACCGAAGGCGAAGCGGGCGAGAGCGGCGATGCGGTCGCGCTGGAAATCCGCAATTCGCGCAACATCCTGGTCGCCAATTTCCACGGTTATCGCGTCACCCGCACGCGCAAGCCCGCGCCGGCGGCGGTCACCATCTATAATTCGCAGGACATCCGGTTCCGCAACGTCCATGTGAACGGCGAAAGCGGCCTTGGCACCTGCGACGAGAATGGCTGCGCCACATTCCTGCGGCTCACCAAATTTCCGTTCGAAAACAGCATCCGCGACGTGACTCACGGCATCGATACGCGCGAACGCGAATTTGCCGTGCTCGACATTCCGGCAAAGCCGGATGCGATCAGCCCGTCGACCTTCCAGGGCGGCAAGGTCGAGATGCTGGCAGACGGCTTCTATGCGGCGGGCGGCGGCGCGGTCGACGCGCAGGGAAGGCTCTACTTCGTCGATCGTTTCTTCCAACGCATCTGGCGCTGGTCGGACGCGGGCAAGCTGGAGATGGTGCGCGACGCGACGCTGGACCCGGTCAACCTGACGGTCGACCGGTCGGGCGACCTTCTGGTCCTGTCCTCCTATGGCCGCAACGGCACCGTCTATAGCGTGAGGCCCGACGCGCCCGACAGCCAGATCAGCGTCATCGCGCCGACCCCCGTCGCGGCGAAGCCCGGTGCAGCGACCGTGCTGCCGGTCAACTGGTGGAACAATGGCGAGTTCAAGGATCAGATCGACCCAAAGACCTACGAGTTCACCACGCTGGCCGAGATGTTCGCGCGCGACATGGGCAAGGCGAAGGTCCATGAATATGTCTCGCCCGACGGCAGCGTCGCCTTGCCAGCCTATCGCACCTTCGCGCAGGGACCGGCGGACCATCGCGGGCTGCGCTTTTCCGACGCGCTCGACACCTACGGCTTCATCCAGGGGAAGCCGGGCGAGCGCGTGTACCTTACCAATGGGTCGGAGAACCGCACCTATAGCGGCGTGGTCGGCGCCGGCGGCGCGATCACCGACCTTAAGGTCTTTGCCGAACGGGGCGGTGAAGGCGTGGCGGTGGACGGGCAGGGCCGCGTCTATGTCGCCAACGGCCAAGTCTTCGTCTACGCCCCCGATGGCAAGGAGATCGGGCGGATCGACGTGCCGGAAAGGCCGCTGCAACTGCTGTTCGGGGGCGAGGACAAGCGCACGCTCTATGTGCTGTCTCACCACGGCCTCTATGCGGTGACGGGTCGGGGCCGCTGACAAAGAGAACCCCGCCGGAGTAATCTCACGGCGGGGCCAGGTTCAGGGAGGTGTCACTCCAAAGGGGGGAGAGTGACAAGACCTATATGGGGCAATCGGGATGAACCTTCAATGACCCGGACGTTCAGCTGACCGCAAAATAACGGACGGGTACGGGATGGCGCGTCAGACCTTGCGGAGGGTTTCCACGACCGCCGCAATGTCCTTGTCTCCGAGGCCCGCCGCTTCGGCCCCAAGGAAGCGGGCGCGGGCGGCGGCGGCAAGAGCGGAATCGATGCCGACCGAGGCGAGCAGTGCGTTCGCATAGCCTAGATCCTTGGCCATCAGCGGAATGAAGAAGTTGGGATCGTAATTTCTGGCCAGCATCCGGTCGGCCATCAAGCCGACCATCGGGCTGCCCGGCGCGCCGTTGCGCAGGACATCCGCGACCTGTTTGGGGTCAAGGCCCCTGGCTTCCACCAGCGCAAGCGCTTCGGCGAAGGACGCAACCTGCACGCCCGCCATATAATTGTTGGCGAGCTTCATCACTGCGCCGCTGCCCGCCGGCCCCAGATGGATGACGCCGCTTCCCAGGACATCAAGGATCGGACGGGCGAGCGCGAGGCTTTCCGAAGCGCAGCGTGCCGCTTTCGGCCTGTAGCTTGCTGTCGGTCACGGGGGCTTCGACGAAATGGACGCCCGCCGCCTTCATGTCCGCCGCAAGCGCATCGATCCAGTCTGGATCGAGCGTGCTGCAGTCGATCGCGACCGCGCCGGGCTGCATCCCAGCGAGTGCGCCCCGGGGCCCGAGCCAGGCGGCGCGGGACGCGTCATTGTCGGACACCATGGCAAGGACGACCGATGCGCCGGTGGCGGCGTCGGCGGGGCTGTCCGCCTGCCGCGCGCCCGCATCGACCAGAGGGGCCGCCCTTGCGGGGCTGCGGTTCCAGACGGCGACGTCATGTCCCGCCTTCAAAAGCTGGTGCGCCATGCCAGCGCCCATGATGCCCAATCCCAATATCGCGACGGTGTCACTCATATCCATTATCCTGATCTGGAGGGGCGCCTTGTCATGAAGCAAAGGCGAAAAGATGGGGCCGCGGATATGGGGTTGGTCCTCACGCCGCGCCAGCATGGGGCCGGGAAAAAGGCGGCTTATAAGATATTGCGAATTGGTATCATTATCATGTAGGCCCGCCGCACTTGATTCGGCATGAGGGGCCTTTATGACTTTGAAATCCGTGACGCGTTGTGGCGCAGCTCTGTTCGCGCTGTCGAGTCCTCTGGCGCAGGCGCAGGATCAACGCCCGCAGGCGGCGGACCTGGCGGACGACGCCCCCGCCGCCATCGTCGTCACGGCCGCCAGCACGGGCACCAAGACCGACACGCCCCTCATCCAGTTGCCGCAACCGATCAAGGTCATCACCGCCGACCAGTATCTCTCCCAGGGGGCGATCAGTATCAGCGATACGGTCAAATATGCGGCCGGCGTCCTTGCTAATCCCTATGGCCGGGACACCCGCGTCGACGGCTTCAACGTTCGCGGCATCGATGCGCTCCAGTTCCGGGACGGCATGCGCGACATCTTCAGCTATTATGCCAGCATCACGTCCGACCCCTATAATTTCTCCCGCGTCGAGATCGTCCGGGGGCCGGCCTCGGTGCTCTTTGGCCAGGGATCGATCGGCGGCCTGGTGAACCTGGTTTCCAAGACGCCGGAATTCAGGACGGGCGGGGAGATCAACCTTGTCTATGGCAGTTTCGACCGCAAGGAGGCGCTGGGCGACGTCAACCTGGCGCTGACCGACACGCTGGCGGTGCGCGGCGTCGCGCGCGTTCGGGACGCCGATACCTATGCGGATCATGTGCCCGACGACCGGGTGATGTTCGCGCCGTCGATCCGCTGGCAGCCGACGCCCGCCACGGAAATCGTCCTGACCGGCCTCTACCAGGAGGACGACACCGGATCGACATCGCAGTTCCTGCCGATCGTGGGAACCTTCCTTCCCAACAACGCCAATCCGTCCGGCCGGCTGGGGCAATATGCGTTCGTCGGCAAGCCGGGCTGGGACCGCTATAATGGCCGCTCGCTGCAGGGAGGCGGCTCCATCACGCACAGCTTCTCGGACAGCATCAGGCTGAGCCTCAAGGCCCGCTATATCGACAGCGACCTTCAATATTTCACCCATTATGCGAACAGCTATTCGAACCCGCAAAATCCCTTCGACGCCGACGGCCGCACCATCGGCCTCTATGCCGAAGCAAGCGACGCGAAGATGAATGTCTTTTCGACCGACAACAATCTTCAGTTCACCTTCAACACCGGCGCCAATATCGAACACCGGCTGCTCGTCGGCGTGGACTATAGCTGGAACAAGGTCGGCAAGCGCTATGAGTATGGCTATGAGGTCGTCGACCTTTACGACATCGATCGGGATGCGCTGCGGACCTATTATCCCACGGGCCCCTACGCCTATGTCAGCCAGAAGCAGCTGGGCGCCTATGTGCAGGATCAGATCCGCTTTTACGACCGCGTGTCCGTCGTCCTGGGCGTCCGTCGCGACCGGGTGACATCGTCCGCGGGCAGCACCGACCATGCGACGACCTTCCGCGCAGGCATCATCGGCGATCTGGGCTGGGGCATTTCGCCTTTCTTCAACTATACCGAAAGCTTCCTGCCGGTCGCTGGTTCGATCGAGAATGGCGACGGCACGATGGGCGACCCGTACAGGCCGCAAACCGGCAAGCAGTTCGAGGCCGGCGTCAAGTGGCAGCCGGAGCCGAACACGCTCGTCACCGTCACCGCCTTCCACATCAAGGAACGGAACCGCGTCCTCTATCTCGCCAGCGGCGCGACGACGCAGTCCGGCGAACTGACGACCAAGGGCATCGAACTCGAAGCGAGCCACACCCTTCCGGGCAATTTCGAGCTGCTGCTGAACTATGGCTACAACAAGCTCAAGTCGGAAGTGAACACCGACCTCGACTATATGCCGCGCCACATAGCGTCCGCATGGACCACCAAGACGTTCGGCGTCGCGGGTGACGCCCGGCTGCGCCTGGGGGCGGGCGTGGTCTATACCGGCAAGAGCATATCGACCAGTTCCATCTGGTCCATCGTCACGCCGTCGCGGACCACGGTCGACGCGCTGGCGGAGATCGACTGGCAGAACTGGCGCCTGTCCATCAACGCGACGAACCTGCTCAACAACAGATATTATGCGTCCTGCCTGGCGCGCGGCGATTGCTTCATGGGCGCGCCCCGCAACGTCATGGGCACCATCGGCTATCGTTTCTGAAGGGACATCAGCATGACCAGATCAGCACTTGCCGCCGCGTTCGCCATCCTGGCCTTCGCGCCCGTCGCACAGGCCCATGAAATATGGGTCGAACGGGACGCATCCGGCCCCGCGCGCATTTACCTGGGCGAGCCGGCCGAAGCGATGCCGGAGGGGGGCGATCCCGAATTCGCCAAGCTGAAGGCGCCGCGCCTCGTGCCCGCCGCGCAAGCGCCGCAGCTTCGCAAGGCTGGCTATATCGAGGTCGCCGTGCCCCCAGGCGATGTCCGCGTGATCGACGACACCGTGTTCGATCCCTGGGGGGAAGAAGGCAAGAAGGAAGGCGTCATTTACTATGCGCGCGCCGGGCGGAGCGAGACGCGGGCGGCGTTGCCAATGGAAATCGTGCCTGTCGCGCCCGATGCCGACAGCTTCGTCCTGCTGCGCGACGGCAAGCCGCTGCCCGGTGCGAAGCTGACCATCGTGTCGCCGGACAAATGGTCGAAGGTGATGGCGACCGACGGGCAAGGGCGCGTGACCGTGCCGACCAAGGAAAAGGGACGCTATATTCTTTCCGCCTCCCATGAGCAGAAAGGCGACCTGTCGCTCGGCAAGGCGAAGGTCGCGACCATCTACCATATTTCGACACTGACCTTCGTCCGGGATTGATCCTTCCCACGGCGGTCGTGCCCGCCGGGCGGAGTGCGCCCGGCGGGTGATGTTTCAGCTCGGGTTCGCCTCTTTGGCGCTGTCGCTGTCCCCGGCTTTCGCCTGCTCCTGCGCGACCTTGCGGATTTCACCCTGCGACATGGCCGAGACGAGCGCGCTGCCCTGACCCGAGAAGTTCGCGGCGGGCAAGCTGGCCGTGCGGTTCCTGACGTCGGCAACCACGGACTGGACGCGGCCCTGGCTGTCGGCAACGACCTGACGCACGCGGCCGATGGTCTGGCCGCTGGCCGACTGGATCTCCATGCCCGGCTGCACGGCGAAGGCGCCCGCGCCATTGGCCGCCGCGCTGTTGGCGAGGGCAAGCTGATCGCTGGCCGCGCCCAGGCTGGCAGCGCCGCTGCCGCTTGCCGACCCCGCCGCGCTGCCGGCCATGCCGCCTGCGCCGTTGCGCACATTGCCGACCGTGTCGGCGGCCGTTGACCGCACGCCGCTGGCCGTCGAGCCGACGGTCGAGCGGGCCGAGGACGCAGCGTCGCGAACGGCGTCGGTGCCCACAAGCTGCGCGTTGCCGGACACATTGGCGCTGCCCGATGCATTGCCCGATGCCGATCCGGTCGCTTCGCCGGCGGGTCCGTTCAGCGTCTGGTTGACGGCGCCGGTGACGCCGCCATCGACCGATCGATCCGCCGCGACCGACCCGCGACGCCGGTCGACCCGCGTGCTGCCGGACGTGCGCGCCGTGCCGGCGCCGGCGCCTTCCGTCCGCCCGCGCACATCGCCGATGGTACCGCCGAGCGGGCCGCCCAGGTTGCCGCCGACGCCGCTCAGGCCTCCACCCAAGCCTCCGGCCAATCCGCCGGCCAATCTACCCCCAAGCCCGCCGCCGCCGCCCAGAAGCTGCGCGGACGCAGGCGTGGTGGCGGCCAGGATCAGGGCGCCGGTTACGATGAGAATCTTGTTCATGGCCTATTCCTTTCCGTTTACCGGGAGCACGATCTGCGGCGTGCCCTCTTTCCTGCAAACGGCCCCCCTTTTCCGTTTCATCCACGGGAGCGGAATTTTTTTAGCGCGGCCTGCAATCGCCGCAGAGAAGGCCGCGTCCATAGGCGGGGTCGGCGCCTTTCGCGCCCAGATCGCGCGCTTCGGCATCCAGGGCCGAAACAGGCCGGCCGGCATCCTTCATGGCGGCAGCCCGTGCGGCGACGAGCGGCGCGGCATAGGAGGTTCCCCGCACGGAGACCCAGCGCCCGCGCGCGTCCATCGCCTTCATGTCGGCGCCGGGCGCCGCATAATCGAGATGAGTGGCGCGGCCCGCCTCTATCAGCACGCGGTTGCGGCCATCCACGCCGGTCACGGCCAGGACGGAAGGGTAGGAGGCGGGAAAGACCGGCGGCGCGCCGGGGCCATCATTGCCGACGGCAGCGGTGATCACCATGCCCTTGGCAATGCAGGCGGCGACCGCTCGGGCAAGGAGCGGGTTGCTGGGGCCTGTAAGGCTGATCGAGACGACCGGCACGCGCTGGCCTTGCATCCAGTCGAGCGCGCGCACGATGGCAAGCGCGCCGCCGCCCGCTGGATCGCGCCCGTAGACATCGGCGGAGACGATGGATCGCACGCCCGCATGACGCAGCAGGGACGCGATGGCCGTGCCATGGTTGCTGGCGGCAGGCGCGCCCGCGGCGAAACCGCGACTGGCCTTTGTGGGAACCGACGGGCCGATGCCGCCGTCGATCACGCCGACCGCCATGCCAATGTCCGCAGCGCTTTTTCCCTGCGGGGCAAGCGCGGGCTTGGCCGCCTTGCCTCCCGGGAAGTGGAGCTGGTCAGCGGTGAACGTCGCGTCCGGCACATGCTGGCGCAGGAGAGAGAGGGCGTCGGCAAGGCGCATCCCGTGCGGCACCGTCAGTTCCACGGCCGACAGGTCGAGGTTGCCGAATATTTCCCTGTCGCGCGAATCGAAGCCGAGGGCGCGGAGCTTGTCGACGGCTTGGGCGTCGCCGCCCAGCATCAGGACGATGCCGCGCCGGGCCGGTTCGCCCCGATCGTCGGGTTCCGCCACCGCCCGGTTCGCGCGGAGGAAGCCTTGCACGCGAGAAAGGCGCTCGCGCGCCATGTCGGCCACGGAGCGCAGCGGCGCGGCGATCGTGTCGATCGGTGCGAGCCGTGCCACCGCCTCTCTCGTCTGCCCGACCACCGATCCCACATTGGGTATGCCAAGCTGAGCCGCGGACGGCGCGGCGGCGGACAGCATCAGCAGGGGGGCGATAAGGCGTATCCGCATCTTTCTTCATCCTGTCGCACGAAAATTCGCTATGCAATGGATGAAACGGGTGAAACCGTCCGTTGCATCCCTGACAAGAGAGGCACGGGTTCTGAGTACGTCTTTCGAGGATGGCATCATCGCATTGCTGCCCCGGCTGCGCCGGTTCGCGGCAGGTTTGACGCGCAACCTCGCGGAGGGCGACGACCTTTGCCAGATGACCATCGAACGCGCGCTCAAGGCCCGGCATCAATGGGCTGAGGGAACGCGGCTGGATAGCTGGATATATCGGATCATGCGCAACCTGTGGATCGACGAAATCCGCGCAAGCAAGCGCCGACAGCAGACCTTCGTCGAGGAAGAGGCCGGGTTGCGCGAAGGCGCAGGCGGCGATCAGGAGGCGCGGGCCGAACTCGGCTTCGTGGGCCGGGCGATGGCAAAGCTGCCCGACGAACAGCGCGAGGCAGTGCTGCTCGTGATGGTGGAGGGCTATGGCTATCAGGAGGCCGCCGCCATCATCGGCTGCCCCGTCGGCACGCTCAGCTCGCGCTTCGTGCGCGGCCGCGATGCCTTGCAGAAAATGTTGGAGGGCGTGCAATGAGCATCGACCGGGAAACCCTGGCCGCCTATGCGGAGGGGCAGTTGGACGGGGCGGAGCGCCTGCGGGTCGAGGCCGCGATCGCCGCCGATCCGGCGCTGGCCGATGAGGTGGCGGCGCACCGGGCGCTTGGGGAACGATTGCGCGCCCATTTCGCGCCCATCATGGACCTGCCAGTCCCGGACAGGCTGCGGGATGCGGTGCGTCCTTCAGCGGAGGTGATCGACCTTGACGCCGTGCGGAAGGCGCGCGGGTCGCGCTGGATCATGGGCGGGGCGATCGCGGCATCGCTGGCGCTGGGCCTGATCGTGGGCATGCAGGTGCGGGATGGCGGGCCGATCGGCAATGTAGGCGGGCGGATCGTCGCGCAAGGCGCGTTGGACCAGGCTTTGACGGCGCAGTTGGCGACGGCGCAGGCGCAGCCGATCCAAATTCCGCTGTCCTTCCGCAATGCGCAGGGCCGCTATTGCCGCGTGTTCGATGCCGGGACGACAGCGGGCATCGCCTGCCATGACGACAGGCATTGGGTGATTGATCGGCTTCAGTCGGGCGGCGAGGGGCGCGACACCCAATATCGCCAGGCGGGAAGCGCGATGGGCGAGATCATGGCCGCCGCGCAAGCGATGGCGCCCGACGGCGCGTTACTTCCGCAGCAGGAAGAAGCCGCCAAAGCGCGGGGATGGAAGTAGGAGGGAGAGGGCGCGCGCCTTGCGCGTCTTTGCGGTCTCGCCAAGCCTCTGCTACAGGCCCGCCCCATGCTCAATCTCAATGCCATCACCGTGCGCCTGGGCGGCCGCACCATCCTCGACCGCGCGACCGCTTCGCTGCCGCCGCGCAGCCGCGTTGGCCTGATCGGCCGCAACGGCGCCGGCAAGTCGACCCTCATGAAGGTGATGATCGGCCAGCTCGACCCGGACGAAGGCAGTTGCGACATGCCGCGCGACACGCGCCTTGGCTATATCGCGCAGGAAGCGCCATCCGGCACGGCCACACCCTTCGACACCGTGCTCGCCGCGGACAAGGAACGCGCGGCCCTGATGGCCGAAAGCGAGACGACCGAAGATCCCGACCGGCTCGGCCATATTTACGAGCGGCTGACCACCATCGACGCCTATACCGCCCCGGCCCGCGCCGCCCGAATCCTGGTGGGCCTGGGCTTCGACGAAGAGATGCAGGGCCGCCCGCTCGACAGCTATTCGGGCGGCTGGAAGATGCGCGTGGCGCTCGCCGCGCTGCTCTTTTCCAACCCCGACCTGCTGCTGCTCGACGAACCATCGAACCACCTCGACCTCGAAGCGACGCTGTGGCTGGAGAATTTCCTCAAGGCCTATCGCGGCACCGTGGTCGTCATCAGCCATGAGCGCGACCTCTTGAACAATGTGGTCGACTATATCCTCCACCTCGAAGGCGGGAAGGTCACGCTTTATCCCGGCGGCTATGACGCGTTCGAGCGACAGCGGGCCGAGCGGCTGGCGCAGCAGGAAGCGGCCCGCGCCAAGCAGCAGGCGGAGCGGGAAAAGCTCCAGGACTATGTCGCCCGCAACTCCGCCCGCGCCTCGACCGCGAAACAGGCCCAGTCCCGTGCCAAGGCGCTGGCGAAGATGCAGCCCATCGCCGCCGCGATCGAGGATCCGACGCTGCATTTCGGTTTCCCGAGCCCCGCCGAACTCCGACCGCCGCTCATCACCATGGACATGGCGGCGGTCGGCTATACCGAAACGCCGATCCTCAAGCGCATCAACCTGCGCATCGACCCCGATGACCGGCTGGCGCTGCTCGGTCGCAACGGCAACGGCAAGACGACGCTCGCCCGCCTGATCGCCGCGCAGCTAAAGCCGATGGAAGGGCAGATGAATGCGTCGGCCAAGATGAATGTCGGCTATTTCACCCAATATCAGGTGGAGGAACTGGACGTCGCCGACACCCCGCTGGAACATATGACCCGGGTCATGAAGGGCGCGACCCCCGGCGCGGTGCGGGCGCAGCTTGGCCGCTTCGGCTTTTCGGGCGAGCGCGCGACGCAGAAAGTCGGCAGCATGTCCGGCGGCGAGCGCGCCCGGCTGGCGCTGGCGCTCATCACCCGCGATGCGCCGCATCTCCTGATCCTCGACGAGCCGACCAACCATCTGGACGTCGACAGCCGGGAAGCGCTGGTGCAGGCGCTGAACGATTATTCGGGCGCGGTGGTGATCGTCAGCCATGACCGCCACATGATCGAACTGGTCGCTGACCGGCTGGTCCTGGTCGACAATGGCACCGCGCAGCCGTTCGACGGCAGCCTTGACGATTATACCGACATCATCCTGCGCAAGGCGGACGGCAATGCATCGGGCGGGGATGCGCCCAAGCCCGACCGAAAGGCGGAAAAGCGCGATGCCGCGCAATGGCGCGAGCGGCAGAAGGCCGCCAAGAACGCCCTTGGCAAGGCGGAGAAAGAAATGGCGGCGCTCACCGCCGAGCGCAGCCGGATCGACCAGGCATTGTTCGACCCCAAATCCGCCACCGGGGCGGAGGCGAAGATGACCATGACCCAACTGATGGTGAAGCGGTCCGAGGTCGAGAAGAAGCTGGAGGCTGCCGAAGAAGCCTGGATGCAAGCCAGCGCCGCGTTGGAAGAGGTGTAACCCTTCTTACAAGGCCAAGCGCCAGTCCCAGCGCAGCGGGTCGCCGTCCATCACCTCGACGCCCCGGGCGATGAGGCGGTCGCGAATCTCGTCCGACAGGGCGAAATCCTTTTCCGCCCGCGCCGCTGTGCGACGCTCCAGTTCGGCCTCGATCTCGTCCGCCGTGATCTGCGCATCCTTGGGCGCGAGGCGCAGGTCGGCACGCGTGAGCGTCAGGAGGTTGAGGCCCAGCGCCTGATCGAAGGCGGCGATCAGGCATAGTTTCTCGTCCGCCGGCACCTTCTTCATGACCAGCGTCTCTTCCAGCAGCGGGAGCGCGCGCGGCGTCATGAGGTCGTCGCTGATGGCAGCATCGAACTGTTCCAGAAGGGGCGCGAGCTTGGGGTGCAGGTTCGCGCGCAGATAGTCGAGGCGCGGCGATTGCCAGGTCACGCCTTCCGCCCGTGCCTTCAATCCTTCGACCCCCATCACCAGCCGCTTCAACCGCGTCAGTGCGGCGGCGAGATTGTCCCAACTGAATTCCAGTTCGCTGCGATAATGCGCGCCGAGGCACAGCAGGCGATAGGCCAGCGGGTGCACGCCAGCGTCGATCAGCGTGAAGAGCGTGGTGAACCCGCCCTTGGACTTGCTCATCTTGCCTTGCCGGTCGACCAAGAAGTTGTTGTGCATCCACCAGCGCGCCCCGGTGAAGCCCGGCTCCGCTGCCCCCGTCTCCGGCCCGCAGCAACTGTGGAAGGCCTGGTTCTGGGCGATTTCATTCGGGTGGTGAATCTCGCGATGATCGATGCCGCCGGTATGGATGTCGAACGGCTGGCCCAGGCGGTCCAAGCTCATGACCGAACATTCCAGATGCCATCCCGGCGCGCCCTTGCCCCATGGGCTGTCCCATTCCATCTGGCGCTGTTCGCCCGGAGGGGATTTGCGCCAGATGGCAAAGTCGCTCGGGTTCCGCTTGCCCGCGACCGGGTCGATTCGCGCGTGCGCCGCGTCGTCGCGTCCACCCGCCAGCGCGCCGTAATCGGGCACGGTCGAACTGTCGAAATAAAGGCCGCTTTCCAGCTCGTAGCAATGGTCGGGAGCCATCTTTTGCGCAAAGGCGATCATTTGCGGGACATAGTCGGTCGCGACCGTCCATTCGCTGGGCGACAGGATATTGAGGTCCGTGATATTCTGCTTGAACGCCTGCGTATAATGGGCGGCGATGTCCCAGATGCTCTTGGCGCTCGCCCTGGCCGCCGCTTCCATCTTGTCGTCGCCTGCGTCCGCGTCGCTTGTCAGATGGCCGACATCGGTAATGTTGATGACATGGGTGACGGCCAGCCCCTTCCACAGCAGCGTCCGCCGCAGCGTGTCGGTGAAGACATAGGCGCGCAGATTGCCGATATGCGCATAATTATAGACGGTCGGACCGCAGCTGTAGACGCGCGCATGATTATCCTCGATCGGCGCGAACGGCTCGATCGTGCGGCTCAGGCTGTTGAACAGGCGCAGCGGCGCCAGGTTGTGCTGATCTTGGGACGCGGAACTCATGGCGCAACGCCATGTCGCGAGAAGGGCCGAGGGTCAATCCTTGGCGGCTTGCCACAGGCTTTGTAATAAAATGTTGCCGGCGCGGCGGTCCCTTGCGCGGATGCGTTTCCCACCCCAGATTGACTGTGCGGGCCGGGCCCCTCTGGCGACAGGACATGCCCCCTTTGATCCTGTCGCGATGTCGGACCGCATCGAGTGCGCTCGGTGCAGGTTTTGTGACGCTCAAGCCCCCCTTCCAGCGTCGCAGGAGACCGCACCGGGCCACTCGAGCCAACTTTTGGATGGAGTGTGCTTTTCAGATGAACAATCCCGTTCGCATGCCGGGCTATGGTGCCAGCCGGTCGGTCGATACCGATGCCGGGCTGCGCGCGCATATGCTGGGCATC
Source organism: Sphingobium sp. CCH11-B1 (assembly GCF_001556865.1). Lineage (GTDB taxonomy): Bacteria > Pseudomonadota > Alphaproteobacteria > Sphingomonadales > Sphingomonadaceae > Sphingobium. The sequence continues at coordinate 134,724 of NZ_LSJY01000202.1, read as the reverse complement.
TTCCGCAACATGGGCCTTGGCCTGGTGATAACCGGGCTGGTCGCCTTTGCGATCGCCAATACCCCGCCGCTGGCCGCCGCGATCTTCGGTACGCCCCTGAAGTGGGTGGCGATCTTTGCGCCGCTGGCCTTCGTGTTCTTCTTCAGCTTCCGTATCGAGAAGATGAGCGTCGGGACCGCCCGCATGGCCTTCTGGGCCTTTTCCGCCGTGATGGGCGTGTCGATGGCCAGCATCTTCCTGGTCTTCACGCAGGCCAGCATCGCGCAGGCCTTCTTCTCGGCGGCGGTCATGTTCCTCGCCATGGCGCTGTGGGGCTATAGCACGAAGCGCGACCTGACGAAGATGGGCAGCTTCCTCATCATGGGCCTGATCGGCATCCTGGTGGCGAGCCTCATCAACATCTTCATCGGGTCGTCCGCGATGGCGATGGTGGTTTCGATCCTGGCGGTCGTCATCTTCACCGGCCTTACTGCCTGGGACGTGCAGCGCATCAAGTCGGATTATTTCCACTATGCCGGCCATGAGGTCGCGGCGAAGATGCAGGTGATGGGTGCGCTGTCGCTCTACCTCAACTTCGTCAACCTGTTCCAGGCGGTGCTCAGCCTGACCGGCGAACGCGAGTGATGCGGGACGCAGCGCAAATGTCGGCCATGCTCTGCCCGGTCTGTCATGTCGGCCTCGCCATGACGGACCGGCAGGGGGTGGAGATCGACTATTGCCCGCAATGCCGGGGCGTATGGCTCGACCGGGGCGAGCTGGACAAGATCATCGAGCGGTCGGCGGGCGGGATAGCCCCCGCGCCCACCATGGCACCGCCCAGCTACCGCCCGGATCGTGGCCATTATGACCATGGCGTAAGCTTCCAGAAGAAACGCAAGAAGAGCTTTCTGGAAGAATTGTTCGATTGAGGGACCGTCGAAGAAGCCAGTGAGATGCCAGCCTGCGCTGGCATGACGAAGGGGCTATCAAGGAGTCAGTGCGCCGCGCCCCAACTGGGCCCCGTGCCGATCTCGACGCCCAGCGGGACGCTCAGCTTCACGATGGGTTCGGCGGCGCTTTCCATGACGCGGCGGATCACCGCGCTGGCGGCGTCCACCTCTCCTTCCGGCACCTCGAACACCAGTTCGTCGTGGACCTGGAGCAGCATTCTCACGTCCGGCAGCCCCGCCGCCTCAAGCGCCGGGCCCATGCGGGCCATCGCGCGCTTGATGATGTCAGCGCTCGTGCCCTGGATCGGGGCGTTGATCGCGGCGCGCTCCGCGCCCTGCCGTTCATGCTGGATCGGCGCGGAGATGCGGGGAAACCATGTCTTCCGGCCGAACAGGGTTTCGGTGTAACCTAGGCGCCGGGCCTTCTCGATCGTCTCGTTGATATAGACGCTGATGCCGGGGAAGCGCTCATAATAGCGGCTGATCATGTCCTGCGCCTCGTCCGCGCTGATTTCCAGCCGTCCGGCAAGGCCCCAGCGGGAAATGCCGTAAAGGATCGCGAAGTTGATCGTCTTGGCACGCCCGCGCGTGTCGCGGTTGACCTCCCCGAACAATTGCTGGGCGGTGGCGGCGTGGATGTCCTCCCCGTTCGCGAAGGCTTCGCGCAGTGCCGGCACGTCGGCCATGTGGGCGGCGAGGCGCAGTTCGATCTGGCTATAATCGGCCGCAAGGATGACGTTGCCGGGTTCAGCGACGAAGGCGTGGCGAATCTGGCGGCCTACCTCGGTACGGATCGGGATGTTCTGAAGGTTGGGATCAGTCGAGGACAGGCGTCCGGTCTGCGCGCCGGTCAGCGAATAGCTGGTGTGGACGCGGCCGGTATCCCTGTTGATCTGCGCCTGGAGCGCGTCGGTATAGGTGGACTTGAGCTTCGACAATTGCCGCCATTCCAGCACCTTGGCAGCGATCGGCGCGCCCTGTGCCTTCAACTGCTCCAGGATGGTGACGTCGGTGGAGTAAGCGCCCGACTTGCCCTTCTTGCCGCCCTTGTAGCCCATCTTGTCAAAGAGGATCGCGCCGAGCTGCTGGGTCGATCCGATGGCGAAGGGTTGGCCCGCAATCTCGTGGATTTCGGTTTCGAGCGCGGCGATGCCGGCGGTGAATTCGGCGGACAGGCGGGAAAGGGCTTCGCGGTCGACCTTGATCCCGGCAAATTCCATGCCCGCGATCACGCCCACCAGCGGGCGGTCGACCAGTTCATAGACGCGGCTCGCGCCTTCATTGGCGACGCGGGCCTTGAAGCGTTTCCACAGGCGCAAGGTCACGTCCGCATCCTCGGCGGCATATTCGGTGGCGCGGTCGAGGGGAACTTCGCCGAAGGTGATCTGGTTCTTGCCCGATCCCACCACATCCTTGAAGCTGATGCACTGGTGATTGAGATGCACCCGTGCCGCCTCGTCCATGCCGTGCCCGGCGAGGGACTGGCCGGCGTCGAGGTCGAAGCTCATGACGATGGTGTCGTCATAGGGCGTGACTTCTATGCCGTGCCGACGCAGGACGGTGAGGTCATATTTGAGGTTCTGGCCGACCTTGAGGACGGCGTCGTCCTCCAGCAGCGGCTTGAGCTTTGCGAGCACCAGCGCCTTGTCCAGCTGAACGGGGCGCTCGGCGAACATGTCGGTGCCGCCATGGCCGACGGGGATGTAGCAGGCCGTGTTCGGACCGGTCGCGAGGCTGATGCCGACAAGGCCACAGGAGACGCAGTCGAGCATGTCGGTTTCGGTATCGACCGCGACGATGCCTTCGGCGTGGGCGGCGGCGATCCAGCGGTCGAGCGCCTCTTGCGTCACCACCGTCTCATAGAGGCTGCGGTCGATGGCGGGTTCGTCGGCGAAGGCGGGCGGGGGCGGGGCGGCTTCGTCGGTCGCTACCGCCGCGGCGGCCGCCACCGCGACCGCGGCCGCAGGCGCGCCGAGCCGGCCGAGCAGGGTCTTGAAGCCGTGATGCTCCAGAAACGCCTGCAACGGCTCCTTGGGGATACCCTTGAGCGTCAGGTCTTCCAGCGGTTCGGGCAGGTCCATCGTCTCGTGCAACGCCACCAGCCGGCGCGACAGGCGGGCCATGTCGGCATGGGCGATGAGGTTTTCCTGCATCTTCGACTTTTTCATCAGCGGCGCGGCGTCGAGCGCGGCCTCCAGGCTCCCATATTCGGTGATGAGCTTCGCCGCCGTCTTGGGACCGATGCCGGGGATGCCGGGCACATTGTCCACGCTGTCGCCCATCAGCGCCAGCACGTCGCCCAGCAATTCGGGGCCGACGCCGAACTTTCCGATGACATAGTCCGCGCCGCGCCGCTCATTCTTCATCGTGTCGTACATGTCGACGCCGGGCTGGATGAGCTGCATCAGATCCTTGTCTGAGCTGACGATGGTGACGTGCCAGCCCTGCGCCACCGCCGCCTTGGTATAGCTGGCGATGATGTCATCCGCCTCATATCCGGCCTCCTCGATGCAGGGGAGGGAGAAGGCGCGGGTCGCGTCGCGGATCATCGGGAATTGGGGGACCAGATCCTCCGGCGGCGGCGGGCGGTGCGCCTTATACTGGTCGTACATGTCGTTGCGGAACGTGTGCGACCCCTTGTCCAGCACCACCGCCATATGGGTCGGCCCTTCGGCGCGGCCCAGTTCTTCGGCCAGCTTCCACAGCATCGTCGTATAACCATAGACCGCGCCGACAGGCTGGCCGTGCCGGTTGGTAAGTGGCGGCAGCTGGTGATAGGCGCGGAAGATGTAGCCCGAGCCGTCGACGAGGTAGAGATGATTCTGGGTCATGGCGAGGGAGATAGCGGCTAACCGCCGCCCCCTCCAGTGCTGCCGCCTTCGGAACGGAACAAGGAGAGTGCAGAATTATTTCTGCCTTGTTGCCATATTCGGTCGAGAGGGGCGTCATGAACTTCCGGTGGATGCTTGCGGCGGCGGCGCTGGCCGTCTGTCCGGCAATCGCAGATGCGCAGGAAGCGCGGGAATTGTGCGCCGATCGGCCGGGTCTCGGCACGCCGCCCTGCACCGTCGAACCCGGCCGGGTCGTGGCGGAACTGGGCCTTGCCGACTGGATGCATGACAAGGACGCGTCAAGCCGCACCGATAGAGTGGAGGCAGGGGACTTGCTCGTCCGTTTCGGCCTTACCGAAACCCTCGAGGCGCAGATCGGCTGGACCGCTTATGGACATCAGCGGGTCCGGGATCGCGTCACGGGCCGAGTCGATCGCAGCACGGGGACAGGCGACGTGCGGATCGGCCTGCTCCGGAATCTGCGCAACCCGGATGGATCGGGCTTTTCCGTTGCTGTCCTGCCTTACGCCACCTTGCCGACCGGGGGCGCCGCGATCGGCGCCGGGGACTGGGGGGCGGGGCTCATCGTTCCGGTCAGCTACGAGCTGGCTAAAGGCGTCGCGCTGCAACTGACGCCCGAGGTCGACGCCGCCGTGGATGAAGATGGCGACGGTCGCCATCTCGCCTATGGCAGCGTCGTCGGCCTTGGCCTGGAGATCAGCGACGCGGTTTCGGCGACCATCGAAACGTCGCTGACGCGGGACCGGGATCCTTGGGGCCACAGCACCCAGGCCCTGGCTGGCCTTTCGCTGGCATGGCAGCGGCACGACGATCTGCAATTCGACGCCGGCGTCAACCTTGGCCTCAATGCCGACTCGCCCGACCGGGAGCTGTATGTCGGCGTGACCCGCCGCTTCTGATCGCGCAATCAGTGCTTTTCGTGGTTGGCGGCGATGGCCCTCGACACCGCCTGCATGAGTTCCATGCGCGCCGGGATGGGCTGGGTCGTGGAACCGATCATCACTGCGACCGCATAGCTGGTGCCATCGGGCGCGGTCATGATGCCGATGTCATTATACCCGGTCGAACGCGGCGGAAGATCCTGCCCGGTGCCGGTCTTGTGAAGATAGGACCAGCCGGGCGGGACGCCGCCCTTGATGCGCCGAGGCCCGGTCTTGGCTTCCGACATGATCGACATGAGCAGGCGCGAAGAGGCAGGCGAGAGCATCTGGTTCTGCTTCAGCTTGGCGAGTGCGCGCACAATGGAGGAGGGGGCGGCTCCATCCGGCGGATTGGCGAGATAATTGTCGAGCGCCCGGACCCTGGCCGCCATCGGCAGCCGGGCGCGGGCGGCGTAGAAGTTGCGGCCGATGGAATAATCCTGACGCCAGTCGAGCCCCGCCGTCGCCGATTGCAGCAGCCGTTCGCCCGGCCCGAAGCGGATGTCGCGGATCATCTTGCGCGCAAGATAGCTGCGCACCGCTTCCGGGCCACCCACCGCGCGCAACAGCGTGTCGTTGGCGGTATTGTCGCTTTGCGTCATGGCGCGGCGCATCAGGTCGGAATAGCTGGTCGTCCACATCCCGTCCTTCAGCATGGCGGCACTGGGCTGATGGAACAGGGTCAGGTCGTTTTTCGTGATCGTCGTCGTGTCGGTGATGCGCAGCTTGCCGCGGTCCACCGCGTCGAGGAAGGTCATGGCGACCCACAGTTTCGACACGCTTTGCTGGGGGAAGAGGGCGTTTCCGTTCCACGCCACCGTCCAGTCCGCGCCGATGCGGCGGACGGCAATGCCGACCTTTCCGCTGAAGCTTTGACCAAGATTGCGCACCACCGCCACCAGCGCGGGGGGCGGCGTTTCGGTCTGATCGATGTCGCGATAGGGTTCTGGCGGATTGGCGACGGGCCGGATCGGCCATGTGTTGGTCGTGGGCTGCGGCTTTTTTTGAGGCACCGCGGCGGCAGCCTCGGCACGCGGCCTTTCCGGCGCGCTGACGCAGGCGGACAAGGCTGCGATCAACAGGGCGAGGCGCACTATGCCGCCCCGATAGCCATTCGATGTCATTGATAACCCCGGCACTCTCTCCCGCCATATGGCGCGCTTGCCCCGCAGAACGGCAAGGCCGCTGCGACGAATGATTCCTGAAATACGATGGAGGGAAGATTTGCGGCGCAACCGGTTGATCCATATCGATATTGCTCAGTTGCGGTTCAGCGGCGAACGGGCAATAGCAGCGGCATGGAACAGGCGATGGACAGGCGGACGCTGCTGGTCGGCGCGGCGGCGGCAGGCGGATTGGCATGGGCGTGCCCGGCGCGGGCCGCCGCCCCCTTTGCGTCGCGACGCATTGCCGTGACCGTGCGCGGCAGCGGGCCGGACGTGTTGCTGATCCCCGGCCTGTCCAGCGGTCCCGCCGTCTGGAACGGCGTGGTAGGCGCGCTCGGCGAGTATCGCTTCCATCTCGTGCAGGTTCGGGGTTTCGCGGGCTTGCCCGCCGACGGCAATGCGAGCGGTCCGGTCGTGCAGCCGGTGGCGGACGAGATTGCCCGCTATATCGCCGCCGCAGGGCTGAAGCGGCCGGCAGTCGTCGGCCATTCCATGGGCGGCACGCTGGCCCTGCTGCTGGGGCTGAAAGGCGTCGCCGGGCGGGTGATGGTGGTCGACATGCTACCGGCCGGCGCGGCGATGGTCGGAGGGACGGCGAGCGGGCTTGGCTTTCTGGCGGATCAACTGAGCGGCTATCTGACCGGGACGGCCGCGGGACGGCGTTATCTGGCGCAGATGGTCGCGCGGACGCCCGGCGCGCAGGGCAGCGATCCCGACGTGATCGCCAATGCGCTGCGCGACCTTGCCAATATCGATCTTGGCCCGCAGCTGCCGCGCCTCTCCGTTCCGCTGGCGGTGGTCTATGCGGTGGGCGACGACACGCAGATGAACGCCGCCATCGGCGAGCGTTTCCGCAGCGGCTATGCGGGCAAGAAGGGGGTGAGCCTTCGGCCGATCGGTCCCAGCGGTCACATGGTGATGCGCGACCAGCCGACGCGGTTCACCGCATTGCTTCGGGATTTTCTGCGCGGCGTTTGACGCCGGTCAAAGGCGTGGCGGACGAATCCCGCTATCGGTCTGCAGCGAGTGCGCTGGCAACGCATTCTCTCCTCCACCTCAAGGCGCGGCGGACCCCCGGCCCCGCGCCTTTTTTTCAGGGTGCGAGCACCGTATCGACCGCTTCGGGCAGGGTATCGGGATAGTCGAGCGTATAGTGCAGCCCCCGGCTTTCCCTGCGGTGCAGCGCCGACCGCACGACCAGCCGCGCCACTTCCAGCAGGTTGCGCAGTTCGATGAGGTCGGGGGTCACGCGGAAATTGCCGTAATAGTCGTCGACTTCCCTCGACAGGAGGTCGATGCGGTGCTGGGCGCGTTCCAGCCGCTTGGTGGTTCGGACAATGCCGACATAGTCCCACATGAAGCGGCGGATTTCCTTCCAGTTGTGCTGGACGATCACTTCCTCGTCGCTGTTGGTGACGCGGCTTTCGTCCCATGGCCGGATGGGTGGCGGAGCGGGCAGGTCGTCCCAGTTGGCGCGGATATGCTTGGCCGCCGCTTCCCCGAAGACGAAACATTCCAGCAGCGAGTTGGAGGCGAGGCGGTTCGCGCCATGGAGGCCGCTCTCGCTCACTTCGCCGGCGGCATAGAGGCCGGGGAGGTCGGTGCGGCCGTCAAGGTCCGTGACGACGCCGCCGCAGGTATAATGTTGCGCCGGGACGACCGGAATCGGCTCCTTCGTGATGTCGATGTCGAGATCGAGCAGGCGCGCGTAGATCGTGGGGAAATGGTGCTTCACGAACGCGGGGTCCTTGTGACTGATGTCGAGATGGACATAGTCGAGGCCCAGACGCTTGATTTCATGGTCGATGGCCCGCGCCACGACGTCGCGCGGGGCCAGTTCCTGGCGCGGATCGAAGCGGGGCATGAAGCGCTCGCCGGTGCCGGGTATCTTGAGATGCCCGCCTTCGCCGCGCACCGCCTCCGTAATCAGGAAGTTCTTGACCTCAAGGTTGTAGAGGCAGGTTGGATGGAACTGGTTCATCTCCATGTTGGAGACGCGGCAACCCGCGCGCCAGGCCATGGCGATGCCGTCGCCGGTCGCGCCGCGCGGGGCGGTGGAGAAGAGATAGGTCCGGCCTGCGCCGCCCGTGCACAGGATCGTCGCTTTCCCGAGCAGCGTATCGACCCGCTTCGTCGCCTTGTTGAAAGCATAGACGCCCCACACATGGCCGTCACCCGAATAGCGCTCGCCATGGCGGGAGGTGATGAGGTCGATGGCGACCATATCCTCCATCAGGGTGATATTCGGGTTGGCGCGGGCGGCCTCCAGCAGCGCGACCTGCACCGCATGGCCGGTGGCGTCGTCGACATGGACGATGCGGCGGTGGCTGTGCCCGCCCTCGCGCGTCAGGTGCCAGCGTTCGCCGAAGGTTTCGCCGCCGTTGAAGGGGACGCCGAGCGCGGCGAGGCGCTCGATCGCCGCGGGGGCTTCGGAGACGACAAACTCCACCGTCGCCCGGTCGTTGAGGCCCGCGCCCGCGACCATCGTGTCATGGACATGCGCCTCGAAACTGTCGCCCGCGTCGAGCACCGCAGCGATCCCGCCCTGCGCCCAGTTGGTGGAACCGCCGTCGAGCGCGCCCTTCGCCAGCACCAGCACCTTGCGATCCTGCGCCAGATTGATCGCGGCAGTGAGGCCGGCGGCGCCGGAACCGATGATGACGACATCGTGGAGGGTGGTGGTCATGATGCTACTTTATAGTCTTACCCCCCTCCCGCAGGCGGGAAGGGTTAGGGGTGGGCTTGCGCGAGCATCGCCTGGATGTGCGAAATCACGCCTTCAACATTTGTCATCACATCGTCATTCGCAATACGCAAGATGTGAAGCCCTGCGCGTAACCGTGAGCATCGCGCCCGGCGCCATGGTCGATGTTCTGATCGTGACTTGCGCCATCGACTTCGATGACGAAGCGTGTGGCGGTGCTGCGAAGGTCTTTGGCGCGGACTGGCAGCGCCTCATCCGTCCCCGTTCCTTACGCATCCGCCGTCAGGTTGAGGAAGACATCCTCCAGGTCCGGGTCTCGCGTCGAGACGTCCACGATTGCCAGGCCATTCGCCTGCACCGCGCTCAGCACCTGGCCGGCGTTCGCGCGGTCCTTGCTGTAGGTGATGGTGAGCGTGCGGTCGTTCGACAGTTCGACCTTTTCAAAGCAGGGTGCGTCAGGCGCAGTGGTGAGGTCGCGGTCGACCGTCACCACCACGACCTTCTCCTGCGCCATGGCGATTAGCTCGCGCGTCGGCTTGTCGGTGATGACGCGGCCGTGGTTGATGATGCCGATGCGGTCGCACAGTTCCTCGGCTTCCTCGAGATAATGGGTCGTCAGCACGATCGTCACGCCGCGCTGGTTCAATTCGCGGACATAGGCCCAGAGCTGCTGGCGCAGCTGGACGTCGACGCCGGCGGTGGGTTCGTCCAGCACCAGGATGGGCGGCGAATGGACCATCGCCTTCGCCACCAGCAGCCGCCGCTTCATGCCGCCCGAAAGCGTGCGGGCATAGGCGTTCGCCTTGTCATCCAGATGGACGGCGCGCAGCAGTTCCATCGAGCGGCGGCGTTCCTTGGGCACGCCATAATAGCCGGCCTGGTTCTCCAGCGTCTCGAAGGGCGTGAAGAAGGGATCGAAGACGATTTCCTGCGGCACGATGCCGATCGAGTTCTTGGCGTTGCGCGGATGGGCGTCAATGTCGAAGCCCCAGATGCTGACGTCGCCCGCGGTCTTGTTCACCATGCCCGCAAGGATGTTGATCGTGGTGGACTTGCCCGCGCCGTTGGGGCCGAGCAGGCCGTATATCTGGCCGCGCGGGATGGAAAGGTCGATGCCGTCGAGCGCGCGCTTGCCGCCCTTATAGACTTTCGTGAGGTTGCGGATCTCGATGGCGGCTTGCGGGGCGTCGGTCATGGTCCCCTCTATGGGGATGGGGAACCGCGAAAGAAAGAGGCTGATTGCCGCTTCGCAGCGGGCCTGAAACGCGACCGGTGAAGTTCTTGTCGTTTCGCCCGACGTCATCGCCGGATTCGTGCAAATCGCTGCGCCGTCGCGGGGACGCGTGCGCCGCCGCACGCATGAAAAAAGGGCGTCCGGTCGCCCGGACGCCCTCCCTTCGCAAGGCTATGGGAATGCTTACGCCTTGTAGACCTTGTCGACCGCCGCGCGGAACTTGGCCATGTCGTCGGACGAGCCGACGGTGACGCGCGAGACGGTGGGCCAGATCGCCCAGCTGCGGCCGATCTGCACCTTTTCCGGCGCGGCGAGCAGGGCGGCCTGCATCTCCTTGGCCGGCTTCTTCCAGTTGACCATGAACATGTTGGCCTGGCTGCCCGGCTGTACCTCGATGCCCTTCTTGGTGAGATAGGCGATCGTTTCCTCGCGGTTGCCGATCATTTCGTTGCGGCGCGCGGTGATGAGCGCGGCTTCCTTGTACACCGCGTTGCCGCAGTGCATGGCGGTGATGGCAAGGCCGCCCGCCGCCGGGCCGAACAGCATGATGCGCTTCTGCACTTCGGGGTCCGCGAAGGTGAGGCCGAGGCGCACGCCCGCCATGCCGAACAGCTTCGAGAAGGTCCGCATGACGATGATGTCCTTGCGGTTGCCGATCAGGGTGGCGGCGCTTGGCGCTTCGGAGAAGTGGATATAGGCTTCGTCCACCAGCAGCATGGAGTCGGCCGGCTTGTTGTCGAGCAGCCATTTGATGTCCGCGAGCGGCGTGATCGTGCCGGTCGGGTTGTTGGGCGTGCAGATATAATAGAGGCCGGCGTTCGGGTTGGCGGCCAGCATCGCCTTCACGTCATGACCCTTGCCGATGGCCTGGGGCGCCTTGGCGATCGGGGCCTTCATATAGTCGGCGGTGCGCCAGGCGGATTCGAAAGTCGGATCGGCGGTGACCAGGCCCTTGGTCGGCGAGCAATAGGCCGCGACGATGCTGACCAGCGGGCCGCCCGAACCGGGCCAGGGCATGATGTGGGTTTCGGGCAGGCTTTCGACGGCGGCGACGGTCTTGATGAGGTCACCGCGATAATTGTCGGGATCGTACCAGTTGCCGAAGGAGGCGGCTTCGGCCGCCGCCTGAACGCCCGAAGGGAAAGGACCGGTCCAGCATTCGTTGGCGCCGATGCGCACCGCGCCCTTGATGCCACGGCCTGCCTGCTGCTGTGCGAGCGCGGCGGCGGGGAGCAGCGCGCTGGCGGCGACGCCCGCGCCGACGAGCGCGGTGATCTCGGCCAACTGGCGGCGCGAATAGCCGCGGTCCATCAGGTCTTCCTTGGCTTCCTTGTTCAGCATCATGGTCATGGTGTGATGTCCCCTGTCTGCGATGAGAGCGTCTGCGATCATGTTCAGCTTATTCAACCGGGGAAGACGAAGCGGCGGCGCATTTCCACAATGCGCCTCTTTGATTTTCTGTGATTTTCTGTTTTCCTGGCGAAAAACAATATGGCACCGGCCCGCTCCCCCATCCGGCTTCCCATATGATACGTCCATTGGGAAGCCGGATGGGGGAGCGGGCCGGTGCCGCTCTGCCCTGCGCCGTCAGGCGCGGGGCGAAAGGATTACGCCTTCCAGACTTTGTCGACGGCGGCGTTGAAAGCCTCCATTTCCTCCATGGAGCCGACCGACACGCGCGACACGTTGGGCCAGATGGGCCAGGACCGGCCGATCTGGACGCCCTGCGCCAGGATCGCCTCCATCATCGGCTTGGCCGGCTTGCCCCAGTCCACCATGAACATATTGGCCTGGCTGCCCGGGATCACCTTGATCCCTTTGGCCTTCAGGTGGGAGACCGACTTTTCGCGGGCGGCGACCATTTCGGCGCGGCGCTGCTTGATGAGCGCGGCTTCCGTCACGGAAGCAGTGCCGCAGGCGACGGCGGTCATCGGCAGCATCGCCGTGACCTGCCCGCCGTCATAGCGCATCATCTTTTCCATGAGCGTGGGGCTTGCGAAGGTGAGGCCGAGGCGCATGCCCGCCATGCCGAACAGCTTCGAGAAGGTGCGCAGGATCAGCACATCGTCGCGCGTGCCCGCTAGCTTCGCCGCATTGGGGCCGTCGACCCAGTGGATATAGGCTTCGTCGACGACCAGGATCGCGTCCTTGGGCTTGTTGTTCGCCAGCCATTCGATGTCGGCGATGGGCGTGACCGTGCCGGTCGGGTTGTTGGGCGAGCAGATATAATAGACGCCGGCATTCGGATCGGCCGCCAGCATCGCCTTCACGTCATGGGCGTAATCCTTGGTCAGCGGCACCTTCTTCACCGGCGCGCCGAGCCAGGCGGCGGTGCGCCAGATCGCTTCATAGGTCGGATCGGCGGTCACGATGCCGCGCGTGGGCGAGGCGTAGGCGACGGCGACGCGGCTCAGCGGGTCGGACGAGCCGGGCCATGCGAGGATGCGTTCGGCCGGAATACCCTCCACCGAGGCGACGGCGGCGAACAGCTTGGCATGTTCGTCGTCGGGTTCGTAACGGTTGCCTTCCTGGGCCAGCTTCGTGGCGGCGGCGACGCCGGAAGGGAAGGGGCCGGTCCAGCATTCATTGGCGCCGATGCGTACCGCGCCCGACACGGCTTTCGCCGCCTGCTGCGCGCTCGCTTCCGGCATGCGGATCGTCGCGGCGGCGGCGCCGAGCAACGCGGCGGCCTTTGCCATCTGGCGGCGGGAATAGCCGCGCGCGGCCAGATCCTGTTCGAAAGTCGCCGGTTCGATGGTCGCCTGGTCGAATGTCGTTTGCGCGTCGGTCGCCATGTCGCTGTCCCTCTCTGCTTGGGGATGCGTAACCCCCTGTCATCGTGCCGAACGATTGTATCGAATGTTTCCGCCATGCAAACAGGCAAAGTCCTTCAATAATGCGCCGAGATCGATTGAAATCGCCTTGGTAAGCCCGGCATCAATCTGTTAGCGCAATGCCATGCCCAGCACGCCCGCCGCCGCCGCCCGCCAGATATTGATCCGCCTGCAGGAGGTGATGGCCGCGCGCACCAGCGCACAGGCCAAGCTCAACAAGGTGGTGGAGATCATCGGCGAGTCGCTGTCGAGCGAGGTCTGCTCCATCTATCTGGTGCGCGAGGGCGTGCTGGAGCTGTTCGCGACGCGGGGGCTGAAGCAGGAGGCGGTGCACGTCACGCGCATGGCGATGGGGGAGGGCCTGGTCGGCCTGATCGCCACCAATGTCGAGACGCTGAACCTGGACGAAGCGGCCGCGCACCCGGACTTTTCCTATCGGCCCGAGACGGGCGAGGACATGTTCCACAGCTTCGCCGGCGTGCCGATCGTCCGGCGCGAGCGCGCCATCGGCGTGCTGTGCGTGCAGCATATGGAGCCGCGCCGTTACGAGGAGGTCGAAATCGAGGCGTTGCAGACGGTCGCCATGGTGCTGTCCGAACTGATCGCCAACGCTGAACTGGCCGACGATGGCCCGGCGGATTCGCGGGTCGCCGAAACCGGCACGACGATGCTGCACGGGCTGCAGCTGGTAATGGGGATGGCGCGGGGGCATGCGGTGTTCCACCAGCCACGCATCCATGTCGAACATACGGTGGCGGAGGATACGGAGGCGGAGCGCGCGCGCGTCATTTCCGCCTTCGCCAAGATGCGCGAGCAGATCGATCGCATGACCGGCGCGGCCGAGTTCGGCACCGAGGGCGAGCATCAGGAGGTGCTCGAAACATACAAGATGTTCGCCTATGACGAAGGGTGGACGCGCCGCATCAACGAGGCGATCGACAGCGGACTGACCGCCGAGGCCGCGATCGAACGGGTGCAGCAGCGCACCCGGATGCGGATGCGGCAGATCGACGATCCGTTGCTGAGCGACCGGATGCACGACCTGGAGGATCTGGCGAACCGGCTGTTGCGCATCGTGTCCGGGCAATTGGGCACGGCGGCGCAGATGGGCCTTCGGCAGGACGCGATCCTGATCGCCCGCAACCTTGGCCCAGCCGAACTGCTGGAATATGACCGGCGGCGGCTGAAGGGCGTGATCCTGGAGGAAGGATCGCTGACCGCGCATGTGACCATCGTCGCGCGCGCCATGGGCGTGCCGGTGCTGGGCCGGGTGCGCGATATCCGCCATCAGGTGAGCGAGGGCGACCTCATCCTGATGGATGTCAACGAGAATACGCTGCTGCTCCGCCCGAGCGCCGACATGGACGAGGCGTTCGAGAACAAGCTGCACATCACCCAGAAGCGCCGCGCGGAATTCGCCGCCATGCGCGACCTGCCGTCGGTGACGGTGGACGGGCAGCGGGTCGAGCTGATGGTCAATGCCGGCCTGCGGGAGGATGCGCAGGCGCTGGACCTGGTGGGCGCGGACGGCATCGGCCTGTTCCGCACCGAATTCCAGTTCCTGGTGTCGGCCACGCTGCCGCAGCGGGAAAAGCAGCAGCGGCTCTACAAGGACGTGCTGGATGCGGCGGGCGACCGGCCCGTGATCTTCCGCACGGTGGACATCGGCGGCGACAAGGCGCTGCCGTACATGCAGCGCGACGATGACGAGCATGAGGATAATCCGGCGATGGGGTGGCGCGCGCTGCGGCTGGCGCTGGACCGCGATGGCCTCATGAAAGCGCAGGCGCGCGCGCTGCTGGAGGCGGGCGCGGGCAAGGTCTTGAACATCATGTTCCCGATGGTGTCGGAACCATGGGAATATGAGGAGGCGCGCGCTCTGGTGGAGGGGCAGCGCGAATGGCTGATCGGCCAGCGCAAGAAGATGCCGATCGCGGTCAGATATGGCGCGATGCTGGAGGTGCCGGCGCTGGCCGAGGTGCTGGACCTGTTGCTGCCGCGCCTCGACTTTCTGTCGGTGGGGACCAACGACCTGACGCAATTCCTCTTCGCTGCCGACCGCGCCCATCCCAAGCTGGCGGAGCGGTACGACTGGCTGAGCATCGCGATCCTGCGCTTCCTGGACCGGGTGGTGCGCGCGACCGAGGCGCATGGCGTGCCCGTCGGCGTGTGCGGCGAAATGGGCGGGCGCACGCTGGAGGCGATGGCGCTCATCGCGCTCGGGATTCGCCGCCTGTCGATCACGCCTGCGTCGGTCGGGCCGGTCAAGGCGATGATCCGCATGATCGACGCGGCGGAACTGCAGGCCCTGATGCGTCAGTGGCTGGACGAAGGCGCGACCGACATTCGCGCCCGGCTGTCCGAATGGGCGAAAGAGCGGAATATAGAAGCGGGGTGAACGGCCTGTCCCGGCGTTGACAAGGCCAGTGCCACAATGAGACAAGGCCGGCGAGAAAAAGGTCGCGGAGCAGCATGGCGGACGAAACGGAATTGGACACCGGCGCAGTCGGCGCGGCGGACGCGCAGACCGACACCCCCGGCGCGAAGCTGCGTGCGGGGCGCGAAGCGCAGGGTCTGTCGATCCAGGATGTCGCGACCCGCACCCGCATTGCGCAGCGCCAGCTAGAGGCGATCGAGCGCGACGATTACGGCGCGTTGCCCGGCATCCCCTATGCGGTCGGCTTCGCCCGCGCCTACGCCCGCGCCATCGGCATGGACGAGGTGGAAGTCGCCGCCGATGTGCGCCGCGCCGTGCATGAAAGCGACCTGGGCGCCAATCGTTATGAAGCGTTCGAGCCGGTCGATCCCGCGCGCGTGCCGCCGCGCCGGCTGGCTTGGGTCGTGGCGGCGATCGTCGTGCTGTTGATCGCCGGCTACACGCTGTGGCGTACGCAGGTGCTGACGCCGCCGATGGGCGAGCAGATCGCGCAGCAGCAGACGCCGCAGCCTGCTGCGGCCCGGCCCGCCGGAACCCGCGCGCCCATCCCTCCCGCTGCCAGGCCGGTCGTCTTTACCGCGACCGACGATGTGTGGCTGCGCATCTATGACGAGGCGGGCGAGCGGTTGAAGGACGGCCTGATGAAGAAGGGTGAGAGCTTCACCCTGCCGGCCACGGCCAAGGGGCCGATGATCCTGACCGGTCGGCCGCAGGCGCTGTCCGTGACCGTCGGCGGGAAGCCGATTCCGCCGCTGGGTGCGGCGGACCGGACCATCGCCGATGTGCCGGTGAGCGCAGAGGCGCTGCTGGCGCGGGGCGCTGCGACCGTTCCGGCCGGGGCGACGCCGTCCGCCGCGACGCCGGCCCCTGTTCAATCGGGTCCCTGATCCACGCGCTCGACCCCGGCGCACGTCGCGCTTTACCAAGTGGAATAAGCGATTATGGTTGGGCGCAAGAAAGTTAAGTCGGGGATGATGATGCGTAACGCCCTTTTTGCGACTTCGGCCGTCCTGCTGGCGTTCGCACCTGCCGCAACGGCGCAGACGACGGTCGAGGGTCGCGTCGACCGGCTGGAAAAGGAAATGCGCGCGGTGCAGCGCAAGGTCTTTCCCGGCGGCCAGCCGCTTGAGGCGGAGATCAGCCGGCCAGCAACCCCGACCGTCGCGCCCGGCAGTCCGGCCAGCACGCCCATCGCCGACCTGACGGCACGGGTGGGCGCGCTGGAATCGCAGCTTGCCTCCGTCACCGGCCAGGTCGAGGAAAACAGCTTCAAGCTGCGCCAGCTGGAGGAGGCGTTCAACCGCTACAAGACTGAGACGGACGCCAGGCTGGCTCCCCCGGCGGTCGATCCGGCTGCCGCGCCTGCGGCGACCGCCCCGTTCACGCCGCCCGCCGGCAGCGCGGCATTGCCGGCTGCGACCCGGCCCGCAGCGACGAAGCCCGCGCCCGCGCCCGCAAAGCCGGTCGCCACGCCCGTTGCCAGCGAAGAGCGCAAGACGGCGGTCGCGGCGATCGAACGGCCGAGCACCGGCAATGCCGCCGACGACGCCTACAGCTATGGCTTCCGCCTGTGGGATGCGAAATTCTATCCTGAAGCGCAGGCGCAGTTGAAGGCCACGGTCGAGAAATATGGCGACAGCCCGATCGCCAGCAAGGCGCAGAATCTGCTCGGCCGCGCTTATCTGGACGATGGCAAGCCGGCACTCGCTTCCGTTGCCTTCTATGAAAATTACCAGAAGCGCCCGCGCGGCGATCGCGCGCCCGACAGTCTCGCCTATCTGGGCGAGGCGCTGATCCAGCTCAAGAAGCCGAGCGACGCGTGCAAGGTCTATCAGGAACTGGACCAGGTCTATGGCGCGACCCTGTCCGCCAGCCTGAAGGGCATGATGGCCAAGGGACGCGCCACCGCGAAGTGCAGCTAGACAACAGCCGGGCGGCGCTGGAGGCGCGGCTGGCGCAGGCCATCGCCGCGATGACGGGCGCGGATGATGCCGCGCGCTTCGGCGTCGCCGTGTCGGGCGGGCCGGACAGCATGGCGTTGCTTTTCCTGACGTCGCTGCTCTACCCAGGACGGGTCGAGGCGGTGACGGTCGACCACCGGCTGCGGCCCGAAGCGGCGGAGGAAGCGGCCATGGTGGCGCGCTGGTGTGCGGGGGCGGGCGTGCCGCACGACGTCCTGATCCCCGACGCGCCCGTCGCCGGCAACGTCCAGAATTGGGCGCGGACGATGCGTTACCGCCTGATCGAGGCATGGCGGGGCGCGCGGGGCATCGACTGGATCATGACGGCACATCATGCCGACGATCAGCTGGAAACCATGATCATGCGCCTCAA
The DNA here is from genome assembly GCF_001556865.1 of Sphingobium sp. CCH11-B1. Classification (GTDB taxonomy): domain Bacteria; phylum Pseudomonadota; class Alphaproteobacteria; order Sphingomonadales; family Sphingomonadaceae; genus Sphingobium. The sequence goes on along the minus strand of NZ_LSJY01000202.1, from coordinate 117,314 downwards.
CCGCGGATCGGGCGTGGCCGGGCTGGCGGGCGTGCGCGGGCAGGCGGGGCGGGTGATCCGCCCGCTGCTGGGCGAGCGCAAGGCAGCGCTGGTCGCACTGGCGGAGACAGAAGGGCTGCCCTTCGTCCATGACCCGTCCAATGCCGACAGGCGGTACGACCGGGCGGCATTGCGCGCGGCTTTGGCCGGGGTGGACTGGATCGACCCGGAGGCAGCGGGGCGCAGCGCGGCGGCGCTGGCGGAAGCGGAGGCGGCGCTGGCGTGGAGCGTCGAGGCGCTTGCGGCGGCGCATGTGCGGCGGGAGGGCGCGGGCTGCCGCCTGGAGCGCACCGACCTTCCGCGCGAATATCTGCGCCGCCTGCTGCTGCACATGCTGGCCGTCGCCGATCCCGAATCGCCCACGCCGCGAGGCGAGGCCATCGACCGCGCCATCGCCCAGGCCATGACCGGTGGAAAAAGCAGCCTGGGTGACTGGCTGCTGACCGGCGGCGCGAGCTGGACGCTGATGCCCGCGCCGGCCCGTCGCTGACCGTCGCGTTCAGCCGTTTCCGGTCGTTACGATATGGTTCCACGGATGATCCCGCAGTCTGAACGCCCTGCCGATTTTGTGCGATGCGGTGATCTTTCCTTAACGGCCCATTGCCCTATCCTGCATCCGCACAAGCGGGGAATGAAGTAGATGATGGAATTTGCAGCGCTGACTTATGGCCTTTTGGCGAGCGTGATCCTTTCGGCGGCGCAACGGAACCGGAAAATGGCGCGGCCGCATCCGCCGCTGCTGCTCTATGTCGGCTATCTGCTGTGTGGCCTGTCTGCCGGCGTTGCGATTGCGCTGGCCTGGGTCGCGGCGCGGATGTTCCTTGGCGCGTGAGGCCGGTCATCGGACGTAAAGAAGTCGGGGATTAAAGCGGGGGAGGATGACCTCCGCTCCGCTTGCGCTTTTGCGGGCGCGCCCTATCTTGGCCGGTGAAAGAGAGTGATGATGAACGACGAGAAAGACCCGCAGGGCAACCCTTGGATCAAGAGCGCCATGATATGGGCGGGCGTGATCGTCGCCCTGCTGCTGTTCGTGTCGATGTTCGGCAACACCACCGCCACCAGCGGCGGGACGGGCATCGCCTATTCCGAGTTCCGCTCCAAGGTGCAGGAAGGCCAGGTCAAGGACGTCGCCATCGCGCCCGACAAGATCAGCGGCACATTGTCGAGCGGGCAGAAATTCTCCACCGTTCCGGTTAACGATCCGGGCCTGACCGGCCTGCTGGACGACTACAACGTCAAATATTCGGGCCAGGCGCAGGAGCAGCCGAGCTTCTGGCAATATCTTCTGTTCCAGTCGCTGCCGTTCCTGCTGATCCTTGGCATCGCTTTCTTCGTGCTGCGCCAGATGCAGAAGGGCGGCGGCGCGGGCGGGGCGATGGGCTTTGGCAAGTCCAAGGCCAAGCTGCTGACTGAAAAGCACGGCAAGGTGACGTTCGACGATGTCGCCGGCATCGACGAGGCACGAGAGGAACTGCAGGAAATCGTCGAATTCCTGAAGGACCCGAGCAAGTTCGCGCGGCTGGGCGGCAAGATTCCCAAGGGCGCGCTGCTGGTCGGCTCGCCCGGCACCGGCAAGACGCTGCTGGCCCGCGCGATCGCAGGCGAGGCGGGCGTTCCCTTCTTCACCATTTCCGGCTCCGATTTCGTCGAAATGTTCGTGGGCGTGGGCGCGAGCCGCGTGCGCGACATGTTCGAACAGGCGAAGAAGAATGCGCCCTGCATCGTCTTCATCGACGAAATCGACGCGGTCGGACGCCATCGCGGCGCGGGCCTCGGCAACGGCAATGATGAGCGCGAGCAGACGCTGAACCAGCTTCTGGTCGAGATGGACGGCTTCGAGGCGAATGAGGGCATCATCATCGTCGCGGCGACGAACCGCCCCGACGTGCTGGATCCCGCGCTGCTGCGTCCCGGCCGTTTCGACCGGCAGGTCGTGGTTCCGCGTCCCGATATCGAGGGCCGCGAGAAGATCCTCGCCGTCCATATGAAGAAGGTGCCGCTGGCCCCGGACGTCAACCCGCGCACCATCGCGCGCGGCACGCCGGGCTTTTCGGGCGCTGACCTCGCCAACCTGGTCAACGAAGCTGCGCTGATGGCCGCGCGCCGGGGCAAGCGGCTGGTGGCCATGGACGAGTTCGAGGCGGCCAAGGACAAGGTCATGATGGGCAGCGAGCGCCGCTCCATGGTCATGACCGACGATGAAAAGAAGATGACCGCCTATCATGAGGCGGGCCATGCCATCGTCGCGGTCCATGAGCCGGCGTCCGACCCGATCCACAAGGCGACGATCATCCCGCGCGGCCGCGCGCTGGGCATGGTGATGCGCCTGCCCGAACGGGACAGCTACAGCTATCATCGCGACAAGATGCATGCGAATATGGCCGTCGCCATGGGTGGCCGCGTCGCCGAGGAGATCATCTTCGGATATGACAAGGTGTCGAGCGGCGCGTCCGGCGACATTCAGTACGCCACGAAGCTGGCGCGCGACATGGTCACGCAATGGGGCATGTCGGACAAGCTGGGGCCGCTGCAGTATGAGGAGCAGCAGGGCGAGACCTTCCTTGGCTATTCGCAGAGCCAGCGCGTCCATATGTCGGACGAGACCGCCAAGCTGATCGACAAGGAAATTCGCGGCCTGGTGGAGCAGGGCTATGCCCGCGCGCAGGAATTGCTGAAGAGCCATGAGGACCAGCTGCACCTGCTCGCCAATGCGATGCTGGAATATGAGACGCTGTCGGGCGAAGAGATCAAGGCGCTGCTCGAAAAGGGCGAGATCACCCGCGACGACGGCACCACGATCAAGCCGTCGGTGATCCCGGCGGCGGGCTCCTCCATCCCCCGGACGCGCAAGCGCAAGGGGCCGTTCGGCGACCCCGCGCCGCTGGGCGCCTGAGGCGCGGCGGGAACCGGGATAAAAAGGGGGCGGGGTCGATGACCTCGCCTCTTTTTCGGTTTAGCGGCGGGTAATGACCATTTTTGGTCCCTCCGCCGGATTATCCCCGCCCTTGAAGCCGGCCCTTATTCAGATGGCAGGTGGAAGGCTGAATGACGAAATCGGGTGGAAGTGCGACAGGCAACTTTGTGGTGGCGAAAGAAGATAGCTGGCGTGGCAATCTGCTATTTCACCGGCCGACGAGCACGACGAGCCATAAGAAGGGCGATGCCGAGGCTCACGCCATAGCCCCACAACAGCCATGCAGCACCTAGACGGACGACAGTCTCACTCTTCCCATATATCGCAGGCCACCAGTGTAAGACGGCTCCGTCGATCATCATCGCTACCGTGCCAACGACGCTGACCCCGGCGATCAGTTGGTCGGCGGTCAATCCAGCGATGGCCCGGATAATTACGATGCTGAGCCAGGCAAACATGAACGTTGTCAGGAAGGACAGGCCGCCCATCACCGGATCGAGCATAGCCGAGGGGAATAGGCGAATGTAGAGGGTCGCAACGACCCACAATGCTAAGCTGACCAGAACGAGCCTGAGGACTTGGGATGGCGCAAGCATGACAATCTCCGAGAATCGTGTAGCACTCGCTACGTAGTATTTCTTCGTAGCACTTGCTACGTTATTTTGCATGGGACAAAAAAGAGATCAGCAGGCAGCCGAAAAAGCCGCGAAACGCAGCGCGTTGGCGAGCGCGCTTGGTGACATCGTTCTTGCAGAAGGGCTGGAAGCGCTTTCATTGCGCCCAGCGGCGGCGCGGCTCGGAACCAGCGATCGCATGCTTCTCTACTATTTCGGCACAAAGGCTGCGCTCATAGCCGACACACTGGCGAGCGTGTCCCAACGACTGGCAACCAGTCTGTCGTCGGCATCACCATCGCCTCGGTCAACGCCTCTCGAGGTGATTGGCATCGCAGTCGATCTCCTCGCTGAACCCGATGCAAAACCCTTCATGGCGCTATGGGCGGAAATTGTTGCGCGCGCCGTGCGCGGGGATGCCGTCTTTCAAGGCGTGGTCGATCGCACGATGGGGGCATGGTCGGATTGGATCATGGCTCGGACGGAGTTTCCGGCCGGGGTGGACCCGGCGCGATCGGCATCGGCGATGCTTGCTGTGATCGAAGGCATCTCCACGTTCGGCTTGCTGGGCGCTGATGTCGACGACATAGAAACCGCCTTGGTGGACGCGCTGACCCTATCGCAAAGGCCGCCTTCGCGGCGGGAATGATGGCCTCTCGAACGGCCGATCTTGCGCGATTGTTGCCGAATGATATTTTCTACGTAGCGTCAGCTATCACCTGTCATCTCTCCAAAGGCTGACCTTCGGCAATCCGCCCATCCTCGCCCTCAAAACTCCTCGGCGATGTCCATGAGGCCGAGCAGTTTCTTCGGCGCGATCTGGCGCCAGCTGGCGCGGAGGCGGTCGGTGATGTGGTCCCAGTCCGTGTCGCCAAGGTCCAGGCGGATGCCGATCCAGTCGTTGCCGAAATAGGCGGGGCGGTAATAGCGGGCGGGATCGGCCTCGATCAGGCTTGCCTGTTCCTCCGGCGCGCTGGTCTTGACCAGGACGGCGATGATGCCGTCGCCATGATGGTCGCGCGTGAACCAGCCGAACTTCTTGCCCTTGACGATGCCGAAGCAGGGCATGCCGTGCGACAGCGTCTCTTCCGCCTGCGGCATGGCGAGCGCGATCGCGCGCACTTTGTTGAGCAGCCAGTCGGGTTGCCGCTCGCGCGTCACGAAATCGGCGAGGGTGCGCGAATAGAGCTGATGTTCCGCGATCAGGATGCGCGCGGCGAGGCTGTCGGCGGTGTCGCCGGGCAGGATAGCGACAGGCGTCTGACCCAGCACCGGCCCGTCGTCCAGTTCCGCCGTCACGATATGGACGGAGCAGCCGGCATGACTGTCGCCCGCGTCGATCGCGCGCTGGTGCGTGTCCAGCCCCTTATATTTGGGAAGCAGGCTGGGATGGATGTTGAGCATCCGGTTTTCCCATGCCCTGACGAATTCGGGCGAGAGCAGGCGCATATAGCCCGCGAGCGCGACATAGTCCGCGCCTGCCGCGCGCAGTTGCGCGTCGATGATGCGGTCGAACTCCGCGCGCTTCATTCCCTTGTGGCTGTGGCCGAAGGTAGCGACCCCTTCCGCCGCGGCCAGGGCCAGGCCCGGCGCGTCCGGGTCGTTGGCGGCGACCAGCACGATTTCATAGGGGCAGCTTTCCGCCTTGGCGGCGTAGAGCAGGGCCGCCATGTTCGACCCGCGACCGGAAATCAGGACGCCGACTTTGGCTTTGACCATTGTTTCAACTCCGTTCGGGCTGAGCCTGTCGAAGCCCGTTCCTTCTTTCCAGCAAGCAAGGCCCTTCGACAAGCTCAGGGCGAACGGAGATAATGTGCGGCTCTAGCCCAGATGCGTGGCGGACCAGTCCGCCTTCGCGCTCCAGGTGCCGGCGCTGCCGCTGACAGTGCAGCCCTTGTCGCCTTCCTGCACCGCGCCCACGGTGAAGACGGTTTCGCCCGCATCCTGCAGCGCCTTCGTGACGGCGGCGACGTGCGCCTCGTCCACCGCCAGCACCATGCCGACGCCGCAATTGAAGGTGCGCGCCATCTCCTCCGGCTCGATATGGCCCTGCGCCTGAAGGAAGGCCATGAGGCGAGGCTGTTCCCAGGCATCGGCGTTCACAACGGCATGCGCCCCGTCGGGCAGCACGCGCGGGATATTTTCCAGCAGGCCGCCGCCGGTGACGTGGGCGAGCGCGTTGATCATCCCCGCACGCACCAGCGGCAGCAGGCTCTTCACATAGATGCGCGTCGGCGCCATCAATGCGTCGATCAGCAGCACTTCATTGTCGAACAGGGCAGGGCGGTCGAGCTTCCACCCCTTGTCCGCGGCGAGGCGGCGGACCAGCGAATAGCCATTGGAATGCACGCCCGAAGAGGCGAGACCGAGCAGCACGTCGCCCGGCTTGACCCGGTTGCCGGTCAGCGCCTTGGCCCTTTCCACCGCGCCGACGCAGAAGCCCGCAAGGTCATAGTCGCCATCGGCGTACATGCCGGGCATTTCGGCGGTTTCGCCGCCGATCAGCGCACAGCCCGCCTGGCGGCAGCCTTCTGCGATGCCGGCGATCACCCGTTCGGCGACGCCGCTTTCCAGCCGGCCGGTGGCGTAATAGTCGAGGAAGAAGAGCGGTTCGGCCCCCTGCACGATGAGGTCGTTGGCGCACATGGCGACAAGATCGATCCCGACGCCATCATGCCGGTCATGATCGATGGCGAGCTTCAGCTTCGTACCCACGCCGTCATTGGCGGCGACCAGCAGCGGGTCGTCATAACCGGCGGCCTTCAGGTCGAAAAAGCCGCCGAAACCGCCCAGTTCGGCGTCGGCGCCGGGACGGCGCGTGGCCTTTGCCAGCGGGGCGATGGCGCGGACGAGGGCGTTGCCGGCGGCGATGTCGACGCCAGCCTTGGCGTAGCTGTAGGATTCGGTGTCGCTCATGAGGCAAGCGCTCTAGGGTCGAAACAGCGCCATGTCGAGTTTTGCGCCGCGCCCTTCCGTTCGCCCGATCGAAGGAAGCGGCCTTCGCTCCGTTCAACAAAGGACTTCGACTTCGATCGGCCCGACCGGGGAGGGCGGGTGCAGGATCAAGCTTGGCATCGCGGCCAAATCCCGCCAAAAGGACGCCCGTGAGCCTGAGCCAGACCCTTTCCCGCCCGCCGGCCTTCCTCCGCCTGCTGTCGCGGCCGCTGCAGATCATCCTCGCCATCGCGATCGGCCTGGCCGCAGCCGCCCTGTTCGCGCAGATGGAGGGGGAACGCGGCGTGCCGCCGATCGCCAGCGGCGGCGATTTCGAGGTGCGCGGCGTCAAGGTGGACGTGATGGCGAAGGATGCGGACAGCGCCCGCTATGCCGGGTGGCGCATCGCGCAGCGCCAGGCGTGGCGGATGCTGTGGACCCGCACTCATGGCGGGGGCGGGGCGCCGGCCTTGTCCGATTCGCAGCTGGAAGGCATGATTTCCGGCATGGAGATCGAACAGGAGCAGATCGGCCCCAATCGCTATGTGGCGACGCTGGGCGTGCTGTTCGACCGGGCGCGGACGGGCGGGCTGCTGGGCGTCAGCGGCAATGTGATGCGGTCGCCGCCGCTGCTGGTCATCCCGGTGCTGTGGGATGGGGGATCGGCGGTATCCTACGAACGCACCAACGAATGGCAGAAGGCCTGGGCGCGCTATCGCACAGGCGACAGCGCCATCGATTATGTCCGCGTGGCGGGCTCCATCGCCGATCCGATCCTGCTGAACGCGGGGCAGGTGGGACGGCGCGGGCGATTGTGGTGGCGCGTGCTGCTCGACCAATATGGCGCGGCCGACGTGGTGGTCCCGATCGCGCGGCTGGACCGCGCCTGGCCCGGCGGTCCGGTGACGGGCACCTTCACCGCGCGCTATGGCCCGGACGACCTGCTGATCGGCAGCTTCCAGCTGCGCGCGTCCAACGACAGCGGCATCGCGCAGATGATGGATGAAGGTGCGCGGCGGATCGACGAACTCTATATCCGCGCGCTCAACGATGGCCGCCTGCGGCCCGACCCGTCACTCATCATCGAGGAGCCGGTCGATCCCGACGCGCTCGCCATCGAAAATGCGAGCGCGCAGCCCATCGACATCGGCGAACTGCCTCTGGTCGCCTCATCCAGTGTTTCCAGCTTCTCGATCCAGTTCGACACGCCGGACGTGGCGTCGGTCGGGGCCGGCGAGGCGGCGGTGCGTGCTGTTCCGGGCGTGCGGTCCGCCGCCACCAGCAGCCTGGCGCTGGGCGGCACGTCCGTCATGCAGGTGAGCTTCGAGGGGACGGCCGACGCGCTGCGCGCCGGGCTGACGGCGCGCGGCTTCACGGTTGCGGTGTCGGGCAATACCCTGCGCATCAGCCGCCGGGCAGCGCCGCCGGGGCAATGAGCCAGATCAGCCTGCCCTTCGAGTGGCAAGGGGAAAGCGACGGCGGCGATTTCCTGGTCAGCGAAGCAAACCGGATCGCGGTGACGCATCTGGAGCGCTGGCGCGACTGGCCGCTGTCGGTGAGCGTGCTGACAGGCCCGCCCCGGTCGGGCCGTTCGACGCTCGCCCGGCTGTTCGCGGCGATGAGCGGTGGCGAGGTAATCGATGAGGCGGAAGGGGCTGACGAGCATCGGCTGTTCCACGCCTGGAATGCGGCGCAGACCGCGCGTCGGCCGCTGTTGATGGTGGGAAGCACGGCGCCCGCCAGCTGGACGGTGGCGCTGCCCGACCTGCGATCGCGGCTTGCCGCCGTCCCCCATGTCGCCATCGGGGAACCCGACGAGGCGCTGGCCCGCGCGCTGATCCAGCGGCATTTCGAGCGGGCGGGGGCCGCCCATGCCCCCGATGTGCCTGACTGGCTGGTCCGCCGCGTCGAGCGGACCTATGGCGGAATCGCGGAGGTCACGCGGCTGCTGGACCGGGAGGCGCTGTCATCCGGGCGTAAGATTTCCATCCCAATGGCGAAATCAGTTCTGCAATCGGCGGCATTTCTGCCTATAGTCCCGCCCGATCCTTCCAACGACCAGCGCGAGTAATCCGTGGCCGAAGCCGATCCCATCGCCAGCCTGTCGCCTACGGGCGAGCGCTATTTCAATCGCGAACTGTCCTGGCTCGCCTTCAACCAGCGCGTGCTGGAAGAGGCGATGAACCGCGCTCATCCGCTGCTGGAGAGGTTACGCTTCCTGTCGATTTCGGGCGCGAACCTGGACGAATTTTTTTCCGTTCGCGTGGCAGGCCTCAAGGGCCAGCAATTGCAGGATGTCGACCTGCGCTCCGCCGACGGGCTGACCCCGGCGCAGCAGCTGAGCGGGATCACCGAGGCCACCGCCACACTGATGCGGGCGCAGCAGAAAGTGTGGGGGGCGTTGCACGACGAACTGACGCAGGTCGGCATCGAGGTGATCGGGCCGTCCGCGCAGATGGACGGCGAGTGCGCGCAATGGCTGCGCGAGCATTTCCTGACGCAGATCTTCCCGATCCTGACGCCGCAGGCGCTGGACCCCGCGCATCCCTTCCCCTTCATTCCCAATCAGGGGCTGTCGATCGTCTTCGACCTGGAACGCCTGTCGGACCAGCAGCCGATCCGCGAGCTGGTGATGATCCCGCCCTCGCTCGCGCGGTTCGTGCGGGTGCCCGGCGAACTGGCGCGCTATATGGCGCTGGAGGCGGTGATCCGCCGCTTTTCCGCCGATCTTTTCCCCGGATACCGCGTGCGCAACAGCGGCGTGTTCCGCATCATCCGCGACAGCGACATCGAGATAGAGGAAGAGGCGGAGGATCTGGTCCGCTATTTCCGCAGCGCCATCAAGCGCCGTCGCCGGGGCCGGGTGATCCGCATGGAGATAGAGGAGCGCATCCCCGAGCCGGTCGAGGAGATGTTGCAGGACATGCTCCAGGGGCATGAGGCGATCGTGGTCGAGGTGGAGGGCTTCATCGGCATCGGCGACCTGTCCGGCATTGTCGACGCCGACCGGCCCGACCTCAAGTTCGAACCCTATGCCCCGCGCTTCCCCGAGCGCATCCGTGAATATGGCGGCGACTGTTTCGCCGCGATCCGGGCGAAGGACATCGTCGTCCATCACCCCTATGAGGCGTTCGACGTCGTCATTTCCTTCCTGAAGCAGGCGGCGTCCGACCCCGATGTGGTGGCGATCAAGCAGACGCTGTATCGCGCGGGCAAGCAATCCGCGATCATCCGCGCGCTGATCGACGCGGCGGAGGCGGGCAAGTCCGTGACTGCCGTCGTGGAGCTGAAGGCCCGGTTCGACGAGGAACAGAATCTGCTGTGGGCCGACGCGCTGGAGCGGGCGGGCGTGCAGGTCGTCTATGGCTTCATCGATTGGAAGACCCATGCCAAGGTGTCGATGGTGGTCCGGCGGGAAGGCGACCAGTTCCGCACTTACTGCCATTTCGGCACCGGCAACTATCATCCGGTGACCGCGCGCATCTACACCGACCTCAGCTTCTTCACGGCCGATCCTGCCTATGGCCGGGACGCGGCGGCGCTGTTCAACTATATCACCGGCTATGTGGAGCCCGAACGGCTGGAGAAGCTGGTGATGAGCCCGCGCGACCTGCGCAACACGCTGTGTCAGTGTATCGAGGCGGAGATCGAGCATGTGCGCGCCGGCCGGCCGGGAACCATCTGGGCCAAGATGAATAGTCTGGTCGACCCGGCGATCATCGAGAAACTCTATGCGGCGAGCAATGCAGGCGTCCAGATCGACCTCGTCGTGCGCGGCATATGCTGCCTGCGCCCCGGTGTGCCGGGCATGTCGGAAAATATCCGGGTGAAATCGGTCGTCGGCCGTTTCCTGGAGCATAGTCGCATCACCGTGTTCGGCAACGGCAAGGCGCTGCCGAACAACGGCGCAAAGGTGTTCATCAGTTCCGCCGACTGGATGCCGCGCAATTTCGACCGGCGCGTCGAATTCCTGGCGCCGGTCGAGAATGAGACGGTCCACGACCAGATTCTGGACCAGGTGATGGTCGCCAACCTGATCGACACCGAGCAGAGCTGGTCGCTGGACAGCGACGGCCTGTACCGGCGGCTGGAGGCAGGGGACAGGCCGTTCAACCTGCACCGCTATTTCATGACCAACCCGTCGCTGTCGGGCCGGGGGGCGGCGTTCGACAACGAAGCGGTGCCGACGCTGCGCCTTCGCGGGCGGAGCTGAGCCGCCATGAACTCCATGCTGCGCCGCGTCCGGGCCGTTGCCGAACAGATGGCGACATCGCCCGAACCCGCGCATGCCCGCACCGCCATCATCGACATCGGTTCGAACAGCGTCCGCCTGGTCGTTTATGACGGGCCACGGCGCATCCCTTTCATCCTTTTCAACGAAAAGGTGATGGCGGGGCTGGGCGCGTCGCTGGCGAAGACCGGGGCGATCGAGCCGGAGGCGATGGAGCGGGGCCTGAGTGCCGTGGCGCGCTTCGCCCATCTGTGCCGCGCGATGAAGGTAGCCGACATACGCTGCGTGGCGACGGCGGCGGTGCGGGACGCGACCAACGGCGGCGACTTCATCGCGCGCGCGGCGGAGATGGGGCTGACCGTCGAACTGCTGTCCGGGGCGCAGGAAGCGATTGGCGCGGCGATGGGCGTACTGTCCGGCATACCGGGCGCGGACGGCATCGTCGGCGATCTGGGAGGCGGCAGCCTGGAACTGGCGCGAGTGCGGGACGGCGCGGTCGAGCAGACCATATCCCTGCCGCTTGGCGTGCTGCGCCTGCCGCAGATACGCGAGAAGGGGCCGCGCGCGCTGGAGCGGCAGGTCGTCAAGATGCTGGACAAGGCGGGCTGGCGGCCGGAGCCGGGCCTGCCCTTCTACCTGGTCGGTGGATCGTGGCGCGCGCTCGCCCGGTTCGACATGCAGCTGACCGAATTTCCGCTGCCCGTCGTCCACCAATATGAGATGACCGCCGCGCGGGCCGAGCAGTTGACCCGCATCGTCAGCCATGTCGACAAGGCGCGGCTGAAGCAGATCCCGGCGATGACCGGATCGCGCGTGCCCACATTGCCGGACGCAGCGGCGCTGCTGTCCGTCGTCGTGCGGCAGTTGAAATCCAGCCGGCTGGTCGTGTCCGCTTACGGATTGCGGGAAGGATTGCTGTACGAGGCGTTGCCCGAGGACATTCGGGGGCACGATCCGCTGCTGGTCGCGGCCGAGGCGGAAGGGGAGGCACAGGCGCGCTTTCGCGGCCATGGCGACCGGATCGACAAATGGATCGCGCCGCTCTTTCCCGATGATGCCCCGCCGATGCGCCGCATCCGCCGCGCCGCGTGCCTGCTGGCCGATGTGGGCTGGCGCGCCAACCCGGATTTTCGCGCGGAGCGGGGCGTGGAGATCGCGCTGCACAGCAACTGGGTGGGCATCACCGCCTGCGAACGGGCGATGCTGGGCCAGGCGCTGCATACCCATTTCGGCGGGGGGCTGTCGACGCCCGCCGGGGTCGAGCGGCTCGCCACGCCCGATATATTGCGCCGCGCGATGCTGTGGGGCCTTGCGATTCGCCTTGCCCAGCGGCTGTCGGGCGGGGTGGAAGTGCCGCTCACTCATTCCCGGCTTGAGCGGCACGGCGACCGGGTCGATCTCTATCTGCGTGGCGACGATGCAAAACTTTATGGAGAGGTGGTCGAACGCCGGCTGCGTGCCATCGCCCAGGCGCTGGGCGTCCGGTACCAGCTGATCGCCGCCGGCTGAGGCGGCCGTCCACGGCGCGCAAAGGAAAAGGGCGGTCGCCATGCGGCGCCGCCCTTCTCTTTTCCGGCTGGACCGGATCGGTCAGCCCCGGCGGATGCGCGCCAGGGCCGCTTTCCGATTACTTCAGCTCGACGGTCGCGCCGGCTTCTTCCAGCTGCTTCTTCAGCTTTTCGGCTTCTTCCTTGTTCACGCCTTCCTTGACGGCCTTCGGCGCGCCTTCGACCAGCGCCTTGGCTTCGGTCAGACCCAGGCCAGTGATAGCGCGGACTTCCTTGATGACGTTGATCTTCTTGCCGCCGTCGCCGGTCAGGACGACGTCGAATTCGTCCTTCACTTCTTCAGCGGCAGCAGCCGGGGCGCCACCGGCGGGAGCGGCGACAGCCACAGCTGCGGCGGCCGAAACGCCCCACTTTTCTTCCAGAGCCTTGGAGAGCTCAGCGGCTTCGAGGACGGTGAGGGCCGAAAGCTGATCGACCAGAGCGTTGATGTCTGCCATGTGTTCAATTCCTTGTTTGGGGCGGAATGCCCCGTCAGATGAGGGTCAAAAAATCGGGTCGGAAAAGGCTTACGCCGCTTCCTTCTCCGCATAGGCGTTGAAGACGCGCGCAAGCTGCGCAGCCGGTGCCTGGGTGACGGTCGCGAGCTTGGTAGCCGGGGCGACCAGAAGGCCGAGCAGCTTCGCACGCAGTTCATCCAGCGACGGCATCGACGCCAGGGCCTTCACGCCCTCCGCATCGAGCAGCACTTCGCCCATCGCGCCGCCAACGATCTCAAGCTTGTCGTTGGTCTTGGCGAAATCGATCGCAACCTTGGCGGCGGCGACCGGATCGGCCGAGGTGGCGAGGCCGACCGGACCGGTCAGCAGGTCGCTGAGGCCGGTATAGGCGGTGCCATCAAGGGCGATGCGGGCGAGGCGATTCTTCGTAACCTTGTAGGACGCTCCTGCTTCGCGCATCTTCTGGCGCAGGACGGTCGACTGGGCGACCGTCATGCCAAGGTTGCGGGTCACGACGACCACGCCAACTTCTGCCAGCTCTGCGTTCAGCGCGGAAACGACCTCAGCTTTCTGATTACGATCCATGCCATTACTCCACTTCATGTCCGCATGGGGCATGAAGCCTTGCGCGGACGACTAAACCCACGCCAGATGGCATGGGGCACTAGGGTCCGAAGGGGAGAGATCGACTGGCCCGTCCTCAATGGGAAACAGGCAGACCCGAACCGGCGCAACGGCCGACCCGGCAAAGAACTTTTCCCCGTCTAGGCCGGAAATTAAGAAGGGCATATTCCCTTCACCGACTGTCTCGGACGGAAGACCGGTAGCGGGTGGCCGCCGGTCTGCTGGCGCGCCCTTAGGGGAAACGGGCGGCATTGTCACGCGAAAATTGGATAGGCGTCCGCGAGCGGGGGGCAGGAGGACGCCTGGCCGTCCCCCTGCCGCACCATTCTTGTCGCTGGCCGATCAGTAGGCCGCAGAAAGGGTCAGGAACCACTGGCGCGGCGGGATGGGATAGGCCGAATAGCTGTTCGTGGCCGATCCGATCGAAAGGGTCGATACGCCTTTCTTGTCCGTGAGGTTCGTGACGTTCAGCGCAAGCTCCACCTTCTGCAGCGGCAGGATATTGTCCGGCACCCGCGCCGCGACCCGCAGCGATGTCAGGAAGTAGGAGGAGACGCTGGCATCGTTGGTGAAGGTGGCGAAGCGGCGGCCGACATAATCGCCGATCGCCTGCACCTCGACCGGGCCGAGGTTCAGGGTGGCGACCGTCTTGTTCATCCACTTGGGCGTGCCGGGCAGTTGCTTGCCGCAGGTGGGCACCACGCCGCCCGTGACGAGATAGCCGCCAATGCAGCTGTCGGTGGCAGCGCCGATACCCTGCGCCGTCGAGGTATAATCGTTGCGATATTTGGACAGATTATAGGAAACGGCGTTGTAGAGCGAGGCGATGTTGCCGAGGCGGAGCGTGAACGCCGCGTCGACGCCGTTGGTCTTCACGTCGCCGACATTGACCAGCGTCGATGTGCCGCCGGTGATGCCGCTGCCCGCGATGCCGCCAGGATTGGTCGGGATCGCAAGCAGGCGGTTGCTGAAATCGACATGATAATAGTTGACCTGCCCCTGGAGCGTCACGCCGTTGCCGAGGCTGCGATTGGTGCGAAGCCCGGCCTCGTATGTCCAGCTGGTTTCGGGCTTGCCCTGATCGGCGAAGGCGTCGAACGCGGCCTGGCTGCCGGTGAACCAGGGGCCGCCGCCGCCCGCCAGATAGGCCTGATACTGCCGCAGATTCTTCTGGACGTTGAAATAGACCTGCTCATGCCCGTTGAAGTCGTAGGTGGCGCCAAGCGCCGGCAGGAACCAGTTCTTCGTGTTGATCTTGCCTTCGGGCAGTGCGGTGGTTCCGCCTAGCGAGCCCAGCCGCGGCTGCACGGGGTAGCGGCCGCTCGCCCATTGCGCGCTGGTCTTGAAACCGCCCTGAACGAGCAGGCGATCGGTGACCTGCCATGTATCCTGGATATGGAGTTGCAGCTGGTTGATCCGCGCTTCGCCCTGATATTGCGTGAACAGCGGTTCCAGCACGTCGCGCGGACGGATATAGGGGGTGCTGATCGCCGGATTGCCGACCGGCACCGCATACCAGCGCCGCCACTGGGTCGTGCTGTTATGTTCGAACCATCCGCCGAATTCGATCTTGTGCGGTCCTGCGTCCACGCTGACGGAGGAGATCACGCCTTCGCGGTCGATACGATATTCGGTGGTGCGGGTGATGAGCCCGGAACCGCCGGTCGCCGCAACCAGCGCCGCCCCGGCTACCGCCGCCTGCGCATCGGTAAGGGCGGTGCAGGCGGCTGGCCTGACGCCATTGCCGTTCGCCGCGAAACGGCAGTTGGTCGGCAGGCTGGCATAGTTGGGGTCGAGATAGGGCTGCGCGGTCGTGATCGACTGACCGAGCGGACCGGCAACGACGCCTGCGCCGTCATTATGGTGATAATAGCCCGTGGTCGACCAGGTGATCCTGTCCGACAGGCGGGCGTCATACCGCGCATAGGCGAGATAGTCGGTGCGCTGCGCATCGGAATAATAGTTGCGATAATTGCTGCCCTCCGCCGCCGGGCTGTTGCCCTGCGCCGTCAGATAGCGGGTGCGGTAGCCGTCGAAGTCGGGATAGAAGAAGGGCTTGGTATAGGGCGTGAAGCGCTGAACGGCGGTAGCGGTACCGCCGGCCGAAGGCTTGAAGAACACCGTCGCGTCCTCATTGGGCTGCGTCATGTCATTATAGTCGAAATAGAGCGTCAGCTTGCCCGCTGTGTCGTCATGCACGAACTTTGCGTTCGCCTGCCACCCTTTCTGGACGCCGTTGAAGTCCCAGGCGCGGGCGCGCTGCCGCACGCCGGAGATATAGGCGGCATTGCCGCCGCCGATGTCACCGCTGTCGATGCGCAGATAGGTGCGCGACGCGTCGTAGCTGCCGACGGTCTGCGCGGCGCGGACGCCGAAAGCCTGTTCGGGATCGGAGGAGAAGGTTTCGACCGTTCCGCCCAGGTTGCTGTTCGATGGCGTGGCGAGATCGCCCGCGCCGGTCGCCACCACGACCCGGGCGACATTTTCGGAAATCACCGCGCGCTGCGGCGACAGGCCGTTGTAATTGCCGTAGCTCTGATCGCCCAGCGGGATGCCGTCCATCGTGTAGCCGAGCTGATTGCCGGCGAAGCCATGGACGAAGATCTGTGCGTTCTGCTCGTTATTCCCCCAGGGGTCGGCCGTAATGTAGAGGACGCCGGGCAGCGTCTGGATCGCCTTCAGCGGCGCGACGCCGGGCAGGATCTTCTGGATTTCGGCGGACGATATCGCCGTGGCGGAACGCGTCGTCTTGGCCCCCGTCACGATGATCGAGCCGACATCCGGCGTGGCGTCCGGGGCCGCTGCGACTTCTGGCGCGGCCGCTTCGTCCCGCGCCATCGCCTGCGTCATCGTGCCCAGCGAGAGTGCGGAGCCCGCGAGCATTGCCCAGCGAACGGTCCTGGCCGTCAAACGAGTCGCCTTCATGCGTGTAAATCCCCAACATCCATCACGCGCACGATGCGCGCAGCCGGCCGGGTAGCGGCATGTCGTGGCGGTTTGACTCCATTTTGATGACAGGATGGCGTCATGCGCATGACCAGCGTTGTCATGATGGGCACCGCTTCCGATACCGCCCGCTAGTCGCGGCTACCCCGGTCGCGCATCTGGTTTGACAGCCCTGTCATCGATGGTACGACCCGACATGCACTGCATGGTCATGATAGCGATATCATAATGAGGGAGGGTGGCGGCAATATGGCTTGGTCCGCGCGTGATGCGATCGCTCTGATGGGCATGGCGATGGCGACCTTGGCGCTCGCCATCTTCCCGATCGCCCATGCCCGCGAAACGGGGGCCGACGCCTCTGCCACGGCCTATCAGTGGCGCAACGTCAAGGTGGGTGGGGGCGGATTCGCACCCGGCATCGTGTTTAGCCCGGTGGAGCGGGGCCTTGCCTATCTGCGTACCGACATGGGCGGTGCTTATCGCTGGGACACAGAGCGATGGGTTCCGTTGCAGGACGGGGAAGCGCAATCCAGCTATATGGGCGTCGAAAGCATAGCGCCCGACCCTGTAGATGGGGCGGTGGTCTATATGGCGGCGGGCATGAGTGCGCGCGGACCGGCCGCCATCTTCCGGTCCGCCGACCGTGGAGTACATTGGAAAAGGACGGATGTGCCTTTCGCCATGGGCGGCAATGAGGATGGCCGTGGCCTTGGCGAACGACTGGCCGTCGATCCCAACGACAACCGTCGCCTCTTCTTCGGGTCGCGTCACGACGGGCTTTGGCAGAGTCAGGACGCCGGGGCGCATTGGCACAAGGTCGATGGATTTCCGCTCCCCGGCCTCGGCCTTCCCGATCGCTCAAGGATGACCCATGGGGGGCTGTCATTCATCTTATTCGATCCCGCGCGCAGCGGCACGATATTCGTCGCCAGCGCCGATCCGGGGCAATCCCATCTGTTCCGATCGCGCGACGGCGGCGATACGTGGCAGGCCCTGCCGGGTGGCCCGCCGGCCGATATGTTGCCCGTCAAGGCGGCGCTGGGCAGTGATGGCGTCTTGACCATCAGCTATTGCGACGCGATCGGCCCGAACGGCATCACGCGCGGAGCCGTGTGGCGGTTCGATACGCGGTCGGATCGCTGGACAGACGTGACGCCTCTCAAGGGTGTCGCCGTGGTGCCCGGCGGCTATATGGGCGTCGCCGTATCGCGGCGCGATCCGAACGTCATCGCGGTCAGCACGGTCAATCGCTACACGCCCGGCGATACCGTATGGCGGTCGGCCGATGCCGGACGGACCTGGAGCGAAATGGCGCCGCGCAGCGTGCGGGACGTCAGCGAAACGCCCTTTCTGAATTTCGAGAAGAAGGCCGAGTTCGGCCACTGGATTGCGGGGCTGGCGATCGATCCCTTCGACGATGACCATGCCGCCTATGTCACCGGCGCGACACTCTATGCCACTCGCGAATTTGGCAAGGCCGGCCAGGTGCGATGGGCGCCATGGACGCGCGGCGTTGAACAGACTGCGGTCATCACGCTGGTCAGCCCGACCGGCGGCGCGCCGCTGGTGTCCGGCTTCGGCGATCTGGGCGGGTTTCGGCATGACGACCTGACGGTGTCGCCCGATCATGTGCATCAAAATCCCATGCTGACCAACACCAACACGCTCGATTATGCGGGGCGTATGCCCGACATCCTGGTGCGGAGCGGCAATACCCATGCGGCGGTGGTGCCCGATACGTCGCTGGCATGGTCGCGCGATGGCGCTCGCACCTGGATGCCGCTTCATGTCCCGACCGGATCGTCCAGTCCGGGCGCGCCCCCGCCGCCGGAGCGGACGGGCGACGCGGCAATCACCGTTTCGGCGGACGGGAACATTTTCCTGGTCGAAACCGACACGCCTATCCGAACCAGCGACCGCGGGAAAAGCTGGACGGCGGTCGAAGGCCTGCCTTCGCGTGTCCGGGTGACGGCGGACAAGGCGGATCCAGATCGCTTTTACGCCATCGATTTCGCCACAAACCGGATCGTGCGCAGTGACGATGGGGGCAGAAATTTTCGCCCGATCAAGGGCGAAGGTTTGCCCGCCGACCTATCCGCCGCGCGGGTGCGGGGACGCGAAGCGCCCAATCCGCTGGTCGCCGTACCTGATCGGGCGGGCGCACTATGGCTGTTGCTGGGCGCGTCTCTCTACTCGACGATCGACGCGGGGGAGCATTGGACGAAGGCGGGCGGGAACATTGCCATACAGCGCTTCGGATTGGGGAAGGGCGCGCCGGGAAGTCCGTTGCCGACACTCTACGCCATCGGCACCGATCGGGGCAGGCAAGGCGTTTTCCGCTCGATCGACGGCGGAACGCGGTGGCAGAAAATCAACCACGATGCCCATCAATGGGGCGGACGGCTGCGCATGATCAGCGGCGATCCGCGCCGCTTCGGCCGCGTCTATCTGGCCACGGATGGCCGGGGCGTCATGGTCGGCGATCCTGAAGGCGCAAAGCCGTGATCGCCCCCAGAAGCGAGGAAACGGCGGCGATCCTGTAGCCTGTTGCATCGTCGATGGCGCGGGCGCCCTGAAGATCGGAGGCAAGGGCGACTTCCTTCATTCCGCCTGATGGCAAAGGCCATGGTCGCGAGAGTGAAGAGGCGCTGTCGGTCCGATCCGATGCCGGCAGACGCCGCCTGCGACCAGGGGAACCGAAGCGGTTCCTTCAGAGCTGCGGCGCCTGCGCGCCACATGTCGATGCCGCGCCTGAACAGCGGCGCTTCCATAGTCCGCATTGACGGCAGCCTTATGGCCGGATCGCGCGTCTTGCGCCCCATGTTCCGGCTGTTTCCCACACCCGACACCGGGCCATTTCGACGATATGGCTGAATACGTATGCTGGATTCTGTGCAGACAGACAGGGGCAACGGTATTGGAAGCGGACCGACACATGTCGGCAAGAAACGCTCAAGACGCGTCCTGGGGAGGATAACTGTCATGCATCAATTCCGTCATACCATCCTGCGCGCCGCGCTGCTGGCAGGGGCTTCCTTTTCGTTCGCTTCGGTCGCCCATGCGCAGGCGGAAGCCGAAACCGCCGCGCCAGCCGCCGGCGAGCCCGAAGCCATCGTCGTCACCGGCATCCGGGCCTCGCTCGCCTCGGCCGCCAAGGTGAAGCGCGATTCCGTGCTGATCGTGGATTCCATCTCGGCCGAAGATGTCGGCAAGCTGCCTGACGTGTCGATAGCCGACTCGCTTGCCCGTCTGCCGGGTGTCACCGCCCAGCGCCTCGAAGGCCGTGACCAACGCCTTTCGATCCGCGGCCTCGGCCCGGATTTCTCGACCACGCTGCTCAACGGCCGCGAACAGGTGACCGTCGGCGACAATCGCGGCGTGGAATATGACCAGTATCCCTCCGAATTTTTCCAGACCGTCAATGTCTATAAAAGTGCCGACGCCGCGCTGATCGCCGCGGGCATTTCAGGGACGGTCGACCTGCGCATGCTGCGTCCGCTCGACAAGAATGACCGGATCCTCGCCGTGTCGCTGCGCGGCCAGATGAACGGCATGGACAAGCTGAACCCCGATGGCGAACGTTATGGCTATCGCGCCTCCGCCACCTATGTCGATCAGTTCGCCGACGACACGCTGGGTCTGTCGCTGGGCTTCGCCGCCTCGCAGACCCCGTCGCAAAATGAGCGTTTCAACGCCTGGGGCTATCCCACCGATGCCAGCGGCAACCTGATCATCGGCGGCGCCAAGCCCTATGTGCAGTCGAACCTCCTGAAGCGCTACGGCATGGTCGGCACGCTGGAATGGCAGCCGAGCGACAATTTCCATTCGACCTTCGACGTTCTTGCTTCGCATTTCGAGGAAGTGCAGCGCCTGCGCGGCATCGAATTTCCGCTCGTCTGGGGCACCAATGTCGGCGTCAGCGACGTGACGGTCGAAAATGGCTTCGTCACCGGCGCCACCTTCTCCAACGTCTATGGCGTACAGCGCAACGACTATAACAAGCGCAAGGCCGACACCATCTCGCTTGGCTGGAACAACGACATCCGCCTGAACGATCGCCTGAAGCTGAACGTCGACGCCAGCTGGTCGCGCGCCAAGCGCACAGATTTCCTGCTCGAAACCTATTCAGGCACCGGCTATCTGCGCTCGGGCGTGTCGGACACCGTGCGCGTCGAGCGCCAGTCGAACGGCCTGTTCAGTATCGTGCCGACGCTCGACTACACCGATACCAATGTCATCAGCCTGACCGATCCCAATGGCTGGGGCTATAACGGCACCACGGCCGTCGTGCAGGCGGGCTTCCTCAACCGGCCGAAGTTCATCGACGACATGAAGTCGTTCCGCGCGAACCTGGTCGGAGAGATTTCGGGCAGCATTTTCAGCAACTGGGAAATCGGCGGCAATTACAGCCGGCGCAAGAAGACCAGTGCCTATACCAGCTATTTCCTCTGCCCGACCGGCGGCACGGATTGCACCATCGCCAACGGGACGCCCGGATCGGCGCCCGTGCCGCAGGCGGCGCTGCTCGGCAAGAATGTCTCGCTCGATTATCTGGGCGTGCCGGCGATGCTGACGCTCGACCCGCTCTATCTCTACGACAACGTCCTGGATGCCGTCTTCGATAACCGGCCGTCCTCGCTGGTGCGCGACAATGTGGTGAAGGAAGATGTCTTCACCGGCTATGCCAAGATGACGCTGGACGGCGATCTGGGCGGCAAGCCGCTGAAGGGCGCCATCGGTCTGCAGGTGATCCATACCCGCCAGGCTTCGGTCGGCACCATTTCCAACTTCGCCGATGGCGTGGTCACCGTGGTGCCGGCTTCGGGCAAGGAAAGCTTCACCAACTTCCTGCCCAGCGCCCAGCTGTCGGTCGAACTGGAACCCGGCTTCTTCGTGAAGATCGGCGCGGCCCAGACGATGGTTCGTCCGCGCATGGACCAGGAACGCATCAACCAGGAATATAATTTCAACCTGGCCAATGTGGGACTGGGTTCCGATCCCCAATTCAGCCCGTTCAGCTCGAACGGCGGCAACATCGCCCTGCGTCCCTATCAGTCGACCAACATCGATCTTTCGATCGAGAAATATTTCCGGGGCGGCGGATATCTCTCGCTTGCGGGCTATTTCAAGAATCTGACCGACTTCGTCGATCCCAACAACAACATCGCCTATGATTTCTCGGACGTGCTGGCAGCGCTGCCTGCCGGCATTCGCGACCAGATCATCGCTGACGGCAGCTTCATCGGCCTGCTAAAGGCCCCGGCCAACACTGGCAAGGGCACGATCATGGGCGTTGAAGGCACCGCGTCGCTGCCGTTCAAGGTGTTCAGCGAGACGCTCGACGGCTTCGGCATCTTCGCCAGCGGGTCCTACACCCACAGCGAAGTCAAATATGGCAGCAATCCGACCGACGTCGTCACCCTGCCGGGCCTTTCCAAATGGGTCGCCAGCGGTACCGCTTATTATGAAAAGGGCGGTTTCCAGGCCCGCGTCTCGTATCGCTATCGCTCCTCCTTCCTGGGCGAAGTCGCCGGCCTGTCGGCCGCGCCGACCTTCCGCACAGCCAAGGCGGAGGGCATTCTCGACGCGCAGATCGGCTATGAATTCAAGTCCGGCCCGCTCACCGGCCTGTCGGTCCTGCTGCAGGGCAAGAACCTCACCGACCAGCCGTTCGTCACGTACCAGAACGACGATAAGCGCCAGGTCATCGATTATCAGCGCTATGGCCGCGATTATTATCTGGGCCTGACCTACAAGTTCTGATCGGCTGCGGGCCAATCGGGCAAGTTCTGATCGGCTGTCGGGCCGATCGGGCAAGTTCTAGAGTTCCCCCCGGATTGCCCGACTGCACGCGGGCAATCCTCCCCCCGCGGACCGCCGCCCCTTCAAGGGGAGGGTGGTCCGCTTTTTTTGGGGAGAGGAGATCAAATCCTTCGTCTCCCCTCCCTGAGAGGGAGGGGAGGAAGTTTTAAGCCGTCATCCGCGTCACGAGGCGGGGCGCCAGCAGGGTCGGCGTCACCGGCTTGCCGTCGATCTGGCCTATCAGCGCGTCGACCAGCACCTCGCCCGCGCGCAGATAATCCTGCGCCACGGTGGTCAGCGGCTGCCTTGTCAGGCTGGCGGCGGGGATGTCGTCGAAGCCGATCAGGGCGACGTCGTCGGGGACAGACAGGCCATGTTCGTCCAGCGCGCGCATCGCGCCGATCGCGATGAGGTCCGAGCCCGCGAAGATCGCGTCGAACCGTACGCCCCGCGCGATCAATCGGCTGGCTGCGTCATAGCCCGACTGCTCGGTCGACAGCGCGTCGACATGCAGGCCAGGATCGACCGGATGACCGGCCTCGCGCAGCACGTCGGACAGGCCGGCATACCGGTCTCGAAATTCGGGATAATGGCTTGATGCGTCGCCCAGAAAGGCGATCCGGCTGCATCCGCGGGCGATCAGATGCGCACCCGCATCGCGTCCGCCGCGCCGATTGTCGCAACCGATCGTCATCCCCAGCGCATGCTGGTCCACCGATCCCCAGCGCACGAAATGCGTGCCCTGCGCTACCAATTGCTCCAGCCGCGTCCGGTAGATTTCATAATCGCCGTAGCCCAGCAGGATGATGCCGTCGGCCTTGCGGCTGTCCTCATAGTCGACATGCCAGTCGGTCGAGAGCTGCTGGAAACTGGTGAGCAGATCGTAGCCGCGCTTCGCGCAGGTCTGCAGGATCGGCCCCAGCATCGACAGGAAGAAGGGGTTGATCCAACTTTCGTCGGGCAGCAGATCCTCGAAGAACAGCAGCGCCAGCGTGTTGCTCTTGCCCCGCCGCAGCGACGACGCGTTCTTGTCCACCGTGTAATTGAGCTGCCGGGCGATCGCTTCAATCCGCAGCCGCGTCGCCTCGCTCACCGTCTTGTCGCCGCGCAGCGCGCGCGACACGGTCGGTTGGGACACGCCGGCCAGCATGGCGATGTCGAAAGATGTCACTTTGTCGTTGGCGGCCATCGCCGCATCCTACGCCTGCGCGTTCGACTTGAGAAGGCGGCGGCGGTGAATACGTATGCCGCCCCCTTGGCCCCGCCCGTCACCGCCGACTAAGAAGGAGCCAAGCCGCGGCAATCAGGCAAAAGCGGCAATGGAGGGTGAGGGGCATGCGCGGACGAACGGCACTGCTGCTTGGTGCGCTCTGGGCGCTTCCCGCTCCGGCCCTTTCGCAGGATGGGGGCTTCCGCGCACGTCTTCCCGAAGACGAAATCATCTATTTCGTTCTGCCCGACCGGTTCGACAATGCCGACCCCGCCAATGACAGGGGGGGGATGAAAGGCGGCCGCCTCCAGACCGGCTATGACCCCCTATCCAAGGGCTTCTATCATGGCGGCGACCTCAAGGGGCTGATCCGCCGGCTCGATTATATCCAGGGGCTGGGCGCCACCGCCATCTGGGTCGGCCCGATTTTCCGCAACAAGCCGGTGCAAGGCCCTGCGGGACAGGAAAGCGCCGGTTATCACGGATATTGGATCACCGACTTCGAACATGTCGATCCGCATTTCGGCACGGATGCGGATTTCGACGCGCTGGTGAAGGCCGCCCATGGCCGGGGCATGAAGGTCTATATGGACATCATCGCCAACCACACGGCGGACGTGATCCGCTATCGCGAATGCGCCGGCCGGTCCTGTCCCTATCGCGCGCGCGCCGACTATCCCTATCAGCGGCGCGGGGGCGTGGCGGGCGCGGCGATCAATCCCGGCTTTTCCGGCGATGCGGACCATGGCGATGCGAATTTCGCGAGGCTCACCGATCCAGCCTATGCCTATACCCCGTTCGTGCCGAAGGGCGAGCAGGCGGTGAAGAACCCGGCCTGGCTCAACGACGTGCGCTACTATCATAATCGCGGCGAGACGACCTATTCGGGTGAAAGCGCGACCATGGGCGACTTTGCGGGACTCGACGATCTGATGACCGAGCATCCCCGCGTCATCGCGGGCATGATCGACATTTTCGGCGGCTGGATCGACCGCTTCGGCATCGACGGCTTTCGCATCGACACGGCCCGCCATGTCGATCCGCATTTCTGGCAGCAGTTCGTGCCCGCCATGCAGGTGCGGGCCAGGGCGCGAGGCATCTCCAATTTCCATATCTTTGGCGAAGTCTATGTCGAGACGATCGATGCCGGACCGCTTGCCTGGCATACCCGCGAAGGCGGCCTTCCCGCCGTGCTCGACTTCGCCTTTCGCCAGGCCGCGCTGGAGACCGTGGCGGGTAAGGCGGCGACCGCCACCTGGGAACGGATGCTGACCAGCGACGCCCTCTATCAGGGGGGCATCGCCACCGCGCGCCAACTGCCGACCTTCGTCAGCAATCACGATGCCGGGCGCTTCGCCACCTTTGTCCGCCGCGCTTTTCCTGAGGCCAGCGAGGACGAGGTGCTGCGCCGGGTGATGCTCGCCAACGCCATGCTGCTGACACTGCGTGGCGTGCCGACCATTTACTATGGCGATGAACAGGGTTTTGTCGGCGATGGCGGCGATCAAGACGCGCGCGAGGACATGTTCGGCAGCCAGGTGGCGAGCTACAACGACAATCGCCTGCTCGGCAGCGACGCGACCACTGCCACGCCGCGCTTCGATCCCGCCCATCCTCTTTATCGGCAGATCGCGCTGCTCGCCCGCTTGCGAACCGGCCATGCTGCGCTGCGCCGGGGCGGCGAGACGATCCGCGCGCGCGGGGAGGAGCCGGGCCTGTTTGCCGTCTCCCGCTTCGATCCCGACACGGGCGCGGAATATCTGATCGCCTTCAACACATCCACCGCGCCGATCAAGGCGCAGGTCCAGGTGGACAGCGCTTCCACCGCCTTCGACACCCTCGCCGGCGCGGACTGTGCCCCGCGCGTGTCCGCGCCCGGCAGCCTCGCCCTTACCCTTCCTCCTCTCGGCTACAGCGTCTGCGCTGTACGGAGCGCTCACCTGCAATGACCGACACAATCACCGACACGGCCCCCTGGTGGCTCGGTGCCACCATCTATCAGATTTATCCGCGCAGCTTCGCTGACTCCAACGGCGACGGCATCGGCGATCTGGCCGGCATCACCGCCCATCTTCCCTATGTCGCCTCGCTTGGCGTCGATGCGATCTGGCTCTCGCCCTTCTTCAAAAGTCCGATGCGCGACTTCGGCTACGACGTATCAGACTATTGCGACGTTGATCCGATTTTCGGCACGCTGGCCGATTTCGACGCGCTGATCGCCCGCGCCCACGATCTTGGCCTGCGCGTCATCGTCGACCAGGTGTGGGCGCACACATCCGACGAACATCCCTGGTTCATCGAAAGTCGGTCCGGTCGCAGCAACGATCGTGCCGACTGGTATGTCTGGGCCGACGCCAGGCCGGACGGCACGCCGCCCAACAACTGGCAGTCGGTCTTCGGCGGCCCGGCCTGGACCTGGGACGCGCGCCGCCGCCAATATTATATGCACAATTTCCTGAAGGAGCAGCCCCAGATCAATCTGCACAACGGGAATGTGCAGGCCGCCGTGCTGGATATCGTGCGCTTCTGGCTCGACCGCGGCGTCGACGGCTTTCGCATCGATGCGATCAACCATTCGATGCCCGACCCGCAATTGCGCGACAATCCTCCCGCGCCGGAGGATGGCCGTATCCGCACGCGACCCTATGATTTCCAGATCAGGCGCTACAGCCAGAGCCACCCGGATATCCCGCTGTTCCTGGAAAAGGTGCGGGCGGTGTTCGATGAATATCCCGACCGCTTCACTGTCGCAGAAGTGGGGGGAGACAATAGCGATGCGGAGATGAAGGCGTTTACACAGGGCGATCACCGCCTCAATACCGCTTATGGCTTCGACTTCCTCTATGCCCCCAAGCTGTCCGCGTCCCTCCTGAAAACGGTGCTGTCGCGCTGGCCGGCGGAGCAGGGGATCGGCTGGCCCAGCTGGGCATTCGAAAATCATGATGCGCCGCGCGCCGTTTCGCGCTGGGCCGGCGACATCGAAGCCCATGCCTACTGCCGCATGAAGATGCTGCTGCTCGCCTGCCTGCGCGGCAATATCTTCCTCTATTATGGCGAGGAACTGGGCCTGCCGCAGGTCGAGATAGGGTTTGAGGATCTGCGCGATCCCGAAGCGATCGCCAACTGGCCGCTGACCCTGTCGCGTGACGGCGCCCGAACGCCGATGCCCTGGACCCGCGCGGCGCCGTGGCTCGGCTTTTCGGACGTAAAGCCCTGGCTGCCGGTGGGAGAGGCGCATCGCCCCCTCGCGGTCGACGTGCAGGAAAGCGAGCCAAACTCGCTGCTCCACTGGACGCGTGAGGTGCTGGCGCTGCGCAATGCCACCCCGCCCCTGCGCCGCGGAACGATCCATTTCCTCGACACGCCCGGCGACCTGCTCGCCTTTGAACGGACACAGGACGGCCAGCAATGCCTCTGCGTCTTCAATCTTAGCACCGATCCCATCTCCTGGCGTCCGGCAGATGCCGGACGGTGGCGGGTCGATCTGTCGACCGGAAGCATCGCCGACTGGAATTTCGCCCCCGCATCCGGCCTCGTCGCCACCTTCCAAGTTTAAGGACATTCTCATGAAGCGACTGACCGCGCTCGCACTGCCCCTCATCGCCCTGGCACTCGCGCCTGCCGCGGCGCGCGCGGATGTGGTTGCAAAGGCGTCCTCGCCGGACGGCCATATCAAGCTTACCATCAGCCTCGATGGCGAGGGGCGCCCCAGCTATGCCGTGCAGCGCAATGGCAAGCCGCTGATCGCCGACAGCCGGCTGGGCTTCATGTTCACCGACGCCCCCAAGATCGAGCGCAACCTGACGCTTGCCGATGCCAGGAAGGCGAGCAGCGACGCGAGCTGGACCCAGCCTTGGGGCGAATGGGCGGCGATCCGCGATCATCATAATGAGCTGAAGCTCATCTTCCGGGAGAAGGGCGACCTGAAGCGCGAGATGGATGTGACCTTCCGCCTGTTCGACGATGGCGTCGCCTTCCGCTACACGCTGCCGGATCAGGCCAATCTCCATCATGCCAACATTGCCGAAGAACTGACCCAGTTCGCCTTCGCGCAAGGCGGCACCGCCTGGTGGAAGCCCGCCTATGAATGGAACCGGGAGGAATATCTCTACAACCGCACCCCGCTCGATGCGGTCGGCACCGCGCAGACAGTGATGACGGTGAAGCTGGCCGACGGCACGCATGTTGCCCTGCATGAAGCCGCGCTGGTTGACTATTCGGCGATGAATCTCGCCCGCGCCGAAGGCACCATCTTCCGCGCCGCTTTGACGCCCGGTTCGGGCGCGCCCAAGGTGTCGCGCGACGCCGGCTTTTCCACCCCCTGGCGCACCATCGCCATCGCCGACGATGCCGCCGGCCTTTACATGAACCACATGATCCTGAACCTGAATGAGCCGAACAAGCTTGGCGACGTGTCCAGCTGGATCAAGCCGGGCAAATTTGTCGGCGTGTGGTGGAACATGATCAAGGGCGACTGGAGCTGGGCGCGCGGCCCAAAACATGGCGCCACCACCGCCAATGTCCGGCGCTATATCGATTTCGCGGCCGCCAACGGCATCCCCGCCGTGCTGGTGGAAGGCTGGAACGTCGGCTGGGACGGCAACTGGTTCGGCAATGGCAATGACATGAACTTCTCGCAGCCGACCGAGGATTTCGACGCCGATGGCCTGGCCGCCTACGCCAGATCGAAAGGCGTCGCCCTGATCGGCCATCATGAAACGGGCGGATCGGCCAGCCATTATGACGGTCAGCTCGATAGCGCCTTCAAATGGGCCGCGGACCATGGAGAGCGGGTGGTGAAGACGGGCTATGTCACCGACGCAGGGCAGATCGAGCGGGTCGACGCCGATGGTTCGAAGCATCGCGAATGGCATGAAGGCCAGTGGATGGTGAACCATTATCTGCGCGTGGTGCAGACCGCCGCCAAATATCATGTCAGCATCGACAGCCACGAACCGGTCAAGGACACGGGCCTGCGCCGCACCTATCCCAACTGGGTCGCGCGCGAAGGTGGCCGGGGCATGGAATATAACGCCTGGGTCGGCGGCAAGAACCCGCCCGAGCATGAGGCAAATCTGGCGTTCACCCAGCTTTTGGGCGGCCCGATGGACTTCACCCCCGGCGTGCTCAGTCTGTCGGGTTCGGAAGGCAGCGCCATCCAGTCCACCATTGCCAAGCAGCTCGCTCTCTACGTCGTCCTCTATTCGCCGGTGGTGATGGCCGCCGACACGCCGGAAAATTACGCCAAATATCCCGGTCCCTTCCAGTTCATCAAGGATGTGCCGACCGACTGGTCCGACACGCGGGCGCTCAATGGCGAGGTTGGCGATTATGTCACCATTGCGCGCAAGGCCAAGGGCAGCGACGACTGGTATCTTGGCGCCGTGGGCGACGAACAGGCACGCTCGTTGAAGGTGACGCTCGACTTTCTCGATGCGGGCCGCAGCTATACGGCCGAAATATACCGCGACGGCCCCGGCGCCGACTATCGCACGGAAGCGCGCCACGCCATCGTCATCGAGAAGAAGCCGGTGAAGAAGGGAGATATCCTGAGCCTCGACCTCGCGCCGGGCGGCGGCCAGGCGATCCGTTTCGTCGCCAGCGGCGGCAAGCGCAAGCGGTGACCGTTCCCCCAAGCTCGTGCGAAGCCGCGCACTCATGGCAATCCACGGCCGCTTTCACCCGGCAAGCGGGGGCCGCCATGACGAGGCGGCTATTGCCTGTCCTACAGGCGGGCGCTCGTCGATGCTGCGGCTAGAAAAGACCCGGCACAACCCGGACTTTCCGATAGGATCAGGCGCTCGCAACTAAATGTCAAAATGTGCGGGAAATATGCGAAGTTAAGGCGAAGGACGAGGATGGCCGGAACGAACGACATGGGGCTGGTAAAGGGGGCTGCAACGGCCGACGGCCGGCCGCGCCAGGGCTTCTGGGGCCTGTGGAATATCAGCTTCGGCTTCTTCGGCATCCAGATCGGCTTCGCGCTGCAGAACGCCAACATGTCGCGCATCTTTCAGTCGCTTGGGGAAAATCTCGATAATCTCGCTCTGCTATGGATCGCTGCGCCGTTGACTGGCCTGCTGGTCCAGCCGGTGATCGGCCATTATAGCGACCGGACATGGTGCCGCCTCGGCCGACGCCGGCCCTATTTCTTTGCTGGCGCGTTCTTTGCGGCGCTCGCCCTGTTCGCCATGCCCAATGCGCCGGGCTTGATGGCCGCTGCTTTGATGCTCTGGATTCTCGACGCCTCGCTCAACGTCTCGATGGAGCCGTTCCGGGCTTTTGTCGGCGACATGCTGGCAAAGGACCAGCATATGGCCGGCTATGCGATCCAGACCGCCTTCATCGGCGCGGGCGCGGTGATCGGCTCCTCGACCCCCTGGCTGCTCGATCAGATGGGCATCTCCAATGTCGCGCCCGCCGGCATGATCCCCGACACAGTGCGGGTAAGCTTCTACATCGGCGGCGCGGCGCTGTTCCTGGCCGTTCTCTGGACCGTCCTTTCCACCCGCGAATATTCGCCCGAACAAATGGCGGGCTTTGCCCCGGCCAGCGAAGCCGCGACACAAAAGGAGGCCCCGCCGGTCCCCCCCGGCGGGCCGGTCTGGATCGTCGCGGGATTCGCCATCATTGCGGCAGTATCGGGCTGGGCGCTGGAAAAGGAACTCTACCTGCTGGGTGGCCTGCTCGCCGCCTATGGCTTCGCCCGCGTGGTTGCCCGGGGCCGCACCGATAATCTGCTGGCCCATGTGGTCGGAAATTTCGCGGCCATGCCGATCATGATGAAGAAGCTGGCGCTGGTCCAGTTCTTCACCTGGTCGGCGCTCTTCATCATGTGGATCTACACCACGCCGGTCGTCGCGCAATATGTCTTCGGATCGGCGGATCCCACCAGCGCCGCCTATAATGAGGGGGGCAACTGGGTCGGCATCCTCTTCGCCACATATAATGGCGTCGCTGCCTTCGCCGCGCCCTTCCTGCTCCAGCCGCTTGCTCGCCGCATCGGCCAGGCACGGACCCATGCGCTGGCGCTGGCGCTCGGCGGGCTCGGCTTCCTCTCCTTCCTTGTCCTGCGCGATGCACAGGCGCTGCTGTTGTCGGAAGTTGCGATCGGCATCGCCTGGGCCTCGACCCTAGCCATGCCCTACGCGATGCTCGCTTCCAGCGTGCCGCAGAGCAAGCTTGGCATCTATATGGGGCTGTTCAACGCCTTCGTCGTCATTCCGCAATTGCTGGTGGCGACGGTGATGGGCACCATCATGCGCCACTTCTTCCCAACCGAACCGATATGGACCATGGCCTTTGCCGGCGCGGTCATGATGCTGGCTGCGCTCGCTACCCTGCGTTGTCGGGATTGAACGACAATATGGAGCCGGTTGCGCAGTTGCCCTGCCTGGCGCTCTGCCGCCCATAAGATTCTGACATCCTCTCAATCTCCCGTCGGAGGCTCGGCTATTGATATTGTCTGAGTTTAAGGCCAATAGAGCCTTGGGAGGATATTGCATTGCAGGACCGCAATCAAAGGCGCCGATGGACGATCCGATCGCTGATGCTCGCTCTTTCGGTCGCCGTCGTCCCGATGGGCGCGCCAACTGCGGCCCACGCCCAAAGCGCAGTCGGGCATCCTGAATGGCCAGGTCCCGGGCAACTGTTCGTCGGGACTTGTTACCAGCCAATCGACCGCTCGCCGGCGCAGATAAAGCAGGACATCGCGCTGACGAAGGCGGCGGGCTTCAACATGGTCCGCATGGGCGACCTGTCCTGGGATTCGTTCGAGCCTGAAGAAGGCCGCTTCACCTTCCAATGGTTCGACGATGTCCTCAAACAGATGCACGCGACCGGCATCCGCGTCATCGTCGACATCCCTGGTCAGCCGGCGCCGATCTGGCTCCACAAGGCGTATCCCGGCGTCGACATCGTCAGCCAGGAAGGGGACGTGGTGAACCCGGCGTCGCGCTACTGGGACAATATCAGCGACCTGGACTATCGCCGCCTCGCGCATCGCCTCGCGGAAAAGCTGTTGCAGCGATATGCGAACATCCGGCGGTCATCGCGGTCGCCTCCACCAACGAGATCGGCAATGGACAGCTATATCTGGCGACCGCGCCTCAGACCGAGTTGCTGGGGCCGCTGATCCGCTCGCTCTATCCGTCCTTGGGCATCAAGCCGGGGCCCGTCACCCCCGCAGGCGTTTTCGCACGGACCGTCGAAGGACGGTCCTTGTACGTCAACTCGAAGAACGTCTCTGCCACGGTGACGTTCGAAGGGACGAAGACAGGCCTGCTGTCGCGCCAGAGCTATACCGGGAAGATCGAACTGCCGGCGTTCGGCGCCGAGTTGCTGCAATAGCCTGCCCGTTTGCTTCGACGCACATGCACTGTGGGAACGGCCGCATCTCCTGATCTTCGTCGCAGACTCCTAAAATATCTTGTCTGAGTATTATGTGGCGTGATCGTCTCTATTGGTATAATCGTGAACCCGCACGGGCCGAATGGAGCGTGGAAATGCGCCCCGCCTGGCTCCCCGAAATGCTTTGCGGCAGAACACAAAGAATGATTGCAGGAGGAAATATGAAACCGAGGCACGGCTTCCCACGCGGAACGATGCTGGTCAGTGCCGCGACGCTCGGCATCGCCGCGCTGGCGGCAGCATCGACTGCCGGCGTCTCGCAATCGCCAGCGTTCCGCTGGAAATCCTCTGCCCCCCTCATCACGCCGCCAGCGCAAGTCACGCCGGATTTCTACGGCGTGAAAGATCCGTCGATCGTCTATCATGGCGGGAAATATCATGTGTTCCTGACCATGGCGACGGCCAAGGGCTGGGGATTGGCCTATACCTCCTTCAAAGACTGGAAGGACGCGCCGAAAGCGAAGATATTCGGGCTTGAAAACTCGCCGATGGGCCCTGGCTATCGCGCCGCGCCGCAAATCTTCTATTTCGCGCCGAAAAAGCTCTGGTACCTGATCTATCAGGGCGGTGATCCGCTCTATTCGACCAGCAGCGACATCGCCGATCCTATGTCGTGGAGTGCCCCCAAGCCGTTTTTCGACAAGGCGCCGGACATTGTGACCCAGCCGAACGGTCATCCGGCCTGGCTGGATTTCTGGAATATCTGCGATGACCGCAACTGCTATCTCTTCTTCACCGACGATAATGGCGGTTTCTACCGCGCAGAGACATCGCTGAAGAATTTTCCTGACGGCTTTCACAATACCCGCCGCGTCATGCAAGCCCCGCGCGACGATCTGTTCGAAGCCAGCAACACCTATAAGATCGCCGGGACGAACACCTATCTGACATTGGTCGAAGCGATCGGACCGAAGGGACGCTATTTTCGCGCGTGGAAAAGCGATGGCCTGGCAGGCGAGTGGCAGCCCCTGACGCCGACCCCCATGAACATATTTGCCGATTCCGATAACGTCGCCTTCGAGGGGCGCGTCTGGTCCGAAGGCGTGTCGCACGGTGAGATGGTCCGCGCGACGAGCGACCAGACCCTGACGATCGACCCGTGCAAACCCCTTCAATTCCTGTATCAGGGGCTCGATAAGGCGAAGGGCAAGACCTATGAATATATCCAGTTGCCCTACCGGCTCGGCGTCATCACGGCGGCCGGTCCGAACCCCATAAGCAGAATGTGTACAAAATAGTCGACGGTTTGCGACCAGGAGAGGGCAAGGCCCGAAGGAAGGTGTCGCGACACGCAAATTCGCGCAGCCGGTTCCAAGCCCGGCCTGGGCGACTTGTTCGGCCACGACTATCGTGGCGATCCTGATCGCACTCGGTGTCCTGGGCTTCTCGGTCAACGGGGGCAGAGGACCATGTTCGCTCTGGCCTCGCATATCTATCCTGCACGAATCCGCGCGACCGGCGCAGGCTCCGCTCCGGGCTTGGGCCGCATCGGCGCCATGGTGCGTTCGCTCGCTGGTGGCCTGATCCTGACGAGCGGGAACACCCATGGCTTCGGACGTCGCCTGAGGCCCGTTCCATCAATATCGCAGGCTGATGGTCGCAAGGATGGTGCGCGGCGCGCCGTAATAGCCCTGATCATAGTTGAGCGCGGTCAGATATTTGGCATTAGTGACGTTCTTGAGATTGGCGCTGATCTGGAGATTGTCGGTGAGCCGGTAGCTGGCCAGGAGGTCGAGCAGCGCATATCTGGGCTGGGTGATGCGGACTTGTTGGCCAGTAGTGACAGACGTTATGCCCGCCGGCTCCAGATAGATTTTGCTCTGATACTGCACCGCCGCGCCAACCTTGAGCGCCGGCAGCGCAGGCGGCGAGTAAGTGAGGTTCAGTCGGCCAAGCTGGCGCGGAACGAAGGTGCGGACCGGCCGGTCATCGTCGCCGCGCAGGCGCATGATGGTATAGCCGCCGGTCGCCTGGAGCCCCGGCGCGAGCAGGCCGGCGAACTCGAACTCAACCCCCTGCGACTTCGCATCGACGCCGCGATAGATGGTCTGTCCGATTGTCTCGTCGAAGCCCGCGGCTTCAGCGCTATTCTTCTGCCGGGCCTGGAAGATGGCGAGGCTGGCGTTGAGGCGGCCGCCCATCCATTCGCCCTTTAGACCCGCCTCCAGATTGTCGCCTTTGATCGGGTCGATCAACGCGCGGTTGGCGGTCGTCTCCGTCTGCGGATTGAAGATGGTGGCGAAGCTCGCATAGGCGCTGATACTTTCCGTCAGATCGTAGGTCGCGCCGACGAACGGCAGAAAGCGGGTCCAGTCATAGGCCATGTTCGCGCCGTAGGAGAAACCCTTGCTGGTGGCATGGGTGAGGTTGCCGCCCAGCATCAGCTTGAAGGGATCGGCGAGGCTGAGCCGGATGAGACCATAGCCGGTTTCGCGCTTGGTCGTGCGGTCGCCGCTTTCGAGAAAGCTGGTGTTGAAGACGGTCGGGAAGTTCGGCTCGGGGGTATTGCCGTTCAGTACATCGTCGATCGAGAGTTCGAGGCCGATCGCGCCATAATCATAGCCCGATGTCTGGACATAGCGCTGGGCGCTGCGGTTGACGCCGAACATCACGTCATGTTCGCGCCCGAACAGCGCGACCTTGCCCGCGACATAGGCGTCGATCGTGAGGTTGCGGGTTTCGGCCCGGAACGCGCCGGGATAGCTGCGGATGTTGCCGCCCTTAGCGCTTTCCGACGGGTCGATGCCGTCGGGGAAGGCCGCGCTGGGATTGCCATAGACGTAGAAGAGCCGGTCATCCTCGCTGACGGCGCGGCGGACGACCGTCAGCTTGGCGTGCCAGTCGTCGTTGAAATGATGGACGAGGTCGCCGAAAATCTGGCGGTCGATGACGTTCCAGCCGGCCCAGTCGGGGCCACTGTTGGCCGAGCGCGGCAGGTCGATGCGGGTTCCGTCCGTGTAGTAGAGCGGGAGCGCCCCCCAGGTCGCGCCGCGGCTTTGATGGTCCTGATGGCCGTATCCAACGGTGAGCGTGGTTTGCGGGCCAAGATCGGCCTCGACTATGCCGTAACCGGTCCAGCGGCGCAGGCCGTAGCGGTCGAGATAGCTATCCTCATCGAGGTAAGCGCCGACCGCACGGGCACGGACGCTGCCGTTGGACGTCAGCGGCGCGCTCACATCGGCGTCGAGGCGCAGATGGTCGTAGGAGCCATATTGCGCGCTGCCGCTCGCCTGGAAGGTGCGGGTCGGGCGCTTGCGGATGAAGTTGACGACGGCGGACGGGTTGCCGGTTGAGGAGAGCAGTCCCGGCGCGCCACGCACCACGTCTATATGGTCGTAGATGGCGGTGTCGATCGAGCCGGTCTGCACTTCGAACGCGAAGGGCAGGCCAATGCCGTCGATCTGGAAGGTCTGAATGTCGAAGCCGCGCGCCGAATAATAGATGCGGTCGGTTTCCTGCGCCTGCACCTGAACACCCGGCACGGTCTTTAAGAGGTCGTTGATGTCGTTGAGCTGAAAGTCCTGGATCTGGGCGCGGGTGACGACGCTGACCGATTGGGGCGTTTGGCGCTGGGACAGGGGGAAGCGCATCGTCGTGGTCTGCTTCTTCACCGCATAATCATCCTGCCCTTCGGTGCGCTGGCCAGTGACGATGATCTCGCCGGCACCGGGTGCGGGAGGCGTTTCGGCGCCGGGAATGGCGACGGTCGCGGCGGCGATGATGGGCAGCAAAACAGGCATGAGGCAGCAGATTCCCTTTCCAATTTCCCGCTGCCTAATCAGTCGACCGGAAGATTGCAAATAATTTGCAATAGCAAAATCAGGCAGGACATTTGTTGGGTACACTGTGCCGCATGTCTGCCAGTCGCGCTTCCAGCGCGCCGCATACCCCTGCGAAAGCCGCTTCTCCCAATACCAGATGCAGCGGCGGATCGGATGCTATGGCAGTATCGACGATCAGCTGGGCACCGCGACCAGGGAGCGCACATCGCCGCTTGAGCCCGATCGCGCTCCCCATTGACGGCTTGGATTTTTGCGGGCCTGCGGGCTCGGGCGGCCAAGGCGTCTCCCCTGGCCATTGCTCGGCGGATCGTCGATGCCGTCGGGGTGGCCAGTGCAGCTCTGACTATGAGCCGACATCGGCAATTTGCTCATCCAGGCATTCGTGCCGCACACTGCGTCCGCAAGAAGAGGGGCGTGACGATCGCGGCGAGAGTCCCGCCATAAACGAGTTTCGCTATAAGGCCGTGATCGAATGCGACGGCTTTCATGTCTAAAAGCCAAAGCGAAGCGCTTGTTACGGACGAGCCGAGTATGATTGCGATGAAGGCAAAGCGCAGCGCCCGCCGCACTATCTTTGGCCGGCTGGGGCCGCTCGGTCCCGATGCGCGGGTAGCGATCAACCCCGGAACCATCGTGCCCATCAATGCGATCATGAACGTCTGCGGCACGAAATCGAATGCGTAGTTGCCCACACCCCAGATCGGCACGGCTTCCATCCCATGGAACAGGAGGAAATAGAAGGCGGCGCTCAAGGTGCAATTGATCACCACGCTGATCCCGGTTTCGCGTGCCAGTGCGGCGGCCGAAAGTGCGGGCGCAGCCATCAGGCGGACCTGGTGCATTGTTCGATGAACCGCAGCAGTTCGTCGCTGACCCGGCGGTCCGCCGTACCCAGATGATAGGCTAGGGAAAAATGATTGTGACCCGTTGCCAGATAGGCTTGGGGCAGGGCGGTCCAGCGTTCGAGGCGCCGCTGGAGCAGTCCGACGAACTCGGCCTGGAACCGGGGCGGGTCGAATTCCGACGCCAGAACGAACAACGGCAGCTTCGTTTCGACAAGCGAGCCAAGGGGCATCATCGCGGCGTGCCGCATCATGTCATCGCCATAATAAGCGCGATCCCGCATGTCATTCGCTTCGGTCACGCCATAGACGCCGGACAGAAGGATCGCGCCGCGAACTCCGGGTTCGTCAGGATAGCGATCGATGAAGCCCGCGACATGCGCTGCGCCCGCCGATGTTCCGGAAACGATGATGGCGTCGGGATTGCCACCATATTGCCCTATGTTGGCGCGCACCCATCGCACCGCCGCAGCGACGTCATCGGCCCCCGCAGGCCAGGGATGGTCGGGGGCGAGGCGATAGTTGATCGTCACCCCGATGAGACCCGCGCCGGCAGCCATGCGGGCGACATTGGCATTCTGCCACGAATTGCCGTCGCCCTTGTCACCACGTAGGAATCCGCCGCCATGGACGAACAGCAGGACCGGCCGGACAGAGCCATCCTTCGGCGCAAAGACGTCCAGCCGATGGCGTGCATGCGGCCCATAGGGCAGATCCACGGCCACCGGCGGACACGCCGCCGCCCGTTCACGCTGCTCGCCGTCGAACAGGGCAACGACGGCGGGCAATGTATCAGGCCCCAGTTCGTTACCCAGCGCGGCGATAGCGTCGCGGATCGCCGCATCCTGCATGGTTCGCCTCAGGCCTCGTCGACGACAGGGTTGGTCAGCGTGCCGACGATGCCGACCGAGACTTCGACCGTATCGCCGCCCTTCAGATAAAGCGGCGGATTGCGCTTGTCACCGACGCCGCCAGGGGTGCCGGTCACGATGACGTCGCCCGGCACCAGTTCAGTGAAGGCCGAGCAATATTCGATGAGCGTGGCGATATCCCAGATCATGTCGGAAATGGGCTGATCCTGCACCAGTTCGCCGTTCACGCGCGTCTGCACCCGCTGGCTCGCCAGATCGGGGATCGCATCGCGCAGGACGAGCGCGGGACCGAATGCGCCCGTCGCCGGGAAGTTCTTGCCGGGCGTGAACTGGATATTATGCCGCTGCCAGTCGCGCGCCGATCCATCGTTGAACACGGAGTAACCGGCGACATGGTCGAAGGCCGCGTCGCGTGTGATCCGCCGGCCGCCCTTGCCGATGATGACGGCCAGTTCACCCTCATAATCGAAGCGGGTCGTCTCACGCGGGCGGACGAGCGCGTCTCCGTCAGCGATCAGCGTGTCGGCCCAGCGCGTGAAAACCGCCGGATGCGCCTTCTGCTCGCGGCCCGTTTCGGCGACATGGGTCGCATAGTTCAGCCCGATGCACAGGATCTTCTCCGGGTTCGGGATGACGGGAAGCAGCGTCACCTCCGCCAGGGCGTAGCCTGCGCTTTCCTTGAGTGCCGCAAGATCGCCCGTCAGATGATCCTTGAGGAACGCTGGCGCGCCGGGGGCACCCAGATCGACAACGCGCTCGCCGTTCAGGCGTCCGAAGCTGGGGGTGCCGTCCGGGCGGCGAAAACTCACATAATGGGTCACGATGTTCATCCTTCTGGAACGGGCCATGATGGCAGTCGAGCAAAAAGCCCATACCGCGCAGCAGCCGGCAATGAAAATCCTGCGGTCAGGCCGCAACGGGATCTGGCGTCCATGTCCTGCGGAACCTGAAACGCTCCTCAGCCTTGCGTAAGCCATCGAAATCCTTGTCAGAAAGCCCCCATTGGTCGATCCGGTTCTGGGGCCATGTCCAGTCATCTGGCGTGCCCACGCGATAATCGTCCGACACCTTTTCGACAGCCGTCGAAAATTCGATCACCGGTCCGAAAGGCGCGATGAAATAGGCGAAGATATTTGCGCCCGGACCATGGCGGCCGGGGCCCCAGGACGGCGCAGATCCATGATCCCGAAGACGGCCGATCCCGCGCATGACCGCATCCATATCCGCCATTTCAAACGCGATGTGGTTGAGTGACGCCACGCCCGCACGGGCAAAGGCGGTGCTGTGATGCGAATCGTTGCAGCGCACGAACACCATGCCTTTTGTGCGGTCGGAAACGCGGAAGCCAAGCACGTCTTCGGCCGCGGTCCCCGTCGCCTCGGCATCGATCGAATTGAACACGATATGCGTCAGCTTGACCGGAAGGTCCGCGCCCTCGATCGGCTCAACTTCGTGCGTGTCTGTCAGAAACCGCAGCAATTCCCCTTCCGGCATCTCGATTTCGATGCCATGCCCGCCGCCCGGATCGCTCGAAACCACGTCCCGCATCGGCCAGCCAGCTGATCGAACGCGATGCTTGAGGGCCGAAAGCTCGTCCGCGTCGCACACGAAGGTGGTGCTGCGGACGAATTCATCGTCCGATTCCTGGATCGCGACGAGATAGGGGAAACCGCCCGATCCACGCAGATAATGTGTCCCGCCTTCGGTTCCCGCCGGGGCCATGCCCCAGATGTCGACCATGAACCCGGCCGCGTCCGCAGCCTTCGGTAACGCCAGTTCGATGCTGCGCAGCCTCATGCCTTTGCTCCTTCATTCAATCCGGCGGCGTCGATCCCGGCCAGCGCGCAGGCTTCGTCGCATTCGCCGGTGTCGCCGCTGATTCCCACCGCGCCGATGATGTCACCTTCGTTCGACCGGATCAGCACGCCGCCCGGCGAAAAGGCGATGCTTCCGCCGACCGCCGCCGCGACGCTCTGGTAGAAGACGGGATTGCCCTTGGCCCGATCGGCCAGCACGCGGCTGTCGGCGCCCATGCCGATCGCGCCCTTCGCCTTGGCAACCGCGATGTCGTACCGATACAGGCTGGCGCCGTCCTCCCGCGCGAAGGCGACGGGATGCGCGCCAGCGTCCAGCACGACGATCGACAGCGGCTTGGCGTCCTTTGACCGGGCGTGCTCGATTGCACCGTTCACTATGGCCTGCGCCTGGCTCAACGAAATCGATGTCACGCACTTACTCCCACAAACAGACCCAGCGCCTTTTCACGCGCAGAAAGCAGCGGCCCGGCCGAGGCCGAGGCGGTTCCGAACACATAATGATCCGGCCGGACGAGCACCGCGTCGACGCCATGACCATCGAGCCAGTCGGTGATCGCGCCCGCATCGCCCAGCGTCGCGGCATCGACACGGGTCACGCCCGGCGCGCCGCCATCGATCCCGTCGTTACGGACAAACAGCCGCCAGCCGCCGCCAATGACATCATCCATCCGTTGCCCCTCGATCATGGGCTGGATGAAACGCACACCGGCGCCCGGCGTTTCCGTCGCGACGATACCGTCCGTGATCGGCGGGATCAGGTCGGCAGCGGTTCGACCGTTATGTCCGTTCTGCGCCGCGCGCATGGACGCGTCCCGCTCGGCCGCCGCAGCGCGATCGAGCATGCAAATATAGCGACCCGCGCCCACCGCGGCACCGATGACGCTGCGAACATGTGGGTCACGCTCACACTGGTAGCTGTCGACCAATGCGGGCGAAGCGCCGTCGCGTACGATGGCCGCCATCT
Source organism: Sphingobium sp. CCH11-B1 (assembly GCF_001556865.1). Lineage (GTDB taxonomy): Bacteria > Pseudomonadota > Alphaproteobacteria > Sphingomonadales > Sphingomonadaceae > Sphingobium. Next base: position 77,309 of record NZ_LSJY01000202.1, on the reverse strand, counting down.
TCCACGCGAGGTTCGCGACGTCGCGCAGACCATGGCACATGCCCTGTCCGAAGAAGGGTGGTGTCTGGTGCGCTGCATCGCCGGCGAGGAACACGTTGCCGACCTGCCATTGCTCGGCGACCAGCCCATGGAATCGATATGTCGCCGCGCGGATGATGCGATGCGGGACATCCTTCATCCAGGCCCCCACAAGCTCCGCCACCTTGTCATCCGCCATCATCGCCTGATCATCTTCGCCCGGCAGCAGCATGAACTCCCACCGCCGATGCTGTCCGCGCCCCGGCACAATTGTCGCCGGGCGGGATGGATCGCACATCATCACCGACAGGCGCTGAAGGTCGGCTTCGGGCGGCACGCCGCCGATCGGCGGGAAACTGACCGGCCCGTCCACTTCGGCATCGACCACCAGCCAAGGTTCCTCGAAATCCAGATCGTCAAGGGCGATGCCAAGCGACTTGCGCACCGCGCTGCGCGCGCCGTCGCAACCGATCACCCAACGCGCCGAAATCTCCCGCGCTTCGCCGTCCTGATCGTAGCGGACCACCACGCCGCCATCCGTCTGCTCAAGCGACTGGAACACTGCGCCCAGGCGAAGTTCGACGCTGTCGAGCGTCGCCATCCCCTCGCGCAGGTGCGCCTCCAGCTCGGGCTGGTAGAAGAAATAGTCGTTCGACCAGCCGAATGGGCGGGGTTTGCCCGCTGTCCCCATGAAGCGGATCACGTCATGATCCGCCCCGACGTGCAGATGTCCGTCGGTCGCGACCATGTCGGGCAACACCCGGTCGATCACGCCCGCCGATTGGAACAGCCGCATCATCTCATGGTCGAGGTGCACCGCGCGCGGCAGCGGGTGAAGATGGGCGTGGCGTTCCAGCACCAGCACCGATAGTCCGGCGCGGCCAAGCAGGTTTGCAGCGAGCGCGCCGACAGGCCCACAGCCAATGACAATAATATCGAACATATTGGTTCAGGCCGGTTGTGCGGCGGCGGGCGCCTTATGGAGTTCGCCGTCCTTCATCACCATCGTCAGCCGGTCGCGATCCTGCAGGATCGCGATGTCCACCAGCGGATCGCCGTCGACAAGGATGAGATCGGCCAGATAGCCCGGCCGGACGAGGCCGAGCGTGTCGCCCATGCCCATCAACTGGCCGCCCAGCATGGTCGCTGAAGACAGGGCGTCCGCCGGAGTGAAGCCGAAATACTGAACGAAATGCGCGAGGTCGCGGGCGTTGCGCCCGTGCGGATTGAAGGGGAAGCCATAGTCGCCGCCGGTCAACACCCGAACGCCGCGCCGCCTGAGCTCGGGCACCAGCTTCGCCTCAAGCGCCATGCGCTGTTCCGCGCTGGCCTTCATATGCGTCATGTCGACATGCGGCGGGGGATTGGCCTCCAACGCAGCGATCGACACGCCCGGACCCGGCGCATAGAAAAATTCGTCCTTGCGGGCGGCCATCAGTTCGATCGTCGCTTCATCGGCAAAGGAGCAGTGATAGAGGATGCGAGCGCCGGCATTCAGTGCCATCTCGATCGCGTCATGCCCGTAAGCGTGGGCCGCGATCCACAGACCGTGCTGGCGGGCCGCGTCGCCCGCCGCCTTCATTTCCTCGGCCGTATAGAGCACCTGCAAGGCCGTCCCGGGCTTAAGCGCATCCTCGCCCGACACGATCAGCTTGATCGATTTGACCCCGGTGTCGGCGCAATGCTTTACGAAGGCGCGCATCGCGTCGGGGCCGCGGCCGTTGAAGACATCCCCGGTCTCGACACCTTCCTCGCCTTCGGGACTGCGTTCGATCGTCGAGGGGATCATGCGCGGTCCGGGGGTCTTGCCGGCGGCGATGGCGTCGGCCAGTTCCGGCTCGACGCCGTCGGCGAGTGCGCCCGCCGAATAGACGCTCGTGAAGCCATGATCCAGCAGCACGCGCGCATTGCGCCATGCGGCGACCTTCAGCTCATCGGGCGGCAGGATGAACTGGTGGTAGATCTTTTCCACTGACGAGCCCCAGGTGAGATGCGCATGTGCATCCACCATTCCAGGCATCAAAGTCCCACCGCGGCCGTCGATCACCAGGTCCGCATCGCTGCATCCGGCGCCCGCCGGCAGGATTTCAACGATGTGATTGCCATCGACAACCACGCCGCCATCGACCGGATCGGACCCGCTGCCATCGAAGATCCGCACATTAATGATCGCCTTGCGCATCTCACCCTCTCATCTCACGGCGGGGATCATCCTTTAACGAACCTGCAATTTCAAATAATGATTTCGTCTATTAGTATCGTTCGTAGCTATGGATCGGAAGCGCTCCAGATCATTGGCGACTAGGACATCAGCTTTGAATTTGGACTTCACCTCGCCGGGATAACCGGCCAGTTTCTTAGGGTCTGCGCCGCCTTCCCATCGCCGCCGCCAGCGTCGACAAGCCAACTAGCCTACGCATGAACATCCTCTCATTCCCACAAACTCGCGTCGGAACATGAAGTTCGCTCGCCCGTGGGGCACATATGTTCGTAGCGGCTTGGGAATTGAACGTAGGCACGGCTCCACACTCACGTATAATATTGATTCCCTAGCCCACCATCACTTCAGCCTATGGATTGATTATGTCGATTGACCCTCGTTCCCTGAGGACATTCCTGGCCGTCTGCCGCGAGAATTCCATTAGCGGCGCCGCACGCCGGCTGAACATCACCCAACCGTCCGTCTCGGTTACGATCGCCAATCTGGAACAGATGTTGAACGCGAAACTCTTCGACCGCGCGAGATCGGGCATTACGCTCAGTGCCGCCGGTATCGCGTTGCGACGCCGGGCGGAGGCGCTTGAGCAACTCCTTGAGGTCGCCGAAGAGGAGGTGGCGCTGATTCAGCAGGCGATCGACGGCCCCATCCGAATTGGAGGGACGCCGGGCGCGCTTGCCAGCCTGGTGCCCGATATCGTCACCCATCTGCTGGAACGCGGACGCGCATTCGAAATGCGCGTCGTCGAGCGACCCGACGCGGAATTGACCGATACATTACGACGCGGCGAAATCGACATCGCGGTCGTCACGACCGGCATCGAGGTGCCGCCTGACGACATCGTCGAACATGCCATTGCGCGCGATCCATTCTCTCTCATCGTGGGCGCTGCCCATGCAAACCTACCCGATCACATCGCGCTCAATGATGTGACCGACATGCGCTGGGTTATGCCCGATGCCGCCGGCGCGTTCAGACGCCAGATCAACGGGATGTTCATCGCGGCCGCCGCGCCGCTCCCCAAAGACGTCATTCGGTGCGATTCCCTGCTTACGACAAAGGCGATCGTGCGCCGCACCGACTTCGTTGCCCTGCTACCACGGGGCGTTGCCGATGCGGAACTCGCAGCAGGCAGCTTGCGCGCCATTGCATTGAAGGGCGAGCAGATCGATCGGAGCATCGGCTTCCGCACGTTGCGCGATGCCCCCTTCGTTCCGCTGCTAACAGAACTTCTCAACTCTTTTTCTCACTGAACCCCGTATATTCAGCGTAATCTCAAGCAATGGATGTAAGAGCAAACCACATTCCTTCAGCATGGAGCGCATCTGATTTTGAAGATCGCGCCGGATCCGTATAAATCGAGCACCACCAGGGCGAGCCGGGAGAACTGTCCCGCCAGGGTCCCGTCCTTGCCGATCCGGGTCTCGGCCGGCACTAGACAGGAAGGCCAACAGGCTCAGGACAATGTCGATGCAACGACTCCGAATTCGGCATCCATTTCGTCGGGAGGGCCCGCCTGAGAGCAGCCCGTAGAAGGGGCGGTGCAACGCGAGAAGGAGCGTTCACGCGAAGCCCCCAAGGGTTGCGCGATCAGGCGATGCCGGCCGGTATCATTCCGCGCGGGCGGGCACCGGCACGATGATGAAGTGATCGTGGACCTGTCGTTGATCGGGCGTGTCCAGCGGCTTTTGCAGGCCTGTCCGGAGCTCGCCGATAGCCTGTGGCGGCAATTGGAGCGGATGTTCGTGCCGATGCTCGGGCGCTTCGTGCCCGTAATCGCGGCCAGGCTCCGACGTCATTTCGATATGAGCGCCCAGCACGGCGCAAATCGGATGCTTCGCCGCGAAGCTTGCCACCCGATCGACGCTGGCGCGATTGTCGCCCATGAAATTCACCGGCACGTAAAGTCGGCCGGGATAGAGTGTGTCACCAGACAGCAATATCTTAAGACGGGGATCATAAATCATGATCGCGGCGGCCTGATGCCCTGGCGTTGCGATGATGCTGAGCGCCCGCCCGCCAAGATCGAATGTGGCGATCCCCTTCGGCCAGTCGCGGATGCCGAAAAAGGCAGCAACGTCGGATGGCTTCAGCCCGACCAGCGTGGTGTCGGGACGCTCCCGGAAAGCGGCGTCGCCGGCGACATGGTCACCATGGCTATGGCTGTGCGCCACCACTAGCGGGATCGAACGGCGACCGTGCGCGGCGAGCCATTGTGCGATCAGCCGATCGACTGTCGGACGGATCTGGCCGCCTTCCGCCCCCGTATCGACGAGCAAGGCCCTGTCGTGCCCGAAGAGCAGATACAAGAAGGGGGCTTCGAAATTGCTTTTGACCGATTGGCGGATGACGAAACTGTCTCCGTCAAGCTGCTGGACCTGCGTAGCGGGCTCCTGCGGCAGGGTGCCGTCGATCCATTTCTCCGCAAACAGCTTGGACAAGGGGACGCAGGCGGCCGCAGCTTCCTGCACCACGCCGCTCGCCATCAGCAGCGCGCCCAATCCGATGGCCCAAGCGGGCCGCGTCCTGCGTGCGTGCGTGGCCATCGCCTTCCCCCCTCTCCCCTTCCGGCAGACGCGGCGTCCCCCTGCCACCGCCAAATGCCAAGAGGCGCCATCCGCATCGAATGGCGCCCCGATGGTCTTGTCACATCAATATTTGAATCGCGCTTCGACGCCGAAGGTGCGCGGATTGATGACGGTCTGACGATAGTAGCGCAGCAGCACCCCATCGTTCAGGCCCACGCGGGACCGGTCATTGGAAACCGACGCCACGGCATATTTGTCGAAGATGTTGTTTGCGAACAGGATGAGGCTGTAGCGATCGGTCTCGTAAGCGAGTGAAGCGCGGTGCAGCACATAGCTGGGGAGCTTTGCGCCATAGGCGCGGTCCCAGCCGAGCCGCGTCACCACATTGCCGCGATAGGTCGCGGTCCAGTCCGCCACCAGATTGCCGGTCATGAACGGCATCGTGTAGGTCGCGCCCAGGCTGCCGCTGTTCTTCGCGGAACCCGGAAGGCGATCACCCGAGAGCGCGTCCAGCTGAATGGGCGAACTGGGGTAGGTGCCGGGGGGATCGTTGACCGCGATGATCGCCGGAACATCCTGGGTCAGCTTGGCATCGGTGTAGGAATATGTGCCCTGGATCGACAATCCGTCGATCGGCTTCGCCTGGAAGGATGCCTCGAAGCCTTCCGACTTGGCCTTGCCGCCGTTGACGATGATACCGACAATTCCGTTGATCGTCGCGGAATCGACCTGGATGCCGTCCCATTTGATCTGGAAGACGTTGAAGTTGAACGTCAGCCTGCGATCGAAAAGCTGGGTACGGATGCCGAGCTCCGCATTCTTGGTCGTATCGGGCCCATATTGGATTTCATTGGGCAGGGCGCACACATTCTGCTGCGTGGGATCGAGCGGCAGGACGCACGGCGCCACCGTGTTCGGGCCGCCGATCCGATAACCCTTGCTGTATGTCGCATAGGCCATGATGTCGGGCGTGAAATTGTAGGAGCTGTTGAATTTCCAGACCCAGCCGCTCTTCTTCGACTTGCCGCCGGCGGAGGGCAGATCATAGGGGCTGACCGGATCGCCGAGTAGCGGCAGCACGGCGCGACCGGCGACGTCGGACGTATAGCCGAAATAGCGCACGCCGGCCGTGACCTGCCATTCCGGTATGATCCGGAACGTGCCTTCGCCGAAGACCGCTTTTTCCGTCACCTTCGACTTGTTGAAGCTGTTATATTCCACCTCGTCTGGATTGGGCTGCGTGCCGAATTCGACCCAGGGATGGCCCGGCACATGCTCGGTATATTCGTTCAGGCGCTTCTGCTCATTGTAAAAGCCGCCGATCACCCAGTTGAACGGGCCGCCATGGCGGGACACGAAGCGGACTTCCTGGTTGAACTGCTTGCGGCGGTCATGGCTTTCGTTCCAGCTCGAAAAGGCCGGGAAGGATTCATAGCCATAATCGAGGTCGAGAAGAAGGTCGGTATTGTCACCGACGCGGTCGTTCTTGACGTCGGTGTAGGCGGTCGTCGCCACAAGGTCGGCGATGTCCCAGAGGTTGGCATTGATTTCCATGCTGCCCAAATGGGCGCGGCGCTTGACCGGCTCGATATAACGGGCAGCACTTTCATATTTGCCCGTTCCGAACACACCGTCGCTATTATACTGGCCGCCATCGGTCTTGGTCTGCTGGAAGGCGTAGGTGAAGTTGACCTTCAAATCCTCGCTGAACTGGAACAGCAGCTGGTTGCGCGTGGTGAAGGTCTTTTCGAAATTGAGATCCTTCTCCTTGCGCAGGTTCGCGGCATAGCCGGCGGGCGAAATGCTCGTCGGGCCGTCCGGCTGCGGCAGGGACACGCCGGGCGTCTGCAGCAGCAAAGGATAATCGATGAAACCCGGATCGTAGAAATAGCCTGTGGCCGAGCGGAAGGCGATATGGTCCTTCACGATCGGGATGTTGATGACGCCATCCACCTGATATCCGAGCTTGCCGCTATGGCTCTTCCCGTAAAGGCGGCTATGCGCTTCGCCCTCGATCGTGTCGGTATTGGGGCGATTGGGGATGTTGCGGATCGCGCCGGCCAATGTGCCAAGGCCGTAGAGCGTGCCCTGAGGCCCCAGCAGCGTTTCAACGCGCGCAATGTCCAGCAGCTTGAAGTCGTAATAGAGCGGGACTTCACCGAGATAGACGCCGAGCGCGCTGTCATAGGACGCGCCCGTCGCACTGGAATCCGACGCGTTCAGGCCGCGCATCACGATGGTTCCGGTCGAACCTGGGCCGGTATCCGAAATGGTGAGGCCTGGCGTGAAGTCGGCAAGGTCGCGCACGTCGTCGATCCGCTGCCGCGCCAGTTGTTCCTGAGCGACCGCGCTGATGTTGATCGGCACGTCCTGGATCGAAACCGCGCGGCGCGTGGCCGTCACGACGATCTCATTACCGTCGCTGCCTGTACCATCGGCAGCCGCCGCAGCACCCTGAGCGAAAGCCGAAGTGGTCCCAACGCCCATCAATATGGTCGCGCTGAGCAATGTATTGCGAAACACTCTCTTGGTCACTGCGCCCCCCTCTAAAGTTGAGCCTCAAGTGACACCCTTCTCCCCTGGCGCTCTGGCTAGGCCGGCACCTTGTCGGCCGGTGACCGGCCAGTCGTCATCGTCATTCGATCGGTCCCAAGGCCATGCGATGGATCGGCAAGGCCATACCCTCTGGCATTGCCGACAAACGGCGGCGTCGCATCCGGAAGATCAGCAATGCGAGCCGGTCGTCGATCCACGAGCCCTCACTTCAAGCCGGTGATTATCGGCTGTTCCATCCATGGGTTCGCCGCTTCATGAGCGGTCGACTCTACGGTATGGATATTACCTAACGCGTCAAGCGTAATAATTCTGCACCTGCTCAGTATGACTGGGAAGATGGGTGCGCTGCACAATATGGCGGTTTTCTTACAGGTTAGGTCACGCGCGGCAGGGACGGCATAGCTTGCTACGTCGCTTCCTCGTGGACGGACTGCTCCGCGAATCGGGGCCGGGCGGGAAGGGAGCAGCTTCTGACTTTGTCTTGCTACAATGGCGCGAAACCGTCCAGTTCACTCATTGGGAAGTCTCCGGCGTTCGGCCTCTGACGCGGCAAAGCGAAGGATTCACGAAGGCTTACAGGGCTTTGCTGCGGTATTACGCAAATTTCAAAATGTAATAAATGGCGGTGGACAGGCTCTTGCTGCTTTGCAATAGTGATGAGCGAAGGGGGACGACCAATGATCCGAATGTTCCGCACCGCAGGCATGGCCGCTCTTATGGCTGGCGCGCTTCTGCTTGCATCCTGCTCGCAAGGGTCGGACGCTCCTTCCAAGCCCAAAACAGAGTTCAACATCGGATGGTCGATCTATGCGGGCTGGATGCCTTGGCCCTATGCCCAGCAGGCTGGGATCGTGAAGAAATGGGCTGATAAATATGGCATCAAGATCAACATCGTGCAGGTCAACGATTATGTCGAATCGGTGAACCAATATACGGCCGGCAAATTCGACGGCGTAACGGTCACCAACATGGATGCGCTGACCATCCCGGCGGCCGGCGGCAAGGATACCAGCGCGATCATCGTTGGCGACTATTCGAACGGCAATGATGGCATCCTGCTCAAGGGGGCGGATAGTTTTTCGGCGATCAAGGGCCGGCAGGTCTATCTGGTCGAGCTTTCGGTTTCGCACTATCTGCTCGCCCGCGCGCTCGAAAAATCGGGGATGAAGCCCACCGACATCAAGACCGTGAACACATCCGACGCCGACATCGTCGGTGCCTTCGCCAGTCCGGACGTGACCGCGGCGGTTGCATGGAACCCGCAGCTTTCAGTGATGAAGGGGCAGGCCGGCGCGAAAGAAGTCTTCAGTTCGGCCCAGATCCCCGGCGAAATCCTCGACCTGCTGGTGGTCGATACCGCAACGCTGAAGGCCAATCCCAATCTGGGCAAGGCGCTTGCCGGCATCTGGTTCGATACGATGGCGCTGATGACGCGGCAGGACGCGGAAGGGAAGGCGGCCCGCGCGGCCATGGCCAAGCTGGCGGGCACGACCCCCGAACAGTTTGAGAGCCAGCTCGCTACCACGCACCTCTATTCCGATCCCAAATCCGCCGTTGCCGCCGCCACCGCGCCGGCGCTTGTGCAGAGCATGAAACTGGTCCGCGATTTCAGCTTCGCCCACGGCCTGTTCAAGGGTGCCGCTTCGGCTGACGCGGTCGGCATGGGCTTTGCCGGCGGCAAGACGCTGGGCGACGCGCAGCACGTGACGCTGCGGTTCGACGACAGCTTCATGAAGCTTGCCGCAGACGGAAAGCTGTGAGCCATCCCGATCGGTCCCCCTTTAGGACGATGATGACATGCGCTGGGTGAATCGACATATCAGCCGAGGCGACCGGTTGCTGATGGGCGCGGTGCCGATCTTCCTGCTCGTCCTTCTCTATCTTTTCCTGGCGGCGCAGCGCCACGCCGCAAATCCGTTCGACAAGATATTGCCGTTGCCCGACGGCATGGCGAAGGGGATGGCCGCGCTGCTGTTCCAGCCCGATCAGCTGACAGGGCAGTTGCTCTTCTGGGCAGATACGCTGGCTAGCCTGCAGCGGCTCGGCATAGGTCTCGGCGTGGCGACCCTGGCGGCTCTGCTGGTCGGGCTGGTGATCGGCGTCCTGCCTCCGGTGCGCGCCGCATTTGGCCCGCTGATCACCGCCATCGCCGTGATCCCGCCCATCGCCCTCCTTCCCATATTGTTCATCGCCCTTGGCCTGGGCGAAACGGCGAAGATTGCCCTGATCGTCATCGGCATCGCGCCGGTCATGGTGCGCGACATCGCCGCGCACGTCGCCGCCCTGCCGCGAGAGCAGATCGTCAAGGCGCAGACGCTCGGCGCGAGCAGCTGGCAGATCATGACCCGGGTGGCCCTGCCGCAGGCGATGCCGCGCCTGTTCCACGCGATGCGCCTGTCGCTGGGGCCGGCCTGGGTATTCCTGATTTCGGCGGAGGCGATCGCGTCCGATGTTGGGCTTGGCTATCGGATATTCCTCGTCCGCCGCTATCTCGCTATGGACGTCATCATCCCCTACGTCGCCTGGATCGCGCTCCTTGCGGTGGCGATGGACCTCTTGCTGACTTTCCTCAACCGGCGGTTGTTCCCCTGGGCCCACGGAGCGAGCCATTGAGCGCGATCCTTTCCCTTCGCGACGTCTGGATCGAATATGGCGACAAGGTCGTGCTCGAACGGGTGTCGATCGATATCGAGCACGGATCGTTCGTGTCGATCATCGGGCCTTCGGGTGCGGGCAAGAGCAGCCTGCTGCGCCTTGTCCTGGGTCAGGAGGCGGCGACGCGCGGGTCGATCCTGCTCGATGGAACGCCGCTGACGCCGGAATGCGGGCCTGACCGCGGTGTGGTGTTCCAGCGCTATTCGGTCTTTCCCCACCTGTCGGTCCTGCGCAACACCATGTTCGGGCTGGAATGCGAACAAGCGCCTTTCCTGGCGCGCCTGTTCGGCACGGCGCGTCGCCGGGCGGAGGAGGAGGCGACGCAGATGCTGACCGCGGTCGGCCTTGGCGACAGCATCCATCTCTATCCGGCGCAGATGTCGGGCGGGATGCAGCAGCGTCTTGCGATCGCCCAAGCGCTGATCAAGCGGCCGCGCATCCTGTTGCTGGACGAGCCGTTCGGCGCGCTCGACCCCGGTATCCGCGCCGACATGCACCGTCTGATCACCCGGCTCTGGCGGGACTATTCGCTGACGATCATCATGGTGACGCACGATATCCGTGAGGCGTTCAGCCTGGGAACGCGCGTGCTCGCGCTGGACAAGCGTCGCCACGATCCACACGCCCCGCACCGTTTCGGCGCAACTGCGGTCTATGACCTGCCGCTGAAAAAGCCTGCGCCGGACGATGCTGCCGCCGGTGGCGAAGAGGCGACAGCCGCGCCGGGCGGCGAAGAAGATAATGAGGAGAAGATTGGACATGGCTAGCGACACGCCAGGCCTTGCGAGGCTGAGCATGAGCTTGCCGGCGGACCTGTTCCGGCAACTCGACATCATGGTGGAGGAGCGAGGCCTGCCGTCGCGCTCACAACTCATCGCCGAATTGATTCGTCATGCGCTCGCCGAACATGAGGCCTTCACCCGTCCGGACGAGATGCTGGCCGGCACCATCACGATCGTCTATCGCGGCGACCGAGGGCGCGTTCGGCATCAACTGGCCCAGATGCAGGCGGATTTCCTAAAGGAAGTCATCTCCTCGCAGCATGTTTTTCTGGAGGACGACCAGTCGCTCGAAGTCCTGCTGGTGCAGGGGCCAGCGTCGCTGCTCAAGGAGCTTTGCGACGCGCTGCGCCGGGTTCGCGGCGTCCACCAGCTTCAGCTCGTCACTACCACTGCGCTGCTGCCCCCACTTTACGAACCCGATTCCACCAATCAGACAGAGGGAGCGATGGCATGACGACGCTTGCCAATCCCACCGCCGCCCGCGACCATGCCCGTGCCATGGCGGGGACCGTGGTCGACGCCATGCCTGTATTGCCACCGGTCGCGGATGACCTCCCGGACGGGGTGTCCGCCGACGCGCTGTTGTGGGAAGAGACGATTGCGCCGGGCGGCTATGCGACCCGCCGTCTGCCGCGCGGCGCCCGCCTGCGGCTGATCGATCTCAAGGGCGATGCCTGCGCGTCGCTCCTCATATTCAACGCCGAGATGCCGACCGAGCGGCTTAATGTCGCAGATACGGTCAAAGTGCAATGGAATGCCTATCTGGGCGCGGGCAAGCTGCTGCTTTCGGACATGGGCCGCGTGCTCATGAGCTTCCTTGAAGACGGGGCGGAAACGCACGATACGTTCTGCGGCACCTCCAACCCTGCCAGCAACGCGGCCAAATATGGGACGGGCACCAATAGCGGTCCAACGCCCAGCGGCCGTGACCGCTTCCTGCTCGGCGTTGCCAAGCACGGCCTCCAGCGCCGCGACGTTCACCCCTGCGTCAATCTGTTCAAGGGCACGCGGATCGAGAGCGACGGGACGATCGTGCCGCAGATCGGGCCGTTCGAACCGGGCCGCCGCCTGGTGCTGCGCGCTGAAATGGACGTGATCGTGGTGATCGCCAATTGCCCGCATATTCTCGACCCGCGCGACCAGTGGACCGTGACGCCGCTGCGCGCGACGGCGTGGCGTGGCCCGGTAACGCCGGCCGCCGACCCGATCCGGAATGCTACGCCGGAAGGCCTGCGCGCCTTCGAGAATGTCGAAGATTATTTCCGCCGTTAGAAGGGAAACTGCCCCATGAGCGCAGATATTCATTTGTCCGGTCTTCCCGGCGCGGTCGTCCATGATGTGATCGTGCCGGCCCGCGCGCCGTGGCTACACCATGTCGCCGCGGGCCAGACCCTGCGGATCGTCGATCTGGAGGGCAACCAGGCGGTCGATTTCCTGCTTTACGCGGCGCAGGACGATGCGGAGCGATACAGCGCGCAGGACACCGTGTCTGCTCAGGGCAATCTGTTCCTGCGCGAAGGCACCGTGCTTCGTTCCAACGAGGGGCGGCCGATGATGACCATCACCGGCACCTCCGTCGAATATCACGACACGATCGGCGGCGCCTGTTCCTGCGAATCCAACACGCTTCGCTACGGCCATCACACCAAGGCCGAACATGCCTGCGTCGAAAATTTCCTGGAGGCGAATTTGCGGGAAGGGCGGGGCAAGCGCGATATCGTCTCCAACATCAACTTCTTCATGAACGTGCCGGTGGAGGCCGATGGATCGCTGGGCATTGTCGATGGCATCTCCGCGCCGGGGCTGACCGTCGACCTGCGCGCGGAGATGGACGTCATCGTGGTGGTGTCCAATTGCCCGCAGATCAACAATCCCTGCAACGGATTCAATCCGACGCCCGTACGCATGATTGTCGCTGCATGAGGTTCGATACCGTCCTTATCGCGAACCGTGGTGCGATCGCGACGCGGATAATCCGCACGCTCCGGCGGATGGGCCTGCGTTCGGTCGCTGTCTATTCGGAAGCGGACGAAGCGTCGCTCCATGTCGCGCAAGCGGATGAAGCGGTCTGCATCGGGGGGCCGCGCGCTACCGAAAGCTATCTCAACATCGAGGCGATATTGGACGCCGCCCGCGCGACGGGGGCAGGCGCCATTCATCCGGGCTACGGTTTCCTTGCCGAAAATGTCGAGTTCGCCCAGGCATGTGCCAAGGCGGGCATCATCTTCATCGGTCCCACGCCGGACAATATCCGCACTTTCGGCCTCAAGCACAGCGCGCGCGCGCTCGCGGCCGCGCATGACGTTCCGCTCGCGCCCGGCACCGACCTGCTGAAGGACGAGGCGCAGGCGGTGCTTGCCGCCCGCGATATCGGTTTCCCCGTAATCCTCAAGGCGACTGCCGGCGGCGGGGGCATCGGCATGCGGGTCTGCGAGGATGAGGCCGCCGTCCGCGATAGCTTCGCCGCTGTCGCGCGTCTGGGCGAAAGCAATTTCGGTGACGCCGGGATATTCCTCGAGCGTTACATTCGCCGCGCCCGGCATATCGAAGTGCAGATATTCGGCAATGGCGAGGGACGCGTCCTGCCGGTGGGCGAGCGGGACTGCTCGCTCCAGCGCCGCAACCAGAAAGTCGTGGAGGAAGCCCCGGCACCGCTGCTGCCCGAAGCCGTGCGCGCGGAACTGATCGCTGCGGCCACCCGGCTGGGCGAGGCCGCCTGCTATCGGTCGGCCGGCACGGTCGAATTCCTCTACGACGCGGAACGGGAAGAATTTTTCTTCCTGGAGATGAACACGCGGCTTCAGGTCGAACATGGCGTCACCGAAGAGGTGATGGGCATCGACCTGGTCGAATGGATGATCCGTGGAGCGGGCGGCGACTTCTCCTTCCTCGACAGGGAGCCGCCGCGTCCTGAAGGCCATTCCGTACAGGTGCGCCTCTACGCCGAAGATCCGGCGCTCGACTATCGCCCGACCTCCGGAACGCTGACAGCGGTCCAGTTCCCGCCTGACATTCGCGCTGAAACCTGGTGCATGGCGGGCAGTACGGTCAGCGCCTGGTACGATCCGATGCTGGCGAAGCTGATCGTCCATGCGCCAACGCGCGCGGAGGCCGTGACGGCGATGCAGGCGGCGCTGGACCAAAGCCGCGTCGACGGGATCGAGACCAATTTGCGCTGGCTGCGCGATGTCGTGCGCTCGCCCGAATTCGTGAGCGGGGAAGTTTCCACCCGCGTTCTCGACGGCATCGCCTTCCATCCCCGCAGCATCCAGGTCATCAGCGGGGGCACGGCGACGACGGTGCAGGACTGGCCCGGCCGTCAGAAATTATGGGCCGTGGGCGTTCCGCCGTCCGGCCCGATGGACGATCAGTCCTTTCGCCTCGGCAACCGGCTGCTCGGCAATGCCGAGGGCACGGCCGGTCTTGAAGTCATCCATACCGGCCCGACGCTGACCTTCAATGCGCCCGCGCGCATTTGCCTGACCGGCGCTGATTTCGGCGCCAAGCTGGACGGTATGCCGGTGCCGCGCGGCGTCGCCATTGACGTGGGGGAGGGGCGGACGCTGACGCTCGGCCGGGTGACGGGCGGCGGCATACGCGGCTATATCCTGTTTTCGGGCGGGCTGGACATCGCGCCCTATCTCGGCAGCCGCAGCACGTTCGAGCTTGGTCAGTTCGGCGGTCACGCCGCGCGCCGCCTGCTGGCGGGCGATACGCTGCATCTGGCCGATGATGCGACTGGGCCGGCACTGCCGCAAGTGACGCTTCCCCCAATGACCGGGGAATGGACCTTGCGTGTGCTCTATGGCCCGCACGGGGCTCCAGATTTCTTCACCGACGAAGATATTGACGAGATCGTGGCCGCTCAATGGCAGGTCCACTATAACAGCAACCGCACCGGTGTCCGCTTGATCGGTCCCAAGCCCCGCTGGGCGCGCCCCGACGGTGGCGAGGCGGGGCTGCATCCGTCCAACATCCACGACAATCCCTATGCGATCGGCGCGGTGGACTTCACCGGGGACATGCCCATCATTCTGGGACCGGACGGCCCTTCGCTCGGCGGTTTCGTCTGCCCCTTCGTGGTGATCGCCGCTGACCGATGGATCATGGGCCAGCTCGCGCCCGGCGATATGCTGCGTTTCGTGCCGGTCGATGTCGAGGATGCGCACGCGGCAGACCGGCAGCAACGCCGGCTGATCGCGTCGGGCACGGCGTATGAGGTGGGATCGGCGCGGCCGATCGCGTCTCTCACACCCATCCTCGGCGAAATCCCGGCCACGCCGGATCGCCCGCGCACCGTGTATCGGCAGCAGGGCGACCGCAATATCCTGGTCGAATATGGCCCCATCGTGCTGGACATCGAGCTTCGGATAAGGGCGCATGCGTTGATGACCGAACTTGAACGGCTCGCGCCTGCCGGGATCGTCGATGTGGTGCCGGGCATCCGGTCGCTCCAACTGCATTTCGACGGCGAGATCATGACCCAGCGCGCGGCACTGGACATGCTGATGGCGGCGGAAGAGCGGATCGGCGATCTGGCGGATTTCGTCGTGCCGTCTCGGATCGTGCATTTGCCGCTCAGCTGGCGCGATCCCGCCACGATCGAGACGATCGAGAAATATATGGGGGCCGTGCGCGCCGATGCGCCATGGTGCCCGGACAATATCGAGTTCATCCGGCGCATCAACGGTCTTCCCGATGCTGCAGCGGTCGAGAATCTGATCTTCGAGGCCAATTATCTGGTCATGGGCCTTGGAGACGTTTACCTCGGCGCGCCTGTGGCAACGCCGGTCGATCCCCGGCATCGTCTGGTCACCACCAAATATAACCCCGCGCGCACATGGACGCCGCCCAATGTCGTCGGCATCGGCGGAGCCTATATGTGCATCTACGGCATGGAAGGACCGGGCGGCTACCAGTTGTTCGGTCGTACCATCCAGATGTGGAACACCCATCGGCAGACCGACGCCTTTATCGAAGGCAAGCCCTGGCTGCTGCGCTTCTTCGATCAGATTCGCTTCTATCCCGTCAGCGCGGAAGAACTGGCGGCATGGCGGCGGGATTTTCCCAGCGGTCGGCGGTCGATCAGGATCGAGCCATCGGAGTTCCGCCTGGCTGACTATCGGGCTTTCCTGGCCGACAATGCTCCCGCGATCGCGGCGTTCGAGGCCCGACGCCAGGCGGCATTCGACGCGGAACGTGCCGAATGGCAGCGCAGTGGCGAATTCGACCGCGTGGCTGACCTTGCGGAGACGGACCAGCCCCAAGCCGATGCGGTGGAAGTGCCCGAGGGCGCCGATCTTGTCGAAGCGCCGTTCGGCGGCAGCCTCTGGAAGCTGCTCGTCACTCCGGGTGCGGAGGTCGAGGCGGGTGAAACCATCGCTATCATTGAGGCAATGAAGATGGAATGTGCGGTGCACAGCCCCGGATCCGGCACGGTCGAGGCGCTTTATGTGCAGGAGCGGCAGTCGCTCCAGCCCGGCGCGCCGATGATCGCGCTGCGGAGGCATGCATGAGCGCGGGCGTGGTGAGCGAAGGCGGGCGTCTCAACGTCGTCGCGATAGCCGCTGCAGTCAACGCCGGTCGGCTGAGCGCGGTTGCGGTGGCGGAAGAGACGGTCGCGCGCCTCACCCTCTACGATGCGGTTCAGCCGCAAATCTGGATCAGCCGGGTGTCGCCGGACGCGCTGATCGAGGCCGCCCGCGCCGTCGATGCGCGCGTGGCGGCGGGCGAAATCCTGCCTTTGGCGGGCGTTCCTTTCGCCGTGAAGGATAATATCGATGTCGAAGGGCTGGATACGACGGCGGCCTGCCCCGCCTTCGCCTATCGACCGGAGGCATCGGCCACGGTGGTCGAGCGGCTGATCGCGGCGGGTGCGATCTGTGTCGGCAAGGCCAATCTGGATCAGTTCGCCACCGGGCTGAACGGTACGCGCAGTCCCTATGGCAGCCCCAGAAACGCCTATAATCTGGCCTATGTCAGCGGCGGATCAAGCTCGGGTTCGTCGGTGGCGGTTGCGGCGGGTCTTGTCGCTTTCGCACTGGGCACCGATACCGCAGGATCAGGCCGCGTCCCGGCCGCCTTCCAGCATCTCATCGGCTTCAAGCCCAGCAAGGGACGCTGGAGCAACAGGGGCCTGGTGCCGGCTTGCCGGACGCTTGATTGCATCACCGTCTTCACCGATGACATTGCGGACGCCCGGCTGATCGATTCCGTCGTGGCGGGCTTCGATGCCGCCGATCCTTATTCCAGGCCTCTCGCTAACAGGCCGATCGGGCGGGGGCGGATCGGTGTTCCCAGACGCGATCAGCGCGCCTTCTTTGGCGACGCGCAGTCGGAATATCTCTACGATATCGCGCTCGACAGGCTAGCCGCAACGGCCGATCTGGTCGACATCGATTATGCGCCGCTGCAGGAGGCGGCACAGCTTCTCTATGGTGGCCCCTGGGTGGCGGAGCGAGCGGCGGCGCTGGCCCGCATCCTCGCCGATACCCCCGATGCGCTCGACCCGACAGTCCGCGAGGTCGTCGAGCCGGGGCTGGATATCAGCGCCGTCGATCTGTTCAATGGCATTTACCGACTGGCTGAACTCAAGCGCCATGCCGACGGCTTATGGGACGATATCGATCTGCTGGCTTTCCCGACGACCGGCACGACCTACCGCGTCGCGGAGCTTCAGGCTGCGCCGATCGCGCTCAACAGTGCTTTGGGCTTCTATTCCAATTTCGTGAACCTGCTCGACATGGCCGCCGTCGCCGTGCCTGCGGGCGCACGGGCGAACGGCACCGGCTTCGGCATTACTTTGATCGGCCCCGCCGCCAGCGATCTCGCGCTGCTCGATGCGGCCGACGCTTACATTGCGGCCGCGGATATTCCGCCGCCGCCACCGCTAGATATGGAGGGCAAAATGGAAACCGTAAAACTCGCTGTCGTCGGCGCGCATTTGAAGGACATGCCGCTGCACTGGCAACTCACGTCCCGCGACGCGAAGTTCGTGGGCGCTTTCGAAACCGCTCCTACGTACCGCCTTTATGCGATCGCAAACAGCGTGCCGCCCAAGCCTGCACTCGTGCACAGCGATGACGGCGCATCGATCGCGCTTGAGGTTTACGAACTCGGGGTCGCCGAGTTCGGCAGCTTCGTGGTGGAGGTGCCCGCACCGCTTGCCATCGGTACGGTGACGCTGGCCGACGGCAGCAGCGTCAAGGGATTCGTGGCCGAACCGCGTGCGGTAACGGGGGCGGAGGACATCACCTCCCTGGGCGGTTGGCGCGCCTATATCGCGCAGCGCGCCTGATCTTAGCGACGAAAGGGCATGGCATGAAACGGCTGAGGAGATGGATCATGACGGTGGCGGCGGGATGCGCGGCTTCCACGGCCTACGCTGAGCAAGTGATCGACGTACCGGGCTTCGCGGACTTCCTGGCGGTCGATGGCGATAGTGTCTGGGCGACCAACGCCGGGCGGGTCGAACGCTGGTCGCGTCAGGGCAAGCTGGCCGCCGTCGCCATGTCCAAGCCGTGCGGCGCCATGGCCTTCTCCGACGGGGCGCTTTGGGTGGCCGACTGCCAGGAACATGCGCTTGTCCGCATCGATGCGAAAAGCGCGGAAAAGACTGCGACCATCGCTACCGGCATCGCCAATCCCAAGGGCGAACTGAATGTGGTTGCGGGCGCCGGATCGATATGGGTCGCCAGTGATCAGAAGGGCGTCGTGTCCCGCGTGGACCCCGTGACAAACACCGTCATTGCGACCATCCCGGTCAATCTCGGCACCCATTATCTGGCGTTCGGCTTCGGATCGGTCTGGGCCGTTAGCAGCGAAAGCCGATCGATCCAACGCATCGACCCCGCGACCAACAGCGTCGTCAAGACGACCGCGCTCGGCAAGGAGCCGGGATTTCTCGCAGCCGGGGAGGGCGGGGTCTGGGTTCAGGAGCAGGGCGACGGAACGGTCGTGCGCATCGACCCCGACAGCGGCGACGTGACTGGCCGCATCAAGATCGGCGCGGTGCTGAAATGGGGCGATATCGACACGGGCGGCGGGCTGGTGTGGCTGCGCACCACGGAGGACCAGACCTTCGTCGTGATTGATCCCAAGTCGATGACGGTCAAGGCGCGCGTCGGTAAAGCGGAAGGGAGCGGAGCGCTGCGCTTCACGCCATCCGGCATCTGGACCTCCGCGCATGACGTGCACACGCTGACCTGGTGGCCAGACCCGGCGAAGCTGGCGGAATGATCCGTCCGCGGCCGCCAATCGCGTGCCGCAGACGGATCATGAGATCAGCGCGCCGAAGCCAGCTGAACGGGCGAGCGGTCGTCCGCCTTGGCAAGCCGGGCTTCGATCCGGGTGCGGATGTCGGCTGCGACGGCGGTCCGGCATTCCCGCGCCTTCGCGTCAAGGGCGAGGTGTACGCCCGATAGCTGATCGCCGCAAACCGCGCGCGCGGCCTGATCCATGCGGATGGCCAGGCTGCGCTGTCCCGATGCGGTCGCAAGGTCCAGCCCTTTGAGGTTGAGGATTGCAGAATCCTGCGCAAAGGGATTGTTGGTGGTGCCGGCCATAGCCGAGGGCGCGAAGGCGAGAGCCGCCAGCGCCATGAGCCCAATTTTCATGATCTTCTCCTGAGCGAAACACGAGCACCGCTCTCTGGCGGCTGACGCGTAGATAGGCTCAGGAAAGGAAATTTTCAATATGGATCATTAATCTGTTATTTTATTACTTACCCTAACGTTGTTTATTACTTGGCGGTCACTACGAGCATCGCGAGCCTGTCGGCATGGCCGAGCATTCCAAGCGGCAGGTCAGCCTCGAAGCGTGACCCATCTACCGCGACCGTAACTGCGCGCGCGCGCGGCGCAGACCAGGACCGGACGGTATCGACAGGCAGCCTTACCCGCCAATTCCGGCCACCATCGACCTCTACCGGATGGCCGTTCACGGTGATTTGCGATCCGGCATCGTCACGACTGCCGGAAATCAGCAGGTAATTTTCCGATTGGCGCTCTATCAACCGGGTACGGGGGGACGATGCCGCAGATGGCGGTGCAAACCCTGCGGCCAATGTCATGCAGACGGCGAATAGGGCAAATCTTTGCATGGCGGCACGCGTCCCTTTCAGTCGATGGAAATGCCGGAGCGTTCGAAGAAGCGCCGCACGGGTTCCAGAGCCTGTTCATGCCGCTTCCATCGGGCGACCGAACTGCGGTAGATCGGCTGCCGCACCTGCGCGGCGCTGGGCGTGGAAACCGGCGCGTCATTGGTGTGGAAGGACAGGCAGGCGTCCGACCATTCCAGTCCGCAATGGGTGAGAAGGCGGCGAGTCTGGCCTTCCTGGTCCGCCACCAGATCCTCGTAACGCACTTCCATGACCCGGCCGGGCAAGGCTTCGCGCCAGAGGGTCATCAGCCGGTCGAAGCGGACATAGTAAGCCGCTATGTCGAGCAGATCGTAGCTATAGTCGTAATAGCGCGACCCCACGGCAAACAGGTTGCGGAAATTGCTGAGCACCGTGTCCATCGGGTTGCGACGAAGGCAGACGATGCGGGCGGCAGGCAGGGCGCGGGCGATGAATCCGGCATAATGGAAATTGCCGGGGAACTTGTCGATGAACCTGCGACTGTGGTCACATCTGTGGTGATCTGCGCGCTGGAGATAGTCTCGGCCGATCGCGCCCATGTCGCTCGCTGCTGCAGCGGCGATGGTTTCCGGGTCCATGACCGTGGGTGTCCGCGTCCCCGATGCCCGTTTCACCGCGAGCGGCATCGCCTGAAGCTCGCCGGCGCTCTCGACCTTCTGATGGGACGACAGGATACGATCGACCAGCGTGGTGCCGGTGCGGGGCATGCCGATGATGAAGATCGGCGCGTCGTGCGGAGCGTCTTGCGCCGGCGCGGCGGCGACATCGGGCCAACTCGCTTCTATCGCGTCGAACGCCGCTGCATCCCGCGCAAATGCGTAATCCAGGGTTCGGCGATGTTCGGCGTTCACCGTGCAAAGTCGCTCCAGCGCGTCTTCAGGCTTGCCCAGATCCTCCAACTCCTTCGCCAGCGCATAGCCGAGCAACAGCCTGTCCCGCTTGTCCGCCGCCCTCGCATACGCTCTGTCGAGCCGATCGACATGGTTATGCGCGGCTGACTGCTTGCGCAGGCTGGAAAGCAGGTGGTGGGCACGCGCATCGTCCGGGGCCAGCGCGATCAACGCTTCCAGCGCTGCCTCCGCTTCCCCTGTGCGGCCGAGGAAGTTGAGCGTGACGGCCTGGTTGTAGCGAAATTGCCTGTTCTGCGGATCGAGCCGCACTGCGGCCGAGAAATGCCCCAGCGCATCCGCATGCTTGCCAAGGCGCGCATAGACGCAGCCCATCGTGTCGCGGCTCAGCGCGTCGGCGGGCAGCGCCTGCTCTGCGTCCTGAAGCACCGCGGCGGCGGCCCCGTCCTCGCGCACCATCGTGAAGAGCTTGGCAAGATGAGCGCGATATTCGCCCTGCGGATCGAGAGTGACCGCGCGTCCGAGATGCTGGATGCCGGCTCGAACGCGACCGGCGCTCGATTCCGCGACGCCGAGGAGGAAGTGACCCTCCGCATCGCCCGGATTGGCCGAAACCAGGGTTGCGGCTAGGCGCTGCGTGCCATGGATATCACCCCGCGCCAGCGCGTTGCGGGCTGCCATCGCCTGGCCGGAACGGGCCGCCATCATGCCGCTGCCGGTGCTCCCGCCGCCGACCGGTCCCCGTCCTCTGCCGTTTCGGTCTGATCCAGCGTGTTACCCAACTGCTTCTTCGCGCCCCACGCCCTGTAGGCTTCAATGGCGGGCACGAAGGGGAAGATGGTCTGTTCCCAGATGGTCAGCCGCTTGCGATCATCCTGCCCCACCAACACCCCTTCGCCTTCGCGGTAGGTTCCAAAGATGCGGTCGAGCAGGATCAGCGAGTTGCCGTAATTGCTCCGCGTGCTTTCATAGTCAGTGGAATGGTGCAGGCTGTGGTGCCTGATCGTCGTGAAGAAGAAGGAGTACCAGATGGGTGGATCGGCACGTACATTGGCATGGGCAAAGCCGGAAATGATGCCGGTGGTGTTCAGGGCCGCAAAGATCGCCGTCTTGTCGAGATCGAAAAGCGCGACGACGCTCAGGCTGATCAGGAACAGTTCGATAGGGTTGCCGACCGCACCCTTTGCCGCATTAAGCTGGGTGATATGGTGATGCGGCGCATGGGTCAGCCAGAAAGGCGTCCAATTGTGCATCAGTCGATGCATCCAATATTGGCCGAATTCGATCACGAAAATCACCAACATGACCTGCGCCAGCCAGGGCAGTTGCGCCGCCCATTGCGTCGTCAGGCCCAATGATGACTTCAGCGCGACCAACGGTTCTTCCGCCAATGTCTGCGTCAGCCACGCAATCACCGTCGCGCTAAGGACCGAATAATAGAGGTCCGTTGCAAACTCCTGCTTGTTCATGCGCCAGCCCGAATGACGTTCGTGCACGGCTTCCAGAAGCAGGATGACGATCACGATGAGCGGAGACGTGACGGCAAGAGTCCAGGGATGATCGACCAAAGCGCGGGGGCCATAAGCCCAAAACCCCAATATGATCGCGATCATGGCGGGGGGTATCAGGTCGAATAGCCGGTCTTTCAGGCTTTTTTCCATGCCGCAGCTCCGTTCATTGTGCCGAAGCTGCCCTTGCCCGCGTCATCAGGGCAGATGGAAAATCACGATGAAACTCATAGATTATATCTATGCTCTTTGCGCGCGTACGCGCCGGATGACCTCATCCCAGAACAGCTGCGTCGCCGTATCGCGGGCGGGCTCGGCGCGCGCGAGGAGGAAGATGTCATATGCGGGTTCGAAATCGGCATAGAGCATGGGCCACAATCGCCCGCTCTCGACATCGCTTGCCGCGGCGGCGGTTGGAAGGAAGCCGATCCCGACGCCCATGCTGATGAGGCGGCGGGCCTCGTTAATGTCTTCCGCGAGGCCGCTGACCACGGTGCCGAGGCGATAGCGTCGGCGCAGTTGGGTGATCGCCTCTATCTCGTCCTCGCCGGTAAGGACGAAGCCCTGATCCTTGAG
This sequence comes from Sphingobium sp. CCH11-B1, assembly GCF_001556865.1. Lineage (GTDB taxonomy): Bacteria > Pseudomonadota > Alphaproteobacteria > Sphingomonadales > Sphingomonadaceae > Sphingobium. The sequence continues at coordinate 54,481 of NZ_LSJY01000202.1, read as the reverse complement.
CTCGCCAAGGCGGTTCACCCGATAGCCGAAATAGGGGCTGCTGCGAGAGCAATAGAGCTGCTGGCGCTCGACCAGCAGCGGCTCGTACATCAGGCTGCCGCGGACGCTGCTGTCGTAGCCGACGCCGATCTCCACCTCCCCTTGCTCCAGCGCATCGAGCAGTTGGCGCCACGGGGACACGCGGATTTCGATATGGATTGCCGGATTGCGCCGGTGATAGCTGGCGATGGCCTCGTCGAACTCAGGCGACACGAGGCCGGACACGATCTGGATACGCACGATGCCTTCGACGCGCTTGGTCGCCTGCGCGATGACATGCGGCATCATCCGGGCCGATTCCAGCATGTCTTCGCACAGCGCCATCATCGCCTTGCCGGCGGCCGTCATCTCGACGCCGGTGGCGGTGCGATGGAGCAGGGCGGTCCCGACATGATCCTCCAGTCGCTTGAGGGCGGCACTGATGCTGGGCTGCTGCCGATTGAGCCGCCGCGCAGCCGCGCCAATGCCGCCCGCCCTGACGATGTCCACGAAGGTCCGCATGAGATTCCAGTCGACGCGATTGGCGAATTTCCTGTCGATCAGGGGCGTTCGGTCATTCATGCGCATAGTGCCTTTTGCCGAATATATGGCAGGGTCGCCGTCAAGATAGGCGGTCAGCTGTCTTGCTCATAGATCAAATCGATGGAAATCATAGCATCGGCCCGTCTATCGCTATGCCCTGTGCGCGCTACGGTCTGTCTCATGAGTCAGCCTCTGGTCCTTCCACTCGTCGATATCTCGAAGCTGGCAAGCCCTCGCTTCGATGATCGGCTATCCGTCGCGCGTGAAATCGATCGCGCCTGCGTGGACTCGGGGTTCCTCTACATCGCAGGCGCGCAAATGGATGACGCGCTGTTCTCCCGCATCGTCAGCCGGGCGCGCAGCTATTTCGCGCTCGATGCCGAAACCAAGATGAAAAGCTATATCGGTCTCTCGGAAAACCACAGCGGATATGTCCCCGTGGGAGAAGAGCAATTCGCCCCCGACCAGCGCGACCTGAAGGAGGCGTTCGACGTCAATTGCGACTATCTGGACTCCGAAGGCAGACGGCCGCTGCTAGGGCCGAACCTGTGGCCGGACATGCCGGGCTTCCGCGAGGATGTGCAGGCTTACTATAGCCATGTCACGGGTATCGGAGGGCAGCTTTTCCGCGCCTTCGCCCTGGCGCTCGGACTTGAAGAGGATCATTTCGAAGCGCATCTTCGCCATCCGCCAAGCCAGCTTCGGCTGATCCACTATCCGTTCGACGCCAGCGCGGAGGACCGTCCCGGCATTGGCGCGCACACGGATTATGAATGTTTCACCTTGCTGTTCGCGTCTGCGCCCGGCCTTCAGATCATCGACAAGCACGGTGCCTGGATTGACGTTCCGTTGGTCGAGGGGACGATGATCATGAATATCGGCGACATGATGGAGATCCTTTCTAACGGCCGCTATGTCGCCACGCGGCACCGGGTGAAGAAAGTCCGGGAGGAACGCTACTCGTTCGCGCTCTTCCATGCGTGCGACTATGACTATGTCGTGGCTCCGGTCGCGGCCGGCGAGACAGCCCGTTATGCACCGCTGAAAGGCGGCGAGCATCTGTTTAACCAGACGGCCCAGACCTTCGCTTATTTGAAGCGCAGGATCGCAAGCGGGGAACTCGTCCTCAACGACGCCCTGCCGCTCAACTCCTTCGGCCCGAACGCGGCACGATCGAGCTGACGCGGCCCGCGTCAGCCCAGCAATCGCTTCCTGAACAATGACCTGACGAGCCGGTCTTCCAGGATGCGGCCAACCACATAGAGCGCGGCGAACAGCCCTGCGAAGACATAGGCGGGGGTAGGCTTGGGGTTCTTGTCGTCGCTCTTCTTCTTGTCGTCCTTCTTGGGTTTCTCAGGAGCGGGAGCGCCCAGCGCCTTGTCGATCCAATGCTGCGGCAGGGCCTTGTCCTTCTTGTCGTCCTTCTTGGACGTCGCTTCCGCCGGCGGACTTGTGAACTTGCCGGCGGCTATCGTCAGTCCGGCAAAACTCAAGAACAGCAGCGGCGCGAGGAAGCAGAACAGCAATGCCCGACTGGTCAGATGATAGCGCAGCACCGGGCCGTCCGGTTCCCGTTCGATTCTGAGTACGCCGCCGTCGAAGATCGACATCTTGTCCTGCGCGGCCTGATCCTTCTTGCTGAAGGTCAGCGTGTCGCCGCGGCGCTCGTAACTGGTCCCGCTTTGGTTGAACAAGGGGCCGAGTTTGGCCAGGGCCTCATCGGCCGACTGATCGGGCGTGAGCGCCAGGCTGCCCTTTATGTGCCAGATCCACTCCAGGAAACGCGCGGTCACATCATCCCCTCTTTGCAAGCGAGACTGCGCCGTCATTCGGCCGGTACCGCCGTTTCGGGCCGACCGTAACGTTCCTTGATGGTTTTCCACCCTTCGGTGAAGGGATAGGTCATCTGCTCACGGATCGACATGCGGCGGCCGCCCTCCAGACCCAGCAGTTCGGCCTCGCCATCGACGCACGTCCCGAAGATGCGGTCGATGAAGATGTAGGTGTTGGAATAATTGCTCCGCGTCGCTTCGAAGTCCTGGGAATGATGCAGGCTGTGATGTTCGGTGGTGTTGAACAGAAAGCGCCACCAGCGGGGCGTGTTGAACCGGACGTTGATGTGCTGATAGATGCCGATGGTCAGGCCAAAGGTGCCCGCGAGCAGCGCGGCCCTTGGCAGGAAGTCGAAAAATCCGCCGATGCCAAGGCCGATCAGGAAAAGCTCGATCGGATTGCCGACCGCACCTTTGTTTATGTTCAGCTGGGTGATGTAATGATGCACCGAATGGGGCAGCCACAGCGGATACCAGTTGTGCATGCCCCGGTGCATCCAATATTGCCCGAAATCGAAGATGAAGGAGATCAGGAACGCCTGCAACAGCAGCGGCAGGCCTGTGAACCAGGCCAGCTTGTCCCAGTCGAAATTATGCAGGACAGCCTCGATCACTGCGCCGCTGCCGATATAATATTCGACCAGGTCCAGGATGGTGTAGCCCAGGCCCACATAGAAGAGGTCGGTAACCAGTTCCTTCCATGTCAGCCGCCAGCTTTCATAACGCGGATTGACCCATTCCAGCGCCAGCAGCAATATCTTGAAGCCGATGCCGATGCCGATCGCGGTCGACGCCTTGGCGATGGAATTTGGAGCATAGTACCAGAAGGCAACCAGCGCGAAGAGCGCCGTGGGCTGGAACCAGGTAAAGACGAACTGCTTGATCGGGCCGCCTTGAACCCGGCCAATATTGTCCCACCCGATGGTGACCGGCGCCTGTGCGCCTATCACTCTCTTGCCTACGCGAACGCCGTCCATAACGCTGTCCCCGAATGTTGCCTTGCCCGTGCTGGCGCTGTCCGCCATGCGCACGGCGCAGAAAACTGATGCTCCCCGACCAACGAACATCTTGTCAGACCACCATCCGCAAGACGCCGACCGCGCGCCAGATGGGTTTAGGGTATATGCCCCATAGATGGTGCCTATGACTTTGCCCGCGCGACGGCAGATCCGGGCTGGCAGTGCTGGCTGATGCCGCCTCCGGGCGGGAAGAATTCATCGGACAGATTGACTACAACAGATGTTTGGTATTAACTCGCCGCAAGGAGAGATGCCGATGTTTACCTATGTTCCCCCGGTCGACGATTATCGCTTCCTGCTGGCCGATACGCTGCGTTTCGACAAGGCGATGGCGGATCTGGGCCGCGAGGTGGATGCCGACCTGGCCGTCGCGGTGCTGGAGGAGGCAGGCCGCATGTGCGCGGAGCAACTGCATCCTCTCAACCGGCACGGCGACGAGGAGGGCAGCCGCCTCATCGACGGCGAAGTCAGGACGCCGGTCGGCTTTGCCGACGCATGGCGCGCCTTTGCGGAGGCGGGCTGGGCTTCGCTTTCCGCAGATCCGGCCTATGGCGGACAGGGCCTGCCCTTCATTCTGCAACTCTGGCTCGACGAGATGCTGTCGGCGACCAATTTGTCCTTTGGGTTGTTCCCTGGCCTGACGCGGGGCGCGTGCGAAGCAATCATGGCGCATGCCAGCGACGATCTGAAAGCGACCTATCTGCCCCGCATGGTGAGCGGTGAATGGACCGGCGCCATGGCGCTGACGGAGAGCGGCGCGGGCACCGACCTGGCTTTGCTCAAGACCAGGGCCGCGCCGGCAGGTGACGGTAGCTATGCGGTGACCGGGCAGAAAATCTTCATCTCCTCGGGCGATCATGATTTTGGCGGCAACATCGTCCACCTCGTGCTCGCTCGGTTGCCCAACGCGCCGGCGGGGGTGAAGGGGATCAGCCTGTTCCTCGTTCCCAAATATCTTCCCGATGCGCAGGGGCAGTTTACCGTGCGCAACGGCATGTCGGTCGGCGCGCTCGAAAAGAAGATGGGTATCCATGCCCAACCGACCTGCGTCATGAATTATGACGGCGCGACCGGCTGGCTGGTGGGCGAACCGCATAGAGGCCTTGCCGCCATGTTCACGATGATGAACGCGGAACGGCTGATGGTCGGCGTTCAGGGACTGGGCATCGCCGGCGCGGCCTATCAGCAGGCATCCGCCTACGCCAAGGACAGGCTGCAGGGCCGCAGCGCGGACGGCGACCGTGCGCCCGTGCCCATCATCGAACATGCCGATGTGCGGCGCATGCTGCTCAACATCCGCGCGTTCGTGGAAGGCGGGCGGGCGCTGGCGGGCTGGACCGCGCTGCAACTCGACCGGGCGCATCATCATCCCGACGCGGCGGAGCGGGCGAAGGCCGATGCGCTGGTCGCCTTGCTGACTCCGGTCGTGAAGGCGGCCTTCACCGACTTCGGTTTCGAAAGCGCGGTGCAGGCGCAGCAAGTGTTCGGCGGCCATGGCTACATTCGGGAATGGGGCATGGAACAATATGTCCGCGATGCCCGCATCGCCCAGATTTACGAGGGCACGAACGGCGTTCAGGCGATGGATCTTGTCGGGCGGAAACTGCCGATGGCCGGCGGCAGCGTCGTCAACAGCTTCTTCGATCTCATTCAGGCGGATCTGGCGGACCATGGCGCTGTTCCCGTCGCGTCGCGGACGGCTGAAGCGCTGGACCGGCTGCGGCAGGTGACGGAAGGTTTGCAAGGCGCGTCAGTGGACGCAGCCGGTGCGGCGGCGGTGGACTATCTCCGCCTGTTCGCCCTTGTCGTCATGGGCTGGATGTGGACGCGCATGGCCGTGGCCGCCAGTGGAGAGGAGGAACTGCATCGCGCCAAGCGCATCGTCGCCGCTTATTATGCTGATCGCGTGCTGCCGCAGGCGGAGGGTCTGGCGACGGCGATCCGCGCCGGCGAGCAGGCGATGATGGCACTGCCCGCCGAAGCGTTCTGAACATGCGCGCCGGGGCGCCGCAGCGTTCCGACGCGACCCTGCCTTTCCTTGCCTATCGCACCGGCGTCCAGGTTTGCGTCTTGCAGAAGAAGGCGATGCAGCCCTGGACCTTCAACGTGCCGTTGGCGTTGCGGCTGACCTTCGAGGTGTAGCTCTTGCCGCTTTCGGGATCGTAGATGGTGCCTTTCCAGAGGTCGCCCGCATCCGTGAAGCCGGTGAGGAGCGCCAGGCCCACGAGCGGCTTTGACCGCAGCGCCGGGTCGGGGTTTTTGATGTCCGTCTGCGGTCGGCCCGGCGTCGGCTTGACGATCTTCTCGATCCGACCGCACAGATGCTGGCCGCATGGCGCGACCGCCACGATCGCCTTCCCATCCACCGTGGCCCAACGCCCGGTGACGGGCTGTGCCGCCTGTGCCGGGAAGGTGGAAAGGGCAACGAGCCCAAGGGCGGCAATGGCGGCGGGACGAATGAAACGCATGCGATCCTCTCTTCTTTCCTTTTACGTCAGCGTAAAATAGCCGCAGAAAGCCTTCGGTTCCAGCGGATTGTACGGTTTGGAAGAAGGGGCCACCGGACGCTACGGCAAGCGTCCGGCCGCGATCTGTGCCGTCAGAAGGCCTTGTTGATCGAGCAGGCCGCCGGGCCCAGGATGACGACGAACAAGGTCGGCAAAATGAACAGGATCAGCGGTACCGTCATGATCGCGGGCAGGCGCGCCGCCTTTTCCTCGGCGCGCATCATCCGCTCATGCCGGAATTCGGCCGACAGGACGCGCAGGGCAGAGGCCAGCGGCGTGCCATATTTCTCGGTCTGGATCATGGTCGTGACCACGCCCTTGACCGCATCCAGCTTCACGCGGTTCGCCAGATTCTCGAAAGCCATGCGCCGTTCGGTAAGGAAGCTCAGCTCAATCGCGGTAAGCTGGCACTCGTCGCCCAGTTCGGGGTAGGCCTTGCCCAGCTCGCGGGCGACGCGGCTGAAGGCGGCGTCGACCGTCAGGCCGGCCTCGGCGCAGATGACCAGCAGGTCGAGCGCATCCGGCAACCCTTTGCGGATCGCCGCGGCGCGCTTCTGCACCTTGTTGTTGATATAGATGTCGGGGGCCTTGTAGGCGAGCAACAGCGCAGCCGCGAAGGCGAAGAAGCGCTTCATCGGTCCCCATTCGGGTTCGATACCGACGCCGTAAAGCAACACGGCGGCCGCCCCGCCGATCAGGATCGGCAGGATCATGCGACCGAAGATGACGGCGACCGCAAGGTCCTTGGATCGGATGCCCGCCTGGGCCAGGCGGGTTTGCACGTCCTTGAGCTGGTCGTCCTGAAGCACCTTGAGGCTCGACAGGAAGGACCGCATCTGGTCCGTGGTCTGGTTCGTCTTGACCAACTTGGCGCGGCGCTTGGCCGTGGAGGCGGTGATGCCGGCCTTGAGCTGTTCGCGCCGGTCGTTCAGCGCTTTCACCCGCTTGGCCATCGGATCGCGCACGGTCATGATGGCGTAGAGCGCGAACAATATGGCCAGGCTCGCCATCGCTGCGAGTAGCGTGCCGACATCGGTCGCAGTCAGGCCGAACAGGGTGCCGGCGGGGGCAGGGGCGTCCATGATGCTATTTCCCCCTCAAATCTCGAAATTGACCATCTGGGCCATGATGAAGGCGCCAATGCCCATCCAGCACATGCCGCCTATGCCGACGATCTGCATCGTGCCCAGCCCGAACAGGCCGTTCGGGTCCGGCGTGAAGAAGGGCGTCATATAGTTGAAATTGATGTAGGAGATGAGGCCGAACACAAGGAACGGCAGGGCGCCGATGATATAGGCCGATGCCTTTGATTCCGAGGACATGGCGCGGATCTTCAGCTTCATCTGGGCACGCTGGCGCAGCACCGTTGCCAGGTTGGACAGCGTTTCGGCAAGGTTGCCGCCGGTTTCGCGCTGGATCGACAGCGTGATGACGAAGAACTGGAATTCCGGGGTGCCCAGCCTGTCGGCCGTTTCCTGAAGCGCCTGTTCCATCGTGCGCCCTATCTTGATCCGCTCGGTGATGAGCTTGAATTCCTCGCCCACAGGCCCCGGGATTTCGCTCGACACGATGCCCAGCGATTCTGTGATCGGCAGGCCCGAGCGCAGGCCGCGCGTCAGCAATTCAAGCGCGTCGGGAAATTTGGCGGTGAAGAGGTTGACGCGCTTGGTGATGAGGCGGCCGACCCACCAGTGCGGCTGGCCAAGGCCGGCCGCAAGGCCTACCATCATCGCGAAGAGGAAGGGAAAGCCACGCAGGGTGAGGAAGCCGGCGATCAGCAGGAAAACGACCGCGCAACCGGTCATATACTGGCTCAGCGTCCACTTCCGCCCGGTCATCTGCAGCCGCTTGGCCAGATTTTCCGGGTTGGGAACGAGTGACACCAGCATCTTGGCATCGCCGCCCGTGTTGCGATTGGAGATCACCCGGCGCATGCGCGCTTCAAGCAGCGCCTCGGCGGATTCGCCATGCCGGCCGCGGATCATCGCCACGCGCCGCTTCTGTGCCTTGTTGGGGGATGGGCCGGCCAAGGCGACGATAGCGACACCCAAGAGGGTCGCCACCAGCACCATGATCAGAATGAAATTGCCGTCCATTGCCTCAGCCAGTCCCTCTATGTGAAGCCCGCCGCCCGATGGCGGCAGGCCGTCAGCCTTCCTGCGCCACCTTGCCCTTGCGGCGCGACGGGATCATCGACTTGAAATCGATCTTGCCCAGCAACGACTGGTTCTTGCCGCCGTGCTTCTTCGTGGATGCGCCGTCATCGGCATCGCCCGCGCCGATCGCGGCATCCAGCAGACCAGCGAAGGCCGCGCCGACCTTGCTGCCCTTGGCGGTTTCGGCGATCGTCTTGCCCAGCTTCGCGGCTTGCGAGGCGACGCGCAGGTCGAAGGGGATGAGGATGTCCACCTTGCGCTCGATCGATTGTTCGAAATCCTTGCGGCTGATTTCGGGTGCGCCCGGGTGAACGCGGTTGGCGATCACGATCACGCGGCTCTGCGGTGCATTGGTCTTGATCCAGGAGAGGATGCGGATCGTGTCGCGTGCTGCCGCCAGCGTCAGTTCCGTCACGACCAGCGCGACATTGACGTCGGCCATCAGGTGCGGATGCTGGATCAGCATGTTACGCGGCAGGTCGATGACGCTGCATTCGAAGGCCTGATGGAATTCTTCCAGCAGCTGATAGAATGCGCCGCCATCGGTCATCACCGGCTGGCTGATCGGCGCTTCGGCCGACAGGATAGCGAGCGTGTCGCTGGCCCGCACCATCGCCCGTTCGATGAACAAGCCATCGATCCGGCTGGGATTTTCGATCGCGTCGGTCAGGCCGCGCCCCGGCTCCAGATCGAGCGCGAGGGCGTTCGTCCCGAAATGCACGTCGAGGTCGAGCAGGGCGGTCGGCCGCTGCTTCTTTTCCGACAGCAGCCAGGCGAGCGACGTTGCGACGCTCGACGCGCCCACGCCGCCCCGCGCACCGATCACGGCCATGGTGCAGTGGGGACGGTCCGGTCCCGTATCGCGCGGGGCCATGAACACGGCCTGCGCCTGCGCCAGCGCATCGCGCAGCTGGTCCGCACCGAAGGGCTTAAGCAGATAATCCTGAATGCCGCTGGCGACGAGATCGCGATAGAGGCGCACGTCGTTGACCTGCCCGGCGGCGATCACCACCGTTCCGGGTTCGCACACTTCGGCCAGGCTGTTGATGTCGTTCAGCGGGTCGCCGCTTTCGGACATGTCGATGAACAGGATTTGCGGCGAAGCGGTGATCGAGAGGCTCTGCACCGCGTTGCGCATGCCGCCCTTGTTCACCTTTTCCGGTGCCCAGCCCATCTCGGCCGCGACCGCGCGCAGCATGTCGAAGCTGTGATCGTCACAGACGAAGGCGTGGAAGGGATCGCGCTGACCGGCCATGCCGGGTTTCCAGGGTGCGTTCATGTCACTGGCCTCCCGCGTTGATTTGCTTGAGGTCGCCCGCGCCGGTCGGGGCCTTGTCACGATAGGCGGAGATCGCCCGGTTCGACGTTGCGGTGCGCAGGTCGCTGTCGGTGCCCTGGCCCCGGACTAGATCCTCCGGGTCGGCGACCATGGCGGCAAAGTTGCTGTTCACGCCGCAACCGAAGTTGGACGAAGTCGGCAGGCTCATGTTGGTTTCCTGTTTCGACCGCCAGTCGGGGCAGCCGGGCACGCGCGCGGTAGAGCGGCGCACGATCACGCGGATGCTGCCTGCCGCCGCGGGACCAGCGATGGCGGAGCTGTCTTCCGATACCAGCAGGCCATGGCGCGCCACGATGGCGGCGACATCTTCGCGCACGGCTGGGCTGTAGTAGCCGCCTTCGGTGACGATCGCGACATTGTCGCCATAGCCAAGGCCGATCGACACGAACCAGTCGTTGAGACGGAGCGCTTCGGCCGCCGACAGGCCGCCGCTTGCGCCCGCCAGCACGTCGAACGTGTAGGCGGATTGGCTGACGACCGGCTGATGCACCGAATCGAGGCTGCGATTTTCGCGCGGCGGGGCTGCTTGCACCGATATCGGCAGGGCGGCGAGGGCAAGAGCCCCCAGAGCCTTGAGCGACAGACGGGCGGGGGTATGGCGGATCATATCTTTATCCTTCCGTCAGAAGCTGAAGCCGGGGGCGACGGCGCCGGACTTGGCCGGCCTTGCGGCAGAGGCCTGAGGAGCCGGCGATACGGGCACCGGTACCGGGGCGCGGGTCGGGCCGACCGGACGGCCGCCGCTGACGCCGTCGTTCGTCTGTTGGCTGATCAGCCCCTGCAATTCCGTCGCGTTGCGGAAACCGTCGGTCGGCAGGCGCACATCCGCCGCGTTCATCGGCTTCACCAGATAGGGGGTGACGACGATGACCAGTTCGGATTCGTTGCGCTGGAACTGGCGCGACTTGAACAGGCTGCCCAGGATCGGGATGTCTCCCAGCCCCGGAACCTTGGAGATATTGTTGCTTGTCTGGTTGTTCAGGAGGCCTGCGATCATGAAGGCCTGGCCCGAACCCAGTTCCACCGTGGTTTCGGCGGTACGGCTGCGCAGCGCCGGAACGCTGGCGCTGACGCTGAAATCAAGGCTGGACACGGTCGGCCGGACGCGAAGCGATATGCGGCCATCGGCCAGCACCGTGGGCGTGAAGGCCAGCTGGACGCCATATTGCTTGAATTCGATGCTGTTGCCCGACGAAGGTCCGTTGTTTACCGTATAGGGATATTCGCCGCCTGCCAGGAAGCTTGCCGTCTCGCCGGAAAGCGAGGTCAGGTTGGGCTGGGCGAGGGTGGTGGCGAGGCCGCTCGATTCTGCAAGGTCGAGAGCGGCGGCAAGGTCCATGCCCAGCAGTTTTGCAACGAAACCAAGGGACGTCGTTCCATCCGTGGGGCTGTTAAAGACCCAGGAACGCGAAATGTCATCGGTCGGCGCACCCCCCCCGCTATTGGTCTGGAAAGGGCGGTTCGCCCGGTTGATATATCCGCTGAAGCTGCCGGTTCCCGTGCCGAGCCCGGTGATGTTCATGCCAATCTTGTGGCCCAGATCGCGGTTCACTTCGGCAATCTTGACCTGCAGCATGACCTGCAGCGGCGTCGCCATCCGCAGGCGGCTGACCACGGTCACTTCCTTGCCGACGAAGGCCTGCGTCAACCGTTCGGCTTCGGCGGCGTCCTCGGGGGCCTTGATCGTGCCGGTCAGGAGGATCATGCCATTCATCTTGTTCACGGCGATGTTCGCTTCCGGCATCGCCAGACGCAGCATGTCATCTATGCTGGTCAGATTGTTGCCGACCCGAACGGTGCCGGAAAACAGCACCTTGCCATTCTTTGCAGTGGCAAAGACCGTGGTTTCCCCCGCTTTTTTCGCGATCAGGTAGAGCTGGTTCTGCGAGCGGACATGGACGTCCACGACTTCGGGGTTGGCGATCACCACGTCGGACATGGGAGCCGACAGGTTGATTACCCGGCTACCGCCCGCCGACATCAGGATGGCATTATCCTGCATCGTGGACGGTTCGGCGTTGACGGCCGCGGCGGGGGCCATGACGGCGGCGGCGGCCAGGCCCAGCGCGATCGCCGGACGGGCGACGCGCGCGGCGTGCATATGCAAGCTCTTCATCTTTACTTACCCCCGACCGGAACATCGGTCACATTGGTGCCGCGTGCGACGCGGATCACCGGTCCCTTGAAGGCGACCGTGCCAGCTGGCGCGCCGTTTGCGCCCGCCATGGCGGTCGCGGCAGGTTCGGCCTTGGCCGGGACCGAGCTGCGCTGGTAGCGCGATACGTCCGCACCGGTCGAATAGGTGGAGCCGCGATCGACCGGACGCGACGCCAGCTTGGCGATGATCGCCTTTTCCGCATTCGGATTGGCGCTGCCGGGCAGATCGACGTCCGTCCCGGCGATCGCCGCGTCGAGATCGGAGGCGTTGTCCGCGATGGAACGGAGCGACATGGACAGCGATCCGATGGTCTGTGCGACTGCGATCTTTTCCGCGATCTTGGGAGTCACCTCGACGGTGACGTTGGAATAGGTCTGGACCACCGGCTTGCCGTCCGGGCCCATGGCGTCCATGCGCTGGTCGGTGGCGAGCACGCGCAGGTTGCGCAGGATGGTTTCGGACACCTTGAGCGGATCGCCGTCGCCGCCGCCCGACACGCTCTGCGTCAGGACGAGGTCGACGCGGTCGCCCGGAAACACGAAGCCCGCGACGGAGCTTTGCGCCGATACCGGAACCGTCACGGCACGCATGCCGGGGCCAAGGGCGGCGGCAAGGAAGCCGCGCTCGCCCGGCTTCACCAGCGCACCCTGCGTCAGCGGCTGCCCAGCGGTGATGGCGGTGCGCACGACGCTGCCCGCGATCTTGGCCGGGTCGGCCTGGCCGCGCAGATAATAGGCCTGCTCGACCAGATCCTTGGGCCAGGGCTGGAAGCGGAAGCTTTCCGCATCGATGATGGTGCCCACGGGCAGGGCCTTGGTCGCGACCATTACATGCGGCTGATCCGCGTCCGCGGGCATGGCTGCGGCATTGACCTGGGGGGCACTCGACGAACTCAGCATGCTGCGCGCAAGCAACGCTGTCGTGACCGCTACGATTAGCGCTCCCACCAACAGCACGATCTTCTTAGCATCCATGACGAAATTCGCCTCCCTCAAATGGGTGCACTGCCCCAAACACCCCGGTCATCACGCAAAATGGTTAAGATATTGTTCGCCAAGTACCCAAAGGGCTGCGATCGAGATGGCGACGCCATAGGGAATCTCTGCTTGTCCCTGTCTTTTCCGCAGTTTGTGGTCGATGACCGTCACGATGGTCACCACGCCGCCCAGCAGCGCCATCAGGACAAGCAACGACACCAGGATCTGCCAGGGGAACCATAAGGCGAGCGCGCCAAGCAGCTTGACGTCGCCGCCGCCCATCAGGCCCAACGCGAAGAGCCCCGCGAAAATCGCGAACACGACGATACCCGCGCCCAACTGCGCCACGACGTCCGGCCACAGCGGGAGGCCGCAGGCGATCCACCACAGCGGCGCCAGCGCCGCCACGATCAGGTTCAACCGATTGGAAATGATGCGGGACCGAAGGTCCGTGATCGCCGCGACGATCAGCAGCGTGCCCAGAGCGCAGATCAGCGCCAGCCTGAAAAAATCCCCGTACATGGGCCTGCGCACTAGACCTTTTGGCTTACCAAACCTTTACCAAGAATGGGAGTTTTCTGCGCTGCGCGGTTTAGCGAGACGAAAAACAAGCCTCATATGAATCAATATGTTGGCTGGCGCAGGCAAAACCAAATCGGGCCAGCACCACGCCTACGCAACGTGACACCGGCCCTGCCGACACGCGAAAGGACCGCGCATGGGTGAGCATGATATATTCTATGGCGTCGAATGCCGCCACCATTACGGCATCACTATCAAGCCGTGCGAGGCTGGCGTGGACATCGCCGCTGTCGCCTATAACGAAATGCGCGAAACACATCACTTCCTGACGGACGACAATCACGAATGGTCTGTCGAATGGGGTGATTGTTGGAACGCCATAATCGTCAGGAAGAACGACAAATCGGGATATTTCGCCTTCAACCCATGGCACATGCCTGACGGCCCTGGCGCTTTTTGGTTTCGCCACTCATTTCGCATGGCGACCCGCAACCGCGTCAATGCCGAGGTTGCGGACCATTTGCGCTGGGCTGAGAAATGGCGCGGCGATGCTTTACGAAACAAAGGGTCGAAGGCGGGCGTGAAACGCTTTCTAAAAACTATGTCTTTGGCGGAGGACATGGAACGGCAGGCCCGCTTGGCGATGAAACGTTGGCCGCATCACGTTGGCTTTATAGCCCGCCTATCCATCGAAAGGAGGGGGTGAAGATGAGGCCCGTCGAACTCTTCGACCTGTGCATGGATGCCGTTGACCGCTTCAATCGCGGCGAGGTGTTTGCCGATAAGCCATTCGTCATGCTGACCCTGCCACGTCGAAACAAGACATGCGGGCGGACGATCCGCCTGTTTGGAAACACCGGCCCCACCGGTGATGTTGCAACCGTCCACCGGCGTGCAGATGGCGGGCTGGATGTCGTCGCCTACTTCCCTGCAATCCCGATCATTCAGGCGCTCGCAAAAGAAATGGGCGTCAACGTCAAGGTTCGCAGGATGCCCACCCCCACACGATCAGAGGAAGGACGATGAGCGACTGGCCAGAAATCGAATACGAGGAATGCTATCCCGTAGACGAGGATTTCGTGGCGTGGGGCAACGTCTCATCGCCCCCGCTGGATATGAAGGCGGCAGGCGAATGGCTCCTGCGCGAACTGCCACGCGCCGCTGAAAATATGTGCTGCTTCTGCCGCATCCGCAAAGGCAAAGGCATCACCGGCAAACCCGTTACACTTATCGAGTTCAGCACTGGTGGCTGGTCTGGCGCTGAATCAATCATTAGCCTTATCAATCGGCGTGTCGATCTCCGATGGCACATGCTCAGTTGGAGGCGTGGCGGGCATTATGTGTTCGAGGTTGCCTTACCCGATACGCCAGCCCGATCGGTCTCCGAAATCCGAAAGCAAGCATGGGCCACCCGGCGCGCCAAATATGGCGAGCGCGGCCATAGCGGGAGTTATTCACGATGACCTCATTGTCCGAACTAGCCGACGCGGTGGAGGGGCTGAGCAAGGCGCTCGACTATACCGATGAGGTGAGGAAGGCGTGCCCGGTCAATAACCCGCGCTTCAGGAGCAGCGATAAATGCCCAAAATGCGGGGCATCATCGTCCGAAAGCTGCGGTCCGCTTGATGCAGCAAATTACGCATGTGTAGCGGTGCTGGCGAACGCAATGCCGTTGATCCGCGCCAGAGCATCGGGGGAAGGGGCATAATGGTTGAGCTACAATTCGTGAACAGCGATGCAAAGCCCAAGGTGGCGACGATCCGCTGCGACACGGCCAGCATTGCGTCCATCATGGCATGGTATGGCGCTTACTACGCTGGCGACCGATACGCCGTTTTCGCGGACGGGGAGAAGCTGGCGAAAGACCGAAACGGGGAGCTAATCGAGCCATGAGCGACATAGAGAGGATCGCGGCGGGATTGAGCAAAGAGCAAAGCGCATTTCTGCTTAGTTTGCCTGCGGATGGTTCGGCCAAGCGCTGGCCAGACGGAATGGCTATGGACGAGATGAAAGGCTTGCGAGGCTTTGGCCAGTCTGGCCTGATACGTTCGTGGTACGGGGACGCAGTAGAACATGCCTTGTCCGACACCGGCCTAGCCGTCCGCGCCCACCTGGAGAACAGCGATGCAGGTTGAGCATCGTCAATGCACCGACCCGATAGAGCGCATCGTTCAGAAAGCGCTCGACGCCATCGGCATGGCCTATGTGCTTGAGGGCGAGGTGCCGGAGGCGAACCAGACGCTCGACTTTTGGCTACCGGACGCGGGTGTGTATATTGAGTGTAAGCAATTCCACTCCAACCGGATTGCTGACCAAATGAGCTGCGCGCCGAACGTGATTGCTATTCAAGGCCGGAGGTCGGCAGAGATGTTTGCCGCCATGTTGATCCGGTCGGGCTACAAGGGAGGCCGCGATGCAGGTTGATGAGGTGATCGAGAGGCTGCGGGCGCGAACGGTTGAGGGAGAAGCGATACTCTCCGGCGTGGGCTTCGCGCGCAAGGCTGAACCGGATCAGTTGGGTAAATCACGCGGCTGATCCGCTGTAAGCCCCAATCGGAAATCCCGCGTCACCCCTTGACCGAATCAGGAACAATGCGCGAACAGGCAACATGCCTGACGCCTCCCGCCTGTCCGACTATGCCGCATCCAGAAAGATGGTCTGGAAATGGCGCACGCGGCCGACAGACAAAGGATGGGAGGCAGAGGTACGGCTCCATCATCCTGACGGCGGGGCAACCCCACGCTGGGGCGGTAGGGGCAGCACCGAACAGGACGCGCTGGATATGGCGATAGAGCTTGCCGTCTATTATTGGGTGGAGACGGGGAAGTGCGGGAACGAGCGCGGGCGGGAAAGCTTCACCGCACCGAAAGATTCTGCCACCGAATAGCGAACGTCTCCGGGGCTGCGGACCTGTAGATGCCATATTGCGCATAGAGCAGGCCGCTTGTCCTGAACCCGCACGGCCCGCGATAGTCGAGTAGGGTCTTGCCATCGATCGTCATCAGCACTCGCCCGCGCTCGTCATTGCATGCGTGCATGCTGATCTCGACCTTGTAGCGCTTGCCATGCTCGACCGGGATCAGGGCTGAGGTGGTCTTGTCCTCGACCAGCTTGCCGTCCTTCTGCCAGCGGACGACGCCACGGAAGCATCCGCGCTCGATCTCCAAAGCGATGGGAGGAAACTGCGCCGGGTCGGTTGGTGCACCCGGCTCCTTGTCGTGGGTCTGGAACAGGTTCAGCCACTTCGCCGTGGATGTAGGGCCGGGTTCGATGGTGAGGAAGCCCGTCGCCCGCATGGTCTTGCGGTAGGGGAAGTCCTTGAGCAACTGTAGCTCGGACCGCTCCTTGGCCTGCTTGCGGTCGAACCATTGCCGGTCGCCTGCGCGGACCTCGAAACGGGTGGAGCCACCTGCGCCCTCCGACAGCGCCCAATCGTTCCTCGCGTTCCACATCTGCGGCTTGCCAGGTTGCGGATCGGGCGCGCATTGGGCGTTGTGAACCAGGTGCTCGCCGGTGGACGTGACCACGCGCGGATAGCCGCGTTGGGGCTTCCAGCTTTTCAGGGTGAGGGTGGGCCAGGGCATCGGCAGTCCTTAGGTTGGCATGACAAGGGTGGACTTCCACGGTATTGCAGTGCCCGCGATGACCTTATGCCCCTGCGGAGAGGGGTGCAGACCCACATTGTCGCCCACGTTGCTGGTGGGAACGACATAGCCCGCTGACCGCGCAGTCGGGACGCCGGGGAAGATGGTGCAGGTATATGGCCCGCTCCCTGTCCAGCTACGGATAAACGCCCGCCCGTTCGACTTGGTGGGGTCGATTACAAGGCTGTCGTCATGCTGCGGCAGTTCGTTGACCTGGATGCTGGTCGCGCTCGCCGTATAGTCGGCCGCCAGCGTGTAGGTGCGCGAGGGAATCGCCACCTTGTCCCGGTTCGTGGACTGGTCATAGGCATAGTCGGTGTTGGTATCGATGACGCCGGAAAGCTGGGTGAAGATGTTGCCTGCAACCAGATCGGCATCGAATTGCCAGCGGATGCCGTTGACAAGACTGTCCGCGCCGGGGTTTTGACCGCCAAGTGTCGTCGCCCAACTGCCGGCCTTCGGAATGACGCGGAACTGGTAAAGCGGCGCTGAAGTGTTGCCCCAGAAACGGCTTTCTGCCAGCAGAACATCATAATAGGCGGAGAAGGTGGCGCGGTAGCTCGCGTCCAATCCGCCGTTGTTATAGTGATCGGTGGTGATGTGCGTGTAAGGCCGGTTTGGCACCTTACGGATCAGGTTGAACTTGCGCGGCCCCGCCGTCCTTGGAGACAGGCTCAAGATGCCCATCCCGGGGATCGACATCATATACGCGGCGAGCCGCTGCGACGTGTCGTCATCATCGAACGCGCGCGCGGCAAAACCAGCGGACAGATATCTCGTCGCCAGATAGGTTTCGTTCTCATTCTTGCCCCACGTCTTGCTGTCGCCGCTGTGCCAGATGACCGGGCGTGGAAGACCGCCCACAGCCTTGGCGACGGCAAAGGACGGAGTATAGATCGCGCTGCCGCCCACGCGGCCATCGGTGCCGGTGGGTTTGGTGTTCGCGGTAAGCTGAGACGCCTGCGACGTGGAGCCGACCACAGCCCATTCGACGGACGCTACGGTGCGCATGGGCGAGACGAGCGCGCCGGCCTGCGAGGGGATAAGGCCGCCGATCATGGACTGACCCGGCTGCACATAGGACGCGATGCGGACCTGCATGCGGGTGTTGGCAGGAACGGACTGGCCGAACACGGCGTCATCCGTCAGTTCGCCATCGCCGGGATTGACGGTGAACGCCGCCTGTCCATTGAGGTTGCAGACGACGCTCTGCCACGAGCCACTGATGAAGGCTAATACTCGCATACCCTCGATATTGAACGGATTTGCCATGTCGTTTTCGACAGGCGTCTGGTTGCTGTCACTGAAATGACCTGGAAGCGAGAAGCGGTAATTGTTGGTTGGGTAAGGCGGGGAATAGAACTCGCACACGTCGATGCGATATTCGCTGCCTGCCGGAACCGCCGCCTGGGATAGAGGCGTGCGCAGGCGCGTTGAGGCGAAATAGTAGCCGTTCAGGTCGATGGGGATGGGGGGCAATCCAGCCACTACCGCGCTCAGAGTCGCCCCAAGCTCATCCTCGGCATACACCCTGAACACGATCGACCCGTCAGACTGCCGCTCGCCGCCAGTGCGATACCGAACCAGCGTCCGGCCAGGCGAAAGCAGGGCCAAGGCTTGATTGTAGATCTGGCCTTCGGTCGCAGCCGTGATGTCGATCCGCGTATCCCTGTAGCCTTGCCCAACGCCCGGCTCGTATTCGCGCAAGACGACCGTCGAGACGGGGTAAGGAAGCCCATGCGAGATAAGCTGCCCGTTGACCGTGGAAAAGCCCGGCGAACCATCGTTGAGGACTTCGACCTTCCCGGTAGTCAGGCCATTGATCGCTGACTGGAATTGTTTTCCTTGTACGCCGGATGTAACGGCGAGGGTGAGCGCGTTCAGAGCCATCAGTTTGCCTCCATCGGGCAGTAGCGAGCGGCGGCGAGTTGAGCGGCCTGTATGACCCGCTTTGCCGTATCGCAGTTGGCGTAGGACTGGACTGTCGCGCAGCCGGCGAGGGCGAGCAGGATCAGGGGGAGGGCGTGTTTCATGGCTTCGTCTCCACGGGAACGGGGCTGTCAGCAGGCTGATCGATCGTGACGCGGCGGTCATTGCCGCGCGAAGGGACAAGGCCCGGAGCCAACATGCCAAGCACGCCGATCAG
Organism: Sphingobium sp. CCH11-B1; assembly: GCF_001556865.1. Classification (GTDB taxonomy): domain Bacteria; phylum Pseudomonadota; class Alphaproteobacteria; order Sphingomonadales; family Sphingomonadaceae; genus Sphingobium. The sequence continues at coordinate 35,619 of NZ_LSJY01000202.1, read as the reverse complement.
GCCCGTCATGATGGCGAGGTCCGCGCCAGAGCCGCCGATCTTGGACAGCAGGACGACGGCGATCAGGGTCGAGATGAAGGCGACGAGGCCGGTGGTGCGGTCTGTTTTCATGCGAGCCTCGCCAGCCAGCCATAGACGAACGCCTCTTGCGAAGGATTGCTACGCGCGATCTGCTTATACCGCTCGCCTTGCGATGCGTTCAGAGCCGCGAGCAGTCGGTTTTCGCCTTCAGCCCCGCGCGCCTTCTTGTATGCCTTGAGGGCCGCCAGTGTGCCGGGGCCGATCTTTCCGTCCTCCGCAATGTCGGGCCAATGCTTACCGCCTTGATTGAGAGCGTTGAGCCATTCCTGAAGCCACATCGACGGACGCGCCGGCCCCATGTTGACGCCGGTGTCGAACAGCTCTTCGCCCACGCGGGGGTAGATTTCCGCGACCGCTGCAAAGCCGGGCTTGATCGCATATTCGCTGCGATAGATGGCGACCGCTGTCGAGCGCGGCATAGCCCTCATGTCGCCGGTGTAGCCGTTCTTGCGGGCTACCGCTTCAGTGATGCCCCAGATGGTCTTCCCGCCCCGGTCGGCAGGGTGATCCACATATCCGCCTTCCTTGCCGATGGTGGCTTCGATCATGGTTTCGATGCTCATCCGTGAACCCTCCCCGTTATAAGCGCCCACGCCCACAGGGCTGCGGCGGCGATCCACGCCACCAGCGGCGACTTCATCAGCCAGTCCACGCCCCCCATGAGGCCGTCGCGCTTGGTGTTGATCGCCTCCAGTGCGGCGATACGCTCCTCCAGCTCGTCGTGATTTTCCACAGCGGCCTGCCGGTCTGACTCACGCATAGCCTTGAGTTCTTTGAGGATTGTTTCGAGATAGTTATATTGCACCTGCGCCTGCTGCGCCTGATCGTGGAACCGATTGTGAATGTATTTCTCAAGAGCCGCGAACTGGCCCTTGAGTTCACCGATGATCATGGAAGCGGAATCTAGATCAGGCATGACGCCCTCCGCCCCATGGCGTCATCGCCGCTGCTCCCTGCTGTGTCACGCGAACCGCCCGATGTTGCGCGCATAGTCCGCATCCAGCACGGTCACCGGATCACGGCCCGAGCGGGCGAGGTTTTCACCGAAGTGCCGGAACATGCGGTAATGCGAACTGGCGCGGTGACCAGCATCGCTGAGCCCCCAGAAGGTGTTTGGCAGGCCGACCTGCAACGTCTTGGATGAGAAGTTGGTGACATTCTTGGTCGATGCGCTCAGCGTGTAGAGAACGGTCCCCGCCGCCGATTTCCAGCGCAGCCCCTGCTGTGTCGCGCTGCGCCAGAAGCCAAGCTGCCCGACAGCCTCGAACTGGCCGGCCATGTCGATGAATAGCGTATCGACCACGGTGCCGTTCTTCTGGCGGTGGGCGACCAGATAGTGGGTGCTGCCGTTCGTCCACATACCGATCGACACGATGTCAGCTTCCCCGCTGGTCACGACCGAACTGGAGCCCAACGTCCCGCACATGAAGTAACGATAACCCGACGCGTCGGCAGGCCATTGCGCCGCGCTGGGTAGCTTTAGGTACATGGCGACCAGGAACAGTTGGTCGGCGAAGATATCGGCGGCAAAGGATGCGGCAGGGACCACCAGATTGGCCGGCTGCGTCGTTACCGTGGAAAAATCCATGCCGCCGTCTTCGGGATCAAAGTCGGGACTGCCGGACGTGATCGTCCATGCGGCATTGGCGTGATTCGAGATATCGCGCGCGCCGTCGCCGTTGATCGGATCATCCTGGTTGGGCCAGCTATACGGGCGTCCATAATCGAACAGGAAGCGCACGCCGTCGTTGCTGTCGGCCAGCAGTTGATCGCGGACATAGATCGGTGCGTTGGGGTCGGTAACGTCGGTGTTGGTGCGGATGATGACGGTCATGACGATCCTTTCAGACGAACCGGGCGGCGTCGAGCGCCGGGCCATAGATGATGTGGGCACCGAGGTCGGTCGGGTGATTGACCCCGTTGCCGCCAAGCGGCTGCTGCTTGGCGATCGGACTGTTCGGGTCGCCCCAGATTTCGCGGCTGTTGTGGGACGGCGTGTAGACCAGTTCCCGCCCGAGCCAGAGCGAGAGCAGCGCCGATGTCGCGGCCGACCCAGCAATGGCAGGGCGGAACACACCGCCGAAGCGCGTCAGATATTGGTTGACGATAGGGTCTTCGACATAGGGTCCGGCGATGCCAAGGCGGACGTGCCCCCCGCTCGACAATTGGAACCGCAGGCTGACCGTGCCGCTCGTCGGGCAATCGACCGTGCTGACCTGATCGGATGCGAACAGCATGTCGCTGCCCGCCATCCGCACGTTCCAGGCGAACTTGCCGCTGGCATGTCTCCAGAGCAGCAGGTCATTATCCAGCCCGCCGCCATGGCCGGACAGGCGAAAGCGCAGCGGCGTCGCGAAAGTCGTCGAGGTCAGGGACGAGATGTCGATCTGCGCGGCATAGTCCCGCACCGCGCCGCGTACCGCCTCGTCATTGACGCGGTAGATCGCCGTCGCCTCGAACGGCAGAGCTACGGTTTGGACTTCAAAGGCCGTCACCAGCGATGTCTCGACAGGATCGATGCCCCGCACCCGCAGATTATAGGTGCGGTTGAAGTCGAGTAGACCATAGCCAAGCTGACCGGCCATCGTCCGCATCAGGCCGGCGGCCATGTCCCGGCCATCCTGCTCGACATCGGTCATGTAATCGATCGCCTGATCCGACTGCGGCTGCGGCGGTGTGGTGAAGACGATGTCCGGCACCTTGGCCCATGCCGCGATCTTGGCCAGCACGCTTTTGATCGCGCTATGGTCGATATTCTGCCGGTCGTTGATGCCGAAGTGCATAACGATCAGGTCGGGTGCCAAATCCTCGACATAATCCAGCCAGTCCCGGTTGGCGTCCGTGTACCACCAACTGTAGAGCGCATTGGTGACATAGGGAGGCGTGTAACCGGGGCCGCTGTTGAACGTCTGCCAAGTCTGCCCGCCGATGGCGCGATTGTAGAAGGTCAGCGTCTTGCTGCCCACCGCGCGGCGCAGCCGCTCCTCCAGCATACCGGACAGGCAGTCTCGCACCTGCAATCCATCGGCATAGATGGTCGCGGTGCTGTCCCCTACCAGCACGGCCACTGGCGCGGCGGCGGCGCTGAAGGTCGGCAGGTGGCGCGCCGCGTCGAGATCGCCAAGACCAGTAAAGGGAGCCGGCCGATGCAGCGGCGCGCCGCGCTTGCCATATCGGCCAGAGACGACGCCGTTGACGAAATGAACGTTACCGTCGCTGGTCAGGTCCGGCGCATAGGCTGTGGTGCCTTGTAGATCGACATAGCGCAGGCCGAGCGTCCGCGCCCGATCCCGCGCCTTGGCCAGCGCAACGCTGTCGTTGGCGTCACCGTCACCGACATATCCCGGTATGGTGCGGATCAGGATGTGCCCCGCCCTTTCGATCGGCTCGACCACGCGGCCTGCTGGATCGACCACCACGAACGGGCCATAGGCTCCGTCATCCTGGCTATCTTCGATAGTGTTGGTGCCAATGGCAGCGCTTCTTTCGACAGCAATGGCCCCAGTGCGAAGGGTGCGATCCTCCGTCACATCCATGGCCTTGCGGCCCGTCTCATCCGCCACGACGAACACGACCCCGGGGTCGTCGCCCTGCTCGAAAGTCTCGTTGATATCCACGATCTGGCGCTCCGAACGGGTCTGGCGAGCTGACAGGGACTGTTCCTGCGTCAGTGCGCGCGCCGCCTCATTTGTGATCGCTTCCGACAGCGTGGCTTCCGCTCCGGTGGCGCGGTCGAACTCTGCCTGATCCCCTGCAACCCGCGCGTCGCTTTCGTCGTCCAGCGCATCTTGAAGGCCTGCGACAGTTGCGATCGGTTGCGTGCCGGTGTGGTTCTCACGGTCAAGCAATTCCGCGTCAGGCGCATTGGCGGTGGCCCCAGCGGCGATCCCCGCCAGCTTCGCCCGTTCGGCTGACGACATGATCTTGGCCGTGGGCGTCTCAGCCAGGACATCAACAAAATCGCCGGGCTGCACCGCACTGTCCGCAAGAGCGCCTTGGGCAGCGGTCGCCTTGCCGGGGAGAGCCGCCTCGACCGTGTCCAGGCGGGTATCAAGGGCTGATTCCGCACTGGTCGCCCGGCTTACCTCCGCTGTCAGTTCGTCGGCGTCAGCCTTCCCTGCCAGCGGGGTCGCCAGCGCGGTCGTAACAACTAGCCGTTTGACATCATTAAGCGCCATCGGTCACTCCGGCAGAAGGTTGACGCGGCCGAAGACGAGCAGCGGCGCGTCTCCTGCCTTCGTGAAGCGGATTTTGTGAGAGAGGCGGACGACATCATACTGGCCGTCGAGCGCGTCAAAGTCGGAGCCGTAGTAGGTGACCAGCGCCTGACCATTGGCCTGGTCAGTCCATACCAGCCCGGTCACATCATCGTTGGCTTCGACGCCAGCAGTCGCGATGGTGTCGCTGTCGCCGGACTCGTTGCGAAACTCGATCGCCACCGCTACGCCAGTCAGATCGACAGGCCCGTCCTCTACGTCCCGCAAAAGAAGAGTGAACTGCGCCGCACCGGAGCGGGGCACATCAATGTTCATTTCCCAGGCGCTAGACATCGCGGAAATCCTCCACGAAGCTGATCGACATTTCAGCGCGCTTGCCGAAGGCGAGACTGGGGGCAAGGTCTTGCCCCATCACCAGCTTGCAGCGGACGGTGGGCCAGTCGAAGTTGACGGCGGAGCCGTTCGGGATAGCGGCGCGGGCAGGGGGCGAAACGACAACGATCGCCTGCTGCCCGGCACGGGAAAGAACGCGCTCAATCTTGAAGCCGCGACCGCCGATGCTGCACTTCTCGCCGCCCTGGATCAGAGCGCCGCGCGTGACATTGATGGTAAGCTGCGTCGCTCGAAGTGCCGCAGACCCTACCGTGACCGCCTCGATGTAAGGCTGCGCAAAGGCCACGCTGTCGGGGAACATTGGATCATCGCCGGTGATTTCCGAAGGGCGGGCCGGATGCAGGCCGGTCGCAGGGCGCGGAGCCGTCAGCAGCGATACCAAAGGCACGTCAAACGCCTGCCCAGGCATATAGCCGGTCCATGCGTCCCACAGACGGATCATCTGTGGCGTGCGCAGGACAATGCCGGAATAGGTGATTTCCCACCGGCCGCCGCCATCGGTCTGAATTTCCGTGCTATCCCCGTTGATCGCGGTCCCGCCGTCGATCAGGCGTGGCACGACATCGGCCTTGATCGCCTGCGGGTTAAAGACATGTGCAGGAAATACCGCCATGGCGAAACCGTGCCGCCAAAGCCGCGTCGCACTCTACGGACGCCAGCCTCTATGTGACCGTGACAGCACCGGTTGCAGCCGCCGAAGATGCCGCCCCAGATGCGTTGAAGCCGCGCACGAAATAATAGTATGTTCCAGCAGTCACAGTGTCCGCGAACGATTGCGACGCCCCCGGAGAGGCGGGCAAGTCACCGCTAACCTGCGTCGAGCCTATCACCGTGTTTGTGGTGTTGCGGAACACGCGGGCGTAAGACAGATTGCCCGAACTCCCGTTCACCCATTCGATATCTGCCGACCCCGCGCCGCCTGTGCCGCTGGCGCTAGTCGGAGGCGATGGCGCAAGCGCAGCCGTAGATGTGCTGACGGAAACTAGGTTCGACCATGGCGATATCCGCCCGTCACCGATACCAAATGCGGTTTCGACATCAATCGCAACGTCTGTAGGGACAAGGTTGGTCAGGAGCGCCGCGCTGACGCCGGGAATGATATCGCTATATTCCTGCTCGTTCCATGTCGTGTCGGTCGTCACCCTCCAGCGGGCATACCATGTCACGTCATCGCGGTCGAAGCCCTCCACGATGATGCGAATGCGGGCGGTGAAACCACCGTCGCCTAGCTCTGCGATGGCTTCCGTTATGGTAGGCGGAGGCAGGGGTTCAGGGGCTACGCGGTCGCCGACAGGGGCGGGGTCGCCTTCTTCGGTGGCAGGGTTCCAAGAATACATATTGGGATCGACGGCGACCCATGTGAATGTCACTCCTCCCGTCATGAGATTGCGGGTAAGCGACGTGATTTCGGCAGGGCCGTTATAAAACGTTGTGCCCGCTTCGGTTATTAGCAAGTCGATAAAACGCTGCCCACGGATTGATCGCCCGGCCACGTTCGTCGTTATCGTGCCGCTATACAGCGTGTTAGTTCGGGCCATCTTGATTTTGGCAAGCGCGCGCACCTGCCCCCACGATGGAACCTGCGGGTCAAGATTCCCGCTAAGCACCTGACCGCGCGCAGCTATGTCGTCTTCATCGACCCATGCGTCCGTCTCAACCGTGCTGTAATCATGCTCGGCAGAGATGTAGGAGCACACGATCTCATTGACCGCTTTATCGTCATCTACGCCGACGCCGTTCCAGTCGTAAGAGACGATTTCAGCGGGCCCGATCGAAACCGTGGGGGTATAGTATTTGCCCGCATAAACGACCAATGCGCCGTCCGATCGCGGAGCGATCCACCCGTCAAAAGTCGTAAGTAGGGCGGCCTGCACTTCGCCATGCCGATCGGTATGTTTGTGACTGACCCATGATCGATAGCGCGGCTCGCTACCGCCATCTTTCAGTGGGCGCGCCTCATCACAAACACCTGCCGCTGCCTGCCAGAATGCGATCGTCGGGGCGATCTTTGTCGCATAATCAACGCCTTCGCGCAGCAACTTGTAGTGCATTAGCTGGCGAACTGGATTTTCGGTCCATGTCCATCCGGTCGGGTCGGATGGATCATCCGAATAGGGGTCAGGGCATAGCTGCCATTCCGCCACCATGGATGGCGATGGCACTTGGTTCGGGTAAGTTTCAAGATAGCGTTTGGACTTTACCGCCTTTGCCAGTTGGGCAAGCATGACGACACCATCCCCGCGATGATTTTCTCCCCAACCTGGGATCAACGAGGATACAGCGGAAAGCGGAGTTCCTGGATTGCTGCCATCCGTCCAATAGAGCGACACAGCGCCATCCCTGTAGCGATTGTCCGCCCCCGCATTGACCGTGTTACCTGACAACGTGACCGCATCATCGTTTAGATAGAAGCCGATCAGCGCGTTCATTTTTCCGTCATGGACCGCTCCGACATCGACTGCCGTTCCGTTCGCTGCGGTCTCATAGAGAGCATAGGCAAAATAGAGTCGCCCCTTGCCGTATGCGGAAACGCGGGGCGGGCGGGTGGTCTTGATATTTGTTACTGCTGTGTCGGGCCGGGGCAGATTAGGGCCGAGACCCAAAAGGGACGCGCCTGCCTGAAGGCCATATGCCAATGACCCGAGTTGAATAGCGCTTATGACGGCCTGAGTTGCCGCGAAACCGAGGCCGAGGCCGGTGCTGGCGATGCCCAAACTGATTGCGGTGCCGACGCCCGGAATTACATTGACGCCGATTGCGAACCCGACAGCAATAATGTTGCCCAAAGTTTTACCCATGGGACCAGACCCCCAGGACATCATCAGGTTGGAAAGAGGCTGCGGCCCATCCTCGTTGCGAGCGAACAGCCCATCGCTTGCCAGTGAAGATCGCGCCCGCCGCGTGGCCCCACATCTGAACGACGCCGACATTGCCAATTTCAGGCTCGCAAAGCGCTGGCTCCCCGAGCGCTTTGGTCCAAAGCGGCATAAGCCCGCCAGCGTCTGCGATCAGCGCTGCGCACCCAGCCTCGTCGGCATAAAGCCCACGCCATCTCGACATGGGATCGGGCCGCCCGCACAATATGAGCCAGTCAGCCGGGAATGTGCAGCAGTCGGCCTTGCCCCAATCCCATGGCTTACCGCCAATGTCGGCCAGATATGCGCCAAGGTCAGGCATCGGACGGGCCGAACCTGCGTGAGGTGCCGGCATTGATCCCGGCGACATAAGAGAAAATTGCATCCGTTGGGCTTCGGCGTCGCTGGTCCGCATCTGTGAAGAACGCATTAGGCGCTCGCGCCCGTGTGCTATCTCCAGCGACAATCGTTAGGGAAATGGACCGCGTGATCTGGTTTCCGTCAGAGGCGGGGCGGCTGATGGAAAGACTGCGCGCCTCAAAAACGGCTTCCCATTCTATCCCGATCAGTTGCCATTCTTCATCAAAGTCCACGCGCCCAATATCAACACGCGCGCCGCGCACCGATGGCGCATCCTCAAGCGCCAATCGGAGCGTTTCATCATCGACACCGGACAGGGTGAACTCCAAACGTTCGGCTGTGCCATTCATCAGCTGCTGGAAGTCCGGGATGCTTACCAGCTCGCCGCCTCCAAGGGCTATGCCATCCTCAGGGATTACAATATCAGCAGGCACGAAAAGCGGGCCGACGCCTGACCAGAGCAGTGCGGGCGGGTCACAATCAATGCGAACGATAATGGACTCGCGATAGAAGGCCATCAGGTGCCATCCGTCTGATATTGAGCCATGCGCTGGGGAACAGCCTTTAGAACTCCTTGACCCATCGTCGCCGCTGCCTGCTGCGCTTGCTGAGCCGACCGGGCAAGGATTTGCGCCGCGAATTGATCGTTCATCACAGCCCCGCGCGCATCGACCTGGATTATGGGCTGGATGATCGTCGGGGAGCCACCGCCGCCGCGAAGCGCCTTGCTGCCGACACTAAGCGTCTCGCCGCGACTAACATTCGCGAAGGGGCGGCCATTCAAGGACAGGACATTGGTGTCGGTGCCACCCCTGCCACCGATTGTGCCAGAGCCGCCAGAGGAGAAGCCGAGGAACGAGCCAACGGTTTTGACGATACCGCCAATGCCACCGCCCGCGCCAGCAAAAGACGCTGCGAGCGGCTTGATGATGTTCTGTTGAATGAACATGTCCAGCAGTCCAGCAAGGAACGGGTCTTTGATGCCGAGCCGCTTGGTGATGCTGTCACGGATGCCGTCGCGAACGTAATCAAGCTCTTGGGTAACCAGTTCTTCGATCTGGTCCTGCGTGCTGGTGGCGTCGAGATTGCGGCGGTAGCGGGCGAGAGGGCCTTCATATTGCCGCTCGATGCCGGCAGTCTCCGCCTGCTGCATCTGACCCAATGCGGCAAGCCGGGCCTGCGCGATCTTCTTCTGAGCTTCGGTTGCATCCTTGCTGGCGATGACAGCCTCAAGCTCGGCACGCTCCTGCTGATAGGCAAGGTCGAGCAGCCGCAATTCAAGATCGCGGCGCTGCTCTCGCGTGTCTGCTAGGTCAGTCTGCGCGCGCAGAAGGTCTTGCTGGTTGCGGAGGTCGCCTAGGCGGACATCAAGCGCCTCCTTCGCCGTCTGAACGTCGCGCTCATAAACGGCCTTCGCCGTTTCCAGAGCAGCGACCGTTTCGATAAGCACGACGATCTTCTTCTTCTGCTCGGCGGTATAGCGTTCGTCAGCATTCACATCCTTGACCGCCGCCGCTTTCGCCGTCTCTGCGCGGGCGATCTCGGATTTTGCCTTTTCATCGGCGCTGGTGATCTCGACCTGCTTGAGGCGCAGGATTTCGTCGTTCAGGCTCGCTTCTTCGCGTGCGAAGGCTTCCGGGTTCAGCTTGGAGCGCGGGGTCCGGGTCTTTTTGCCGCTGGATGATGGGGCAGAGGGGCGCTTGCCCGGAGCCGCGCCTGGGGTGCCGGGAAGGGGGTTGCCGAACACATCAACGCCGGAAATGAAGTTGTTGGCGCGGAATCGATCTTCGGCCCGCTTACCTTGAGCCACCGCCATCGACTGATTGAACGACTTGAGAAACTTTCCGGCGCGGTCAGCCTCTTTTGCAAGAGGCGTCATCGCGAACTCGCCGCCAGTGTTCCCGGCACGACGCGCTGCCTCGTTAAAAGTAGCCTTTACACGATTGTCGAAACGGCGACCGAAATTGTCTATGCCGATCAACAGATTGTCAGCGTTGTCGATCAGGCGAAGAATGTTGGCGATGCTATCGCGGGCATAATTGGCCCGCGTTTCGATCTTGTCGAACGCGCCGAATGCTGCATCAATCAGCGGCTGAAAAACGTCGGTCAGGCCGGCAAAGGTCGCTCTGATTTCCGCCCCAGCATTGAATGCATCTTCCTCCATGCTGGTGAAACCATCGGTGCTTTCACCGAAGAAGCTGGCGATGTAGGAAGAAAATTCACCGCCCTTGTCGAAGGCGGAAAATGTCGTGATGGCTGCATTATAAACGCGCGTCATCGCGTCATCGAATGTGACAGGAAGCTGCTGAAATTCGGAATCAATGCCAGCCGTGAACTTCCGATCCGTCAAGGCGGCAAGCAGCTTGTCGGAGGTTAGCTTGCCTTCCTCCCCAAGCTGTTTGATCTGCCCGATGGGTTGCCCCATGCTGTCAGCGAGCAAGCGGGCAAGGCGAGGAGAAGCCTCCAAAATGCTGTTGAGTTCATCGCCACGGAGCGCGCCAGACGCCAGCGCTTGCCCAAACTGGAGGGTGGCAGATGCCGCTTGGTTGGCGTCTGCGCCACTAATCTTGAGAGACTTGGAGAAGGTTTCCGTTGCCCGCGCAGCTTCCGCTTGGCTCGCCCCAAGCTCCTTCGCGCCCCGCACAAAATTTCCATAGAGGGAGGCAGTTTCAACAAGGCCAGAACGTGTGGCATCAGCGATGCGCTGCACATCCCTTTGAGCCTGTCCGAACGAACCGAAACCTGCCGTCGCCAATCGCAATTGAGCGTCCAGCTTTTTTGCCTCATCTGTGATCGTCAGAAACGAACGAGCTAGGGCGAGAACTGATACACCAGCAAGAGCGCCTGTGATTCCACCCATGGCGCGCGACACCAGCGCCTCGGTAGCGCTGGCGCTCTTCTGGATGCCACCCATGGCCTTGTCGAACTTCGCTTCGGCGCGTGCGACATTGGCTTCGTAGCGGTCAAGCCGGGCCTCCAACTCGACAACGACGCGATCTGCGGTAACGGCCATCAGTGGATCTTCCCGATGCCAGCTCGCTCCATGCGCAGGAACATGGCGCTCACATCATCGGCGCTCGGCGGAGCTTCTTCGCTATCCTCGTTAGCAAGCCCGTGGTGATGGATCAGCGCGGCATATTCCGGCATGGTAACCTGCTCAGCATCTTTCAGGCCGAAGCCGATGGTTCGGAGGTTGTGGAGGACGAGGCCCCAGTCGATGCTTTCCGGCTCCTTGGCTTCACCGGGGCTTTTTTTTTAGCCTCTTGGGCAGGGGCGTAACCGACATAGAGGGCGGCGATGATGGCCTTCGCGGTAATGTGATGCTCGGCCAGCGCGTGATTATCGACATAGTTTTCGATCAGGCTGTTCGCGCGCAGGGCAGTGACCTCGACGGACACGCCATTAACCTCGCCTCTTGCGCCGCCGATTAGGCCCTGCCGGATGGTCTCGACAACATCGTGGATCGACCATCCGCCCTGCATGAGGCGGTGCTTCACGAGGTCAATAGGGCCTGTCTTGGCTTCGATCTCGACAATGCGCTTGATGGGCAACCGGAATAGATATTCGCCGTCAGCGAAGGGTAGGGTGATCTCGGTTTGCATGGCCCGACGCTATGTGCGAACCATCGGGCGACTCTACGGACGCCAGCGGAGGCAGCGGTGAAGCAGTGCCCACAGTGTAGAAAGCGCATCGACAATGAGGCACGCATCTGTCCCTACTGCCAGTCGATCTTTAGCGAGCAGGAAGTTCAATCTTCTATCAGGGCGGCGAGGGTGCGCGGGATGGTAGGCTTTGCCATCGTCCTGGCGATCGGCATCGGCTTGATTAAGTCATGCGGCATCTAGCAGAAATGCGGCCTGAATTAAAAACCGAGGCGGAACTCATCGCTCATGCAGTGCGCCATTCCGGCCTGTCCAACGCTACCCCCTCTGACATTGATTTCTACATCAGCGCGCATCGGACCGGCATTCTGAATTGGCGTGATATCCGCAAGTCCGGCAGGCTGATGTCGCCGCAGGACAAAAGGGAGCGCGGCTTAAACTACCGTGGCATGTTCACCTTTGAGTTGTGGGATACGCTAAACGAGGAAGGTCGCATTGATCCTGTCGAGTCTGCCGGGACAATTTGCGCATACGCAACGGGGCTGATCCGCTCCTACGACAGCCTTCAATCAGCCAAGTCGGCGGGGGTAGATATTATCCGATTTCGCGCGTCCAATATGGCTGCCGGACCATGCCCCAAAGCGCTAGCCCTAAACGAGGCTAGGCTTCCGGTGAGTCAAGTCGAGATTACGCCATTCGACGAATGCACCCATCCGGGGCAATGTGCATGTATGTTTCAGTCTTGGATTCCGGTCCTTGATGATCTGGATAATCCTGAAGCGCCATCTCTGCCTCTTGACCAGCGGGCGACCGGAATTAAGGGTTTGCTACGAAGGTTTTTGCTCCTGCCGCGCTGATCGTGATGCTGATCTGAACATATTCGCCGTTGGTGCCGGTGATGTTGAGGTCGGTGATGATGCCTGGCCCCTGGTAATAGCCGTCGATCACTTCGTTTCCGGTCGGTTCATCGAACATGAAGCGATAGTTTGTGGCGTCGGCGCTGTCGAAAGCTTCCTGAACCTGCGCGAGGAGCGGGCGGTGAAGCAGGCCCGAACCGCTGATCGTCCAGTCTGTCGCGCCGACATCGCGAACGGTGATAGGTGTAGCGTCGGGATCGGCGCAGTCCCAATCGACGGTATCGTTGGTCGCCCGCGTTTGCTGAAAACCCTTGGTGGTGATGCCGCACATGGGCGCGAAGACTTCCGGCGATGCGCCGTTGCCCATCATGATCGCCACGCGGGTCGATTTCAGCTTGTCGGTATAGGCCATTCCGCAACTCCAGCGAGATTTGCGGGCAGGCTATGGGGTAGGGGGTGACGCCTCTACGGACGCCAGCTTAGGAGGCAACGGCGCGAACGGAAACCATTCCATGGAAAGCATCAGCTTCGGCGCTGTCCATGATGACCTGTGTCTGCGTGACATGGATGCCGAGAGATTCCCCGTCGCCAAGGTCCACATCATCGATCTGGCTCAGGATACGAACGATATGTCGGTTGATGACCGCCGCCTGCGCTTCAGGATCGGCAACGCCTGTCGCCAGCTTCGTGAAGCAATGAATGACGCCCGACTGATCCGACCCGCTGCCTCCGTCCAGTTCGGCGGGGGTGCCAATGAGCATGGGAACGCGGATGAAGGGAAAAGTTGGCGATGCCGGCCCTTTGGTCGGGTAGATGCGCTCTGCCGGGATGATCGCCGTTAGGGTGGCGTCAGCCCTCAAGGCCGCTATGATCTTGCCCCGGATCGAGAGCGACGGGTCTAGGGTCGTTGTCATTGTCCGGCCCCATCCAGCGGCAGATCGAGAATGACGGACCCCACATCAGAAGCATCGTCCGGTCGAGCCATTCCTCTACTTCCTCGAATGTCGGCAGGCGGGGAGGCTTTGGCATCGCTGCTAGGCTTACCACCGTTCGCGATCTCTGTCGCCCTGCCTTTTCCGATGGCCGCTTCGCCCACTTCACGCTTCACGGCACCGGACCAGCCGGCCTTGAAGGCGGTAACGGCGCGCGAAGGCCAGCGGTGGTCATAGTCGCGAGTGAAGTGCACCCTCATAGCGTGCCTCCGCCAACCACCCGCTTTACTGCGGCAACGACCAGGCGCTCAGCCTTGGGGCGCGTCTTTTCCGCAGCGGGGCGCATGTAAGGGCGTTCGGGAAGGCGGGAGTTGCCGAACTCTTGGTCGGCAGCATAGGGAGCGTCTGCTACCGTAAGGGATACCAGAGTGCTTTCGCGCTCGGTGTGGATGGACCTGTCAAGTAGGTGCGTATCTGCGTTTGGCGGGCTTCCTGGGGCGCTGGGCTTGTGGTTAGCGCCGGACACCGCCCCTTGCGTGATGGACAGCGCGGCCTCCACACTCAGAAGGTCGGCAGCTGTATAAATCGCCTTCCCGACCTCGCGCCGCATTTCTGACCCACGGATTCGCTTCAACCTAGCTTTGTGCGCTTTAGCCCCGGTGATCCTCACGCCACCCGCCCCCGACAAATCCAATGCGAGCTGGCCGCGTCCAGATCATGGCTCTTGATCGTCCATCGGTCGCCAGCGCCATCGGTCGCTTGCATGTCGGTCGTCACCTTCGTGCCGGCCAAGGACGACGCCAAAATGATCAGCATTACGTCGCCTTCGGAATAACCTTCCGACTGCCGCATGGAATAGGAGCAGGCGTCGCGCTGGACCTTTATCGGCATGTCATCAGCGCCCGCGTATCCGGTGATATTGCCCTCATCGTCATATACCGGGTTCACCCCGTCGCGATGAAGGATGCCATCAAGATAAAGCCCGCCCAAAGCCGCCCCGAAGATCGCGGAGATGCCGCCGTTGAGCAGGCCCATCAGCACCTCCCATAAGGCAGAGGGCCGGCCCAGCCGTTGAAGCCGGTTCCGCACGGAACGCAGCCAGTCCCAGTCACCCGAGGCCCGGCAAGGCAAGGACGGATCATCGCGAAGAAGGCCACCCCATAACTGTTGGAGCCATAGACGCCGGCACTCTCCGCTTTCGTAGCATCGCCCCGTTCCAGTTCGATCGTGCCAGACTTGATGCGCTTGAAACCCGACGCCCCCTGCGCCGCCATCTCGCTTTCGGCACCAGTGCCGATCCCGGCGTCCGTCAGATACCAGGCCGTCGCCCGCATGGTCGCAAGGTCCATCTGGCCGGCGAGGCAATCTTGCAGAGGTTCTGTGATAAGCACGGCCTGACCTGACCAGAAATCGTAGGCCTCATCGCTCACTGCCGCGAAGGACGGGAAGATGGCGATGAAGGTCGCCTTCGTGGGCGGGGTATAGGCCATAGGTCAGTCCTTATGAAAAAGGCCGCCACTCGAAAGCAGCGGCCTCGCTTCGCCCCCGGAGCGTCGGGTTACTTGTCGTCGTCCTTGGCCGCAGCCTTTGCGGCGGCAGCTCCGAACTTGAACCAGCCAGTCGCCTTGGCAGCATTATATTCCGCTTCGGTCATCTCCACCGGATCATCGGTAGAATCGCCCGCCGCCAGGACGCCGGGCGTGACGGCGTTCAGCACCTTCGGGCCGTTCGTGATGTTGGTGACGACATGCTTCACGATCTTGGGTTCGTCAGCCATGGCTTAAATCCCGTCCAGATACCGGAACGCGCCGGTGCGCAGGACTTCAACGCCGCCCGTGCGGAACCGACCCGGAATTTGGAACGAGCTTGGCCCATCCTGATAGACAAGCCCGCCGCTGTGGCCGAAGCGATGCGGCATCGGCAGATGCAGCTTCACGACATCCTGGCGGTTCGCGTAAGCAACCATGCGCTTGGTCGAGGATGCGCCGGCAGTATCCAGACCAAGGACACCACGAATGGTGATCTGTTGGCCGGTCATCTGCGTGTAGATGTTGGTCCGCAGAATGAACGACAGGATCGTCTCGCTGTTGGTCGAAGACATCGGGGTCGCGCCGAGGTAGCTGATAGTACTGTAAGGCAGCAGCAGCGTGTCGGCCATTTCGACCGTGAGTGACCCGGTGAAGATGCCCGTCAGAACACTGTTGATGTCGCGGACGATTTGTTGAGGCGTCTTCGTCGCATTGCCGTTCGCATCGAACCAAGTCGTCACCGAACCCGTCCCATCGGCAGGGGCGGTCCCTGCCGTCACAGCGGACTGGTTAGCAAGGCCAAGCAAGTTCTTGGTGGTGTCGCCCGTCAAGGTGATGTTCCACATGAACTCCATGTAAGCCCGGCGAGCGGCCTCAGCCTTGGCGGTGCCGAGGTTCATGCCGAGCAGCTGCGCTTGGCCAATTTCCTCGTCATTATAGCCATAACCGATGGCGGCCATGTGAACGCGGACCTCGGACTTGTCCATGGTCACGTCAGCACGGGGCACATCCTTAGCTGCGCCCGAATACCATCCTGCCTTGCCGACCGAAGACGACAGGAAGGTGATGATCCCCGGCGTCCACTCAGGCGCAGAGGTGTCGACATAGACGAGCCGCCCGAAGTCCAGATCGGGGAATTTGGTGGCATAGACCTGTGCGTTGATCGCGTAAGCCTGATTGACGACGAAGCCGAACTGAGCCTGCTGCGCGTCGTTGAAATTCGTGTGCATGTTCATTGCTCAGCCCCCGGTTAAGACGGCACGCGGCGCAGCCGCAGCCAGAAGTGCGAGCCAGCACCAGCGGCGGCGGTGTCTGCCTCCGCGCCGGGGACGGCGATGACGGTGCCGGACGTGGCGGCCGTGGTATAGCGGCCAGTCGCGGTGTTGAAGTTGAGCGCAGCTCCGACCGTGATTGCGGCGTCGGCAACGACGCGGATGCGGCCAGCCTCATCGGCAAGCGGCACGTTGTCATACTGGCCGTAGCTGTCGGCGTTGGTGGCCGTGATGACGTGATGGCCAATGGCGATGCCCAGGAACTCGCCGCCGGAAGCGAGCGGGGCACAGCCTGCGTCGCCGCTGCGCTGGGCAGGGGCGCCAAAGGCGATGGTCGCGGTCGCGGTCCGGGTAAGCCCGTTCCACTCTTCCATGTTGCCGAGCTGGCCAATGAAGGCCTCGGGCTGGAACTGCGAATAAGAAGTCTGCAAAGGCATTGTTCAGCCCTCCCTTATGCCTGCTTGCGCCAGGCGTTGAAGTCGTTGGCGGCGTCGAATGCCTGCTGCTCCTTCGCGGCAGCGTCACCAACCGTCTGCACGCCGTCGATGATGGTTGCGCGCAAGGGGTCGATCTTCGCGTCCTTGGTGAAAGCGATGAAAGCGCCTTCGATCGCTGCGTCCGCCATATCCTTCGCGGCGTCGCCCAACTTGGCAGACACAGCTTCCTTGCGGATTTCCGCGTCGGTCTTGCCGTCCGCGACGATGTTCGGGGCCAGCAGCTTTGCCTTGCCGATCACATCGGCGCGAGCATCGGCCAGCGCCTGAAGCTTCGCCGGCGTCACTTCCGCGTCCTTCAGCTTGGCGTTCAGGGCGGCGATCTCGCCGTCCTTGGTCTGGATGGTGGTGTTCGCGGTCGCCAGATCGGCGGTCAGCGTGCCGACCTTGGTCTGGAGTTCCTTGAATGCGCCTTCGCGCGCATCATTCGCGATCCGAACGGCCTCACCGTTGGTCGCATCGACTTCGGCGTCGCCGATCCTGATCTTCATGAGAAGCTCCTTGGGGTTAAAGTCCATTTTCATCCGGCTCGCTGGAGATTCACCGTCGAGCGCGGACAACGCGTTCTCCATCTGCTCCATCATGAGCATCTGGCTTTTTTCTCCGGCAGGGCCGGTTGTGGGCGCTGTGCCGTCCATGTGCTTTTTGTGGAGGGCTATGGCCTTTTTGAGCCACGCCTTGGCGTCGCCGATGCCGTCTGTCAGAAGATGAAGCGGCTTGCGCTCGTCAATGACACGCAATTCCGGCCCGCCCCGTGCGGCGCGGACAAGCGCAATGTGGTTGATCTTCAATTCGGTCTGATAGGCGTCGCAAAGCGTGCCATCGGGATGCCTGCCGTCAGTCGGGAACACCAGCTTGGTGGCGTATCCCATGGACAGTTGCTTGTGGGTGGTGGTGGCGGCCTCAACAGCCTTGGCGTCGCGAACAATGATCGGAACACGGACACGCTGGCCGTCGCGAACGACATCACCGTTGATCTCGCCTCGGCCAAGCTGACGCCAATTGTCCGCCGTCACCGGGACGGAAGGATGATCCAGCGTGACAGGCGCGTACGCGAAGGTGGCGAGGCTGTCTGCCTTGAAAACCTCGCTCTCGGGGCGATAGACCTTGACCGTCGCCTTATCGCGGAGGCCATGCTGATTGTCTGGATCAACCTCGCGGCCGAGATAATCCTGGATGCCGGTGCGGGCCGCGAACACTTCAGCCACAAGCGAACCATCCGCGCAGATGCGGGCGGCGGTCGAAGCATCAAGGGTGTCGGTCAGTTGCACCATGGGGCTTGTGTGCCCCACGGCTTTAGGTAGGCTCTACGGACGCCAGCTTTTCACGGCAGTGGCTATTTCCATATCCGGCGCTTCCGAATGTTGGTCACGGTAGTGTTCGAAATCCCGAACCGCCTCGCCAGCGTGATCCCCATTTCTGACGAGGAGCGTATGTAATCTACATCCTTCTGAGTTAGCTTGGCTGAGGAGTTCTTCTCACCTTTGCGGCCAACCTCGATTGGCGTTGAATCCAACGCCCTCTCCAATGGAACGCCTTGGTCAATGCGATGTCGCAGGCGGCTGTAGGGCACGCCGCAGCGGCGTGCGGCTTCCGCGAGCGATACTTCCTCCCCGTCAATTTTGACCAGGCGTTCATTTTCTTGTAGCGGCTCAGTGATAGCCCGCTCATCGCTCCAACCCTTGGCCAATCGCTGATGGAAGGTTTGGCGGGGGATGCCATGATCATCCGCCCATTGTCCTGCGATCTTCGTAATTCCGTCAAACGTCATCAGCCGGTTGGTTGAGATATTTGCGCTCTGCTGCTTTGGCGTAGCCCACCGGCAATTATCGGGCCAATAGCCGCGATTATTGTTAATCCGGTCTATGGTGGTCCCCTCAGGCCTATTCCCCATATCACTAAGAAACTGCTGCAACCCCTCAAGCCCGTGCCATTGGGGGCAGACATCTATTCCGCGTCCGCCGTAGCGATGATACACTCTGTTTTTCGGATTGTAGCAGCGCTCATGCATCGATTTCCAGCTGGAGTACTCTGGAGTCCCAGACCTACCATGTTTTGTAAAGCGGTGACGGCTCAACTCCGCATTCATGCAACCGCAACTCAAGTGCTTCCCACTTCGAAGCTTGGCTGGTTGAACATGCCGGATGTTGCCGCAGTCGCATCGCACCTTGGCACAACGCAGCGGGTGTGATTTCGTGATGATCGGCTCACCCTCGCCCAAGACGGTGAACATCCCAAAACGGGTTTCCCCACGTAACAATTGCTCTATGCTCATGCGAGCCATGGCCGCACCTCCAATGCGTTTATGGTCAGAGCCGTGGCGGGAGTTCCAGTCCTGCTGCGGCTCGCTATTTATGCCAGCGATTCAGCGCAAAACATAGCTTTTCTTCATTCAATCTCGTCTAAAATCGCCAGATATGCTTGAGCGCGACACCCGCAGTAGGGGGCGGAACCGGGAGGGTCATTGCGCGCAACCTCGCTGGTCCAATCGTAAATCTTACCATCGCGCGCTTGATGCTCCTTGCGTGGATGTAGCTTAAACGAATGCCTCCACTTGAATTGGCTTATCCCTGCGTCCTGCTGTCTAGTGCGGTCGAGCGCAGCGCTAACCTTCTGAGTTTGATCCTGCGCGATGCGACGTGCACGGTCGCGACCCAGCGTGGTTGCTTCACTAAGTTCTTTAGCAACCTCACGGATCGGCCTCCGGTCCTGGTATCCGCGAAAAACGGCGTCAGCCACCCGCGCCTGTGTCTGGTCACTCACGTTGCGGATCAAGGCAGTGTTGCGTGCCATGAATACCTCAAGCGTGTCATTCGCATCTGAGGGACCGAGCAGCATCGCCACATCCAGACCGGTCCCAGCCTTCACGCTAGCGGTGAATTTATCGCGGTGCCAGGATTCTACCCTTATACACCAATTCCTCAGCGCCGGGCTGATCCGCGCCGTCAGAATCGTCAGGAACTCGTTTGCCACGCTGGTGATGGCGGCCTGCACCTGGTCAGCGGTGTCGAGCGTCAGGCTGTCGGATGTCGGCAGGGGCTGCGGATCATAGGCGGCGAGGATGCGGTCTACGCTCTCGGCCCATATGCGCCATGCGGGGGCGTAGATCGCGGCCAGATCGATCGCTTGGCTGGCGGTGGGGATGATGGGGCGCAGGGTCACATCTCTCCTGCGGCCTGTTCGCTTAACAATGGATGGAAGGTCGTAGGGCATCACTCGCCCTCGCTGGCATCCGCCTTCTTGTCATTCGCAGCACGGCGGGGCGGCTCGCCACTTCCAGACTCACCGCCCGGCACGCGAGATATTTGACCACCTCCATTCTCTCCGAGGGGCATGATCCCCAGTTCGGATTCGTCGTCAGGAAGCCCCTCGCCAGCAGCTTCGGCTTCCTCGATCAATTTCTTGAGGCCGGGGAATCTTCCCGTCTCGATCAAGCGGTTTTGGATCGTCTTCGCCATCGCGGTTTCAGGAACGACAGCAAGGCCCACCAGCTTTTCCAGCGCCTGTGCTTCCTTGAGCTCGATGTCGGCCGCCTCAGTCTCGCTAAGCGTGCTGATCGGCGTGAACGTCCATGGCAAATCAGCCTTCACGCCAGCGGATGGCAGGACCACCGCGTCAAGCCGCTCCAGAGGCGGGCGCAGGTCCATGTGCTGCTTGGCCGCAATCATGGCTAGATAGTTGCGCTCATCGGACGAGCCGGTGCTGTTCATCCCATCCGGCGATTTCCCCAGCAGCCGGGTAGCGGGAATGTCAGCAGCACCCGCGACGATCGAAAGATAGGTCTTGATGACATCGGGCATCCCCGCCCATGCGATCTGCCGCGTCTCCCATGTCTCGCCTTCACCAAGCGCGAGCATGCGGTAGTTGCTCTTGCCCATCGCGGATGCCTGAAGCGCCGCCATGAACTTCGCCTCACCGCCAGGCTGGGCAAGCGTCTCATACATGCCCGGCATGGTGAACACGTCCACCTTCGCCTCATCGATCAGGCTGGCGAAACCCTGTGTTGCAGTGACGGCCTGTTTGATCGCATCATCCACCGTCTGGATGATGGAATCGCCCCAATATTGATCCTCTGCGTTCGTGGCATAGAGACCGGGCGCAGGCAGGCCCTTGAACGGGATGACGCGCGAAGGGTGAATGTCGATGTTGTTGCGCCCACCAGCAAGGCGGAACCAGCGCGGTTCGCCAAACATAGGGGAGGCGGGGTCCGTCTCCATGTCGCCAAGCTGAAGCTGGTGGCGGGACAGGACGACGAGATAATCAACCGCATTCGGGCCGACATTGGCGGGCAGGGGGAGATCAGGCCGCCCATCCTTCATGCCGATGAGGATTGCGCCGCCGCCCAAGCGGCCTAGCGTGAGCGCCTGATAGACCTTGGCCCAATAGCCGAGCCGCTTTTCCTCTGCCTCAATCGCTGCGATCTGGTCATCTTCAGCATCCCAATCACGCCCGGCGCGGGTCATGTCCTGACACGGAATGTCCACGATCTTGCGGACCAGCCAGTTGCCCCGGTACGCCGCTTCGATCTGCTGCGGGTTCTGCGGCATGAAGGTCCAGTGATTATAGCTGGACTTATCCACGGATGTGCCGCGCCCCGACATGATGTTGGCCAGCGCGCCGTCGAGCGCAAAGCTGCGGCTGATCGGAACGACGTTGGCAGGGGCGGGGATTACGTCCCGACCGTCGAACACAAATCCCGGCTTAGGGGTGACTTTGCTGATGCGGCCAGACATGGGGAGACGGTGCGGAGAAGGTCCGGGGATTGCTACGGACGCCAGCCTATAGGACGCTGAAGCGTGTCACCCTCCGCTCTGGCTCGGAAAAGGCCATGACAACCGCGTCGGCCAAGTTATGCGATGGAATGCCGCGCTTCTTTAACGACCTCTTGCTCTCCACCTTCATGCGCCCGTTCACGCTCTCACGGCGAGGCTGGGATAATTCGCCTTGCAACTTCTCGCGTAATGGTAGCCCGGAAGGAATGGAGATGAGCTTGTCCGCATCATAGGGCAGTCCATTGCGCGCCTGCCATGTGTTCCGAAACCGATCTCCTAACAGCCCCCAGCCTTGCGCCTTGAGATTGGCGAACATATCGCCATGCGTCTTGCCGGGCTGGTACTCCTTGTCGGCGTTCGTGGGGCTCTCGGAGGCGGTCCAGCCTGCAAATGCGGCGCTGCTGGCCTTTGCCTCCTTTTGCAGCCGACGCAGTTCGCCGGGAACCGACGCGCCGACGCCAATGTCATCGACATGCAGGGTGTCAATGCCCTCTCGCCGCACAATGCTGTAGGCGTAGGCTGCTGCGGCGTTCGGGTTCTCGTCCTGCCATTCCTCCAAGCCGGAGAGGACGCAGCCATAGCGCCAAGCCATCGCGTTTGGGTCGTTCGCCTTGGGTGCGGCCACATCGCCTTCCACGCCTCCTGACACGTCCATGCCGCCGATTTTTCCGCCACCCATGGGGAAGCCTTCGATTTGAAGATGCGCGTCTATCGCTGCCTCAATCCACATGGGCTTGATGATCGACAAGGCATTGTTGGCGACCGGCTCGCCCAGATAGACATGCCGGTATAGCTCAGGGTCCGTCTGGCGCATCAACTCCGCATCGTCGGCCAGCTCGCGCGGGAAGCGCGGATTGTCCGTGAAGTTGATCTTTTTGACGATGCAATAGGGGCGTCCGTCCTTCTCAGCCGGATAGCTCGGATCAGCCACGAACCGCTGATAGGTTTCTTCCAGCGGGTTCTCAGGGTTGAACGATACCCAAATTTCCGACCCGCTCTTGCGCATGGTCGGGATGAGCGCATTCCAGCTTTCGGCCGTAACCGGATTTGCTTCCTCCAGCCATGCCGCGTCGAAGTCCGAAAATCCTTTAAGCTTCTGCGTGTTCAGCCTAGTCGCGCTGGCCTTAATGCCTGAGAAGCGGATGCAACCGCCAGACCGGCACTTGATTTCGGTTTTCAATATCTCGAACTGGTCATCAAGGTTGCGGCGCTCGATCTCGGCCACGAACTCCTGATAGACGCTATCCGCGATGCTCTCCATGATTTCGCGGAAACAAACGACCCGCCATCCATGGTAAAGCACGTTGCTTGTTAAGACGGTGCAAAATGTCCGCGTTTTTGCGCTGCCACGACCGCCATATGCAACCTTAAAACGAGCAGGTTGCAGATAGTCCCTATACGCAGGGAATATATCTATGAATTCGCGGTTCACTTGTCGGTGATGTTGTAGATCGGCGGTTGCGGGGTCATGCTGCCATCGGAACTACGGTGGTCCACTTCCTGCTTGTCGGTCCAGTCGTCGCCGCCCATGTTTTTCATGCCAAAGATGGCGAGGGTGCTGGAGCCTGGGCCGCCACCTTCCAGCGCAATCCGACGCCCTTGCTTCTCCCACCAAGAGGCGCATTTTGCCTTCGCCTTACCAACGGCTTCTAAAAATTCCGGGTGTTCTTCCATCCACACGTTGATGGTCGCCCGCGAAACGCCGATCTCAGCAGCGAATGAAGTCAGGCTGGCACCTTCCGTCATGTGCGTCACCACCTCGCCGCAGTAGGCATCCTTGTACTTGCTGGGGCGGCCGACAGGGTTAGCCTTAAACATGGGTCCATCCCTTCCGCTTGGCCCGTTCCACGATCTCATCTCCAGTCAGTCGGATGGCCCCGAAGAAGAAATCACCAGCGCCGGTTGCGGTGATAAGCCACGAACCACCCTCCCTGCCGCGCATGTAGGCAATCGCGCTACGGACGCTTTCAGGGACAATCTGGGCAGGCTCGGTGACTTGGTGGCGATGCTGGATGCTTTTGCGCAGCCTGCGAACCTTGGCGAGATATTCGCGGCGTTGCTGTATCAGGGCCTCTCCTCCAGCCTCATCGATGCAGCGCTTGTTCGTGCGGGTGTGGAATCCGTATTTCGCTTCGACGCCACGCCAGCCTTCGCGGATGAAAGTTTCGGCAAAATCCACGGGGCACACTGCCACCTGCCATGGGCGCTTGATCTCCGTGTCGATGGTGATGTGCTTGCCCATCCCCCTACTCCCCCTGCTGCTGTGTGGTGGGCCGGGTCGTGTCAGTGCTCATCCCATCCTCCCGATCGTGTTGAAGTAGAATTCCGCCCAATCGAGCCGGATCTTGAGCCTGCGCGCTTCAAGGCCGGCGTCACGTTTCGAACGCGGCGACTTGAGCAGCCAGCAGATGAAGGCGGTGAGATTACCCATTGATCCCACCTCCTCGCGCGCACGCGAAACCCAGGTTTTTACCACTCTCCCTATTTCTTTCTTTCTTTAGAAAAAGGAGGGAACAAATAGAGCAAGAGCCGCAGAAAACCTTACGTTCCCACCTCGTTCCTACCCCCTCAAAATGGGTCGGAACACGGCGGGAACAGGTGAGGTGGGCAACAAAAACACGCAAAATTTTGGCGCATGTTCCCGCCTTGAGGTGGGAACAAGGGCGCAGTGGGAACAGGGGGGAGGGAACGGCCATCATTCCTTGCGCCTCCATGCCCATATAGGTTTAGCCCCCGGTGCAGGACGCACCTTGAAGCGTTCATAGCCGATCTGGACGAGCGCTGTGGCGGCCCGCATCTGCGCGCGCTTGTCCTTCCGTTCGTGCGGAATACCAAGTTCGGTTAGCGCGTCGTTCGTCGTGATGACGGCTTTGCCGACCAGCTTTTCCTTAAGGATCGGCGTCCAGGCATCCTCTTCTTCACGCTCGACCTGCTCGACGGTGGCAACCTTGTTTTCATCATCCTCAAGCCACCAGCGCTCGCCCTGGCGGAAGCGATGCACGGCCTCTGCCCAAAGCTGGTCACGGCTTTTCAGGATGCCCTCGATGTCAATGCGGGTAACGGTGACAGGCCAATAACGGCGGTTGCCGGTGCTGTCGGTCAGATAGCCCATGCTGTCGGGATTGATCGTTCCGAAGAAAATGCAGCGCCGGGGATGGGTGCTTGCCATCTTGGCATAGGGCAGGACCACGCGATCGGAGCGCATAGAGATGAGGCCCTTGACAGCGCCTTGCTCCTTGCGGACGACCGCCACGAACTCTGCCAGCTCGACGCACCACGCGCCCATCATTTGCATGACCATCTTGTTGTGCTGGTCGAACAGGCTCACGGACTCGGCAGTATATTCCTCGCCAAAAAGGGCGGCGATGGCGCTGGACTTTTTCAGGCCCTGCTCGCCCTCCAGGACCATGATCGTGTCGACCTTGCACCCCGGTTCGTAAGCGCGGGCAACGGCGCTGATCAGCACCTTGGGGCCGACCAACTTCACGAAGTCGCTGGCGGGCGCGCCCAACAGGTGCGGCATCCATCGCTCCAGCCGCGGGGTTCCATCCCATTTCAGGCTGTTTAGATAATCCGTGACCGGGTTGTAGCGGTTTTCACGGCACACGCGGTCGATAGCCGGGCGGATGTCGCGGTCCTGCGGTTGATAATTGTTGCGCTCGATGATGAGCCGAATGTCGACCACGTCAGGATCTTCGATCGGCTTGCCATTCCACTCGATGGCCTGCGTCATTTCGTTGAAGCGCAGACTTTTCCCCAGCCCTTGAAGGCCGCGCAGATGCGCGATCGTATTCGTAAGGTTCCGCTTTGGGCCTTTGTCGCCCATCTGGAGGTTGTGCCTCCAGGCGTTCAGATCGATGACGTCAGCCATCATGCCGCCCTCACAATCTGCATCGGACTTTCGACATGCGTGATGCGCGCCTGGCGGAAGATCGTTTTCTTGAGTTGCGCGGCGTCGATGCCTGCGCCTGCAGTGATGGCCGTGACATGCGGCCAGATGATCTTGCCAGGATTCCCGATCGCGAGCGCCGATGATGGCAAGCCTGACCAGGTTGGCGCCACGTTGGCGATCTTGGCGGCGTCACAGCGGCGGTAGAACCATTCGACAGCGCTGGCTGCGATCTCGCGCGCCCACACCTTGGCGTCAGCCATGGCGGTAAAGCTGTCGGGCTTGTCGGCGCTGATAAGCGTGTCCGTATCGCCGCTGTAGAGACGGGCGTTGCCGGTGGCTGGCTCGATCAGAACGATGTCGTCTGGTTCAATGGATTTGGCCCCAAGCGGACACGGGATGGGTAGTGGGATGGCGAGGTGCCATTTTCCGTCAACCTGCATCGGCGCGAAGCTGGCGAGGGCTATACTCATGTGCGGATCGGTCGGGTCAAGGCTGATGGCGCGGGCCTTCCATGCTGTCGCCTTTGCCGGATTGCGAAACAGTTGCAGGCGATGGGCCTTGCGCCATGCGGCCCCGATAGTGTCGCTGCTCATGGCGTCCACTGCGTCGATTAACTCGCGCTGGAAGCTGGCCGCGTCGGAAAGGGCGCGGCGCTTGAGATAGCCCTCGACAATCTCCTCATGCGAGTTGACGATAGCCTGGGCGAATGGGCGGAAGGGGTGCGCCACGTCTATGATGTCGCGGTGCCTCATGCGAGGCCCTCCAGCTTGAGGCGGGTAGCGACGTCGGCAACGGACCAGGCGGCGAAGGCGATGCCTCCAGCTTTTTCCTGGGCTGCGCAGAATTTCATCTGTTCTGGCTTCAGCCTATCTCGGCCGGTCTTCGCATCGATCCAGACGGCGCGGCCCTTCACGGTCGCTGCGATGTCGAGCGCGCCCTTGGTGCCGAATTTTGCCGGCCGTCCATCGCGGGTGTAGAGCAGACCAGGCGTGTCGACCGGGATCGACATGGCGCCGATGTCCGACAGGTAGAGCCGGATCTGGTTGACTAGGTCGGTGTGGGCGGCGCTCATGCTCGCGCCCTCCATTCGGAGGATGGGCGGCGGTTATTCATTTGCTCCGTGGCAGTGGCCCATCGACAGTTGCCCGGTTCATAGTTCCCGTTCACGTCGACGCGATCAATCGAATGGGCTGGCGACGGCGCACGCCCCATATCTGCGAGGAAAACGGTATAGTCAGACCAGCGCTCGCACACTGATATGCCGCGGCCGGCATAATCAGCCAGCCCATTTGGACCGCAACGCCAGCGCATGCCCTTCCAGGTGCGATATTCCTTGGTGTCACAAAGGGCTGCGGATTCGCCGTGCTTGAAGTGGTGAACGCGGCAAGAGGGGCAGCCGCCGCGAACTGAGCGCCCCTCTAGACGGCTCGAAAACTCTTCGCCGCATTTGCATCGGACTGTCAGTACTCGCGGCTTACGGCGGGCTTTTTGGCTGATCGCCAGAACGGTGCCGCAGTCGAGCAGCGCGCCGACATACACTCCGTCGCAACCGCAGCTTTTGCTCTTTCCGTTGCGGAGATATTTGGCGCTGGTGGCGCGTTTAGTCCCACAATCGCATCGACAATCGACCTTGTAGCCGTTGGCGCGATTTGCGCTGTCCGTAGAAATGACGGTCCAGTTCCCGAAGCGCTCGCCAATCATGCGTACCGCCTCCCGGCAAAGCCGCCAGTCTGCCGCGCGTTCATGATCGCGTTTACCCAGCCCGGCTTGTATCCGCGCTCGCGAGCAATTCTCTCCAAGTCCTCGCGGGTTCGGGCGTTCCCGACCTCACGCCTTTGCTCCTTGCGCTTGGCGGCGACGTCAACCTCCGCCAATTCACCGTCGCGCTGTTCGATCTCGCGTGCCTGCCCGACAGGCTGATGCCCGCATTGCGGACACTTCGGCGCCGGCCGATACACATGGAAGCATTCCATGCAGGTCTTGATGGGGGACGAAACCTTGTCGTCCTTCTTCTTCTTCTCGCGATCCTCCAGCGTCCATTCCCGGTCATCGTCAGGTAGGCCATGGATCATGCTGTTGCCGGCGTGGTCCAGAATAATTGCCTCGGACTTGCCCGGTGCGGGGCGAAGAGCGCGGCCGACCTGCTGAAGGTGCAGGGACAGAGACTTGGTCGGGCGCAGCAGAATGACCGCCTCGATCGCGGGAACATCGAATCCCTCGCCAAACAGCTCGCAATTAGTCAGGACGAGCGTGTCGCCGGCGATGAAGCGCTGGATAGCGCCGTCACGAGAACCAGCGTCCATAGTGCCGTCGACATGCTCAGCAGGGATGCCGTTGGCGTTGAACTGCTGCGCGATGCGCTGGCTGTGTTCAACGTTCACCGCGAAGGCGACAGCGCGCTTGCCACGACACAACTTGAGATAGTGCTTCACCGCGTCACCGACGATCGTCGGCTTATCCATCAGCTTGGCGAGGTCATCCTTTTTGAAGTCGCCGGCCTGCATCTTGATCGTGCTGGTGTCGATTTGCGTCGGGGCGAACAGCCGATAGTGGGACAGGCTACCCTCTGCGATCAACTCCGCCACGGTCGGGCCGTTGACCATTTCCTCGAACCACTGGCCCAGGCCCTTGCCGTCCAAGCGCCACGGCGTCGCGGTAAGGCCGATGATCTTGGCGTTGGGGAAGGCGTCGAAAATCTTCTGCCACTGGCTTGCGCCAAGGTGATGGCACTCGTCAAAAATGATGAGGTCGGGCGGGGCCAGATCGTCCAAGCGGCGCGCGACAGTCTGAATGCTGCCGATTTGGACGCGCTTGTGCGGATCGGACGAATGCCCGCCGGCGATGATGCCGTGCTGAATGCCCATCGCGGCGAACGTCTTGGAAGTCTGGCCTATCAATTCCCGTCGATGCGCAAGCCACCAGCATACCAGGCCCTTGGCGGACGATCCTTCGATCATCTTCGACCCGGATACCGTCTTGCCGCCGCCTGTCGGTAGCTGGAGCAGGATTGCGCGCTTGCGCTCGCGAAAGCCTTGGCGTGCGCCGTCGAGCAGGGCGGCTTGATATGGTCGGAGGGTGACTGTCACAGCCCGTTCGCCTCCGCGATCTTGCCCAGGCATAGATATGACCGGCGCGTGTTCCGATGGACCTCAGGCAGGGGAAGCGTCCGCAGTTGGGACACGATCATGTCGCGCTCCTTGGCGGTGATCTTGTCCCGCCGCGCCTTCCTGACAGCCTCGTCCATGGCTTGCTGTTGGGTGAGGGGCTGTTTCATGCTGCGGCCTCCCCGAGGAAGAGGTCATGTTGGCGCTGGGCGTCGCGCAGGCGCTGGCAGGCCAGATCAAAATATTCGGGGTTCCGCTCAACGCCGATAAATGCTCGGCCAGCTATGACGGCAGCAACGCCAGTCGTGCCGCTGCCCATGAAAGGATCGAGAATAGATTGGCCCGGCATGGTGAAGTCAGCGATGATCTCACTCATCAGCCGGCGGGGCTTTTCGGTAGGGTGCTTCCCTGTGCGTTCGGCATTGTTGACGAGGTGCGTATAGACACCGCGCTTGCCGCCAGCGTTCCATTTGGCATGGCCTTGCCCATTCCAGGCTACCGCGACCGCCTCAGCGCCTTGGGCTGGCCCTTGCCCATTCAACTGCGGCGTGGAATCAGGCTTCACCCAGACGCACGAGCGCTTGTATTTCATAGGCGAGGCATTGATGGCTTCCGCCCAAGGACGAACGCCCTCTAGTGTGCAGAACGCGATGAACCAACCGTTGCAGAGCGCTGATGCCGCCGCGACGTATTCATCCCGGATCTCGTCAATCGCTTCAAAGTTGATTTCCTGAAGTTCAGGGCCACCATCCTTGCGCAACTTCGACTGGTGGGCGCGCGCATTGTGCAGCGCTGCCTCATATGGCGGGTCGGCGATGATCTGGTCGACGGGCGCGAGCGTCCGCATCACCTCAAGGCAATCCCCCAAATACAGGGTCGCCTTCCCGATGATTTCCTTGCGCTGGTAGGTCACTTCACCCTCCGCTCATCCAGATATTCCTTAAGCGCCTCACACAGCCGCTCATTCTCAGGGCGGGCGAGGATGTTGCGCACCTGTTGCTTGCGCTCCTGACGGGTCGGCTCCAGGGTGGTGAAGAGTTCGTGCTTCATGGCCGGGGAGCCTTGAGAGCGGTCTTGCCGGTGTAATAGGCACCGATCGCAAAGACGCAGGCGAAGTAGGTGCCGACCCAGAAAGGGGCGTGAGCGGCAAGCATGGAGAGATATTGGGGGAAGGTCATGCTGCATCCCTTTCCGCTTCAATGAGGGCGATCAGGGCGTCAGTCTCACGACGCAGGCGGCGGAGGTCGGGCAGGTAGCCCAGACGTTCGCGCAGGACTTCGGAGACGCCGCCAGGGGATGACGGGCAGCGAGCGGTGGCAATCTGCGCTCCAGTGCGGAGCAACAGCGGCATGATGTCGCCGTCCGTTTCGTTCGCACGTGCAACGGCGCGACCGCCCGAGAGCCGGTAATAGGGGTCCAGCTCGGTAGGAGCGTAGGCCCGGCCGATCCGCTGGAGAAAGGTGGCGCTAAGGTCGGCCTTCTTGTTGGCCGCATTGCTGATCGTGCCAAGAGAAACGCCGATCGTTTCGGCTATCTCAAGCAGCGTCACGCCATAGTCGTTCTGGACGTTGCGCAGGATTTCAGCGACCGCCGAACGGTATTCCTCTCGTTCTTCGACCTCATTAACGCGCAGGACGTTGATTGTGCGTTGCGTCATATCAACCCTCATGAACAAGGTTGGAAACATCGATCTGCGCCCCGGAAGGGGATGCGCCTTCGCTGGTGGGGAGGGCGTGGAAGGGAATTTCCATGGCAGCGCAGACAGCGCGGAGCTGGAACAGGGCAGCTACCCGGCGCAGTTCAGCGACCACGCCCGCCCTATCGGCCCCATTGCTGAGGGTGTGGTTCGACATCTAGGCGCGCTCCTCTGGCCGCCAGTGGCGAAGGAGATACTCATCGACGGCCTGTCGAACCGGAGCTTCGACGGCGCGATTGCAGTGCGCTTTGAGCTGCTGAGAAACCCCTTTCGCAGAGATTTCCAGCGTGGCG
Organism: Sphingobium sp. CCH11-B1; assembly: GCF_001556865.1. GTDB lineage: Bacteria > Pseudomonadota > Alphaproteobacteria > Sphingomonadales > Sphingomonadaceae > Sphingobium. Next base: position 5,271 of record NZ_LSJY01000202.1, on the reverse strand, counting down.
ATGTGAACGCCGCCCTTGCGGATGGAGGCTATCGAGCAGCGCCCTTTGCGAACATCGTTGGCATAAGACGCAACGCAATGGTGCATCACTTGCCCCTCTTCGCGCAGCTTGCGCAGAGACCGGAGCATCACGAAATCATACCCGGCGACAGTGGCTTCATCGGGCAGCGGAGCCTTACAAATCACCGTGTCGAAGCTGGCCCGCTCCCGTTCGGCGGCGGCAAGGCGCTTAAGCGCGGCTTCATCGCGAAGGGAGCGGTGCCATGCCTCCACTTCCGCCAGGGCGCGTTCCCACGTCCATTTTTCGTTCAGCAGACCTTTGCCGCGACCGATCCAGTCAATGATCGTATCGACCTCTTCGAAGCGCGACATGTTTTCGGAAAGGCGGCGGGCGACCCATTCGACGCTGAACCGGGATTGCGCTTTCTTGCCGCTGGGCATGAGGCGCAGCCATTTATCGATCGCGTCCAGCCAAACGCCATGGCTGTCGGTCGGAATGATTTGCGACAGCGTGGAAGCGTCAAGTCGGGACAGAGCAATAAGGGCATTACGATGACGAGGGCGCAGCGTGTGCGCCGGGATCTTCCGCAATTGGGCTGGCGCACCATACTCGGCCAGCAAGTCCTTCAAGCGAGGATTGCGGCCGACGATCCCGGAAAAGCGATCAAGCTCGCCATAAGTGATATTGGTCGAGAACTTCCCGCAGGCGAGAACGGCAATGGCCGGAGCCTGGGCAAGATACTGCCCGGCATGTTCGCTGGTGTTGACGAGGACGGACGCCACATCGTCAAGCTCGCCATTGGCGAAACGGATGCGTTCTGCTCCCACCACCTACCGCCTTTCTGTGCTGGGGATGGGGCCGGTCCCGTCGCAATCCGGGCAGTCAGCAACAGCTTCGTCGCCCTTGTCGTCGGGGAAGGAGTGGAGATACCGGTTCCAGTCCGTGATGATCTCGCCGTTGCCGCAGCAAGTCGGGCAAGGATCTTCCCACTCCTGACCAAGCCGCTGCAATTCGGTGAGGGGGGAGGTGGTCATGCCGTCACCTGCGGAAAGCAGGGGCAATCAGAGCGAGGACAGGCGTATCCCATGACCTTGCGCATCTCCATTCCACAGGCACCGCAGACGCTGATGACAGGATCGAAAGCGGGCTGTTGCGGCTTGGGTCTCGCCGGGATCAGCGGAACGCCGATGCGCTTCGCCTTCTGCGCAGGCGTCTCATGAGAAATCTCTTTCTCAAGGCCCTGCTTGCGAATGAACTCCAGCGCCCGCTCGCCAAGCTGGCGCTCGCGATACGCGGGCATCGCGCACGGACAGACGGGATCGCCATTCTGCGGGCCAACGCAGTTGCAGGCGCGGGCATGCCCATGACCGATGACATAGCTCATAGGGAGGCCGCTCCCCGTTCTTTGGGGGTCGCAGGGATTTCAAAAGCCCTGCGCTTACGGCCATTGGAACAGACCGGATTGCCCGAAGCGCGCTCAACGAGCGCCCAAGAGCGAACACCCTTCTCGGGGAGGCGGGCATAATCAAAATTGCCGGCGATTATCGCCACCACCTCTTGAGCGAGCGATCCCTTGAAATGGAACCACTCGTTGCGCGAATGGAAGCCGAAAAAATACGTGTGCAGCTTGCGCTCAAGCTCGCTTCCACCCGCCACTTCCCCAAGATAAGCAAGATCTACAGGGCAAGCCGCTTGAAGACCGGCGAAGCGACGGCGCGGCTCTTTGCTGTAGCCGATCTTCACCAGCGCATTCGAGGGAGACAGGATGAAATAGATCATGCCGCAACCCTCCCCGGACTGGCGGGTAGAGCGTCAAAGTCGGTCAGGGCGACAAACACCCCACGGGAGGCAAGCCTTTCCGCGATCCTGACGCGCCATGCCAGCGGCACTCCACGTCCTGCCTGTCTCCATTTGCGACGAGCCTCGCTCGTGACGGCAAGGGCTTCAGCCTCGCGGTCCACAAGCGCCCATGTGATGCGTTCGTTTGGCATGAGGATTTAATGGGACAAATTGTCCCCTATGTCAAGGACAACGTGTCGAGCGATTTGTCGCTGCGTAGCGGGCATAATCGTCTCATGACCCAGTGGCCTGAAGAAGCTCAGTTCAACGACATGCTGTGCGCTCGCACTGCGCGCCTTCGCGTGGAGCGTGAATGGACGCAGGCGCAAATGGCTACTGCCATCGGCGTGCCGCTGGATCGCTACAAGAAGTATGAAACGCGATCACCTTTGCCGCCCTACCTAATCCCTAGGTTTGCGATGGTGGTCGATAGGAGCGTGTCCTATATTTTGACCGGCAAGGATGAAGCGGTGGCGAGGGGGCCGAGGCGGCTCGTGCGCACCGCTGCCAACGGATGACCGTCAAGCTGGCGATCTACTGCCGGGTGGCTGGCTAGCTCCTTGGCGAATACCGTCCTGTATTTCTGCGATGAAAGCAGCCAGGTAGACGATGCCTACATGGCCATCGGTGGACTGGCTGTAACGAAGCGGCGTGTGGCTGAAATATCCGCCGATCTTAAGCGCATCAATCAAGAGTGCGGTGTAGTTTCCGAGGTTAAATGGTCCACCGCAAAGAAGCGTAGAGTCTCCGTCCACATGCGGTATGTGGACTATCTATTCGGCCTAATCGAGGATCGGCAGGCGCATTTTCACATCCGGTTTGCTCCTTTTTCGGAATACAGGCACAAGGAAAGTGGTGATCGGGGACGGACTGATACCGTCAGCAAGATGTATTGGCAGATGCTGCTACACCGGCCTGTAGCCTTCTATGGACCAAAAGTGCCGATTCACATTCACCCGGATCATGGCGACTGCACCAGCTATCTCCCGTCTATGCGGAACCAGCTATGCGCGGCGGGCTACACCACGAAGCGCACCCGGCCAAACTGCGTTCCAGTGTTGGAGACTAGAGATTCACGTCGCGAGCCGCTGCTGCAATTGCTCGACGTTCCGTTGGGCGCTCTCGCGGCATTGAAAAACGAGCGGGCGCTTAATGCCACCAAGGCTGAACTTGCGGCCTACGTGCTGGGAAAAACCAAATGGCCAGACCTTAATGGGAACTCTGGCCCTAAAGACTACCGCCTCAATATCTGGAATGTCACGCCCAAAGGGTGACGCGGCCCGTAGCGCTATCGCTTTTGCGAGGATCGGGACATCTCCTGAGACTTCGCGCTACGGACGCAATATGCGTACACGAATTTTACGATAATCGCAATCGGAAACGAGTCCTTTCCTACAGCCCCGCATAGCACGTAGCTTCGCGATAGGCGAGGTGCGATTCGGTTTTTAGTGGCGACAAACGGTCGCTTCCGCCGTGAAAAATAAAGAGACAAATTGTCCTTGACGAACGGGACAAAATGTCCCATACCCAATCTCACACCGGGACCACCCGCAGGAGATTGGACAGATGGCGAAGAAGAAAACCGATACTGCGGCAGAAGGCGCGGTCGTTCACTCGATCAAGGGTTTCGATCAAAACCTCCAGTGTCGCGGCTATCAGTTCGAGGCGGGCAAAACCTACACGCACAAAGGCGTGATCCGCGCTTGCGAGAACGGATTCCACGCCTGCACTACCGAAGCGCACCCCTTCGAGGTGTTCAGCTATTACCCGCCCGCTGGATCGCGCTATTTCGAGGTTCAGCAGTCTGGCGCAACCCATAGCGACGACAACATCAAGCTTGCCTCCGCCGTTATCACGATCGGCGTCGAAATCAGCATCCATGACCTGATTAAGCGCGCATGGGATTATGTCTGGTCGCGAGCAATCAAGTCCGACGAAAGCCATGTGACCGGAGACTATGGCGCTGCGTCCAGCACCGGAGACTATGGCGCTGCGTCCAGCACCGGAACCCGTGGCGCTGCGTCCAGCACCGGAACCCGTGGCGCTGCGTCCAGCACCGGAACCCGTGGCGCTGCGATGGCCTCTGGCTTTGAAGGCAAGGTAAAGGGCGCAGAAGGAAACGCGATCTTCGCCGTCGAGCGCAACAACAAATATGAGATCGTCTCTGTCGCCGCCGGCATCGCTGGCCGCGATGGCACCCCCGCCGACACATGGCTTGTCGCCAAAAACGGCAAGCTGGTTCCCGCAGCCTGAGGCCCATCCCCCAACCCCGGTTCGCCGGGGCGAGGATGACGAGTTTGGAGATTGGATATGTCTGATTTCAAAGGAACGCCGGGGCCTTGGACGATATTTTCGACCATCCGTCGCGCAGACGGCAAGGTGGGGCACGGCCTATGTGCCGGAATTAACAGCTATGGCGACGGACCAGCGCATACCGTGGGAGAGGTATTCGGCTTTTCCAAGCCTGACTTGTCTATCACTCTTGCTGCAACCGCGATGCTCGATGCCTTACGCAAGGTTGAGCACTGGCTTGATGTCTCAGAAGAAGAATTTGCGTCGATGCATGATGTGGACGCGATGACGCATCGCGAACAGCTTGCCAATGTTCGCGCCGCCATCGCCAAATCCCTCGGGGAGCAGGCATAATGCTCCGCTCCGACTTTTCCACCAGCGCAGAGTATCACGCCGACTGCGACCGTCGCGCGGGCATTCTGTTGCGCGACCAGATCGCGCGCATCGACGCGGCTCTGGACAGGCTGGAACGCAACCGCCGCTGGATCAAGCCCTTCACGGCGCGGGCCTATTATGACGGCCTCGTCAGCCATCGCGCAAAAGCCGAATGGTATCTCTCGCAGCCCGACAACGGCGGCGTGACGGCTCTCGGCATGATGGGCGCGAACGGTCGCGGACCTCGCCTGGATGACCTCATTCGCTCTGTGGACTTCCATGCAAACCAGAGGAGGGCGGCGTAATGGCTGCGCGCCACTACACAACGTGGACCGATCAGCGCCTAGCTGAGGCTTACGATCTCATAGCCGATGTCGTTCGTGACCATTCTACGTCTGACGACAAGCTGCCGGAAATCGCGCGGCTTTTGCCAGAAATCGATACCGCCGACGAGATGCTGGCGGGCATCCTCTACGAACGGAGGGTTTCATGACCGCCACCCAATCCCTTGAGCAGGGCGTAGCACAAGACCGCGATCCCCGCCTCCTGACGCTTTCGCAGATGCTCGCAGTCGTCATCGCAATCATCACCATCGGCGGCGCGCTTTTGATCGCCTGCCCCAACCCGAAAGGCTTTTGACCGTGGCAACCACCGACCTTGTTCCCGCCGCAAGCAATGCCGCCGCCGCTGTCGTTCTGTTCGACCAGGACTGTCCGTCGTCAGAACATTTGGCACAGGTCGCGGCGTAAATTAGCGGAGTGCGGG